>JANNWZ010000207.1:0-2211 GCA_031409295.1 Mariniblastus sp.
AAACAGCCGCTCGTTCGCCATCGTCGAAACGAAAGAACTCTGCCGCAACTACCGTGTCGGTTCCGTTGAGGCCGCGTGTATCGAAAACCGTGAGGTTCCCAGTCGCACCAAAGATTTGGTAGTCAGCGAACTGGCCCGCAAAAAAAATGTAATCCGTTTCAGTGCCGCCGTTGATCAAATCGTCGCCAACACCAGGCACGATAAAATCGAATCCACCTAACCCATTGATGATATCGTTGCCATCGTGTCCGACAATTAAGTCCACGCCCGGCCCGCCCGTCAAATTGTCGTTACCATTTTGTCCATGCAACCGGTTCTCGCCGCTACCGCCGACCATGGTATCGTCACCATCGCCGCCATAGAACACATTCAATCCAGCACCGCCCGTGAACGAATCATTTCCAGCATTGCCCAAGACCCAGTCTGCAGTGGCTATACCCGGAGAGCCGGGCACGCCGCCATCACCACTGTTTAGCTGATCATTGCCAAATCCGCCAAATATCTGATCGATATCATCACCGCCGTAGATCGTATCAAGATCGTTGCCGCCGAAGACGTTGTCGTTCCCGGCCTCGCCATAGACTACGTTCAAACCATCGCCGGTCGAAATAAAATCATTCCCAGTTCCGCCATACATTAAATCGGCGCCACCGAAACCATTCAATCGATCGTTACCTGCGTTGCCGCGAATCTCATCGTTGCCGTCGCCGCCATTGATTTGGTCAATTCCGCTCCCACCGATTAACGTATCGTTATCAGCATGCCCCAACAACAGTCCGTCAATCGCAGTGTTGTTGGTGAATTGATCGTTGCCTGCGAATCCAAAGAATACAATCCTGGTTACGGCGCTCAAACTGTAATCCAGGCTTAAGCTGTCGATCGAAGCACGAAGGGTCGAGCTATCAAGTTGCGTCACCAGGCCAATGTTGTTACCCGTGTCGCCGGCAATCGTCAAATTTCCGTTCAAGGGATCAAGATAGATGCCCGTCAGCACTTGCCGTGATTCGAGACGATCGAATGAGATAGCGGCTCGATATTGATGCCTAACTTGTTTTTTGTGATTGCGCCATCGACGGATTAATGCCTGCATCGTGCCACCTTAATAATCGTAGTAATCCGAATCTTTTCGCCCTATTGGAATCGGTCGATGACTGGACAAATATTGACGAAATTCAGCGATTCAACCTCTCCAACACTGCTATCGTCGTTGTGCCGTCGAGATAGACTCCCGATTGTTTTGATAAACTTTGGCGTTGGTATCGATCGTTCGCGGAGCCGATCAAATCTCCGCCTGATTTTTGACCAATTGCTAAAGTTAATCCTTGTCGTTGGGTATTCAATTGGTAGATTTCAGCAACCGGATTCGTCGAGTCCGAAAAATCTTAAACCCATTACCCCGCAGTATAGCCATGTCTGAAGTCGATCTCCTAATGGATAACGCTCGCTTGCGAGACGAAATCGAACCCTTTCTGGACGAATCGGTCTATTTGATCAATACGGACAAAATGTCGGTGTTTCACGAGAACGAATTCTTGAGTTCTTTGCTAGCTTGGGAACGCGCTCCCGTACTGCCCATCAGTCAGTGGTTCGAGCCGGAATTGGTAATGGCCTCGCATCAATCACTTACGGACCAAGAATTGCACCAACGGTTGCATCAGGTCATCGGTCGACTGTTTGAAAAAAACATCTTGCTTGTTCATACAGACCATCTATCAGATCGCCAGTTGTACTGCATGATTGTTCGCGACATTTTGCCGGCCCAGGAAAAAAAAGTTGTGCTCCCGGAAAAATACCTGAACTGGCAGTGCCTGGATATTGTGGAGGACGAAGAATCGTGGCTGCGTTTTTATGCGTCGCGGGACGAGCGGGAATCATGGGCCGACGAAACTGGACTAAAACTCCCGCCGAAAGAGCCAGCCCCATATATCAGAATCTTGCCAAAACATGAATTTTGAACCGCCGCAAAAAAACGCCGATGCGCCGAAAGTGTTCCGAACGCCAATTCAAACGCGGCTTGTGTGCTGGAACTATTTCGATTCCAGCGACCAAGCTGTTAACCAACTCTGGCCCGCGCGTTTCATTTTAAATTCACTCAGTAGGCGCCGTTGCATATCTGGTAAGTGACCGGCGCCATAAAAGATCGCCAAATTCTTCTTGCCACTGTTAATTTCCCGTTGCAAAACTTCCATGCATTTGGCATTGCGATGATCG
>JANNWZ010000208.1:0-5606 GCA_031409295.1 Mariniblastus sp.
TTATCTTTCAGATGGCGTCGTACGATCTCGGCCTTTTGCTCAGCGGTAAATTTTCTTCGGTTTTTGGTCATGGAATTTCTCCTGGGTTAGCATTATGTTAACCCAAATCAGGAAATTCCAAATCCTTTAGAGGCAAGACACTTTGTAGTAGCCACATTCTTTAATGAATGAAGTAAACTCACTTTGTCCGGCGCTACCAGGAGAAGTAGGAATGACGCGGCTAATAGTTTCGTAAGCACTCAAGTGGTATTCCAACCTCCTATTTGAGCAGGTCCACACCCAAATCGTTTGTTCATCAGGTAATTCCACAAGCGTTCTTGTGCATGTTGCTCCGCCGCATTGGTTAAATGGACCAACGCCAACAAAACTTGCACAATTTGGCTTAACTTCCACCCAACAGCCAATTTCCCCTTCAGGCCGAATTCCTGGAACATTTGGATTTTGGACAGGTGTGACATGATCGTCAGGTTCAACCGGCGCAACCCGGAACGCGTCAAGCGAGTTTCCACCCTGAAAAACAAAGGCGGCTCCCCAAACAAGCATAACCAAAATAATTTTTTTCATCTCAATGCTCCATTCAATCTAACAGAAAAGTGACGGGAATTTTGTAAATTGCCCGATTGGTTCGCACGGTCCAATATGTCTCGACGGGTTCCGCTGATTCGGTGGTTTCATTCGTCGGCTCAGCAGCGGGTTTGTCGGCCAAGTCGTTCTTGAAGGCCGATACGTGCAATTTCAGTACGCCGCTGCTTCCCAAGGGTTTCGAATCAACGTCAACGGATTTACCGGCGACGGTTAAACCAATTTTTTCAATCGTTTCCGGCGGCTCAGCGGTCTCGCCTATGGCCCCCGGCTGCTCAAGTTCGCCGGCTTTTTTTCCACTATGGTTCTGCTGCAACAACGAGCTGGCTACGAGCCGGCCTGGATTTTCGGCATCTGGTCTGAAGCGAAGTAATAGAGGGCTGATTCTCAGCGGTGGCATGCGAATCAGACTGATGTGAAATTGGTCGGTGGAAACGCCTCGCGATTTATCCAACAGTCTGAACGAACCGGAAATGCCGCGTGGTCCAATCATCGAGTCGGCGACTGACATTTCAACCCACTTCTCTTTCTCATTTTTTACTAACGACAGCGCCACATCTTGCAAGGCATCGGATTTCTCAATCTCAATGGATTCGAAGGTGATCGGCGCCGTAAACGTGACGGGAATGCGCCACGCCGATAGCTGCTGATCAAGCTCAAAAAAACGTCTGGAAGTATCGATCGACAAGCAGCCGGACAATGGAATTACGATATTGATCGTCGCAATAGGCGACTTGACGGGGTCGTCAAAAAATTCCAAAGCAATGGTGGTGCCGCCAGTCATCGATGACGTGGGAAGATCAATCGCTAACTCGCCTACGACACTTTGCCCCCCCTCGAGTACACCTTGCGGAAATTTTACCGATGCACAACCACAAGTGGTCTTCAAAAGCTTCATTAATAATGGCGCTTTCAAGCCATTGGTAATCGTCAACGCCAGACGAATTTTCTCGCCAGAGGGCACTGGTTCTAACGTAACGTAGGTATAGAAAGTCTCTTTGGAGGGATCAAAAAAAGCAGTCGCCTCGATCGTGCGACGCTCGGTGATGTTCGCCTTCGGTGCGTCGCTTGGAAAGGTCTCCTGAAGCCCACACATCGCCGAAGCGGTCAATTGCGTCGCGCAAGAAGCAACCACAATCGAAACCACCAAAATTGAAAGAACAGTTCGGAACATCGTTTAACCTCGTCGGTAATGATGCGTTTAACTAATTCAAAAAGAGATTTTTAGGAAAAGACCGCTTCCATCGTCGTGTTGGTGTCTCGCAGAACGTCATCGCGCTGCTGATACCCGTGCCTGATGTTAGGGATATTGAAACACAAGTCAACAACAAAATTTCGCGGACGCCTTCCTTCCTTCCTTCCGGGTTTTTGCGAGAAAAAGCGGAAATTTTGTCAATTATTATTTTGACATCTGGTTGCGAGGCTCGGCCTCGCAACCCACTGCTGTACTGGCTCCGCCAGCGGTGCTTGTTCGATGTCGCGGATGTTGATCGGCCTCAGCGAGGCAGAGCCTCTAACACAGTGCGTTTCAAGGCGAGTGCCTTGAAACGAGTCGTGAGTCGCGCGATACTCAGTCCCAGACAGCGCGATAAATTGCATCGCGCCATGAAGGAACTATTCGACCGCTCGAATCACGACCGCGCTGGCTTGGCCTTGTGGCGTGGTGTTGAGATTGATGAATGAACTTCCCGGGGATTCGCCGGTTTGAGCCAGTCGAATGGGACAGTCGACTGCCCGTGAATCGCAATTGAGAATCGGGAACAACTGCCGATGCGACAGCGCCATGATGCTGGCGATCATCTCGACCACACCACTGCCGCTGCCGAGGTTGCCAAAATAACTTTTCGCGGCGGTCACCGGAACTCCAGGCAATGTGGCGGCAATCGCGGCAGCTTCTTCTCGATCCGACTTCACCGAACTCAAGCCATGAGCATGGATATGGCCGATCTCAGTCGGCTTGAGACCTGACGTTTCAAGACTCGCTTTAATCACGTTAGCGAACGCTGTTTGACAATCGGCGCCTCCCTGGGGATGTGCGACGGAAGACGAACCATAACCGATGACTTCACCCCAGATTTTTGCACCGCGCTTCTCCGCCGACTCGAGTGTTTCCAAAATCAGCGTGCCGGCGCCTTCGCCCAATACCATCCCGTTGCGATCGGTATCAAACGGCCGACACGCTTTGGTGGGGTCGCCCCCGATCGCGTCAGTATGGCGATCGGCCAATTGTTCCTGCAACACAACATGAATGGTGCGCAACAAATGAATCCGAGAACCCGTGGATCCGGCCACCATCACATCGGCTGATCCCCGTTTAATAATGGTGGTGGCTTCGGCGATTGATAAATTCGCGGATGCTTCGCGAACGGTTATTGAATTGCTCGGGCCACGCAAGTCATTATAGATGGCGACATGACTGGCCGGCATGTTGGGCAAATACTTTAACAACCACAATGGTTCGACTTTGGTTAGTCCGTGATCAGCCCATTTGGAAAAGTCGAATTTTCCATCCGGTGTCAAACACTCGCGAACGCCAGCCGTAAATTCGGTGGGTTGCGTTATAATGTAATCGCTGCCGAACATCGTGCCGATCCGCTGCGGATCGATGGTGCCGGGCGCGAAACCGGCATCAGCGAGAGCAAGTTGAGCCGACGCGACGCCGAACTGGATCTCGCGACACATCAACTTCAGCCCTTTTTTGATGCTGCGTTGGAGCTGCTTTTCCAGCGGGCCGAAGCTCTCGATCTCGCCCACGAACTGTCGGCACTCGCCGCCAAAGTCAGAGCTAAAATGTTTCGTCGGAATCGACTCAATCAATCCCACGCCGCTGCGTCCCGTGGAGACGGCGTTCCATAAATCGGAATAAGAATCACCAACGGGACTGATCAGTCCCATTCCGGTGATGACAACACGGCGATCGGAAAGCGGCATGAATCAGACAGGTAAAATTCGGGATTGATAAAAAATGAAACGGTTCAAAGCGGCAGCAATAACATTTTACGCCAGATAATCCTTGCGTCGAGGGATCGCATCAAACAGGGACTGAACTCTTCAGCAACCCAGCAATGCAGTGTTCAGTTGTCCCCAAGAACTCCCCCAAACGGTCTTAATCCTCCCTCAGCGTCGCGGACGTATCGGAACGAGCCCTGCATCTGCGGCGCGTGGCAGCGTTGCTTCAGTGGCCGGTCCTCGATATTCAATAAATAACAACGCATCCGCCCGCTGGTTCTTTGAATTCAGGCCCAATAATGGCAACTTCGCCGCGGCATCCGGTTCCAAGCTCGCGACGACACCGCAACTGAGCAACAAGACTTGATCGTTGGGCCAGCGAAATCGCTCGTGCAAGCGCCAACTGACCAATTGGGGAATCTGCAAGTTCAGTTGTTGTGCACTGCCGTCGGCACCGGGCACATTCACTTTCACCGGGTTCAGCTTCTCCACTTGATCGACATCGCATTTAATAATCGCTTCAATCGTACTGTTATCCAACGCCGACAAACAACTGATGGAGAGTGAATATCCTTCCTCGATGTTAGTCATCAACGGCTGATAGTTGGGAATCTGATTCGGGACCCACCGCAGACTGCTAACAAATTGTACCGGTCGCGTTTTCTTGAGTAAAAACGATTGGCCGTCGTGGTTGGTAAGGGTTCCCGAACTGGATGTTTTCGCATCGCCCCGTCGCGCTAGTTGACCTTGCAATAGAGCCGCGCTTTCTTTGGAAACCATCCACGCCTCCACGCCCGGCGTACGGACATCGATTGCCTGTAGCAAGTTGTAAGACGTCGCCCGCCAATTCGGATTGGCCACGGTCATCAACGTCACATCCAGTTTTTGCAGTTGTCCACGCGTGCGCACGAATCGATCAACAACTTTCCGGACCACAGTTTGAATTTCTGGCGTGTGATAGACGTACAATTGATTTCGGTTGGCACTCAAGATTCCCAGCGGATGATTGAACCACATTTCGGTGCCGGTCTCCCGCAAGATCCAATCGATAATCGCCTGTTGCGGATTCTCGTTGTTCGTGACGCGCGAAGTATAGGGACTGATGTCGTACTCTCGCCAGACTTGGCCGGCCGTGTTGGGAAGTTTGTCCAGGTTTTGAGTGATTTTGGTAATCCCTGGACCATCGCCCGCAGACGGTAGATTCGCACCTGCTGGCGTGGCTTGAATTTCGCCAGTAGACCGTCCTGGCAAGACTTCGCCAGCGGTGGTGTTTGGCACAGTGCCACCAGCGATCGGTGGGCCGAGATTCGACGGGGACTGCGCAGGGTCGACCGACGGTTGCTGGGCCGCTTTAGTACCCAAATCGCCCGCAGCCGAATTGATCGATTCAAAAGCAGGTCGCCAAGGCGCCGGAACCGGACGCGTCTCGAGATCGGGTGTTGGAACTTGGACGGCAACTGCGGAAAACGGGAAGATCAAACACAGCGGACCTAGAATCAACCACAAATATCGCTGAATGTTCCAAAAACTTCGATCGGCTAGCGGTCGTTCCGCGCCGTCATTTTGTGAGCTGTCACGGACAATGCACTGATCGAATACGGCCGAATGGCCGTTGTGAGTTAAGTCATGAGCCATTCGCTGAGAATCCATTCGCGTCGCGAGCTCCGAGATAAAATTCAATTATTCCGCTGCGGCTGCGGTTGAAGGTGGAGGATCTTGTCTAGTATAGTTACCTTGCGAAATTGAAGACAAGCCGAATCGAGGCCGAGTTAAATGGGAAATCGCCCAATCGCTAGCAAGTTAGGCTCGAATTTCCAGGACACGGGTACGTCTCGAACGTCGTTTTGGAAACGCAACTCAACACTCGCGTGATGAAAAAACTGAATTCCTCGCCAGCGAGTTTGCTTTCGAACGCATTGTTTGGTTGTCAGCAAGCTCAATTGCCGAAGCGAGTTAATGTCTTGCCTCTAAAGGATTTGGAATTTCCTGATTTGGGTTAACATAATGCTAACCCAGGAGAAATTCCATGACCAAAAACCGAAGAAAATTTACCGCTGAGCAAAAGGCCGAGATCG
>JANNWZ010000209.1:0-19028 GCA_031409295.1 Mariniblastus sp.
TCCGCTGGAACCCAAGCCGTCCCAGGCCGTATTAACGCCGGTCACATTGGGGGTCCAGTAATTTCCAAAGATATTGGAATAACCCGACCAATCGCTGTTGAACCGAACGTTCCAGACTCCGGACCGGGGCAAACCGATTCGATAGTTATCTCGGGCAGTGCTGGAAAAATTGCAAACCACGATCACATCGTCACCGGGACCGCCTTGTGACCAACGATGAAACGCGATCATTTTATCGTTGTTATTGACATGGAACACGTTGGTGAACTGGCCGCGCAAACCGCGCGTGTTGTTGTACCAGTTGCGGCGAAGCTTGATTAAATCGGTATAGAGCAATTTGATCCCTGCGTGAGTGATTTCTTTGCTCCAATCGACGGGATCGTCGTCGCGAAAATATTGGTCCTCCAGAATTTCCTGACCTTGGAAAATCATGGGGATGCCCGGAGCCGTCATTACCAATGCCGCGCCCAGTGTCGAGCGTTTTTGCGAGGGCCAGCTGGCCGCGTTACCGGGCCAGATATCTTCGGGAACGCGAGCCCGGCCGTTAGCCACTTCATCATGCGACTCGGTGTAAATGACTCGCTCAAACGCGTCCGCCGAAAATTGTTCGGCGATGGAATTGCGAACGGCGTTCATGTCGCGACCGGCATCGCTGCTGGCCTGGAGGGCAGCGCGCACTGGATGTACGAAACCGGCGCTCCATTGGGCGTCGAATCCCGCGCCGCCGGCCCCGGTATCGCGAGTGATCGCCGCATTATTTTGCAAGTCTTCTGCGATCATGATTTTCCAGGGCTGAGTCGCATTGACCTCGTTGTTTAGCCATTGCAACAGCGACCAACCTTCCGGGTTATCACCCCAAGTGTGGGTGTGAATATTCAGCGTGGAATCGATGCGAATTCCATCCACGTGAAAATCCTGCGTCCACATCAAAACATTGTCGCGAATGTATTGGCGAACTTCGGGTCGTCCGAAATCTGGTCGCGAATTACCCCACGGCGTGATGGAACGTTCATCCGGATAGAAATAAATGCCCCCCCAATTGCCCTGTGCCCAGCCATCGAATCGCCACAAATCCATATCGTTGGGGCCGAAGTGGTTGAACACAAGATCCAAGATCACAGCGATGCCACGGGCATGAGCTTCGTTGACGAATCGCTTGAATTCCCTGGTGCCACCATAGTCCGTCTCGACGGCGAAGGGATAACTCGGATTGTAACCCCATGAGAATCCACCTGGAAACTCGTTGACCGGCATCACCTTAATCGAATTGACACCTAAATCCCGAATATGATCCAAGCGCGCGATGGCCGAATTGAAACTGCCTGGCCCAAAACCGGGACTATCATTAAACGTACCAATATGCAATTCATAGGTGACCATTTCATTCCAATTGGGCATTTGAAAGGAACTGTCGGTCCAAGTGAAACTGTCGTCAAAAATGACTGAGTCGCCGGTCGAATTGGTGACTTGTTCTTCGCGTGGATCATTGCGCCACAATGTTTGATTCCCGTTGCGGATAACGTATTTATAGCGTTGGTTGGGGTTGGCATTGCGGTGATCGATCGACCAGTTGCCATTGCCTTCACTCACCATGTTCGCATCCAACGAACTCCAATTGTTAAACTCGCCGGCCACGCGAACCGAGTTGGCATTGGGCGCCCAAACGCGAAACGCCGTTCCAGTCTCGAATGGAATCGCGCCCATACCGTTGTGGATCGATGACTTGGTCGTCCGTTTTGCGATCAGATTGAAAGCGACAAACTTCTTGCCGTCGTTCTTAATACCCTTGTCTCCCCAAGGCCGTGCGTGCACGCTGATGTAGTACCAGCCGGTCGTCAGTTTGGTCGGTGTCGAATTGCTCAGCTGAACTGTTTCAACGCCGGCGATATAAGGCGCAAAATCGAATTGGGTTAAAGTGGGTTGGCTAGACTTTCGTATGTAGACATCCGGGTTTCCAGATAACGGAGTCATGGTTACTTCGAAATCAGAATGCCAATCATTGACATAAATTCGAAAGTGTTTCCACTGGTCCAGATTCAACTCCGGAACAGTGTAGATCTGACTGTCCGCCATGTTGATTTGAGCCCAGGCAGGCTGACCGATGGCGGATAACCCGCAAATCGTCACCACGAAAACCAGGCGAGAAAACAAGGACAATCGAGCGACCTGAATTTCGGGTAAAGTCGAATTCACAACCAGCTCCAACCAAGTAAAAACGATAGGTAATGGCAAATCAATCTGTCGCAATAGTCTCACAAAAAAGCTGGGGGAGGCCCTTCAGTGAATCCGT
This sequence comes from Mariniblastus sp., assembly GCA_031409295.1. Classification (GTDB taxonomy): domain Bacteria; phylum Planctomycetota; class Planctomycetia; order Pirellulales; family Pirellulaceae; genus Mariniblastus. The sequence goes on from JANNWZ010000209.1 coordinate 2,291, forward strand.
GGATTTAGCAAATCTTCGAGCAGGAACTTTGGGGCATGGTTTGGGGATGAAAGTCGATTAGAGCTCGTTCCCAATACCAAAAATAAAAGTTCCGTCGATCCAATGTAGCAGCCTAAATTCAAAAAAAAAGCCGAGAATTCGCATTTTTTTATTTCCAAATTTTGGGCCAATAATCAGGAAAATCCGATCCTGATTTGAAACAAATTGCGCATAACGGAGCAGGCGGTTATTCCGGTTGAATAAAATATTGGGGCAGATCGAACCCCATTGATGGCGTCCGCAGCTTCAAAGGTTGACCTTGATTGACCTTTAAGTAAACTAAGTTAATCGTTTGCGGATCGTGCCATCGAATTGATTGTTTGATCCATTTGTGACCTTAGTTTGGTGGCTGCCAGTTGGCGGCCGCTTGATCCAAATTTGACTAATCTCTGTCGTCCAAATTCGAAATTGGACGGGGGTTTCGAAGTTACCTTTTTTTCAGGAGTTACAACTATGAGATTTCGTGTTTTAACAGCTTTGTTTGTGCTGGGCGTTTCGATGATGGCAGCTGGCCAATCCAATGCTCAAGACGGCATGAATCTGGGTGCTGGGCAGACTTTGAAGTTTGTTCAGAATACGGCGACTGGTTTCGGCAATTCGACTGGTACACAAGCTTCGCTTGGCGGCAGCGAAATCAACGCGGTGTGGGGCGACGTGGCAGGAAGTACTTTGTCATTTTCGGTTTCTGGCAATTTGGAAGCCAACTTCAATAAGTACTTTATGTTTTTTGATGCCGTCGCTGGCGGTGAAAACGTTTTGCTTAATGACAACGTGGACGGTGGGTTCAACGAGGTCCAAGCATTGGCTGGTTTGACTTTTGACAACGGTTTTACGGCTGACCATGGCTTGCGATTAGAAGTTGGTTCCGGGTTTTGGGGTTTGCGAGCATTTGACTTGATTAACAATACAGCCTTTACCGTTGCTTCCGGGGGTGGCGGCCCCGCCGATCTTCCATTGAATGCTCTGACCGGGGGTGGTGTTACGTTTGGCTGGGACAATAGCAATGCCCTCGGCATCGATGGCGCCTCGGCGGCCGGTGCCTTGACTGCGACAACCGGCTGGGAATTTGTGATCAATATCAACACGTTGTTCGGTGGTTTGGTGCAAGACATTGGATTGGCAGGCTTCATCACCAGCGGCGATGGAACCTTCCTTTCCAATCAAGTCATCGGTGGACTTGGAGCTGGTGCACCCAATTTGGCTGGCCCAGCCGGCACGAATTTCAATCAGTTTGCTGGGAATCAGTTTGTTGTTTTCTCGGTGCCGGAACCCGGAACAGCATCGGTCCTATTGGGTGGCCTGGTAATGATGCTGGCACGCCGTCGCCGATCTTAGATTGGTTCGGCGTACGTCGATGTCCCGGTGGACAGTGTTTTCAAAGCCCCTCGAATTCGGGGGGCTTTTTTTTATTGATTCGGTCTGCAGGATAGAAATTTTTTTTGCTAAACCGCCAAATATTGTTAGAATACTGACCTGCAACAACGCCTTAGGCATTTTTTTTCGACTTAAAATTGATTTTCGATGGCAAAAATCATCGCCCGCGCGCCTAACGTGCTTAGCTCCAAGTCGAATTAGCCTCAAAGTCGGATTGTACCGGGTCTGAATGTGACTGATGACCACAAAACTGGCACCGCCTCGAACACGAATCATAGTGAGTCCATGGTTCGCCTACTTTCCCAGCATCAGCGCTGGTTGTTCGGATACTTGACAGCCTTGTTGGGAAATCCAAGCGACGCCGAAGATGTGATGCAGGAGGTCTGTGTCGTGATGTGGCAGAAACATGAGCAATTCCAGCTGGGAACTAATTTTGTGAGTTGGTTGAGTGTCATTGCGTATCATCAAGTCCAAAAGTTTTGGCGTGAAAAGAAAAAACAGCGAATGTTTTTAAGTGTTGAGTTGATGGATCAATTGGCTCAAGCCATGCCCAACGAATTTGAATTACTCGAAGCGCGTCGCCGTGCGCTGGCCGATTGCGCCAGCGATCTAAGAGATACGGATCGTCAGCTATTAGGTCAATGTTACGGTAATCGGAATGTGACCGCCAAATTGGTGGCCGAAGAATTAGGTCGGCCCAGTGATACAGTCTACAAAGCTTTGAATCGAATTCGTAAAGCCCTATTCGAGTGTATCAATCGAAAAGTATCAGCCGAAGGAGTCGCCTGATGGATAATTTACGTGAGAATCGTGAAAAAATATTGGCGGAAGTTCTGCAATTGACATCCGACATTTGTAATCAACAGATTTCGGAAACTCAGTCTCGACGACTGGAAAAAATTCTGGCCGAGAATCGGGAAGCGCAAATTGCCTACCGCCAATACATGTCGATGCACGCCGAGTTGTATTGGTTGGAAGGCTCGCTGTCGGTTGCCAATTCGTCGCCGCTCCGTTCCGTCGAAACGGTTGATCCAACGGATCGGCCGACAAATTTTCTGGGAACACAAACTGGAAAATTTGATCCACCCGTCGGGCAATCGCTTTTGGCGTTGGCCGCCATGTTATTGGTGGGGCTGGGAATCGGCATCTCCTATCCGCGTTGGTTTGCGTCCGTGCCTGCCGAACTCGTTCAGGTCGCTTCCGACGAGCTCCAGGGACAAACGTTGAGTCCACCGACGAGTGGGGAAACGGTGGCCAGAATCACCGGTTCGCTGAACTGCCGCTGGAATATTCCGCTCAAAAGCGAATCAGTCGGCTACGGTTCCAAATTGGTTTCCGGGCAGCAATTGGAATTGGTGGAAGGAGTTGCCGAGATCACATTTGAAAATGGAGCCTGCATGATCTTACAGGCTCCGGCGTTGCTGGACGTGTCGGCTGCCGATGAGTCGGTGTTGCATCGAGGTCGAGTGACCACGACTTGCCCAGCGGGGGCCGAGGGCTTTCGCGTTAACACTGCAGGATTGACGGTCGTTGATCTTGGTACTGAATTCGGTGTGATGGCCGATGATCAAGGCAATACCGAAGTCCATGTGTTCCAGGGTCTAGTGGAAGGGCATTTTCGGGAATCCGAAAATGGTCCGCTCAAAACTGTACAGTGGCGCACCAATGAAACCATTCGCTATGATCATTCGAAGAACCAAGTGAATTCACTCGATAAACCCGGTGCCGTCTTTGTGCGTACCCTATCGGCCAGTTTGGGCCCCATTGGCGGTTTGTTGGCGGGCGAAGATTTTGACTATCCAGTCGGCCGTCTGGGCGGTCAGAACAGCGGTTTTGGCTGGGGTGGACCGTGGGAGGATATGTCGATCGAAGGCGAACTCCCCGAAAGTAACTCGGTCGATGCAGGTAGTCTGAGATTTGGGATATTGTCTAACAGCGGCAATCATGCAGCACTCAAAGGTGATTTTAATCGTATTCGCCGCGTGCTGAGCACTTCATTTAGTGGTGTGTTTGATACCGCTGGTTTGATTGAAGACTTCGATGGTGCCCGGTTGATTGGCCGTGATGGGACGACGTTGTATTTGAGTTTTTTGCAGAAAATTGACCAAGTCGAACAAGTCTTTTACGGCTTTGAGTTACATCGAGGAGACGGTAACAAGAATCGAGTGCTATGTGTGGGACACGGTGCTGCCAAGGGCTGGAAAGAAACTGGCAACCGCGCCCCCAACAAAGCGGCGGGTGTCACGGGTTGGGCTGTGACCTCGGAATCTAACGGCACGGGTAACTCGTTGCTGGAATTGGGTGATCTCGGATCGGAGTCCACCGAGGTCGCGTTGTTTGTACTCAAAATTACCTTTGGCCAGGACAACAAAGACACGATTGAAGTGTTTAAGAATCCGGCCTCGTTGTGGGATGAAGAACTATGCCTCCCCGACGTGATTGGAAAAGGGAATTTTTCCTTCGATCGGATTAGTATCGCTAATTTCGAGGGCCGAAAGACTTTTGAAGTAGATAATATCCGGATCGGAACCAGTTTTTCCGGAGTCACCCGACCGCGGTGGCAGACTCAATCGATCGGCACAGGGAGTTCATCCACCAACCATTGATTCGCTGTCATGCAAATCCTACTTGCCAAGTTATGCAACCGCGTTAATAACAGTTATCTTTAGGTTTCCCTTTTTTCGAGAACATTCATGAACACAAAAACTCATCCCCGAAATGGTTTTACCTTGGTAGAACTACTGGTCGTGATTGCCATTATTGGCATTTTGATTGGCATGTTATTGCCCGCCGTTCAACAGGTCCGCGAAGCCGCCCGCCGTTCGGCTTGTTTGAACAATCTCAAGCAAATTGGCTTGGCAACACACAACTTCGAATCAGCCGGCATGCGTTTCCCAACAGCCGGAGATTGTTCGGACGGCTATTGGGATCCAACGCGCCAACTCAAGCAAGTCTATGAAATCGAAAATTTGGGTTGGGCCTATCAGATTTTGCCGTTCCTGGAACAAAACAATGCTTTCAACCAACGGTCAGTCAGCGGAATTTGGTTGGGTGGAAATCCCGCGGTAGCGGAACAGAAAATGCCGATGTTTGCTTGCCCGACTCGAGGACAGCGAATTTCGTTGAATCAGTTTTTTCTGTTTCCAATCATGCTCTGCGATTACGCAGGGATGGGTGGCGGCTGGGCCAATGCTCAAGGAGGAATCGCCGGTTGGGGATTGAGTTTTTCCAGCGGCAGCGATCCAAGTCCAACCGAGTACGATACGACCTGGACCGGCATCATTGCCAAGGGCGGTCATGTTAACAAAAGCGCTTCTCCAGCCCGCGTCACGGTCTATCCCAAGGTCAATTTTGGCAGCGTTTTGGATGGAACGTCAAACACGATCCTGTACATGGAAAAAGCCGCCAACTCATCGTTTTACAATTTCCCGGCAACCCAATACAGCGATTGGTGGGAAACCGGAACTTTCCATAGCGCCGATTGGTCTTCGATGCGAATTTGTTGTCGCGCATTTCCATCCGATCCGTGGGGAGGTTGGCGTGGGTTTGATGTCGGGCTTTGGAATGATACAGCTCCTCGTCCCTCCAACGTTTTAGAAAGCACTGGACGTACTCGAGAAATGGGATTCGGGTCAGCCCATCCCGGATCCGTAAGTGCGGTCTTCGGTGATGGTTCGACACACAACGTAGGTAAACAAGCCAACTTGAACATCGTCAACAGTATGGGTCACCGTTTTGACGGCTTGAATTATTCGGCGAGTGATATTCAATAAAACGTTTCGATCTGCGACTCTCAGCCCTGCCAGATTTGGCAGGGCTTTCTTTTTAGGTGAACCATGAATCCAACTCCATTCAGAATTTTCCGCGGACTTGTTTTGTTGTCTTTGCTCGGAGTCCTGCTAAATTTTTCAGGCTGCGGTGGCGATCCCGCCGGTCAAATGATGTCCGAAGTCAATGACCTAAACATCAAACGAGTCAGTTCGCTGTATGCCGTGTACCAAGGACAACATAATTTCAAAGGACCAACCGATGAAGCCGAACTCAAAACCTTCATCGGCCAACAGGATTCCGAGCGTTTAAAAAATATTGGCGTTGATCCCTCAAAGCTCGACAAGTTGTTTGTCAGCGAACGGGACAAACAGCCGTTCAAGATCCGCTGGGGATTAACTGCCCTGCCGCGACAGGGTCCGATTCCAATCGTCTTTGAACAGGCTGGCCGAAACGGAAAATTCATGGTCGCCTTCTCCAGCTATATCTGTAAGGAAGTCGAGCAGGATGAATACGATCGTTTATGGGCTGGCAAAATGGACCAAGAGCCCGCCGACGCCAATCGCGGTGGACCGCTGGACTAGCAGCCCTGGAATCGACTTCGTTCTGCAGTCTCACTGACAAACTACCCGGTAATTCTCGGTATCAATTTCAAACGACAGCTTGGCTGAATTACGGTCGCCCATCCACAACTCGATTCAACATGAAATTTGAACACCTTTTGCTTCGATTATTGAACTTTCGATCGACAATCCAATCCGGATTGGGATTCATCGCTTGGGGCCTGTCGTCGCTGGGCGCATCGGCGTGTGCTCAGATCACAACCAACGAGGTTCGCCAATACTCGGCCTTGTTCGGTCAGCCAGCTATCGACGGGGAAATGGACGATGTATGGCAAACGGCTACCGTTACGTCGATCGATCGTCTGGTTTCCGATCATTCAAATGTACCCCCCGCTAAGGCCGCTTCCGCTGATTGGCGCTGTTTGTGGGACAACGACCAGTTGTATTTTTTGGTCGACGTCAATGACGCCACGGTCAATAGCAACAACCCCACTCCCTGGGAGCAGGATTCCGTTGAGTTTTTTATCGATGAAAACTGCCAACGGAAATCCAGTTACGAGGCGGATGATGGTCAATATCGAGTTTCCTGCAAAGGGATTGTGACCTATGGTGAATCAACATCGAACAAGATTACAGCCGCATTTTTGCGAACCGAAAACGGCTATCGTTTGGAAGCGGCAATTCCCTGGCAAAAATCCAAACCCCATTCGGGAAAGAAGATTGGCTTCGATGCGCAATTGAACGATGACGCCGGCGCGGGACGACGACAAGCCATGTTGAAATGGAATCAGGCCACTAACGACTCCTGGAACGATACTTCCGGATTCGGAACACTTCAGTTGATCGGTGAGGACGGCAATCAACCTGCCCCCGATCACCCAGCCGTCGTTCCGGTCGAAAATGAGGCCGACGCTCGGGTTCCCGATTGGGCACAAGATGCCATTTTCTATCAGATATTCCCCGAACGATTTCGCAACGGCGATCCCGCCAACGATCCAACCCGCGCCTCGCTTGAGTTTCCCGACATCATTCCTGAGACATGGCAAGTTACACCGTGGACCGAGCAGTGGTATGCGCGAAGTCCCTGGGAAAAACAAATGGGCTCCAGTTTCTACGAAAATGGCGTGTTTCACCGCCGGTGCGGTGGTGATCTTCAGGGAGTCATCGACAAACTGGATTATTTGGCGGACTTGGGAATCAATACGATCTATTTCAATCCCGTGTTTTATGCGCGATCGATGCACAAATACGACGGCAATAGCTTCCACCACGTTGACCCGTACTTTGGTCCCGATCCGGCCGGCGACCTTGAAATGATCGCTACGGAAACCGCCGATCAACAGACTTGGCAGTGGACTGCCGCTGACAGGTTGTTTTTAACGTTGGTTCAACAGGCTCACGATCGAAAAATTCGCGTGATCATTGATGGCGTTTTCAACCATGCCGGTCGTGATTTTTGGGCTTTTTCCGACATTGTCAAAAAGCAACAGAAATCGGCTTATCTCGAGTGGTTTACCGTCAAAGCATTTGACGATCTCAAAACGGCGGAAAACGAATTCAAGTATGCCTGTTGGTGGGGCGTCGATACGCTTCCCGAGTTTGCCGATAACGCGGCTGGGACGGACCTGCACCCCAAACCCAAGGCCTACATTTTTCAATCAACTCTGCGCTGGATGGATCCCAATGGTGACGGGGACCCGAGCGATGGAATTGACGGCTGGCGATTGGATGTCGCGAACGAAGTTCCCAATCAATTCTGGCGCGATTGGAACGCCGAGATTCGCCGGTTGAATCCCGCGGCGTTAACGGTAGCAGAGTTTTGGGACGAAGCTGGGAACTACTTGGCGGATTGTGGATTTAGTTCAACCATGAACTATTACGGATTTGCTTACCCAGTCAAAGGATTTTTGATCGATGACAATTTGAGCGCTTCCGAGTTTGGCCGAATGTTGGTCCAACGGCAAGCGAAACATCCGCGCTCGGTCCAATTCGCATTGCAAAATTTGATCGATTCACACGACACCGATCGAGTCGCATCGATGATTGTCAACGCCGATCATCGGCGGCCCTATTTGAACCGCGACAAATTTGATTTCGACATTGGCGAACGAGTCAGTCCCCGCCATTTCCCCGACTACGATGTCGCTCGACCAACGGCAAAGCAACAGGAGACCTTGCGCCTGGTCGCCTTATTCCAATTGACTTTCGTCGGGCCACCCATGATTTATTATGGTACCGAGGCCGGCATGGATGGTGCGGATGACCCGGACGATCGCATGCCGATGGTTTGGAATGACCTGGATTACGAACCGCGTTCCGTTGGACCTACCGGTGATCTGGCTGAGCCCCAAGCGATCAAGTTTGATCAAAAACTGCACGACTATTATCAGAAATTGATTCGACTGCGAAACGAAAATTCGGCGCTTTGTCGTGGCGAATTTGAAATCATAGCGACCGATGACGCAGCAAAAACTATTTTGTTTCAAAGAAAATCCGCGGAACAAATTTTGTTCGTGGGAATTAATCGCGGCGATCAACAAGTTGCACTGCCGCTACCGCCCGGACTCACCAAGGTCGATCAACTGGAGTTGGTGTTTTCCAGCGGCGACGAACTAACCACCGCCACGGACTCCAGTCACCGTGATTCGCTGGTGATTCCGGCGATGACCGGCCAGATTTGGCGAGTGATCAAGTCGGAAGTTGACTAGGATGGTTTCATGAACCGGTCATCTACCGTGTTGTTTGTCGGCCTGGCCTGCTGTGCGGTGGCGGTTATCGGTTTGGTTGCGACAGGCTGTTCAAATTGGAGCACTTCATCCCGATCCGGCCAACAGGTCATCACGTTGTGGCACCAAATGACGGTCGGGGAGCGAAAGGTGCTCGACCAGGAAGTCGCGCGCTTTCATGCCACCCAGTCGCGAATTCGCGTCAATACGCTGTACAAAGAAACCGAGGAATTGCGGAGCGGTTTTCAGGCTGCTGCGCTCGCGGGAACCGGACCCGAGTTGATCTTCGGGCCCTCTGATTCATTGGGCGCCTTCGTTACGATGGGAGTCGTCCAGGACATGAGTCCGTGGTTTGACCAATCCCGAGTCGCCGAGTTTATCCCGCAAGGGCTGACTTTTCTCGCGACGCCAAAGGAACCCGGACGACCTATTCTGGTTCAAATCGGTGATCGAGTCGGAAATCATCTGGCGTTGGTATATAACCGCGATCTGATTTCATTACCACCGACAACGACTGACGAGTTGGTGGCATTAGCCGTGGCAGCGACAATCGATCGGGATCGCGACGGCAAGACCGACCAATACGGTTTGGTCTGGAATTTCGTCGAACCATTTTTTGCTGTTCCTTTTATCACCGGTTACGGCGGATGGGTCTTCGATGAAAGCGGCGATCCGGTTCCGGCGTTGGATTCTCCCGCCTGTATTGCAGCGCTGGAATTTTTGGTTTCCTTGCAAACAGAACATCATGTGTTGCCGGCCAATTGCGATTATGAAACTGCGGATGCACTATTTAAAAGCGGATCCGCAGCGATGATTATCAATGGCGATTGGAGCTGGGGAGACTATCTATCGAACCCCCAAATGCATGTGGCGATTGCCCCCTTGCCGATTGTTTCAGCCACTGGCAAACCGATGGGCCCGATGGTAGCCACCAAGGGCTATTCGTTAAACGTCCATGCGCGGGCGGAAGAGTCTGCCGCAGCGATGGAGTTTGTCGATTTCATGACGTCGGCAGAAACGCAGCGGAATTTTATGGCAAAGCTCAAGACTCTGCCCTCGCGCAAAGGTCTGCTGGACGATCCGTTGCTGAAGGAAGATCCCACCTTGATGGCTTCAGCGTTGCAAATGAAAAACGGTCGAGCGATGCCCGTCGTGGCGGAATTGCGCGCGATTTGGGATTCCATGCGGCCCCACTATCAAGCCTTACTCGCCGGTAATGTAACGCCAGCTGAGGCAGCCCGTCTCATGCAAGCCGATGCGGTGTCGACGATTGCTCGATTGAACCAGAATATTCAACCCAACTCGACCGGCCTGATATTGAAGCTGGTGGCATTGATCCTCACTGTGACGTTGCTGTGGTTCCAACGGGGAGCGTGGGGGCAACTGGCCCACGATTGGAACAAGAACCGATTGGCCTATCTGCTGATCGCGCCGTCCTTGGCAGTGATTGTGCTAACGATCGTCTACCCGTTTTTTTACAACGTCGTATTATCATTTTCGAATATGTCGTTGCGGAATTTCCAGAATTGGCAGGTCACGGGTTGGCAAAACTACCAACAGATTTTTACCGAGCAGAAGTTTTTCGTCGTACTCTTGAAGACGGTCGTCTGGACCGTGGTTTGCGTGTTTTTTCATGTAGTGATTGGATTGCTGTTAGCGGTTGCGTTGAACGGTCCTTTGCGCGGCAAGTCGATTTATCGCGTGTTGTTGATTTTGCCCTGGGCCATTCCAGCGTACATCACGGCACTCACGTGGCGCGGGATGTTCGATTACGAATACGGGGCGGTCAATTTGATTGCGAATCAGTTTTTTGGACTGCCGCCGATCAATTGGCTCAGCGATGCCACCAACGCGTTTATTGCTTGCATTATCACCAACGTCTGGTTGGGGTTTCCGTTCATGATGGTCATTGCGCTGGGCGGAATGCAGGGTATTCCGCGTGAGTTATATGAAGCGGCCAAAATGGATCGAGTCCCGCGCTGGAAGCAATTTTGGCACATTACACTTCCAATGCTGAAGCCGGTTTTATTGCCGGCTGTAACGTTGGGTACAATTTGGACTTTCAACAATCTGAATGTGATTTGGTTGGTATCGAACTCGGGCGAACCTTCGGACAAAACACATATTCTGGTTTCGTATGTCTATAAAGCTGTGTTTAATCTGTATCAATATGGTTACGGCGCCGCGTTGTCGATGGTGATCTTTGTGTTGTTACTGTTGTTTTCGCTGTTGTTCATGTGGCGTACCAAAGCAACGGAAGGGATCAACTAATGGCCGAAGCCCCTGAGTCCCGTTGGATCGCCGCAACTCGCCATGCAGTCTTAATGCTATTTGTCTTGATTTCGGTCTATCCGGTAATCAATGTTTTTTCGGTTTCCCTGCGCCCCGGCAATCGCCTGCGCAGTACCGATTTGGCAATTATTCCTGCCGATTGGACGTTGGATTCGTATCAGAAACTGTTTATGGAACAACCGTTCCTGCAATGGCTGGGAAATTCGTTGCTGGTTTCCCTGGCAGTGACTGTGTTAGGTGTCGGGTTGGCCGCGACCGGCGGCTATGCGCTCAGCCGGTACAGGTTTGTCGGGCGGAAGGCGAGTATGTTGGCGATTCTAACTACGCAGATGTTTCCCGCCACCATGTTACTGCTGCCGTTGTATGTCATGATTGCGTACCTGCATCTAGTGAATACTTTTTTGGGATTGTTGATCTTCTACACGGCCACTGCCTTACCATTTTGTTTATGGCAGATGAAAGGATTCTACGACACGATTCCGATTTCGTTAGAGGAGGCCGCTCGGATGGATGGTTGCAGCCGCTGGCAAACATTTGTCAGGGTCAGTCTGCCGTTGGCCGTACCGGGTCTGGTCATTACGGCGCTGTTCAGTTTTATGACGGCTTGGTCGGAGTATATTGTCGCCGCTCAGGTATTACAGGAGCGGGACATGTTTACGCTGCCATTGGGGCTCAAAAGTTTCCAGGCCAGCATGTCGACGGAATGGGGTCTGTATGCGGCCGCTTCCATCCTGGTAAGCATTCCGGTGGTAATTGTTTTCATGTTGCTCAGCCGCTACCTTGTTTCCGGCTTAAATATGGGCGGGGTCAAGGAATAGTCAATCATGGCGCAAATTCGGCTGAGTAATTTATGCAAACGATACGAAAATGGTTTCGTCGCGGTCGATCATATTAACCTGGAAATTGCCGACGGTGAGTTTCTGGTCTTAGTCGGTCCTTCGGGATGCGGCAAATCGACAACGCTGCGAATGATCGCCGGGCTGGAGGAAGTTTCATCCGGCGATATTTTTGTGGGCGACCAACGCATCAATGATCTCGAGCCGGGAGATCGGGACATCGCTATGGTGTTTCAGAATTATGCGCTTTATCCGCACATGACCGTTCGCGAGAACATGTCGTTCGGACTGCGCATGCGCAAAACACCGAAAGCTGAAATCGAAAAACGCGTCGCGGCGGCAACACAAATTTTATCACTCGAGTCATTGCTCGACCGTCGCCCCAAGCAATTGTCCGGTGGCCAGCGTCAACGGGTCGCGGTGGGACGCGCAATTGTTCGTCAGCCTAAAGCATTTCTGTTTGATGAACCGTTGTCCAATCTCGATGCCAAGTTGCGCGTGCAAATGCGAACCGAGCTGGCTCGTCTGCATCATCAATTGCGCACCACCACGGTTTACGTCACCCACGATCAAGTGGAAGCGATGACGTTGGGTGATCGCATCGTCGTCATGAAGGATGGCGTCATTCAACAAATTGATACTCCCTTGAATGTTTATCAGTTTCCAGCGAACCGATTTGTCGCCGGTTTTATTGGCAGCCCCGCGATGAACTTTATCGACGGCGAAATTTCTGCGGGTGTGTTCCACGCCGGGGAAGTGCGGTATCCGTTATCTCAACCGGCTGGCAAGGCCGGGGCGCTCGATCAGGCCAAAACCTTGCCAACGGGTCTAGCGACGTTGGGCTTTCGACCTGAGAGCCTGACGACGCAGGACAACGCGCCTCGATTGGCCGAAGTCAAGCTGGAAGTCGTTGAGCAAATGGGACATGAAACCATTGCCTATTTTTCGCTGGCGGGCAGTTCCATGGTGGCCCGTTTAAGCGGCAAATCGCCGGCCCAGCCCGGGGACCGAATCACTTTGCATCTTCCAGTCGGGGATTGGCATTTATTCGCCCGCGAAACAAATCGGCACGGTCAACAGCCGCGACTGTAATTGGTTTGTTGTTTCTCGTGGATGGCAATGGTAATATGTCCCGGCGACTTTTATCTTCCAAACATTCGAATTCTAACTGCTCAAACACGAATAAATGACAATGAAGCTTCGACTTACGGTTATTGCGGGACCCGATGCTGGCCGCACTTTTGGAATGGAATCCGGACAGACATTGACCGTTGGCCGCGGCGAAAAAAGTGATTTTAGACTTGGCGATCCCTCGGTATCGCGAGTGCATTTTCAACTGAAAATTGCGGACCAAACCGTTTTAATCGCCGATCAAAGAAGCTCCAGTGGGACGTTGGTCGACGGTAAAAACGTTGATTCGGCTGAGGTACTCATCGGCACCGTGATTCAGGTCGGTGACTCCCGGTTGCGCATTGATCCAGACGGATCACCTGACAAGACGGTTGTGCCCGCTGGCCGGAGCCCCATGGTGGAAGTCAAGCCACTGTTTCAATTGATCGGGACCGAACTGGGCCCCTACAAGCTGACTGAGATCATCGGGAAAGGCAAATCCGGGATGGTGTTTAAGGCCTTCGACGCCGAAAAGAATCGAGACGCGGCCGTGAAAGTCCTGACCCCTCAATTCACTGCCAACGATGAACAACGGCAACGCTTCGTGCGCGCTATGAAAACCATGTTGCCGATTAAGGATCCACGGATCGTGCGATTGTACAACGCCGGCATCAATGGTCCCTATTGCTGGTCGGCAATGGAGTACATTGAAGGAGAAAATTTGGCGCAGTTGATTGAACGGATTGGCATCGACGGCATGTTGGATTGGAAGAAAGTTTGGCGCGTCGCGGTCGATATTGCAGTTGCCTTGAAAACCGGTTTTGAAAATTCGGTCGTTCATCGCAACGTCACTCCAACCAATATTATTCGCCGCAGCAGTGATGAAATGTGTCTGTTGGGTGATTTCATGTTTGCCAAGGCGCTGCAAGGTACTTTGGCCCAGCAGGTCACACAGCCCGGCGAAATCCTCGGCGATCTAGCCTATTTGGCCCCCGAGCGCACTCGCGCTGATGCAGTCCTTGATACGCGATCCGATATTTATGGATTGGGAGCAACTTGTTATGCACTGCTTACTGGCCGCCCTCCGGCAGCCGGTTCGGCGATGACCGAGATCATTCACAACGTTCGAGATGTCGTTCCGCCACCACCAAAATCGTTCCAGTTATCGGTCGACGAGTTGTTTCAGGGAGTCGTGATGAAAATGCTGGCCAAGGACCCGGGCGACCGATTTGAAACTCCGGACCAATTGATCAAAGAACTGCTGCGAGTTGGAAAATTCAAAAACTTGGATCCCAAATTCTAGGGATCTCATTCGACTTGTTACGAGCCGCGATTCAAACCAAGCCATTACATTCCAAAAGAGAATCCATGAACCGTTTTCGCCCGATGACTGTCTGTTTTTTGATCGTGCTGTCTCTACCGTTATGCGGTCAGCAGATTTCCAGCGCCCAGGAAAAATTGTCGGCCGCCAATCAGGCGATTACCGAGCCGACTCAACTCTGGTGCGAATATCCCGGCGGCAAGGGTCCCGGTGCTGGAAAACGTATCGTCTTGATCGCTGGAGACGACGAGTATCGCAGCGAAGAATCCTTGCCCATGCTGGGAAAAATTCTGGCGCAGCGGCATGGCTTCGATGTGACCGTGCTGTTTCCCGTCAATCCTGAGACGGGATTGATTCAACCGAATTATCAGACGAACATTCCCGGGATGCACCGAATTGAAGGGGCCGATCTTGTAGTGTTGGGGTTGCGGTTCCGAACTCTGCCCGATGATCAAATGAAGTTCTTTGTGGATTTTTTTGAATCCGGAAAGCCGATAATTGGCTTTCGCACTTCCACTCATGCCTTTCGTTACGAGGGCGATAGTACCAGCATTTACAAGAATTTCAGTTTTGATAGCAGCGAGTGGCAGGGCGGATTTGGCCAGCAGGTGCTGGGTGATACGTGGGTTAGTCATCATGGCGAACATAAATCCCAAAGCACGCGTGGCATTCCCACACCGGAACACAAAGACCACCCAATTCTTAGAGGTGTCGCCGAGGTGTGGGGCGACTCCGACGTCTATGGGATCAATAAACTTCCAGCCAGCGCTAAGGTGTTATTGCTGGGCCAAGTGCTTTCCGGAATGAAACCGACCGACTCACCAGTCGTGGGTAAACAAAACGAACCGATGATGCCCTTGGCTTGGTGCCGCGACTACTTAGGCAAGTCTGGCAAAACATCGCGAATATTTTGCACTACGATGGGAGCTGCCACCGATTTCGAAAACGAAGGCTTGCGGCGCCTGTTGGTCAACGCCTGTTATTGGTGTCTGGAAATGGAAAGCCAAATTCCAGCGCAAGCTAACGTCGAATATGTCGGCCCCTACCAGCCCACGCAGTTTGGATTTGGCACAGAAAAAACAGATTTGAAACCGGCCGACTTCGATTGGGTCGAACCAGCGACAGAAAAATAGACCGGATTCCTACCGGGTAGTGTTGTTAATGCTAAACAAACGATTTGCAATGTTACCCTTTCGGAACAACCAATTGACCGACCAGACTTTTCCTCGATCGAAACAAAGCCAGCGAATTACTGCGCCCGTTACTACGATCAACTCACAGGTGAGTTTATTTCGACAGATCCGCTGAAATTTGTCGACGGTATGTCACTCTATCGGGGATATTTTGTGCCGACGAATTTTGATCCAACTGGTAAGTGTATTCTAGCGGGATGTGGTATTGGAGCAGCTTGGAGTGGTGGTACCTCGATCGCAATTGATGTCTTAAGTGGTAACGGAGGTGATGTTAAGGGCACGTGTTGCAGAGCCGCTGGTGCGGCTGTACAGGGGTGCATCGTTGGCGGCACGATTTCAGTACTTGGACCCGCCGTAGGTATCACTGGCGGATTTGCTATCGGTTGTGTAGCGGCTGTAATTGGAAAGTTTCTTGGCGACGCTTTGAAATATCAGCTGGGGTGTGGAGACAAAATTGGGTGGTGCGACTTGATTCAATCTATGATGTCTTGTGTCGCATCCGGCGGAGTTGCAGGAACCGTTGGCGGAGGTGGTCAAATGACCTCAATTATCAAGCGTTTGCTTGGTTTTGACATTGCAGTTATCAACCGCATGTGTTCCGACGGAGTGGTTGTTCCTCCAGTCACAAATAAAGCGTGTTGCACTTATTTAGATTCAAACGGACGTCCTTATGAAAAGACAGTGGATTGTGCTGTGGGACGAGATCCGAATTTTTGCTGTACTGAGAAAGCAAGTAATATATTTGGGACTTGGGAAGTAGTTGGCGCAACAGCCGGATCATGCCAATGAGAATTACCGGCGAAATTGTGCTTTCGATTTCTGTCTCGATATTACTTTGGAATATGTCACGTCCAGTCGTTCGTGATAAGAAATTCTGGATTTCGTATTTAGTTTTTGCGATTTGTGGTTTGTTGAGCTGCGCTATTTCAATGGAGTCATGGGTGGATGTATTTTATCGTTGGTTAGCGATTGTTATCGTTGCCGGCCCGATAATACATCTTGTTTGCAATGTGTCTCATGAAATCGTTAGTACGCGAAAAGGAAAAAGAGCAAGAGATAAGACTCAAAAGTAAGGGGTCAGCGAAGGAGACAAATAAAAGGTGGCAGGTACGAATGGCGTTGTCCAACAGATTGCATTCATTGAAAGTCATGGCCGAGAATTGAGGCCGTTTTGATTTTTGAGAGTATGCTTTTTCAATCAGGTTTTCAATTGATCGCGATAATCGACGGCACGAGGGGCGATTGGTGCCAAGGTCGAATGCGAGAGGGTCTGTCTGGCAGACAGGTCGCGAAAGTGACTTCGGACCAGCCGATTGTTAGCCCAGATAGACACGATTTTGTCGGTTTTCGATTCCACGGTCGCAGGACGCGCAGCAGCGAACAAGTCCGCTGATTGCGACGTTTGATTTTGAGTCGGATTGGCCCGTGATGAGTTGGAGTTTTTCTCAAGGTGGTCATGGAGGATGCCCTGGCGACGGATTCGATCTCGGTGACTTCGCTGAGCGGGGATACCACT
>JANNWZ010000210.1:0-98246 GCA_031409295.1 Mariniblastus sp.
AACGGGTTTTCTGGAATCGATGATGCGGTTGGCTGAGAAAGAAAAGTTTTTTGAGGCCACCGAACGATTAGGCCAGCCGGAACGCGCGTTTTCCCTGGAGCACTCAGTTTAGCTTCATCGAGATTCTAGAAAATCCGACAACCCCTCGCGGATTCGCGCCAATCCTAGTTTCAGCAGACGGGATCAATACACATCGCATTCCATCAGAGCGTCGTCGAATCTGACGAATACCATTCTCTTCCCCCAACGACTCTAGAAGTGGTTGATTTTGATCGGGCGATGCAACCTGCCAACGACCACTGAGTTGGCTGAATGGAATTGTTGAGCAGTCAGAAACGGCTACTATTTTCCGCTGCCATCCCTTGCGATCCGGCGTACCACTGCCATGTTGTAAATAAACAATCTCGGCAAGGTCGCTGAGCCGAAATGGATTGCGGGCGAAGACGGTTTTGCCAACTGGATTTACGTAATCGTTGGGAATCGTGACATCGAATTCATCTTCCAATTCCATGATGAGTTCTATCGCATCGAGACTGTCACAGTGCAGGTCTTCGATAAGCCGGCTTGTGGGTCGAATTTCATTTCGTGGAATGCCTAACTGTTTGGACGCAACATCACAGACACGCTGCTCAACAACGTCCAAATCCAATCGAATGTCGCTCGACATGTTTCACCTAAAATTCACAATTACTTGCAGGACCGTTTCGCCATATTCTAACAAGAACATCATACACAGATTTGTTTCACACGGTGTTTCCGACAACTACCTGTCCCTATTCATCAATAACTGGCACCTCGATTGAGTTTGTAATCACAAACTCACGGAGCCAACATGATTGCAAAATCGAAACCGCTTTTCCCCCTTGGCCAGCAAGTCGGCACGCCAGCTTGCCTCGAAGAAATCGAGAAGGCTGGACAAACACCCGCTGAGTTCTTTGCTCGTCATCAGGAGAGAAGTCCGCGAAAGAGAAGTCCGCGAAGGGTTGGCGGATAGTGCTAGCGGTGGGTTGATTCGCGGAGCGGCGAAGCCTCTACCCACGGCAGCAGTAGCAAAGGCCCTTGGGTCATGTCGTCGAGCAAAGCCATGCACATGGCTTTGTCTACCGACTATCTAACGCAGTCAAGATTATCAACTCGATTAGCCATCTGGACCAAGCTTGCTTCTAAGGGACGAACCGCCAAGTGCTGACCCGCGCGCCAGGTGGCGTGGCAGGGGTCCGCAGCAATGCGGTCCCGATGCCGATATTTTGTTCATCCTTTACACGATGGGCATGAAAACCAGCCGACCATACGCGATGAAAGCCATAAGGAAGCCCAGCACGATGCACATGACGATAGGTGCAGTCTCTCGATACTTAACGTGTACCCCGATGAAGACGAGGCTCTCGATCGCCAAGACCGCCGCAGCTATGCCGGTAAGCTTGGGCTGCCAATGAAGGGCGGCAGGTACAATCAGCCCAACCACGCAGATGAGTTCCAGTATCCCAAACGCCATCCAAACCTCTCTTGGCAACGCACCAAAAGACCGAACGTCTTCGCTTATCTTGTCAAACATGAAGACCTTCATGACGCCGGACGCTAGGTACATAAGCGATGCAAGCACCTGCAGAACCCACAAAAGAATGTTCATCGTCTGCCTTTTGGTTTTTGCGCTGGGGTGCGCAGCTTCGAGGTTTCGAGCCAATTTACGGTAATCATCGGACCGTTCGTTCCGACCAACGGGTGTGACCAACTCCCCAATTCTAGACGAACGACCGCGTTGACGGAGCGGCGGCAAACCAAATTCACCATTTCAAAATCGCGTGGACCGCCGCTTCGTGTCCAACGCTTTGTTCGTTGATCATTTTTCGGTTCTGCCGTGACGGGGACGGTTGATGTCAACACGCAGAATCCATCATCGGAGATCATCCGCGGAAATGCAAATTCACAAGCGAATTGATTCCTAAGGATTCAGATTCTCGCGGTTGTTCCTGATGCGGCACTATCTGTTGGTTCGCCGATTACCTTGGAGAGCACTCTGTTTGAGTAAAGTAAAAAGCCAATCAACAAGAGCGGTAACAAAATCTGCCAGGGAAATTTCGTGGACCCCAACGCTAAGTCTAAGAAGAACGGCAATACCATTGCCGCAATCCAAATAATTGAGTTCCAAAGCAACAAGCGATTTTTTTCTGCTTTAGTCATGAGACACCTTTGTTTAGACTTTGTATTGATAGTGAGAACGTGAACGAGTTGTTTGTGCGACGAACGACACCGATCACCTAGCGGCGGCAAGTAAATATACCATCAGGAAACGGCCGACCCGCCGTTGGGGGCGAGTGGTTGGGAGTCTCTCGAGGTTAGGGCGAGGTTTGTTTTCTCCGTTTGCCGCCTGGTTTCCCGGCGGTGCCACACGATTTCGTACACGCTCATTTGATACTTGATACTCCAGACCCTCACAGAACCGGACGTGCGCTGTTGACGCACCCGGCTCCCAGTTGACACCGGTTACCTCATGGCTAAGTCTCAAACAACCAGCAAGTCGGGCGGTTCAGGACTGTATTATTAGCCATTTGTCGAGCCTTGGCAATCAATTCCACGATTCGGGTTGGGCAAAGGGTGATCTCGCAGGTAGTTGTTGTGAGCTTCCCAGCTGATTCGAGAGTTCTGACTCCGGCGGCGCAGCCAGCGTAACTCCATGCGACAAGCTGCTTCGCGGTCTTTCAACACCAACGGTACGATTCGGCCATCCGACTTCCAAAAAGTCCTTTGCCGTTCTCGCCTCTGCGGCTGGTCGTGGCATACACGATTCCTTCATGATTGGATTTCACACAAGGTCAAGAACTGCTGGGTCTCACTGATTGCGTTGATGACGGGCTGCTCTCAAATTCTAGTGTTGGTGAGTAGACTTTGTGTAACGCGAATGGGCTGACAACGGAACGTTGCACCGACTCCGGGTCTTCAATCGTCGCTCGCCATGACGCGACGCCCGATGTGGCCTTCCAGCAGGCATAAACCTTGGGCAGGATCCAAGAGAAGAAAAAATTGCGGAGCTCAATACCACTGCAGGGCGGGAGAGAGCCCGAACGTAATCGTGCATCGCTTGCGGACAATAAAATAGATCAGGATTAGCATCAAGCCACTCAGAAGGATCAACAATCCAACGATCGTTGGGCACCAGCTCAAACGTCGCTGCTGGTAGTCTTGTTGCTGCACCGCGGTGTTCGTTTTCACACAAAATGGCGGAAGGACCGCACCGGATGTTACAACGAGGCATTTTCCCTCGACACGCACCTTCGCGGTTGAAAGCTCAGCGGACGCGTCCACTGTTGGAGCTTGGTACGGGTTGTGATTCATTGGCGAGTCTCCACTGCTTGTAGTCGGCGAACGACAAAGTTCACGCGGCGGGCGCGTTTGACGTTGATTTCAAGACCGACGCTGCTGCCCGCTCGCGTGCAACGCCTGGTTCGTCGTATTGGAGCGGCGTAAGCCGTTCCAGTCAGGCCCGAGTAATTTCAAGTGATTTTACCGACGGCATCGGGATGTGGCATCTTTCATTCAGGATCGAAGATTGGACGAACCTATTCATCATCGTAGTGCATGATGTTTTCTTCGAACAAGTCTCGGCCGGCATCAGTCATCGAAAACTAAGCTGTCGTCTGATCGTCAGGGTACCCGTCAATTCCATGTCCGTTCTCGTCCATCGCCCGAACGTATCCGCACGCGTGAAGACTTCGAATGGCCTCGAATATTTGATCTCGGGTTGCTGGTCCATGGAATTCCTCGACGTGAGGTTCAATTTGGACGATGGATTCCCAATCGTCAGCCATCGCGTTCAATATGTAAAAGCTTAGCGAATCGAGTTTCGGCATCGATCGATTTTTTCGGGCAGCCCCTATCCGACGAACTCTTTATTATCACCAGCCAGCGTCTTGTAATACGCAAACAAGCTAGATTTGACGTTGCTAATTTTAGACTACTGCTAATTTTTCAGTCGATGACTGCCGGCGGGCGAAATACGTGCTCACCATGGAATAAGTTCTTGATTATTCGCATTGCGGGTAGTTGGGAAGTTGGACTGATTTTTTTTGCTTCCGACCTATTGCTCAATCTACAAAATTTTGGAGCTGACCGATGCTCGGCGCGTTTAACAAAATTGTCAACAAATCACGTCCTGCCGTAGCCAAACAACTGGGGTTTCCCAAGTATCTGAAACAGTTTGTGGATTTCAGCCAACAGGACTCGCATCAACTTCTCAACGTGGATCGAGGGACCGTTGTTCCGTTTTTGCAATTCCTCCGGAACTCCGACCGACCCGCTTGGCAACGCTTACAAGCGGTTGAAGCCCTCCAATATTTCAGCGAAACCATTCTCCAACAGAAAATGTCTTAGAAATGTCTTAGTGGCGCTTATGCCTCTTTCCTCAGCCGGGATCGTTCCATTGATTGAAATTAGGTGATTCATGCGAATTCTTTTGCCATTTTTGTTTTTGATGATCGTTTGGCCGTTCGAATCCGTTTCGCAGGGCCAGGACAAACCGACACCGAAGGATCGCGAGAGTCAGGATGCCATCGGCGAAGAAAATGACGCCACGCCGGCGATCAGCGAAAAGCTCCGCGCCGCGATCGCCATTGGTGCGTTGAAAATTGACTTGACGCCGATGGTTCCGAGTGCGAGCAATAGCGGAGTCCGTTGGTCACCCAAGGGAAACAAGGCCGAGTTGAAGGAACGCGACGATTGGCTGGTGGGGCAGATCAAAATGGGCGACCACAAACCAGTCGAGATTGGGCTAAAAATCGACCGGTCTTCGCCGGGGGGCGATGCGTTCTTGGGGATCGATACGAACGGCGACGAAGCCTTCAACGCGGAGGAAACCGAGTCGATCAAGGCCTCGGAAACGCGCGGGAAGTTCTGGTACAGTACGAAGCATACTTTTGAATTGCCTTTCGCAGAACGAGTGACTCGGCCCTACCCGGTTTCTATTTGGTTTGTCCTCGATCCCGAGGAAAAATCGGCAGAGCCAGTCATTCGGTGGATCCGGAGCGGATGGCACGAAGGGGTGTTTCGTTTCCACGATCACGATTGCGTGGCCCTGATCACCGACTCCGATTCTGACGGCATTTTCACGGCGGCCGACGCGTGGGGGTTGGGGGCGGACGCCAAACAAGCCTACGAATTCGACAACTCTACCAACAATATCGACAAGCATGCCTGGCTCGAGTCGATGCCGTTTCAGATTGTCGATTGCGATTCCCAGGGCCGCTCGATAACGATTCGCGCGTTCGATCTGGGGATGAGCGAAGCAGAGGACCGGGAACAGAAAGATCCGTATTCGGCAGACCGAAAATTTCCACGCGGTGAAACTCCGGTAACGTTTCTGCATGACTTTGACGCCGCGATGGCGGAAGCAAAAACGGAAAACCGCCGCGTCGTAGTTGATTTCGAAACCACTTGGTGTGGCCCCTGTAAGGTTATGGATCAACTGGTGTACTCCGCCCAACCGGTGACGGAACAGGCAGGCAGTTTTGTGTTTCTGAAACTTGATGGCGACGAACAGAAAGAGCTGAAAGAAAAATACCAGGTCGAGGCTTTCCCAACCTTAATCCTGTTGGAACCAGATGGAACGGTGATCCGCAAGTCCGTTGGCTATCTGGGAGTCGTGGAGTTTCTGGAATTCCTTAAGTAACGCCCTTGAATTTGCTGGATTTGTGGCGAAGAGACTCTTCTGGCGTGGCCTGATAAAAGTGTTGGTGGATCAAATGACACACCGACCGGAAATCCCGCAGGCTCGCTCTGCAGTGGTTCGGGTTTGTTGCTAGGAAGGCCCGGCATCTCGTCCAACGCTTACTCACAATGCCAGGGCCAGCAAAGTGGCTTTTCCGAAACTTTTTTCGTTGTCGAATTAGCGAGTATTTCTATTTGATTGACGGGAATCAACCCGACGGGAGACGGGTTTGCGATCGGCGACCTGGATGTCAAAGGAAGGATCGACGTCTGGTCTTGCAAACCGGTAAGACTGTTCCTGGATGGCCGACGCATCCAGGTGCCCCAGATCGAGTACAACTTCTGTTTGCTAGACCCGGTTGGGCTGACCCTTGCCGAGGGGCAGAACGGCGGCCGTTTCGACCAACCAAGATCCGTGAACCAAACGAAAGTCGATTTGGAGACGCGCAGAATTACCGGCGATAGTGCATTGAACTTCCGAAGCCAGGATCCCAATGTCGTAATCCTGGAAGAGATTATGGAATCGGAGACTTGTTGATGGGAAAACCCTACAGACCCAACGAGCAGCGTCTGTTCGTTATTGGTAAGATGTTCAAAATTCCCGCGGAAATCGACTGATTGCGATTCCGACAATTTGAAATTGGTGGAATTCAATAAATTGAAGCGCTTTGGGCTCTGCAGGTTGTGCGTCAAACGTGTTCACGTATTTTTATTTCGTGAAATCAACGGACATTCTGCTCGTTTTCTTGATATAATCGCGTTGGACGAACAAGCCCTCGGGATTATTAGTAGTCCTGCATCTTCGTATGAAGCCGTTTAACGAATGGTCCAGTTGTTGCCGCTGCCGTTTACGGATTAAGCACTCACTATCTGGAGAAATTTGATGACAGTTCGTTTCGTATTGGCGATCGTTCCTCTGTTGGCTATTTTCGGGATCTCCGTCGGCCAAGGTGTACAAGCCCAAGTATTTGTGTCCGAGCCGACCAATATCCGCAACAATTGGAGTACTTTTGCAGTTTTGAATCGTGGGGAAACAGTACCCCTATTGGGTGGGACGGCGGGCCAGAACTTTTCTTGGAATGCCAATCACGCACTATGGGACGGGTTGGGCGCTTACCGATTGGACGCCGATTCCCTGCGTGTTTATATCAACCATGAAGTGGGCACCGGAAGCGTTAGTCGTCTGGATCTCAATGTACCCTCCCTTCAGACATGGATTGCCAATCGGGTTGTCGGAAACAACAACACAAATCAAATTGCACGGCCGAGCAATTTACTGGAAGGAATGGACCTGGGGTGGCAAAGTGTTGGTGCCGGAGATGGTCTGTTAAATCGCCCCTGCTCAGGCAACGTTTGGGAGTCCAACACGTTTGGCGCTGGAAAGGGTTTTTCAGACCGTCTCTACCTCGCGGGTGAAGAAACATTCGGTACGAATCCGACGGGCCACTATTGGGCAATCGACACGGCCAACAACGTTCTTTACGAAGCACCCAGCGTTGGAGGATTCGGGAGCTGGGAAAACGCTACTCTTATCGATACCGGGCGGACCGACACGGTGGCTCTGCTGTTGGGAGAAGACCGGGGTGCAAGTGGCATCGGGACTGGAAAGTTGAGCCTTTATGTTGGGCAAAAAAACTCGAACGGGAATTTTCTCGAACGAAATGGCCTGGTTGGCGGCACGACGTACTATTGGGATGCCAACGGAACCGGTAATACCAATGGCACATTGCAGGCTGGTGGGCTGTTCGTCAACAACAACGACAAGATTACCGGGACCTGGACCACGAACATTACCGAAGCTGTTTTGTTTTCCAAGGCCGAAGATGTTCATACCAACATGCAATCTTCATCCGCAGGATTCGGCAAACAGGCCGTTCTGGGTTCGCAGGATCAGGCGGTCTTTTTGATCGACTTCTCAAATCTTGGTTTCATTTCGGGGGCCCTCAACGGAACAAATCAGACCAGTGACGTCAAGGTTTTGTTCAAAGCCGGTACCGATCAAGGTGACGGCAGCGGCTCAACTGGCCTGTTCGGTGGAATGGACAATTTGGTTTGGTCGGAAGATGGCAATATTTATGTCAATGAAGATGACGGCGAAGGCGATATCTGGAAAATCAAAGTGTCAGACTTGTTGGCGCAGTACGGCCAGGGAAACCTGACGCCCAATGGGAGCAATGCATTTCAGATACTTGATGCAGATCCCCTCAGCTTGGGGATTAGCGAATCGTCCGGCATCATCGACATCTCTCGGTTGGTGGGTTACATCGAAGGCAGCATTTTCCTGACCAATGGAATGGGCAGCGCGGGAGATCAATTGGCCTTGTTGGTCTCTCCAACCGCAACGGCTATTCCAGAACCTTCGTCGATATTGATACTGGTCAGTGCGATCGGGATTTTCGGATTGTCTCGTCCACGAGCACGGAACAAACGGGGGCTACAGTGAATCGCAATTCAGTCTGCCGTTCCCAATACAGTGCAACAAGACCACGCATCTCGAAGGAATGCCACAGACATTTCCTACTGCGAGGGCGGACATACCGGGGAAACATGCAGCGAAACACTCAGACGTTTTTCGAGCCTACTACTGAACAACGGCACTGACTCTGCTGGGCATTTTGGCGCCGGTTTCTCGAAGCCAGGTGTCGAGCTTGTCAGCAAGGCGCTGGGCCAATGCGGGTGATTGCTCGGCAAGATTTTCCTGTTCGCCAATGTCATTCTGCAGGTCGTACAGCTCATGCGAGTCGTCGTCGTAGTTTCGAATGAGTTTGTATTGGCCTTCTCGAATGGCGCTTCCGAGGCGGTTCTGTTGGTGAAAGGCGTAATTGGGATAGTGAAAGTAAATGGCAGCGCGATCAAAACCGGGTGATTGCGTGAGCAGGGGCAGCAAGCTTTTGCCGTCGAGCGGTTGGTCTGGCGTTGGAGGCAGACCGGCGACTTCAAGCAGCGTCGCATAGCAATCCATGCTGATCACCGGGGTAGCATTAATTGTGCCGGGTTGAACCTGGCCCGGCCAACGGACGATCCATGGTATCCGGATACCACCTTCGTAGAGCATGCCCTTAAGCCCCCGCAGCGGACGGTTGTCGCCGTTGTATCCGCCGTTGTCCGACTTGAAAATGACCAGCGTGTTCTCCCGCAGTCCCGCTTTGTCGAGCGCCACAAGGAAGCGCCCGACCGCTGTGTCCAAGTCCTCAATCATCGCGGCATAGACCGGATCTTTGAGATCACCGCGCCGCCGGTATTTTTCGATCACCGCCTGGCGGGCTTGCATCGGGTAATGCACTGAGTAAGGCCACCAGTTCAGATAAAAGGGTTCGCTGCGGGGCTGACGGATGAAAGCAATGGCCTCGTCAGCGAGGCGGTCCGGCAGATACTCACCTTCCTTTCCGTCGGCAAGTGTCGGGATGCGATAGGGTGAGAAATAACTGGGCGGACCGCCGCCGGAATAACCGCCAACGTTGAGATCAAAACCTTGCTTGTCCGGGCGAAGGTCCTTCTCCGAGTCTCCTTCTTTTTTATCGGGCGAGGTATAGGAGAGATGCCACTTGCCGATGTGTGCCGTGGCATAACCTGCCTCCGAGAGTCGTTCCGCGATGGTCACAGCGGCCAAAGGCAGATGTCGAACGTTGTCGGCCTCTTGCAAAGTGGAGCCCGGCAACGAAAACCCATCCGCGTTTCCCGGCGCGTGGTTGGTGATCCTCAATCGCGCCGGAGACTGTCCGGACATCATCGCCGCTCGAGTCGGAGTGCAAACCGGAGAGGCGGCGTAGCCGTTGGTGAAACGCATGCCTTCCGCCGCCAACTGATCGAGCGAGGGGGTCTCCAACTTCGGATTGCCATAGCAGTGGGTATCTTGCCATCCGAGGTCGTCTGCCATGATGACGACGATATTGGGTCTCTCGTCTGTGGCGAAAACGAGTGACGGAGTAACGAGAGACGGAACAAGAAGACCGAGGGCAAAAAATTTCATAATGTTCCTGCGATTGGAATATTGATGGCCAAAGGCGCTAAGTTCCAGTTTTGCATTTTTTCTTCACAATCTACCAAGTATACAAGACCAATTGTAAACGACGGCACAAGCAAGATAAATGATCCAATAGTCATGTATGATCCTAATTCGATGCCAATCGAGCAATTCCGGATCGGGAAGGCATTTTTTCGGGCAGCTGGATTTGGCTGCCTTCTTTGATCAAAAAAGTATTCTCGATCTCCCGTTGGGCAACGTGCCGGCAATTCGTCTCGCCGATTCTTGGACGAAGTTACGGCCGCTGCTCCCGACAGAAGTCAGAAAACGATCTCGCTTACCTAAAGAACTTTCCGGCGAAGCAGGAGGCTGGCGGATTTCCAAGAAAACAATTCTGGAATTTGAGTGAACCAGTCAGTCAATCGTTCGTCTGTTTATTCGTAACCGTTCACGGTTACAAATTTGAAGAGAATGAGGTTTGAGGAGCGTGACATTGGGTATTGATTTTGCGTGGAGATGCGCAAACGTCATAACAAACAGCTTTCTCGAAAAGAAATCGAGTTCACTTCGGCAAAAAGAGATTTTAAATAGTCACAGGAATGTTCGCCTGGAAGCGGACTCGGCCTCCAAAGCCGATGGACAGTGTTCGAATCGCTGCTTTCCTGCTTGTATGCAAGCGTTTGATTGATGTGGTTCCGGCGGCGCCGCGTGCTCTGTTGAAAAACGGTTAGTGCGTTGCGTTCCGTAAACGGGTTCTGAAAACAGCATCGATTGAAGTAGCTCAGTGGATAGAGCATCGGGCTAATAACCTGACGGTCACGGGTTCGACTCCCGTCGACGCACCAAGTTGGCTGTTAACCAACTCCGGGCGCGGAAGCGTCCACCATAGAAGCTGGCGGGCAACGATTGTTTGGCTCATCAGCCGCTTGTTGGCGACTTGTCAACCGGATCATTTACGAATCGGCGAAAGCCAGTCCGTTGATAGGAGGGAAGGCCAGCAGCAGACAGCGGCAACACTTGAATTCACTTTGCAGAATCGCAGCGGCTGGGCAAAGTTGATCAAAGCGGTTCGTATCGAAAGTAAACATGATGCCGGAAGATTATTCCTGCTTGATGATTCACTTGAGCTCGAACCAATTTTTTCAATCTCGCTTTGACAAAACTTTTCTCCGTCGAATTCGCGTGTGATTGGCGAACAATTCGTTGCCTTAAAGCGTCCTTCTGTCATCAAAACACTGCCGCCGACATTGGTCGGCGTTTTTTTATCTCGTTATCTTGAAAAGAGGTGGCTTCATGTTCAACTGGAAGAGAATTGTGATTCGTAGCTACGAAGTTGGCTTGAAGTTTCGCGAAGGCGAATTCTTGGGATTGATCGGCGCTGGCAAGCACTGGATCTTTGATCCGTTCAATAAGGTCAGTGTTCGCGTGGTTTCGAAGCGCGAGCCATGGTTGGTTGATGAACAACTGGACGTAATCGTCAAGTCCGGTGCATTGGCTGATCAGGCCGAAGTGCTCGACTTGAAGGACTACCAGCGTGCCTTGGTCTGGATCGATGGACGCTTCGCTCGCATTCTCGGCGCTGGTCTCTACGCGTACTGGACTGGTATTCGCGACGTGCGGGTGGAAATTGTCGATTCGCGAGTAGTGCGCTTCGAGCACAAAGACTTGAAGTCGATCGTGCGTACCGCCGAAGCGACTCGCTTGCTGGACGTCTGCCAGGTCGAACGCGACCATGTGGGTGTGCTGTTCATCGACGGTCGTTATGTGGCTCAGCTTGAACCGGGCCTGTACACCTACTGGAAAGACGCTGCCGACTCGCGAGTTGTCGAGCTCGATTTGCGAGAGTCGCAGATCGACGTCAGTGGTCAGGAGATCATGACGCTCGACAAGGTAACTCTCCGCATGAACGCCATCGTAACGTTTGCGATCAAGGACGCTCGTCGTGCCGTGAGTGCTGCGAGCGATGTTCGGCAGTCGTTGTACCGCGAGGTGCAGTTGGCGCTGCGAGCTGTAATCGGCGGTCGCGAGCTCGATAGCTTCTTGACTGGCAAGGACGATGTCGCTCAAGAGCTTGAGCAGCAAGTCCGCGAACAGGCAACGGTATTGGGTCTGGAAGTCAGCTCGGTAGGGATCAAGGACGTGATTCTACCGGGTGAGATGAAGGACTTGATGAACAAGGTCACCGAGGCCAAGAAGGCGGCCGAAGCGAACTTGATCGCTCGTCGCGAGGAAACGGCTGCGATGCGTAGTCAAGCGAACACTGCCAAGTTGCTCGCTGATAACCCGACGCTGATGCGATTGCGAGAGCTGGAAGTGCTCGAAAAGATCGCAACGGCGGGTAAGATGAACATCGTGCTCGGCGAGAAAGGCTTGGCCGATCGCGTTATGAACCTGTTGTAAACCCATTGCCCGCATTTCGCATCGACGAAGTGCGGGCAATTTTATT
Organism: Mariniblastus sp.; assembly: GCA_031409295.1. Taxonomy (GTDB): domain Bacteria; phylum Planctomycetota; class Planctomycetia; order Pirellulales; family Pirellulaceae; genus Mariniblastus. The sequence continues at coordinate 12,111 of JANNWZ010000210.1, forward strand.
GGCGAAAGTTGGAGAACGACGACCGAAGTCTTCGAGCGTCTCATCGGTACAATTGCCGAAAATCAACTAAACGTTTTTTTTCTTGTCCCCAACTAGGCAAACTTCCTAACCAGCGTCGCAACCGCCGGTTTGGAAACTCGATACGAAACGATTGCGACATCTAGATCCAAATCGCGATTTCGTGACAACGCGTTCTCGATCGCCGACATGATCAAGTTGTCGTCGTTGCCAAACACTCCGCCGCCTAGCAAGGTTAAATACAACTTGTTCGAGCCGTTCTCTGCTCGATTGATAATCGCCGCACACAATGTCGATTCGTAGGCAGCATCGAGTACGAGCCGAGCAAATTCCGTCCATTTGTCCGCAGATTGTTCTCCATAGGCAACGGGCAAAGCCGAGCAATAGGCTTGCGAGACACAATGTGTCGCACCCTCGAGTGTGACCGCAGTGTTCCATTGCAACCCGATCTTGAGACTGGCCAAATAGCGATCCCTTTCGATGTCGTTTGCGCTGTTTAACTTGTGCGTAATTTTCTCGAGACCGTGGTTGGTCGGAAACAGGTAGCCGTTTCGCGTTTTCCAAAGGCTGCCGTCTTGGTTGCCGAACAGCGTGCCCAAATTCAATGAGCAATCAAGTTGATTGTTCGCTGATTGGCCGACTTGGTCACCAACGGGCACAAAGTAGTTTCGGTAGATGGTGCCCGCTCCGCAAGAAATTGCACAGGCGGGTCCTTGCGTTTGGTCATGTTCATAAATGCCAACACCCATCTCTGGGGTCACGGAAGGCCCGGCCATTTCCAAGAGATTGAATTGCGACGCCACCTGAAACAACGCACCTTCGTTTGACTTTTTGGCGTGCAATTTCTGTATGTCTCCAACGACTTCCCTCAGGATCAGTTTCCCAGCAACTTGGCTCGCCGAACTAGCTCTCGTTCGCAGCTCGGCCAGCGTCAGCGTTTCCAATCTTCCAAATTCAATTCGTTTTCCATCGGGGCAAACGAGAAAAGTGCCGTCAACTTTGAGTTCATTTCTAACTTGATCTGGATTTTTTTCCCGGATGCCCGTGAGTTCTTCGAACCAAGTCATGCTGCCTCTCCATGGTCAATCGTTTTCAGATTAGAGCTTAGCGTTTCTTTAGGAAGCTGTCAGGCAACTACGTCCTCAGCTCTTGTACTTGCGTCGATTCCTGCGCCTTGCCACAGAAAAAATTGGGTTACCGATAGGATGCCGCTACCGGGAACTTACCGTGGCAAGGCTGGTCAACTAAAGGTGTCAGAAGCGAATGGCACTTAATCGACGTGAGTTCTAATCCTGACCGGGTTTATATTGATGCCTTGGCTTGTGCAAAAGTTTGTAAGTTTTGGGCCGGCGTTTGATTCGGCGCGGTTCAAAACGGTCGGGTCGATTGCCGACGACGCGTTTGATACAGCAAATCAGCATCACTTGAGACAACTCGATTTGGTGTGGTCGGATTCCTTAGGGGTTGGCTGTATACTTTCTCAAGATGTGCGACCGCGAACTTGCAACGGAGTTAACCGATCCCAGCGAGCTATACTCTTTCGGTTTGTCAGCTGCCATCATCATGAGGGTTCATTAACGTCAGCCGCGTCGCTGGCGTTTTCAGGCAGGCTTTTGGGTAATCCTGTGACGACCGAGGGTGTTTATTTCGATAGAACGCGGATCAGCATCCAGATCACTACGCCGCCTCGAGCCGTCCATGCAACGGTTCTAATCCAGTTAGAGTGGACAAGCCATTTATGCGCAGCTGGATCGAATGCCCGCACCAGTTTTTCATGGCACGGGACTTGAATGAAAGCTGTCGATAACCAAATTAAAACCACCAAAGCGATACCCAAATAGATCAGCGGTTTGTCAATACCATCCACCGAATACCAAATCATTAGCAGGGCGGCCGCAAGTTCAATTAACATGACTGGCCCGACGACGTAGGAAATGTTGGTTTGATGCCGTTGCTGATAACGAACGTAATTTTGATCGCCAACGTCATTGAACAACGGATAGTGAACAATTTGTATTGTCCAGATCAATCCAACCAAAAACATCGTGGAAGCAACGTTCGCCAATAGGATCTGGAGAGACCAACTCATGTTTTTTTTAGTTCGTAAAAAAATTTTTAAAGATTGAAGCAGTTCGCCAAGGCAACTAAAGACGCTGGCAAGTACTGCAGGCGTACATTTTCCGATTGGCCAATTCCCAACTCTTGACTGGCCCACCGCACGCTTGGCACCGCAAGCGTTTGTAAACATTTAGTCGCTCAGCTGCTTTAAGATGTTTTGGGACTCGACCTGCCGCGTTGAATCCAGCGGTAATAATCCGGTTATGCTGGACGCCGATCTGCAGCAGTTCGGCCGTAAGCTTCCATAGTTGGTCAAATGTTTCTCGGTTGACCTGATTGGCTGGTAACTGCGGATGAATTCCCATCAAAAACAGGATCTCAGCACGGTAGACGTTTCCGACTCCGGCAATTACTGACTGATTCAGCAACAGGCTGCCAATCGCGGAACGGCTTTTTTTCAACTTATGCCAAACAGTATCTGAAGAAGCGTCGTTGCGCAGAGGGTCCTCACCCAACCGTGACTTCAGCTGTCCAAATTGGAGCTTGTCAATCAGCTCGCAGCAGGACGGGCCAACAAGATCAAAAGAACGTTCTGCTCCGGTCATCCGAACGCGGACCGCCCCACGAGGTTCGGGGGGTGGGTTTCGATGCACGCGAAATTTCCCGTAGAGGCCCAAATGTACATGGGTCATCAAATTGCGATTCCAATGGTAGAACAAATGCTTGCCATGGGCAGAAACATCGCGAAGAAGTTTCCCGTTGGTTGTTCTGGCCTCGTCACAAAATCGCCCTTGGGGTGAAGAAACGATGAGTTTTTGCCCAGTAAACCATTTTTGATGGTCGCGGGCAATGCGATGGATGGTGTGTCCTTCAGGCAAAGCAATCCTCTGTCGGTTAAGATGTTTAAGCTTGAGTTTTAGAAACTTGCGAACCTAACCACGCTGACTTTTACAGCGAAAGCGTCCGACCAAAAAATAGCGTTTGGACAGGTGTTTCGTCGTCCGTCCGTTGGTTCGCTCTCGCCAAAGCCGAAACGACGACGCCTTCAAATGCTTGCGCATTAATTTGATAACCTGTCCTGGTTCTAGCCCGAACTGCGCTCGGATTGCTTCGAAGGTCGTCCGGTCTTCCCAACCCATTTGTATAATTCGGTCGACTTGCTCGTCGTTAAGAGACAACATTCACCGACTCCTTTTTTTTCGCAGTTTTAAGGGCGTGCCGCAATTGAATTCGATTATCGCGGCGGCACCGATCGCTACAATGTCTCACTTCCTTCCAAGTCTTCGCCCATTTCTTTCGCCATGTCATCGGACTTCCACAAGTTGCGCACTTCTTGGCGGGAAGATTCTCTTTCTTCATTTTAGTAGCGACTCCTGCTTAACTTTAATCTGTTGGCAACATCGTCCAAAGTTCGGGGCGACCTACGTTGCAATGAACGGATCGAGACAAAATGCCAAGACAAGCCCAAGAGAAAAAGAGTGTTGTGCGAGCAACATTCCAAGCCGCTAATCCCGTAACAACTTTGCTCCTGTTCCGACCGTTAACACTTGGAACAGGATGGAAGATGGTTTCAATGAACCACGGTCGTGCTGGCTCGTTATCTTGTAGGTGATCCATGGCCGAGGCGGTGTTCGAAATCAATTCAAAAGGCAGGCCGAGTTCCGCGAGTTCTTGGTCAATTTTAAGAGACGCGTTGCGACTGACCGTGGGCAAAATTAGCAAACCGAAGAACGACCAAAGAGTAAATCCGCACATCGTTGTCACAAGGCCAGCGACGCTGACAAGATTTGCTCCCGAAAGAAACGAACAAAGCAAAAAGCCAGCCAAGTTCGAAACGAACGCGACGATTAATCCTCGGGAGTAGCTGCCCGTGTTGACGGCCAAAGCTCGTCGAGCGATGGCAGTTGCAAGTTCTGTTTTGTTAAACGAAATCCATGCTTCGGGGATGACGATTTTTGTGTTGCTTCCTAAGCCGACGACACCACCGGTGAATCCCATGTCCCTATGCTCGACGATCAGCGTTTGTGGTACAAAAATTTGCCAAGTATGAATTAAGGCGAGGGCTTCCAGCAGCTTTGTTTGAGAAGTTTCGGATGTAACCACACGGTTGATAACCCAGCTATTCCGGACGAAAAAACAGGCAAACATTAACAGGCTGACAGCAATCAAACCACCTGACAATCCGAGGGTTAGACTCAGCAGAATGATCGTTGAACCGAAAAAAACGAACAATGTCGCCTGAAATAGAGCAGCCGAAGTGTAGCTTCGGACCCAATCACCGAACGATTCATTGGATTTTCCAAACTTCCTCGGGATCAAGAATCCACCTAAAAAATCCAGCGGCATTAGCCACAGCAAAAACAGACCGAACACTGCGACCAACTGCAGGAACTCGCTAGTCCCGAACCTGGGGTTGACCTCCAGCAGCATCTGGGGCACTTGTAACGTTAGTACAATAGAAGCGATTGTTATCAAAGAGCCGACGCCAGCAACTCCTAACCAAAGTCTTGCTCGGCCATAAGTCATACTATTAAACTCAATTGGGGGTTGGTTCTTAAGCTTCTACTTTGCTTATGAGACCGCAATCATTGTCATTTGGCAACTTCCGGACCACGTGTTTTTGCGTATCTCAAGTTATCGCGTGGCACTGCCCCTCCGAAAAAAGGAGGTGCGTGGCTTGCAGGTCGTCGGCAATTTGCTTTCAGCCGGTCACCTCTGTTCGCGACTTCAGATCGGTAAGCGAAGGCCGATCGACTTCTTCCCGCAACCTAGTAGGATCGTCCATTGGTTGAGCCCATCAGTCCGTCAATTGGTTCGTGGGTTACATCGCTAGAGCGTAGCCGCGGAAAAGCAATGCGTCGGTCAAGCAGAAGGCGCGACACAAGTCCGTCTTTCAATCGTGAGCTAATTTCCGACCGCGATTTATCAGCAAAGCTGTTGCTAAGTTGTCGCCGTCAGAATTTGAATCTGGCCCGGTGATTTAGGAAAGTCTAGCGGCCAACGATCTTTTTCTCAATTTTTGACAATTCTTCCACTCGACTTAACGACGGGTCAGACGCCTCCTGCAGTCCGACTAGAAAGGCTGCAATGAATGTCAACCCGCTAACAAACATCCCGATGACAAAGATAAAAATGACGTTCATTGCTTTCCACCCCTTCCTGCCAATAGCAGGCAGCCCAACGCCAAAATGGAAGGCACCCAAAGCCCGACAAACTGCCCCTCTTCCCGATAACCACTAAACCAAAGTGATACGGAAAAAAGGAACGATACAAATGCGGCTGCTATGAACAAATAAACGCCAATTTGTTTTTTTTCCATCGCTGGAGCCTTTCGGAAACTTGCCAGATGTCTAAACAAAGATCGGAAATCGAATAACGACAATCCTCTAGCTGGCGTTACCCGTCGTTTGTCGCCGCATCGTAACCGAAATTTGAGCGAGAGTCCGCGAGCGAAGCGAGAGTCCGCGAGACGAGAGTCCGCGAGGGGTTGACGAGAGTCCGCGAGGGGTTGTCGGATTGTGATAGAGACGAGAGTCCGCGAGGGGACGAGAGTCCGCGGACGAGAGTCCGCGAGGGGTTGTCGGATTGTGATAGGACGAGAGTCCGCGAGGGGTTGTCGGATTGTGATAGCGGAGACGAGAGTCCGCGAGGGGTTGTCGGATTGTGATAGCGGAGGGACGAGAGTCCGCGAGGGGTTGTCGGATTGTGATAGCGGAGGTGCGCTAGCTGTATCCGGCAACCCTTGGCGGATTTCTTCTGGGCCGGGTTTTTATGCATTCGAAACTTGCCATACAGTCCCAGATGAACGTGTACAATCTTCTGCGGACCCCAGTGGTAAAACAGATGTTTCCCATGCGCTATGACGTTTCGCAAAATACTGCCGTCCAGCTTTCGCGCCTCCCTTTCGAAACGACCTTGCGGCGAGCACAACCCTGTCGATTGATCAACAAACCACTTCCGATGGTCGTGAGCGATGCGATGAATCGTATGTCCTTCCGGAATAGCTGAGTTACTTAAAATGACGTTTCAGCGTAATCAAACCCTCAGACCAAATCGCGAGTTGTTCGTCGCGAACTGCCAATTTCGTGTCGAATTGAATTTGCGGTTTGCCATCGCGTTCGTCTGATCTCATGGCACCAAAAAGTTGTGCATTGTCGCCCTTTGCGGTCCTGCAGCAGGCTTCGAAGCGAAAAATCTGCAGCCACCCCGGCCTTTTGAGGGCATGCAGTTCGACTCCGGTGATTTCAGCGGTTTTGCCATTGAATCCCTGTTGCGTTAGCCAAGCTCGAATGTCTTTCTCAGCCGAACTAATGCCGACGAAAGATGTGATTGCAGAACTACAGGTTTTCATCATTTAAAATCTCTAGAAAGGCCTCGTCAAAATATAACTGAATCCGGAGATTGGAGTTAACCTGACCCCCAACGACAATGACGAAGCGGTCAAATCATCGACCCGCACGTAGTGTCTTGGATTAACAAATGGAGTGTCGTTCATCCGTGGCAATGAACCATTGAATGTTTCGTACGGAGAATCGCTTTCCTTGCTGAGCCAGTCTTTGAGCCGGTCTGAGATTCAAAACAACTCTAGTTGTTGAGGGTCAAGGCGAGTATCGGCTGGCGAAAGCGTGCCAAGGATTCGACCGGCGGCAGCCATACCACTGAGGAATGCGCCTTCCACGCGCGGGCCGCCAGCCCAGTCGCCACAAGCCGCGATGCCTGATTTGGCATCGAAGAAACAGCGAGTCTCTGGCGGGTCAACCGGCATTGCGAACTTCCAGCGATGGGCCTGAAGATACGTCGGCCGTTGTGGCTGAAGTCCGGAAGCTAGCCAGAATTCGTCGAGTAGTTCCCGGGCCACTGCCTCGGCGTCTCGTTCCCAATTGTCGGATGTCCATTGATGTTCCGCGTGGAGTACAAGGTGTTCGGCGTCTTCAGGTCGTGAAGGCTTAGTGCTGTTGCGGGCGGCCCAGGTCAGTATCGAATCGTGAATAAACGCCCCCACCCAGTCATTGGTTATCGGTTGTTGAAAAGAAACCATGACGGCCCAACAAGGTTGCATTTTAATTTTCGAAATCGGCTCAGCGAGTGCGGGGAACCTGACGAGCAGTTCCGCTGCTTGTACTGACGGTGTCGCTACGATGACCCGATCGTACTCGCCCAACACCCTCCCGGTATTGGCAGTCAAGCGAAGGCCTTTGGTGGCTGATTCAATCTTATCGATGTGAATGGATGATTGAACATCCAGGCTGTGGGATAAATGTTGGCAAACGGCATTCATCGAAGGTATACCGACGAATCTTAAATTTGAATCCAACTTTTCAATTTGCTCGCCGTTATTCAGTACGACGATTCTATGTGACCGATCAGATTCAATGTCCGGCCAACGGGCGACAATTCCTTGCTTCAACCACGACTGAACATATCGTTCAAACCGCGGATCTCGCGCCGTGAAGTATTGTGCGCCGTGGTCAAAACAGGGCTGGTCATCGACAAACCGAGTCGCCATCCTCCCACCAACGCCTCGGCCCTTGTCGAAAACAGTAACCGCCAATCCATGATCGGCTAACGTTCGAGCCGCGAACAAACCGGAAATGCCGGCGCCCACCACGGCGACCTTGGCCGCATCAAATCGGGGTTTCGACACGCGTTTGCCAAACAGGTTCGTATCGAGCCGGCTGGCATGATCGCCTGTTGATCGAGACCGCACCGTGCCGAATACTCTCGACTCCGGCTCAAACGGTCGATCGAACTGCCCAAGACACCAAAGCAATCCGCCATAGGACGCCGGGTCACGTCCGTCGAGCGCATACCGATGATTCAAATCAATCATCAATCGCAAAGCTTGTTGCGGAGATTTTGTCCAGTTCACAATCGCTTTGCCCCAAGTCATCCGAACATTGTTGTGCAGCTCGCCTTGCCTAAGCAAGGACACTTGAGCCGCATTCCAAAACGCGTCGTTTGTTTTCGCGCGGGCCAATTGTTCCCAGCTGTAGATGTTGTCACGGTGATCGCTCGCATGGGCTACTAGCGTTGCCTGCGCCCAATCTGGAATCGCCGACCATCCGTCGTAATCGGCTCGATAAAAGCAAAACGCATAAGCCATCTCGCGCCAAATTAACAGTTCGTCCAGATACTTTGCGCTTCCGGCATTGCCGACTGCGGCGGCCTCGCGCGCCAGCCGCATTGGTGAAACCATTCCATAGTGCAGGTAAGCCGACATACGACTGACGCCATCAACGAGCGGGTTGTTTCGTTGCTTGGCGTAGCCAAACAGTCCCTTTTTCTTAAATCGATTCCAGCGGTCGTAACCCGCGATCGAACCGCCGACTGTGTCGAACACTGGCCCAATCGAATGGTCGATTTCACATTGCGAAACCAGGCCTGGCAGAGAAACGGCTTGCAAGTCGAGCGGCTCAAATGGCAAAGCCGCTAAATCAACCCGCCGCGTGGGACGATTTGACTCCGGCCAAAGTCGCGTCAGTCGTTCGGCGCACAATTTCTTCGTCGCACTGCCATATTCAAACGCCCGGGTGTAAGGCTGTTTTACTAACTGCATCGGAACCACGCACGCGGTATCGACACATAGAATCGGAGTTGCGACTCTGCTCGTCAGGGCTTTCAAAAATTGACGGGGCGGATCGACGGGCATTTCTTCGGTAACGACCAAGGCAGCCTGTTCGGCAAGCGTGATCAAGTGGGACCTCGTGTCGTCGCGCGTCGTCAAATGAAACGCATAGCTAATTCCCAATTCGTTAAATTGAGCTTGTACATCGCGAGCCCCTTCGAGAATAAACGTGTGATGCCGGTCCGAAGCATACTCATAATGGGCCGAAACCGCATGATAAATCAGGACAGGCAGGTCCCAGCTATTAGCAATCGCAAGCGCCACATCCAACGCCGGATTCTCTTCGGCACGCACTGCAGTCCGCATCCAATACAGCACAAACGGACCGCCGTCGTTCGAGCCTTCCTGATGAATCCGTGTTCGTTCGCGAAGACGCACTGGTAAGATGGAAAGTTGTGTTTGATCCATGAGATTGGGTTGTTCGGCAAAGAATCACACTAAAAAAGACTGGAAAGACAATCGCGTTCGGCTAACTGCCAACAAAACCAAAAATAAACTGCGCTCGGACCGTCATTGAACCTCATCTACCGGAAAAAAATATTGCGATCGCTGGCCAAAGCGTGAGTCACCAACTCGAGCGGATTCCACCACTCTCATTGGCCAGCCGCACTGCTGATGTAGACTGGTCGGGCACGGTTGACCTTACGGGCCTTGTTCACTGCCCAAGGCTCGTTTGCAACCCAAGCAGTCAAAAATTTACATCGAATTGAGGGATTGTCGACGCCTGCGGCGGAACTGATCTTGAACCGCCAAGAAAAAACCTTGGATGACCGGCACGAGCAACGAAAAAGTGATTATCAACGCGACTGCTCCGGCCAAACCCAAATCAAATCTCGCGCGACCGCTAAAAGTTTGAACAAGACTGAAGATCAAGAAAGCGGTCGTGGATGCAATCGAAAATCGCAACAGTTCAAGACGTTTTTCCGACCGAATGTTCAACTTTCGCATGGCCCAAACCAGCACTGGGAACAGTTGGATTGCATGAATGACCACTCCGTGCGGAAACTTCATCACGCCGGCCTTACCAAATTTTTCGGGAGCCTGATTTAAGCTGGCTAAGTGCTCGCCATAAAAAAGAATGAAGAAACCAAGCCCGCAGGAAATCGAAAGAAATGCCATCCCAGCTCGAATCGCTAACTGCATTTCGCGGTTGGCCTGAATAAATTTGAAGCTGCGACGCGTCAGGTCGAGGATTACGATCGCTGCGAAAATGATGAGGCCTGTCATCACGCGATCCACCGCATAGTCGAACGGCGTCGAGTGGTTAAAGTGCGATGCTTTGCCGCGCCAAAACTGCATTGAAATCAACGCGACCTCGATCAGGATTGCGATGGCAAACAGCGGACTGCCAATCGCGTCGTAATTCGCCGGCCGCAGTCTTCGCTGAATCCAACCGAGCGAGATCATTGTCAGTCCGGTGGAGAAGCCAAAAAAGATTGGCTTCCGAATCGATACGGATCCCTCCCAAGACGCGTTGGAACCGAAACCGACTAGGAAATGCAACAGTCCCGACAACATCAGGGCAAGCCCCGCTCCGATGAACCAGCGATGATGACTCATGAAAATCCTCAAGGACCGAAACAAAACCGCTCATGCACCGAAGCTTCGGTAAAACATCATCCCAAAATAGAACCGTGAAATCGTTTGCTGGATAACGGTTATCTTCTGCAGGACTCGTACGAAACAGTTTCGTCCATAATCATGTTTTAATCCTGTGGGCACTTCAGGCGAAGTTCGGTTGATTCTCGGCTTGCATTGACCGAGAATCCAGAGTTGCATCCCTGTGAACTAAATTTCTTGAATCGAGTTACTTTCGTGAATTTGCTGATCTTTCCAAATCAATTGTTTCGTGACCATCCGGGTCTCTATCTGCGACCGAGGCGGGTCGTGTTGATTGAGGATAGTCTGTTTTTTCAAGACCCTCATTACCCGCTGAAGTTTCATAAGCAGAAACTTTGGTTGCATCGCGCGTCCATGAAACGCTACGAGTTGACGCTTCAGGAAAAAGGGTATGCCACGCTTTATTTGGAATATGATGCAAAACCAACTGCGCTGTTGCGGCAATTGACTGAGGTCGTCAACTCGATGGGCCGCTCGCCGCGGAAGTTGGTTGTGGCGGACCCAACGGACTTTTTGCTTGAGAAGCGACTCAAACGTTTTTGTCATCAGCTTGGCATTACCTGCGAATTTCTGGACAATCCGTCATTTATCAATCAGCGGCATGAAAACCAGGAATACCGCGCGGGAAAAAACCGTTGGTTCATGGGCGACTTCTACAAATTCCAGCGACAGAGGCTCGACATTTTGATGGATAATGACGAACCCCTTGGTGGCAAATGGAGCTTTGACGAAGACAATCGCCAGAAAATCCCCAAGAAGTTACTGGCAAAAATTCCTACTTTGCTCACCTTGAAGCGGGACAAACTCGACATGGAGGCGATCCGTTATGTCGAAGATCGCTTTCCCGGGAATCCAGGCTCGCTGGACCAGCTTTTTTATCCAACGTCGCATGAGGATGCGAAGAAATGGCTGAAACACTTTCTCAAACACCGCCTCGCTGACTTTGGCGCCTACGAGGATGCGATCGCGGAAGGCGAATCGTGGCTGTGGCACAGCGTCTTAACGCCCTCGCTCAACAGCGGTTTGTTGACACCTGACCATATTGTCAAAGAGACATTGTCGTTTGCCAAAACGAACGATGTCCCGCTCAATTCGCTGGAAGGTTTTCTCCGTCAGATCATTGGCTGGCGCGAATTTATCCGCGCGACGTATCAGGATCTTGGTGTTGAAATGCGAACGACCAACCACTGGCGACACCGACGGAAAATCCCCAGCAGTTTTTACGACGGCTCAACTGGGATCCTTCCGATTGACGACACGATCCAGCGAATCCTGAAAACGGGCTATTGCCATCATATCGAGCGGTTGATGGTACTGGGTGGGTTCATGTTCCTGTGCGAATTTGATCCCGACGAGATTTACCGCTGGTTTATGGAGATGTTCATCGACAGCTACGATTGGGTAATGGTTCCCAACGCCTACTCAATGAGCCAACATGCTGACGGCGGGCTGATTACGACCAAGCCTTACTTTTCCGGTTCATCATACGTCCGCAAGATGAGCCACTACAAAATGGAGCCCTGGTGCGATGTGTGGGACGGACTGTATTGGCGTTGGATTTGGAATCATGCGAACGATCTGGCGAAAAATCCGCGTTGGGCGATGATGTGCAGCATGGCTAAAAAAATGGATCCGGGTAAACGCCAAGGACACCTGGATGTCGCGAATTCATTCTTGAAGCGACTCGATGCGGAGTCTCGCTGAAAATTCAGCCGATCGCACAAGTCAAATCGTTTGTTAGTGCGTGCCGCACGAGTCCTATTTGATTCGGATGAGTTCCGGGGAGTCCGTCACTGTTTGACGCTCCGCAATTCAGGCTGTGTGGTTGCGGCTTCGATCAACTGGATGGCATCCTCGACCGCGAGCACGCGATCCTTGTTCAACGACGATGGGAACTCTCCGCGTTCCGCCTCGCGATTCAGCGAGACGATCAAGTCTTTCAGCGCGGGAATCTGTGGCTTGGCGGCGGCTCCGTAGCCGGTGATGATCTGCATGATCTGGCCCGTTCGGGTTTCGCTGCCATGCCCACCCTGGGTTTTCGCAAGTCCGATGGCGGCGGCGATGCCTTCCTGGAAATGATATTTGGTGAGCGCCTGCAGGCCGGCCATGCGGATCACGTTGTTGAACATGGTGTCGGCCGGGCTGGGCCTCTCGACGGCAGCGAGAATCACCGGCGCGAGGGCGATCACGTCACCCTCACTGAGCTGGTTTTGGAAGAAATCCTCGAGCGTGGCTCGGGCCATCCCGTCTGGATTCATCGAAACCGAGCGGACGGCATCATAACGCAGCTTCGGATCCACACTGGGGAGTTCGTTTTTCAGGGAACCAGAGAAAACGGCGGCGGCCAATTGACCGTGGGCGATTTGCACGGGGTCGGCCCAGAGGATGGGCCACGACGGTTCTGCTGTTAGAACGAGCGCCTTGAGAATTCCTTCCAGGGCGGGCTTGGCGGTTCCACCCATTTTCCTGATGGCTTCTGCGGCTTTGTAACGCACCCAGCGATCCGGGTGGGTAAGTTGTTTCACCAAAACCGGCAGCGCGTCCGGGGTGTTGAGCAGCCCCAGTGTCTCGCAGGCTGCCTGAATTTGGTGCGCATCGCTGCCCCCGGCAAGTTTGATGAGATCAGGAATCATCGTCTTGCCTTCGGGGCGCTTCGACAATTCCTCTGCAGCCCAACTGCGGACGATGGGCGACCAATCACCGAATGCCGCAACCAGTTCCGCCACAGACATGGCGCGACGGTCGAGATCAAAACTGCCCGACGCGACGGCTGCGGCAGCCTGTTTCTTGTCGAGCCAATCCGATGGTTTGGTATCGCGACCGGTGATGACGAGTTTTCGCAAAGGCAGCGCATAGGTGAGAACGTACGTGGCCGCAGGGCTCAATCCAAAGTAGCCACTCTTTCCAAAATAGGTGTTATCGTCCGTCTGGCCGGCTCCGTATTGTTCGCCGCCATCGTAGGTGAACGAACCGTCCGAGCGGCGCACCAGATCGAAGTGCGATGAGGCCTTGCGGAAAAATGCCGTCGCCGCCTCGGGGCCACCGACGTTGGCACCGAGGGCACTCCACAAATAGCTGAAGCCTTGCCCAGTATGGCCATACTCGCGGCTGGCATAGCCTGCAGTCGCCATCCGGGCGAAAAAACCAGTCTCCTTCGGCTTGTTGCCTATCGCGGAGAACATCACGGCGGTGATGGAATTCTTCCCGTTGTTCTCATGATAGGGCCATGGTTCGTGCTCGCCGTAGGGGATGGCTCCCTTGTCGGTGAAGTAGCCGAAAAACCCGGCAGCACGGACGATCGCTTGGTCGATCTCCGGATGGTTTACTCCGCACTTTTTCGCCAGCACGATGGAGAGATTGGCAGGAAGACCGGCCATGTTCACGGGGCCATAGGGCGGCACGGAGCCGTTGAACTTTCCGTCCCTGGTGAGTGCGGCAAAGCCGTGGCCAAAGGTGCCATACATGCCCTGGCCGCGGGCCAGCGAGAGGGCGATATCATCGATGGCAGGCAGCACCTCCTGGTCGTGGGTGATCATGAAATACTCGCAGAGAAAAAGATTCCGATACGCCAACTGCCATGTATCGCCCCAGACAGGTCCATCAGGCTTCTTGTTGGGGTCCACTTGCAGGGCTGCCAGGCTTCGCGCGAATTCCTGCAACTTCGGCAGATACTCAGGCTTGCCCGTCGCGAGCAGGGCTAGACCCTGAATCGCCCCCGTCCAGTCTTTGGCCATTTGTTCCTTCTCCAGGACCTTACAAGCCTGGTCGAGGATCCGATCGGATTTCTCACAATTCCAGGGAGCGGTCTCGCTGTAGGTTCCCATCACCGCGAGTTTGATCGAAAGTTCCTGGACTGTTCCGCCGCGGGAAACCGTCAGCTTGAGCACGCCGCCCCTGGCCTCCGTTTCTGCATTCTGGATGGCCATGGCCATGCTCTTGCGCGCATCATCGTTGAAAGGTTTCCCCTCCACTCCCTGGATCACGTCATCCACTTTAACAACACCATCCGCCGGTGAAGCCGCTCCGACGTGGGTGACCAGAATCTGACGACTGGCCAGAGTCGTGCGGCCTTGTGCCGCATCGAGATTATTGGCCGCCTGAGTGTAGATCCAGCCACGCAGTCCAGTAGCTCCGAGATTGTAGGTGAGAATCCGATCCACCGATGCGGCGTCTTTGGTGAGATCAGGGACTTGCGCATGAAGCGGTTGTGCAATGCCGAATACGAGTGCAGCCAGCAGGCCGATGGTTTTGATCGATGTTTTCATTGTGCAGGTCTGCTTGTTTTATTTCTGTAAAGGCAGTAGGGCATCCGCAAACGCCTTGCCCATCTGCGCGAAGATCTTGGCACTACCAAAATAGTGGTAACCGCCATTGGAAGCGCCTTTGAGAGCCTCTCTGTCTTGGGGCGAAAGGACTTCCTCCAAGGCGAGGTCCAGCTTCTCCCGGTCGGCTTTGGTGATACCCTCAATCCGCGCATCGATCGCGCCAAAATGTTCTGGGGAGTTAAGGTCATATTGGTCATTGGCATAGACCGCCAATACGTTCGTCCCCTTCTTCAAATATTTGATCTCTTCTTTTCCGAGGACGATCGAGCGGTAATACGGCTTGTCTGCCCACCAGATGTAGGTATGAATCTTTTGGCCGTTCAAATAAACGTGGAATCCTTGTCTTGCCAAAACCGCGATGCGATACGAATCGCAGTCGAGGTCTTCGACTTCCAACGTTGTCCGCATCAGCAGGAATTCGCCCTCGCCCCAGGTTGAGGGGAATTTGTCCAAGGTGATTCCGCTGTGTTTCCAAACGCCCTTTCCAATGGGGGCCTTGCCTTCCGTCCATTGGCTGTCATCGAAGTCGGGCAGGTACCAATTCTCCATCCCGGCTGGCAGCGTGATGTCGCGGAACCGCCTGCCGTCATACTTTTCCAGCTTGTCCTTTTTCTCAGTGGGAGCAATCGTCATGAAGCGCCAGATCCGTTCCTCAGGCAGCGGTTTGCCAACCGGCTTCCAGTAATTCTCCCATTTCCATTCCCCGTCGAAAGTGCCATCTGCTTTCAATGTGTGCGCCGAATCGACGATACCGTTATACTCGCCCTGCTTGGGTTGTGCGGCTTCGATGACACGATCCCAAAAAGGCGCGGTATCTACAGCAACCACATTGCCCTTGAACTCGGGCATTGCTGCCGGAGCGGCCATGGCTTTGCGGAAGTTGACGTTTTTCTCGCCATCGACACCGAGTACTCCGATGACGAACGGCATCTTCGGGGCGGAAAGGTCTTTGCGCACGTCGCGGATGAAGTGTGCCAAGAGGCGTGAGTATTCATCATAATCGCCATTCGGATAGGTCTGGCCATCGACGAGATCGTTGAAACCTTGAAGCCATACAAAACCCGCAAGTTCGAAGCCCTCCTTGGGATCATAAGCGGGACAGACCCGAGCCGGATCTGCCAACACCTTTTTAACATGTTCGATCATCATTCGGTAAAACACACCCGAGGCGGCATCCTTGTCATCCTGCCATTTTTTCCGGTCCTCAACCTTGGGAATGCCGTGGGCGCCCTGGGGATGTTTGTCCCACTCATCTTGAATCTGCTTGGGCAGCCTGTATGGCCCGGCACTGGGCGGACGGAATTCGGTATTGAGTGACCTGCCGCCCCAGGCAGTCTTGATAATCAGGATGGGCTCCTTCAGCTCTTTCTCCATATAGATTCCGAAGGTGAACTCAGGTCCGATTTTTCCGCCATCCTTGGTAGGTTGATCTCCCCGTGCGCCAAAGCCGGCGGTCAATTTTCCCAGCCCCTCGCCATTTGCACTGCCATCATAAGGGCCGGTCAAATAGGACATCCAGACCTTGTCACATACGCGAGGAGTTCCATCGGGATTGCGCATCTCCTGGAGCAAGGGTGCCGTCAGCGGATCCTTGCCGATGTAGTCAAAAGTGCTGATCTCCGCATGACCCTCCATGTTGGACTGGCCTGCGAGGATGAAGACTTTGAGCGGCTTCGCATCCGCGCTGGCGGCGGAGAAGAGTCGGACGAGTTGCGGGGTTTCTTTCGAAGCTTCGATCGCCGCGATCGTTTCGCGGACGCTCTGGGCCTTCATGCGCATCAGTTTTGGCGGGAAGTCTTTCTCCTCCTTGTCAAAGTAATGCGCGATCTTGGTCAGTTCCGGAATGACTGCCTTGGCGTGGGTGCCATAAGTGAGAAGGATCTTCATCAGCTCCGGGGTGCGAATTTGGCTTTCCCAAGGATTCTGATCGCTGGTGTAGATCACGAGCGCGTTCATCCCTTCCTCGATGTGGTGCTGCGCCAAGAGACGCAGGCCCTCCACGCGAATCCCGTCGGCGAACATCTCGCCGCTGGGCGCGGGCTGGACGATCGCCTCGTGGATGGCCGGCAATAGCGGCTGGATCTCTTCGAGCGAGAGATGGCGATAGACGGAACCAATGCTGCCGCGCGCACGCCCGTCCTGGTTCTTCAGTCCCGCCCGCACGGCCTGGTAGAGCGCGGAGCGATCCACACCATCCAATGAGCGGCCGAGCATCCCGTCACGTTCAAACAGGGCGAAGGAGAGATAGCCTTGGCCCGCTTCCGATTCGGCCAAGGTCAGGGCCTGGCCCATTTCGGTGCGCGGGTCATAGGAAAACGGCGTGCCGCCGACGCCGAGAATCACATCGCCGACCGCGAGAACGCCGTCAGCGGGAGAACCATTCTCCACCTGGGTGATCGCGATCTCGCGGGCATCGGATGTGACCATCTTGTCACAACGAATCGAGCCACGAAGGCCCGTAGCACCGAGATTCCAATCGTGCCTCGCGCCTGCAGGGATCTCTTCGCCTGGGTTGAAGTCGGGAGCGGATATCTCCAGCCAGTTTTCGGCCCCGAAAACCCCGCCGGGCGTGGTCAGGATGGCGATGATCGCGATGGAAGATAGAGCAATAGCTCGGCGTGTGATGGGGTTCATGGTTTTAGGAGCTTTCTTGTTGGTTGAAAATCTACTATCCGTCTGCGGGTGTTCGGCACCGTCTTTAGGAAATTTGGTAGGGTAGGGGGCAGGTGGTCCATGTTGACTCAAAGCAATCGCATATCCATTTGACTGCTGCCGAACTTGCCTGCGTCGATGTTGTGGTGATGCAACAACTCCAGGTACAGGTTGCAAAGAGGAGTCGGTTGATCCAGCAGCCGATGCGACTGATGTCGATAGCCGCCGCCGACCACAATGGTAGGCAGGTTGTTGCAGGTGTGGTCGGAGGAATTGCCAAAGTTACTCCCCAAGACCACGGTCGTGTGATCAAGCAAGCTTCCGTCTCCCTCCTGAATCTGGTCCATGTCGAACAGGAACTGATTGAAGTGCCTCAGGATATCGGTCTCAACACGACTCAGGCTGGAGAGCACATCGGGGTTGCCGCCGTGGTGCGAAAGCGTATGCCAGCCACCTGTGGCACCAGGAACTTTAATGGCACCATAGATCCAGTCCATCGAAAAAGTAATGACTCGCGTCGAATCGGTCCGGAAGGCAAGTTTCGCGAGTTCGAACAGGTTGTGTACCTTTGTCGAGAATTCGAATTCTCTGTCCGAACTGAATGACTTCTCGATAGTGGGCTTCTTGGTGTTCAACCAGTATTTTTCATGCTCCAACTGAGCTGCCAGCTCTCGAATAACTGTTGTGTACATGTCCAGTTTTCCCGGTTCGCCGTCTGCTGTGCGCAGGTTGGCGAGGTCACGCCGAAGGCAGTCGAGTACTTTGGAATCGTTCGTCAATTGCAGTTGTTTTGACCGCAGGTCTTCTTCACCAAAAAGCAAATCGAAAATCTGTTCTTCGTCGTGCATCGGCGGAATCGCTACACCGCGATCATTCCAACTACATCCCCAGCCTCGGTTGTAGATACTGAAACTGAGAAAAGGAAACCGGGTGTCCGTTCCAAGCTCGCGTGCCAGCACCTGATCGAGCGAAATGCCGTTCACAAAGTTGGACGATTCCGGGTTCGGGGTTCCCGTCAAGAATGATTTTTCCGAGTCGTGGTTGCTGGTCGACATGCCCGGATGAAACAGGTTCTCGAACACCGTTATTTTCTGCGCGGTCTGCATATCTTTCAGATACTCCGACGTCGCCAGATCGCCCTGCACCTTGGGAAAGAAGTAGGGTGCGTGGAAGCCGAGCGAATTGCAGATGAAAATGATGCGGCGAGGCGGCTGCTTTTTCCTTTCCTCAGCCCGTAGTGATAGCGAGTGTAGGGCCAGCGGAAGAGCGACGCCGAGTTTCAGAAAGTCTCGTCGACTTGTGTTAGCAACGTCGTTCGCTGCGGCCACCGACCGATTTGAGTTCATCATGGCTGGCCTCCATCGAAAGAATAGGTAATAACGTCTGAGATCAAGTCCCTGATTCTGCAGTCGTCGGCCTGGTCCGGAATCATTTCGAAGAGCTCGATTCGTTGTTTCAACGTCGGCTCGTATCCATTAGCGTACTCGAAGAACTTTTTCGCGAAATTGTACGCGACCTTCTTATGGTCGGCGAGCAAAGTCTTTTTCAGGCCAATTACGTCAGCAAACTCGGCCTCCCCGATCTGTCCCGACGCATCCACGTCTCCGGCCAACTCGAAGTAGCCTTCCGGCCGATACAAAAACGTGCCCTGATGCGGTGTCTCGACTCGATACTTCGTACGCCACTGTCCCGTTGCATCAAAACTCTCCAGCGCGAATCCGTACGGATCGATACTTTTGTGACAGGCGTAGCAGGAGGCGTTGTGTTTGTGCTCCTCAATCTGTTGTTTCAGCGTCGTCGCCTGGTTGGTGCTGGGTTCGATTGCCTTGATATTTTCGGGAGGAGGCGAAAGCGTATTTCCGGCGATGTTCTTCGAAACCCAGGCGCCTCGTAAAATGGGTGACGTTTGAAAACCATCCGTCGTGACTTTCAGGACACTGCCCATGGTGAGCAGGCCACCGCGCGGAGTATCGGGCTGGAGCGCGACCTTCCGCATTTGCTGACCAATGACACCCTCGATGTTGTAGTGTTCAGCCAGACGTTGATTCAAAATCGAAAAGTCCGAATCAATCAAATGACTGACAGGCAAATTCTCCTGAATCAACTGCTGCAGATAAGCCTCCGTCTCCTGTGGAAGATAATGGTTCAATAGATCGTTGTATTCTGGATAAAGCTTCAACGACGGTGACACTTTGTTGAACGATCTCAAGTTCAGCCATTGGTCGCAAAACGAATGGATCATCCGCTCTGCGCGCGGGTCGTTCAGCATGCGGTCGATCTCCGCCGGCAGCGATTCGGCCGATAGTTCGTCCGCTTTGGCCAAATCCAGCAGTCTTGGGTCAGGTACCGAAAGCCAAAGACAACGGGCGAGATTGGCGGCCACACGATAGGACTCGTTGTGATGAACGCCCGGCGACAACAGGAACCGATGCGAACAGATGACGGCCTTTAAACCCTGCCTGGCTGCATTCGCAAAGTCGCCATGTTCGCTCAATGCATCAAGGCCAACTTGATAGTAGGGAGCAAGTTCGAGTTCCGTCAGCGTCGATGAGAATGCGACTTCCGCGAATCGCCGAATGACTCGCCTCAATTCAACTGGTGAGCTTGAAGCAACGGCGACCGCTAAGGTGGGTGAAGCGGTTGGAGCATCGACCAGGACATCTAGACTGCCGACCGAAGCCAGTGATTTGCCGTCGAGTGAAACAGCATCGGTCACCAGCAACCTGATAAAACCTCTATTAGTTTTCGTTGGGAACCGAATTTCCTGTTCAGCCGCCAACATGACCTCCAGCGTCCCTTCGACGATTGGATTTTCCCAATTGGTTCCGTCATCCGACAACGAAACCGAGTACCCCTTGATCTGCCCGTTCCCGTTTCCTCCTGACCAGGTCGAATACGACAGTCCGCCAATTTCCCGTTGCAAGGGGTTTTCCACGATCAAATAGTGCGGAGGCTTGGCGACGTCCGGTTCAAAACGCGTATGCCAAAAGGTCCTGTTGGAACGGTCCTGCATCTTTTCTTTTTCCATTCCTTCCTGGAAACTGCTGACGGAGATTCGACCGCCGATTTGCTGCAGCGCTGTTGTCGACGCGTCCGTTTTCTGCGTTTCGCGACCCGGCGCATCCAGCGGCAAGTCGGCAAAAATTTTTCGATAGGTTGTCGGTGGCCATTGTTCAAGCAGCGGCCCGCGAACGTGCAACTGTTTGATGTAGGCGCCTTGATCGCCTGCTTCCTGACGCCACGTGTGTTTGGAATAGCAGTGGACCGACACGTTTTCGCCGGGGTAAAGAAAGCCCTGAATGGTGTGAGCCTTCACGTCCTTGTTACCCACGGACAGGACGCCCAAGAGGCGCTGCGGTTGAGGGCGATCATCCGCATAATAATACTTTCCCGCATAGACCAGAATGCTCACGTCCTCTGCGAACTCACCTCGCTTCGCCGCATCAAAGGTAAGCTCGTACCAGCCTTTCACGGGCGGCTCGAAGTTGTCAAAAAAGTAGGAATAGCTATTGCCGTTGTTGGCACGTGTCCATGAAAACAGCAGGCCCTCATTGTAGTCACGGACATAAATGTTGTAGGTATCGTGACTGTCCTTGATCGTATTGGTCGTCCAGGACTGCATTATTGGAAAGCCTTTTTCGGGCAAAGCAAAATCGAGCATCTCATCGGCGGCCGCGAAGTAAGCGCTTAGTAATTCTCTGGTCAGCATGATCCTGCGATCCGAATCGAAAGTATTCGTACCACGGTCTTCCGGGATCGACTCGGCAACATCCAGCTTCGTCCCGAGTAGATCGTTGACGCTGTGGACGAATTCGTGGCGACTAATGCGCCGATATGAATTAGGTGAGCTTTGAGCCGGACGCTGGGACAACCAATTCAGGATCAGTTGCTTTTCCGCCGCCGTCGGTTGCTCCGCATCCCGGGGAGGCATTCGTGCGGTAATCAGATTTTCAAAGAGAATAGTGCCAACGAAGCGGTCCTTGTTCAGCAACTGACTGAGATCCAGGCCTCCCTCTTTTGACGACTCATCATGGCAATCAAAACAATACGTCGCGATTAACTGCTGGGCCTCAGCCGCCACGCGCAAGTCAATCTCATGTGGCACCGTTTCCTGCGCGTCAACCCGGACAGCAGCAACCGCGGCAATGCAAAACAGCAAAATTTGTTTCAAGTTTTTCAACCCAAGTCTCCGACGAGCCGTGAGAAGCAGTCCCTTCGTTGGCCACGGATTTCGCATCTCTGATCATCATCTTCAAAACTCGTTTTCATGCTACTAATAGCCTATGTTCTACAAGTAGAATACCTTAAGAAAGCTGGGAAAACAACGTCTCCGAACCAAGCACACTCCCCCAGTTGGCGCTGACAAGTGTTTCTCAAAGTGTTTCTCAATCGGCGTTGCCAACGGGTCTTTGGCCGTGAACGCGCAGTGGAAGTTCTTGAACTCGGCAGCGCTGAGCGTGATATCCACCAGCTTGTCGAGCGCGTCTCAAACTGCGGCTGGACCACGTTGAAGTTGAGCTGTTGATCGCCGCCTCCGGCAATCCCGGCCAGCAACTCGGCGGGATTTCTTGAAACGACCATGATAAATTCAACGGACAACAAAAAATTAGATCGCGAGGAGCGAATCCAGGAACTGGCCAGACTTTCGCCGACATCGGGCTCAGTCAATTCCTGAAGAAGTAGCCAAGATCCGCGCTTGACCGACGATCCCCCTTGCGTATACACTGTGTATATGAACAAGCACAGCTGGATCACGCTTTCGCAAAGTGACCCGCGTGCGCTGTATTTGCAGGTGATCGAGCAAATCCAGCGACGCGTGGCCGTGGGCGATTTGCCGTCCGGGACCGAACTGCCCTCGATTCGGCAACTGGCAGCGGATCTTTCCGTCAGCGTGATCACCATCAAACGGGCTTACCTCGAACTGGAACGCGAAGGAACCATTATCACTCGCCAGGGCAAAGGATCGATCGTATCCGACCACCCCGGTTTGCAATCTTCGTTAGCCCACCGGGAATTGGATGAACACTTGAACCAGGCAGCCCAACTGGGGTCGCTGCTGGGGCTTTCGAAAACTGAAATGACACGGCGCATTGCCGACGCGTACGAAAAATCGCAAAGGAAACAGAAATGAGCACGACTATTAACCAGCCGCACCAAACGACTGCTGCGGCTTCGCTGCGAGGCGTCGCCAAATCCTACAAACACTTTCGGCTCAACAACATCGATCTGGAGATCGAACCGGGAACCGTCAACGGCTTGATTGGCCCCAACGGTGCAGGCAAGTCCACGATCATGCGAATCATGATGGGTCTGATCACGCCTGACCAGGGAACTGTTTCGGTCCTGGGCCAACCGATTTCGTCGCGTGAAGCGAGTGTCAAACAGGATATCGGCTATTTTTCCGATGACATACGACTTTACAAAACTGAATCAGTTGCTTTTCACATGCAGTTCGTTCGTTCGCTGTTTCCAAGTTGGGACGAAGTCTACGCCCAACAGTTGCTCGAACGTTTCGGACTGATCGCGCAGCAAAAAATCAAAGGGCTTTCGCACGGTCAACGGGTCAAAGCTCTGTTGCTGCTGATTCTAGCGCGGCGTCCCAAGCTATTGATTCTCGATGAGCCCACCAACGGACTCGATCCAGTGGCCAAGCAAGAAGTTCTCGCGGAGCTGATGCAAATCGTCAACGACGAGACGCGAACGATTTTGTATTCGTCGCACAATACCCAGGATGTCGAACAGATCAGCGACACAATCACGTTTATCGATCGTGGACGAGTGATCGCCAGCAGCAACCGCGATGAGTTTCTCGATAGCTGGCGTCGGTTCAAATTGCAAGCTCCACAAAATTGGCTAGCGCCGGCGATTGATGGCTTGCGACCTGAGTCGAGCTTCGGCAATTTGCGAGTGATGACAATGGATCGTTATCAGATCGAGGTTGAAGATCGACTGCAATCGTCCGGGGCAACCTTGGAATCGTCTGAGGCCATGACGTTGGAAGAAATTTTTGTCGCCGCCGTCCTGCGCGGCCGAGAGGAAAAATAATGATGAACACACAGGCTATCCAGATTCTGTTTTTGAAAGACCTTTTCCTCAGCCGCTGGTCGTTGTTTGGCTATTTGGCGGGCGGGCTGTTGAGCGCCCTGATCACTTGCCTGCCAGGTGAGGCGGCGGGCTTTATCGGTTTCATCATGATGATTACGGTGACGATTGCCGCCGGTATTCACTTGATCGGCGCGTTGCTGCTGGCCGAATCGATCGACATGACGCGGACCTTTGTGATGAGTTTGCCGGTCAGCTTGCTCGATTATTCGATCGCCAAGATATCGGTCGTGCTGGTGGCGTTCTTGATTCCCTGGCTCGGGATGCTCGCCAGTTTGACGATCATCACTTTCGTCGTGCCGGAAGCCAAACCGGGAATATTACCGTTTCTCGTTCTGTTATTCCTTTTCATGCTGGCCGGATTCTGTTTGCAGTTGGTCACTGCGGTGATAACGGAATCGGTAGGTTGGACGATTGTCGTCCTCGTATTGGGGAATGTTTTATTGAACTTGTTCCTCAAAATGCTCTACGAGCATCCGGTAATTTCGAAACTGAATAAGAGCGAAGTCCTTTCGTGGCCGCCGGTTGTCTTGCAGATCATGGCTATCGAAGCCATTGTGATTCTGATCGCCTTGGGACTTACGTTTATGTTTCAGATTCGCCGCAGGGATCTGATTTGATGGCACCTGTGTCCGGCGACTCGACGCGGATTCACTATTTGGACAACTTGCGGGCACTGGCGATGCTGCTGGGGGTGTACCTGCATGGCGCCTTTGCCTATGCCGAACCATCTCGGTCGGTCTGGATCGCGACCAATCCTCAGGGAAGCGTGGCAATCGATGCTTCGATCTGGTGGATTCACCTGTTTCGAATGGGTCTGTTTTTTCTGCTGTCGGGTTATTTTGCCAAGCTGATGATCCAGCGCAAAGGGCTTAGGCCGTTTCTGTGGAATCGCGTGATTCGAATCGCTTTGCCATTCGTCTTGTTCTGGCCGTTGTTGATGGTGGCCATGACCATTGTATTCGTCTTTGCCTTTTCTTACGTCAAGGAACCTCAAGGGCTGATGCAAGTGATTGTCGCAGCGAGCCAGAATCCTGAAGCTGCGAAATCGTCAACGCCCTACACCACGATGCATTTGTGGTTTTTGTACTATCTGCTGATGTTCTCCTTGATAGCGGCCGTTGGCAGCCGCTGGACCTGGTTGCAATTCGATTGGCTGTTTCAGCGAAAATGGTTACTCGCGCTTTCACCGCTGGCTTTGGTTCCTGGAATGATGGGGGGAGGACTTCCCATGGCAGCACCCGAGTCCTTTGTTCCCACTTGGTGGCCATTCGTTTACTTTGGGTTGTTCTATTGGGCTGGCTGGCAGCTATTGGGTCGCGAGTTGCTGCTGGATCGATTGCAACTCTGGTGTTGGCCACTGATCTTGGCAAGCGTCCTCTTGTTTGTGCCCTATTATTGTCTGCTCCCTGTGCTCGACATTGCGCGAATCCAACAGGCCACCGAATCGCGGTCGCTGATGCCCTATTTGCTTACGTCGGTATTGGCTTCATATCTATCGGCTTTGATGACGCTCTCAGCGCTGCTGGTCGGTCAGCGGTTTCTGGCTCGCTCGAATGCCTGGCTCAAGTTCTGCGCCGACTCATCCTATTGGGTGTATCTGATTCACTTGCCCATCATTCTCTTTTTGCAGACTTTGTTGATTCCGATCGCGTTACCGGTTTTGGGAAAGTTGGTGTTGGTAATCTTCGTTACTTGGCTTTTTTGTATGGCGACCTATGTCGTATTTGTGCGGTACACGCCGATCGGCTGGATGCTCAACGGCAAGCGGCCTTTTCCGTAAAACGATGCTCGTCACTTAGATTGCCAAGTCGCCGCAGTACAAAAAAAGTTTGAGGCTTTGCGAGCAAGATTCTTGAAAACCGAAAACCAAGTCTGACCCCAGCGGAAGCTCCCGCATGTCGTTGAATTGGGCGGCTGGGAAATGGCAGGGAGAAGCCCCGATGGACCGCTCCCTGCCTGAACCACTGTTCTTAATGCGGGTTACTCGGCCTTGTCGGTCTTAAATGTTCGAGGGTCTGAATAAAACGTTTCTCCAGCGAAGACGGCGTAGGCCTTGTAGGTATATTCGGTGTCGGGCGCTATTTTCTTCTGGTAAACACTGATTGGAAAGGCCCAGCCGAATTGACAGCCGCGTTGTGTGCCATCGACCTTGCCACCGGCCACTATTTTAAGCACGTCTTTTCCTCCCACCTGCGGATCAGAATTCGCACCGGTAGGCGCATAAATAATGCCCGTCTCATCGCAAATTGGATTTGCGTAACCAGCCCAATTCACCGCTGAGGTGAAGGTATGTATGCCGTCGCCCATGTTTTCTGTCCGAGACGTCACCGTGGGAATGATCACTCCGATCCCAAAGTTCGCGGCATCCAGCAAATTTCCTTTTGCCAGGTTTCCACCTGAAGCAGAAATCGCCCCATAAGCGAACCGTACGGTGTTCCCCAACGCCTTGATTTGCGGTTCTGTCGCACTGGTGTATACCTTCCAGGCGTCCTTCCCGGTGGTGTATTCCTTGGCAAAGAGTTCTTTATCATCTACTCCATCCAGGGTGTTGTCAGCACCGAGGTCGGTGATGGTCAGCTTCATGGTGTCCTTGCCGTCGCGACCGCGATGAGCGAACGTGAACTCGAGTACGGATTCTGCCTGAATCCCTGTGGAATCCTGATAAAGAGTCCCATTGTTGTACGCGTTGAGTTCCGCGAACTGAGTACCCTGATGCGCTGCTATTTTCTCATGTCCCGTACTCCAGATTTCGAAGTGGGTGTCGGTGGTCGTCCATCCGGGTATTGGTTCGACGAGTTTGTCGACGAGTTTGTACGAAGCCTCCCCTTCAACCCGGGGTTCCTCAAAGCCGTGGTTGGTCAGCCCTGTATGTTTGCCCGTGCTTGATTGAGCCTGAGCCAATGCACTTATCGCCAAAACGGCCGAAAGTGCGAATATCGCTGTGACAACTTTTCGATTCATCGAGTCTATCTCCGGGTTAATCTTGTGTGGACTGGGTTCGTTGGCGCGAAATCACGCTCACGCATGATAACGTATTTGGCCTCACAACAGCATTGATCAAAAGAGCCGGAAGTCCGACAGGCTATTGACGGATTTTTTGCGATTTCTACCAGAAAGTCACATTTTCATTGCTGCCGTTGCTGGAACAACTGGTGGTTGAAGCAGCGCCCGAAGCTTGGTGCCCGAAAAGTTCTTCCGGCTCGAATGAAACAATGTCTGCCTTCGCCTGATGCCAGTCGCTATTGACCTCAAATGGGTAGGTCTTCAGGCCGTGAAGGTTCTGGCTCGCTCAAATACCTGGCTCAAGTTCTGCGCCGACTCATCCTATTGCAGTATGGTGTGTTGGAGCATCGCCAGTTGATGGCAGTCGTTGCCCTCGCCTGGTTGATCCCGATTGAGGATCGTCGATCGCACACCAATGCCGCAAAGGTTTCAGATCGAGAAGGATTGTTGCCGACTTTTTCTCTGGGAAGTTATCTGCAACTGGCTGAGTTTCACGGGCCAATTATTCCGCAAGGTAAAGGATCGGCTGAGCGAAGGATTGCAGGAAGTCTTTGATCGGCTGGAATCGACAGCGGAAGTCTGGCAATTTCGCAAGAAACGGATGATGGGTAGCATAGATTTACGGGAGCGTTTCTTTGCGACCGATCCGCAGACCCTTCGAACAAAGGCTCAGCAAACTGGACATCGTCGAGCTAATCTACATCGATACTCCGCCAACACGATCCCAGCCAGCGGCCGACATCGGCCCAGGAGCACCGAGATCGCCGGTCAAAATCGGTTCGATTTTTCTAAAGGCTTCGCTTCCGTTTCGTGCCGATAGAATTCCGGAATTGCACTTCGTTTACGAGCGGTTCAATTCAGGTAGTTGTTCTTGGAGACCAACGCAGTCGCTTGATTACGAGAGCACGCCTTTACGTTTGAAAACATCCCAGGCGGTAGACGGTTTGGTGAAGGCAACTTGGTAGTTACCACCAGAACCAAATGCAATTGCCGTACGTTCAAAAACGACCCCGCTACTGATTGTTGAACGATTGCGTACCGTTCCGCTGTTTGTCAATTCAACGATTCGGTTTGAGAAGTCGTTGGTTTGGAAATACGAAACGGCGAATGCCGTTCCGTCTCGCTTGCATGACACGTCAGGAGCAATCTCAAAATTCGTCGTGTTGGCTACTGTTATGACAGTTCCCAGCGCACCAGTATTGCTGATGCGTCGTGCGATGATATCATCGTCACTTCCAACTAACTGATTCCAAACGACCATCGTATTGGCATTATTGTCCATTGAAATACGAGGATTCACCTGTTTTGCGGTACCGTTGGCAACCGCGTGGGTATTGACCACGCTTGCAGTCGCACTGAAGCGTCTTACCAGTACGTCCCCATTGGAGTTGCTGGACGAGTAGCTGATAGCGAATCGACCATCAGGCGCCATAGCCACGTCCGGATATGTTTCATTTAAAAAAGGGCTACTGGATACGATGAGTGAATTGAGACTTAGACCGGCATCGTTGAAACGTCGTGCCAGCACATCGGAATCAGAACTCGTAAAATCCTGTTGATACCCAATGACAAAGGTACCGTTGTTCGCAATTGCGACGCTAGGAGTCGTTTCATTCTTTGTAGACGTCGTGACATTGATCACACTGCCTCTCGAAGCTCCGGC
Organism: Mariniblastus sp.; assembly: GCA_031409295.1. Lineage (GTDB taxonomy): Bacteria > Planctomycetota > Planctomycetia > Pirellulales > Pirellulaceae > Mariniblastus. The sequence continues at coordinate 40,180 of JANNWZ010000210.1, forward strand.
ACTGGTAAATCGCAACGCTTTGATATCTTCATTAGAAGACGTGACTTGATCTACCCAAGTGACAACAAAACTTCCGTCAGACTTCATCGCTACATCGGGCAGGCTCTCACGACGCCCTGAATTGGCCACTCGAATTTCGTTTCCCGCTTTGTTGCCGGCACTATCGAATCGTTGTGCATAAATGTCGGTATCCGAAGAACTGAATACGTGAGTCCAAACTGCAACTGACCGTCCGTCGCTTGCCGACGCAAATGCAACTTGGCTCTGATTTTGGACGATCGTCGCGTTGATTCGCAATCCACCTGCAACCAATGCGAGAAGCTCTCGCTGTTCCAACCGGTCGAACTGAAGATTGTTCTTCACACGTTTACTACTTGCTCTTTGACGACTTTTCCTAGCGCTATTATTCCAAAACAAGTTCAGAGATCTAAACATGGTCAATCGCTCCTAAAGCTAGTGGAAGTGAACCTTCGAACCGGTAGTGTGTGATGTTTCTAACCTTGGAATTGTTTGACGTCAAGAAGATTCGAAAAGCTGATTTTTAGTTAAGAACAGGAGAATTCTCACGAGTGGAGATCGTCCGCGAAAATCGCCCGCGAAGAAAATCGCCCGCGAAAGGTTGCCGGATTGGGCTACCGGAATCCAGTAACCCTTCGCGGATTCGTTTCGCGGATTTGTCTTGATACTTCGCCAATGACCTCTACGTCGACAAAGTTTTTGTTCGGCACAACTTCCTAGCTTTTCTGTCGAGTCGAGTCGACAGCCACCGGAGGCACAATCCATCAATATCGGCATGGCCTGAATGGAAACGCGTCGGCCGTCTCCGGTGTGATGCAAAGTCCGATGACCATTCGCCGAGCCTTCGAAAAATCCGTAAGCGAGGCCGGGCATCGAAGTATGCGCCGAATAATGTCGTTCAAATAGCAATTCACGATCTGCCGGTTTCAAAATTGCGCCTGCGGTTGAATTGACCAGTAACGCAATGATGAACTTCCCCATATCGCCAACTGTGGTAACCAAAGATCCTGCTGGATAAGGATTCAATGATGTGCCAGCACCTCGCCGATCCCACACCATCGAGTCCGTCAAAGTATCGGGTGGTGGTTGCCGAAAACTGCTTCGTGACATCTTCAATGGGCCGAGTATCTGTTGTTCGACAATTTCATCGAACCGCATGCCCGCAGCATCTTGAACAACCAGGCAGGCAATGACGCCTGAAAACTATTTTACTTTACGCACACGTTGAGGTGTGACGTCGGGAACCCTTTCAACAATTCCCTTGGCTTCCAGATCCAACTGTACCACTTTCGTGTACCAGGACACGGAGCCCGCTTTGGGGTAAAGCTCTTTCGGAACTCGGGTTGCAACGGCCGTGACAAGTTCTTTAAACGCCATTCCTTTCCCGTTACGGGGCAATGACGCGAGAATGGCCTTTCGAATGGGTTCGTATTTCTCTTCGGTCACCGCAAATCCGCGACTGCCTTTGTTTACATTCTTCGTTTTCATGGTCATTCTCCAGTTTCAATTGTTCCACCGTAGCAAATCAGAGTCGGCCCCGTCGCCGCTCCTCAGTACGATGGTTACTGCATAGGTTTGTAGTCTTGAAGAGAGCGCAAGAGTTTTTCTGAAAGCATTTTTTTCCACCCCTGGCTGAACATGGAATGAACTTCCTGCCCCCAAGGATCATGGAAGCCGGTATGCTCCAGTCGCAGCATCGTGCCGCCGTCGATCGGTTTGAGTGTCCAGCTGACAAGAGTCGGCGCCTGCCAGTCGCTGTCGCCAAGCCAGGAATAAACCAGGCGTTTGGGTGGATCAATTTCCAGGACTTCGCATTCGACAAAACCACGCCAACCAGGCATGGGTTTGGATTGGAATCGAAACTTGTGTCCGAGTCGTGGCTCAAGATCATTTGGCATCAGCCACTGAGCCAGCGCCGCCGAGTCGGTCAGCGCGTGCCAAACACGATCGGGTGGAAATGCGTACGCCTGTTCCAAAACGATTTCGTAACTCATTGATCGCTCTCCAAAAACTTGCCAAGGTTGCGAAGTTTCTGCTTCCAGAATCGTTCGTATTGAGAGACCCATTCCGAGATTGGTTTCAATTGCTCGGGCCGAATTTGATAAACACGCTTTCGACCCTCACGACGATCCTTAACCAGTCCAGCTTGCCGCAACACGCGCAGATGTTGCGATATTGCCGGTTGGCTCATTCGAAACTGATCGACCAGTTCGTTAACGGTCAGCTCGTTCGAAGCCAGCAGATCGAGCATAGCCCGACGAGTGGGATCGGCGACTGCCCGGAAGGGATCGATGGTTTCTGTTTTCTTAACCATGGGCTTATTGTATAAGCAATTGATTATATGTCAATCCCTTGATTTTCTCGTGCAAATCGGCGTGAGAAGACTGCGCGGAGGGGTCGATTTTAGGCCAGCCCGCCATTGCTGTTGCGCGCACAGGACGAACCGACATTACGCACGTTGCGGGGCCAAATAGTCCGCCTCGGTCACCTCGACCGATATCGAGACGACAGTCGATGCGTTACGGATTATTTTGCGCGCAGTTATGCGTTGCTTTTGATGGTTGAAGGAATTCGTGACACACGTTGTCGTCCCCCGGCCTACTGGCGTTTCGACCAAAATAGCTCATCGGTGCCTTCGGTCGCAAACCGCAGATTCAAATGGACTTGTGGCCGCGTGACTCACTTGGGGTGAGTCACGGTGTTTTGAGCCTTTTGGTCGATTTGAGTCCCAAGGGACGGAAAACCGGTGCGGGGTGAGTCACGTGAAGAAAAGCGGCTGCGAATCCCGAATTGCCACAGAACCCCAACTTTCCGCGTATCAATGCAAAGACCGGCTGCGGTGAACCAGCGGGGTCGGTTGGCGTCGAGCCACCCTGCGGTGGCTAGTTTAGTGGTCAGAGATCACCCACAATATCAACATCCATCGCACTGCGCATCGCACCATGGAACGAACTGGCGACACTGCCACCAATGAATTACCGGCTTTGCAGCGCGTCAATCGTCGTTCTGACGGTTTGACGTGCGCTGATTAGGTCTTCCTTGTAATCCATTGGCTCGATCTAACTGATAGTGATCGACTGCTGTGGCGAGCTCTTTCCCGTAATTCAACTCGATAAGTGCGATCCCAATTTCTCGCTGTGTGAGCGCGGGGTTGTTTCGAGCAATGGCAGACTTACATTCACGAATCAGCCGAGTCGTCATGCGAAGTGCTTTCAATGCTCGTTCGGATGGAGGCATGCGGCGGATCAAGTCAAGCTGCACTTCCTCGGCCGCAGGTACCCCAGCGTGAGCGGATCATTGAAAACATCATCGCCGATGTCGTAAGCCCACACGTTCCCCGCATCGTCGACCGCATCCTTCTCCTGAAGGATAAAGATCCGGCCTCTGCCACCTTGGGCTGGCATGTCCGTCCACACTCCAGTGGCGCTGTCGTACCGGGTGATGAAACCAGATAAGAATGACTCGTGGTACTCGGCCCAGACGTAGAACCCACCCGTCGGCTTCGGCTGAATGGCCAAATGATCCGCGATCTCGCCCCAGTTGGTCCATCGACGGGTCGATGGGTTGAACCGGCTGACGCCGTTCCCCCGCGCCACCCATACCGTTCCGTCGGGCGCAACCTCAGCGTCGCGGGCACCCCCTTCAACGCCGCTCGGACCGTCGAGGTCGTAACGCCGCAGGGACGTGGAACCCACGTTGGGATCGTACGAGAACACCGCTGTCCACGAGGGGAACCAAAGAATTCCACGCTTGTCGGCCACGATGTCCTGCACGCGCACGGTGCCTGTGTCGTCGGGATGACCCAAGATTTGGAAGTCGACATTGGACAGGTTTACGAAGCGACATCGGATTGGATAAGCTTCGCAATCCCGCCTTCTTCGAAGATTGGGTCGTAACCCCCGATCCAGGGATCCCCATCCGGCCCGACCCTAATCGCTTCACTTGAGTCCCCCTGAACCCCGGTGTTGCCGAGGCGGTAGTAGCGAAACTTAGTCAATTTCCCGGACGGCGGGGTATCGGGAGTCACTTGGCCGCAAGTAAAGCTCGCACCGGCCAGAATCACGAAACAAACAACGGCGATTATCGTCCGCATTGGTCACCCCGCTCTTGTAAGAGTAATTGAAAAATCGAACGGAGTCGCTTGTCGACTCGGTAACCTGGAAACCTGAGGATTCCGTCCGCCACGCGATCATCGTGCACTGGGGCCCTAGACAATTGCGATTTAAGAAATCAGGCTAACATCCGACTTTAGGAGCCGAAAATCTGGCGTCAACCCGCCAAAAAAAAAGGCCATCACGGTTTTTTGTGGGTCACACACTTTTAACCACCGAAGGACCGCCGTTTTCCAAGCTCGGAACCTTTGAAAAACGGAGGGATTTTTTACCGCCGCAAGGGCCGGAAAATGATCCTGGCTGATTGCACCGAACCGGAACCGTTTAACTTCATTCGAAGTACTCAGAAATAGTCTCGCGAATCTTATCGCGGACTCGTCGAAAGACTTGCATTTGTTCATCGTCCGTTCCAGTTGTTTCCGCAGGATCATCGAACGGCCAATGCTGCCGATCACTTGCGCCGGGGAAATTCGGACACGCCTCATTCGCGTGATCGCAAACTGTAACAACGAGATCAAACTTTTGGCCCTCGTACTCGTTCACTGATTTGCTCCTGCCGGCCGAAATGTCGATGCCAGTTTCTCTCATGGCTTCCACTGCTTTCGGATGAACATAACCGGATGGGAAAGAACCTGCCGAATGGGCTTCCCAAGCTCCTTTGCCCAATTCGCGGAAATAGCCCTCGGCCATCTGGCTGCGGCATGAGTTTCCAGTACACAAAACCAAAACGCGTTTCATGCTTTTTTGTCCTTGGATGAGTCGGCAGGTTCAATTGGCGATTTGACGATGCGGTTGATAACAACCGCAAAAACAGCTCCGGCGACCGTCGCCAAAATGTAAATCCACAAATGTTCCAACGTTCCTGAAACTATCGCCGGAGCCAGGGATCGCGCCGGATTCATCGAAGCGCCGCAAACCGGCCCGGCGAACATGGCTTCCAGACCAACGGTCGATCCAATCGCGACCCCTGCCATGATCCCGGTTTCCTTGCTTCCACTGGCCACTCGCAAAATTACAAACATCAGAATCGCGGTCAGCAAAAACTCGAACACAAAAGCCTGCCACCACGGTCCCGCTGGCGACGTAGTTCCCAAATTGGCGTGATCAAAAAAGAGAATGCGCAGAGTCAGACTCGCCAGCAACGCACCAATGGTTTGAGCCACTATGTAGGGGAGTACCTGACGTCCGTCCAGCCGACACGCTATCCAAAACCCGATGGTGACCGCCGGATTGATATGCGCCCCGGAAATCTCGCCAATCGAGTAGATCATGGCCATGACGACCAGTCCAAACGTCAACGCGATTCCGACATGTGACACAGACCCGAACGTGTCGTTGACGACGATTGCGCCGGTGCCCGCGAACACCAACACGAATGTGCCGACCAACTCAGCCAGGTATTTGTTCAGGTCGCGCATCGATCCAACGGTCCGGATTCGGTTGAGTTAGCAACAGTTCGACTGGCCACTGCGACAGGATTGGTCATTCAGTGACACAATATCCAGCCCGCACTTGTCGGGTGCGAGGCAGGCGGTTTGTTTGTTCTGCAGCTTGATAACCAACTGACCATCGCGGGGCTCGGCCGACTTGACACGATACATCTCGATTGTGGTTCCTTGAACTTCGACGTCCACTTCCATGCAATTTTCCAGCTCCAGTATGGCGCTCTTTTCGAGGATGCCGGAAAACTTGGTGGTCGAAAGTCGGTGGTCAAAGTCGCTGGCAACCAGTGTCTGTAGGACACAGATTGCCTCAGACCTGCGAACGCCGCCGCAATCCACAAAATCCCTTGTTACCTTAGCAACTTCGGTCACATGAAAATGTTGCGGGAGCAACTTGCCCGTTGGAATTTCGATACGAAACGTCTGGTTGGGTGACTGCTTGAGAACTTCGCTGAATTGTCCAAGGTCCATGGCTTTGCCTTCGCGTTTCCGGGACTTAGTGGTCGCACGACCTGTACAACCTGATAACATTTTGATAATATTGGAAATATGAAAATAAAGCAAGCAGTCAACGCACTTGCCGCCCTGGCACAGGAATCAAGGCTCAACGTCTTTCGGCTTTTGGTTGAAGCCGGTGAGGAAGGTTTATCAGCAGGTGACATTTCCGAACGACTGGACATTCCACCGGCGACGATGTCATTTCATTTGAAAGAGCTGACAGCAACCGGGCTAATTGTCCCGACTCGAGACGGTCGTTCGATGATTTACTCGTTGCAGCCCGATGTGATGAACGATCTGCTGCAATTCTTGATGAAGGATTGCTGTCAGGGCCGGCCAGAGTTGTGTCAGCCGGAGTTCATCAAAACAGAAACTTGTTGCGGAACTCCCAATGCCAAGCTTCCGAAGAAAGCCGCTCGAAACAGGAAATCCAAATGATCTTTCGTTGCTGATGGGATAACACAGTTGATTTGCTTGAGATTCTATCAGCAGGCGAAAAGGCGTTTTCGGGAAGCGTTGGACAGGTTTTTCATCTCACTGCCTGCTGGAGGCGGTGGTGTGGACTCGCAACGGGGCAACATAATCTCCATCGTCGGAATAGTTGGTCACTCGGTCTATAGCGATTCAGCAATGCGATCCGCAAGTTCTGACAACCGTTGAATCTGTTCCTCGTTGTCTACCCAGTTGGCCGATTTCAATGAATTGCGGGCTTCGTCAATCAGGTTTGCTGCCGTTTGTCGTTCTCCAATCGCGGCGAGTGCTTCGGCTAGAAACAAGCGCGTCTGGGGTAGTGTCAACGACTGTTCCGGGAACGACTGGCGAAGTCGTAGACTCTCTTCAAAATGCTCGATGGCGAGATTCGGTTGTTTCAAATCCAGCAGGCACAGTCCAATATCATCTTCTGTTTTGGCCAGCAGCGGCGTCCTGATGTCGCGAAGCTCTTCGGCAACGATCTTCAGGTACTCGAGTCGATCTTGCATCGGAAAATGGAAATCGGGCCCGGACACCATGTCATTGGAAACAGATCCCGTCGGGGTCTTAGCATCGGAATCAGGCGCTGGGGTTGTGCTAAAATCGCCCTCGTAGGGCACTCGATTCGCTGACTCCGCGGGGGCACCATTTACGTCAGTGCTGATCATAATCGAAGGCTGCTGGTCGCCCATCAGCATAGCGCTGTCGTTCCGGGAAAATTCCGCCAGGATCTGCCGCAGCCATTTTTCATCTTCTTTGACGATAACGCGTGGATGAGGTAGCAGCAGATCGGATTGAATAAGTGTACGAAACCCCTCGATCGACACCAACGACTTTTTTGGGTCTGATCGGTACTGCTCAAGCTTTGGGTTCATCTTACACATGGCATCAGAGTGTTGCTTCATGAATCGGTTCATGGCATTCCCGATGGCTCTGGGTGCCAGGTATAATTGAGCAAGCAAGCGAGTCTTGAATTCTGCATCGATCGCCCGGTCTCGCTCAGTGATGATCTGCTTTTGCATCTGCAAGACGGCATCCAGTCGATCGTTGGCGATTCGATTGGCTCTGTTCGTCTGGATGCCGAATCCCACTGCAGCGGCAAGCGCTGTGACTATGAGCACACCGGCCAGTGAAGTGACCGTCGCAATCGCGCGATGCCTCTGAACCAGCTTCCGCAACTGATAGAACAGGCTGGGCGGAACCGCGTCGATGGGCCGACCGGAAATGAACCGCTCCAGATCGCGACAGAGATCTGCCACGCTTTGATAGCGCTCTCCTGGATCTCGTGAAAGCGACTTGAGAATAATGCAGTCGACCTCCCCGCGAAGGAATCTGGCGAGTCTATCCCGACTCAGGGGCAAGTCGGACTTGCTGTTAAGTTCCGTTGGATGTTTCTCTGTGGATTCGTGTTGGTCTGGCTTGGTACCGTGCAGTACACGCGAAGAAGGGGGTTCGATTCGGCTGTTCGTCAACAGTTGACGCACGCCCGCCACACCACTGCTTTTGAGTTTGAGGTCGGTCTCGGCAAGTGGTGTCTCTCCGGTGAGCAGTTCATACAATAGTACTCCCAGCGAATAGACGTCGGTTCGCACATCGACTCCTTCGATACCGGACGCCGCTTGTTCCGGGCTCATGTAAGTCGGCGTGCCAACTAATTCGCCGTGAAAAGTGAATTGGCCCTCGATGGTCATTGAGTCATTGATGGCTTTTGCGATGCCAAAATCAATCACTTTGGGTTGTGGTTTGCCATCCACTTGCGCGACAAGAATGTTAGCAGGTTTGATGTCCCGATGGATGATACCGCGCTGATGCGCATGCTGGATGGCATGACAGACGCTGATCATCAGTTCGATTCGCTGAACGGGCTGAAGCTGGTGTTGAGAACAGTAATCTGTAATCGGAAGGCCCTTGACCAGTTCCATTGCAAAAAAAGGAAGGCCAGAATCGGTCAGTCCGGCGTCGACAATGCGTGTTATCGCCGGGTGTTCCATTCCGGAAAGTGCGTGGCGTTCGAGCTCGAACCGCGCGAGCACTTTGCGGGAATTCATGCCGGGCTTGAGTACCTTCAAAGCGACGCGCCGACGCAGCGGCTTCATTTGTTCGGCCAGATAGACAAGCCCCATTCCCCCTTCGCCCAGCAATTGCATGATTCGATAAGGGCCAATTTGCGTCTCCCCAGATTCCGTCGTCAAGCTTTCCAGTGATTCGTGTACTTCCTGCGCGCGGTCCAGCACAAACGACGTATTGCCCGACTTCAGCAGGCGATGCGACCCCAACAGTTTCATCACACGTTGTCGCTGTAATTCCGCGTCTTTGCAGACCTGAGCAACAAATTGGTCTTGCTCCTCGATGCTGGAAAGCTCAAGGGCTTGGGTAAAGATCTCTTCGTCAGACAGACTCATTGGCTTTGTCGCTTCGAAAACAGGACTGATCATTGGGACATTTTGTGGTGCATCCAAGCGCGTGCGTAGGCCCAATAACGCTCGACTGTTGCCAGGGAAAGTTCAGTGACCTCGGCAACTTCCTGGTTGGTTAATCCCACGAAGAACTTCAATTTTACGATTTGCGCTTTGACCGAATCGACCTTTTCGAAACAGTCCAGAGCGGCGTGCAAATCCAGAACATCATCCTCGATGGGGTTTGCGACGACCATCGATTCGTCCAGCTGCCGCCGTTCAGCGTTCGGGCCGCCGCGTTTCAATCGCTTTCGGGCACGAGCCTTCTCGACCAAAATTCGACGCATCGCTTCGGCGGCGGCACCAAAGAAATGACGCCGGTTTTCCCAACCAGCGTCTTGCCCGCGTTCGGCTGGCAAAAGCCGCATCCACACTTCATGGACCAATGCAGTAGCTTGAAGTGACTGACCTGCCTTTTCAGATCTCAGTGCTCCAGCCGCCATTCGGCGAAGTTCGTCGTAAACAAGTTCCAGCAGGCAGTCCGCAGCATTTGCCGATCCCTTGCGGGCTTCCGCCAGAATCTGAGTTACGTTTTCCATTGAGTCACTGCTATTCACACCTGAAGGCCACATTGATGTAACCGCGATCAGGTTTGCCGACGTTTGTGTGGACTTTCTCAATGGAGATTGTAGAAAAATGTTGTGTAAACGTGTAGTAGGCAAAGCACTGTGAAATTGAGACATTGAATGGTTACTTGGATTTATACTCGGGTGTCGAATTTCCGCTGCGGTCCATGTCGCACGTCATGAATAGGAAACAGCAATGCAGCAGACCTCTGCCGATGAGGAGTCGTATTGCATCGCTGTTACCGCAGTTTTTATTACGGACTACAAGTTAATCAATAGACCTCGGGGGCGTTTAGTCGTCGTCCAGCTGCGAGGTCTCAGATTTTTCAGTTTCCGTGGTCGAAGGTAGCGGCTTGCCTTCGAGCAGCAACTCGATCGCGTCTTCCAATGCTTTGCCCTGGAGATTGCTGGCAACATGCTTTCCCTCTTTGTCGATGAGCAGTGTCGTCGGAAAACCTTCGATGCCATATCGTTCCGCGATGCTCCCTTCCGAATCGACAATGTTCTGCCAAGTCAGCGGCTTCTTTTCCAGAAACGATTTCAGCGTCTTTGAATCATCGGATGCAACACCGAGTATTTCGAATCCCTTCGCATTCAGTCGTTCACGCAATTTCGACATATCTGGAAACGCGGAAACACACGGACCGCACCAAGTCCCCCAGAAGTCTACCAACACAACCTTTCCTTTGTAGTCAGCCAGGTTGATGGTGTTGTCAAGGATGTCTTTTCCGGACACCTCCAGGTTATCAATGATTGCCAACTCATTGTCCGACGCTTCGCCTTGCTGAATCGATTCCAGATCGAACTTCTGTTTAATGCCGTCAAATTTCCAGGCTCCTTCTGCTTTAGTAAAAATCAATTGCATTGCCAGTTGCGGCTCTTCCAAAATCTGGTGAGGTATGATCATCATCACTCCCGGGGCTGGCGGGTTTGCCTTGATGAATTCTTTGTCAAAGAATTGGTACACATCAACAATGACTTGCTTGGTGGTGTCAGAGTCTTTCGCTATTTCCCCAAGTTTCAATTTCATGGGAGACACAACGAACTTGGCGATTGATTTTGAAAGCTCGGCGGCGACTTTGGCGCGATCCTCAGGTTTGACCTTTGCGAGCAACTCTTCCGGTCCAGGAAACTCGATTTGATCCAGCTTGTATTTCGCCAAGACCTCGGTCAGAGCGACAGACAGCGGCGGGGGGCCTGCATCGTCGGCCTCCTCTCTGGTGCTGTTACCACTTCTGCTCCAACTTGCATCGGCCATCTCGCTGGCCAGCGTGACAGCTTCCTCGAGGATCATTCCCACGTACTGGTCGGCCCCTTTCTTGGTCATGTACTGGAACGCCTGTTCCACTTCCTGCTTGTCCAGAGCACTAATCACTGCATTTGCGGCTACCGAAAGTTCTTTGGTAGCAGGCGTCGACTCCTGCTGCGAATAGACCGGGACTCGCGCCGCCATGAACGATGGCAAAACCAAAAGCACAATGAGCAAACGCCTAAAACAACTTTTCATGAGAATTTCCTGTAAAAAATCAGTCGTAAATGGTTTGAAGAGCATTTCAAGAACATCTCGAATTGCTTAACCAAAGAATCATGCGACAAACCCAGGTACCACCCCTCAAAGATCTTGACTGATTTTGGGGAAACAATTCGAAAAGCTCATTGACAAGAATTTCGCGGAACATCGCATTGAGCGATTCACTGACCAGATAACAGCAAAACCGCGCCAAATTGCATCGATTGGTTTGCCCAATCAAAGGCTCAAACATTGGCAAGTTGTGACAAATTTTTTTTCTTGTTTTGTCTACTCCGCGATGTCGAGGCGAAAGCTCTTCTCAATCTTGGCCGAGATTTCGGGTGACACTTCGGCCAAGTCGGCGTGTTGCTGCCAATTGGAAACCGATTGTCGAACTTCCGATACGATCGTGGCAGCTTTTCTTTTTTTGATGCCGCCAGTTCTTGCCAACGTGACCAAGTCATCGAGTTCGAACTCGTCCCGCTTCCCATTAATGCTCATTTGGTGTCGACTCGTCCAGGCTCCGCTGGGATTGTAAAAATAGGCGACATCGAATGCTGGCGACAATTGCGACTGGCCCTGTCGATCCATTAAAAACGCAATGTTCTTGACGTGGTCGTCCTGATTGCGCGCAATCACATTAAACACCGCTCGACGAAACTGCTGCTCAATATCATGGGCTGACAAATTAAGCCCAATCATCGCTTGTAAAGCTTGTTCGTACGAATAGGCACCAGCCACGTTGAAGTCAAAATGCATCAGAGCGCACAGCGATTGCATGTGTAGCTTGTCATTGTCTTCCGTGCGTTCGAATCGCAACGTCATAAAATGTGAGCGACCACCTTCGTGATGAATTCGGCAACGGTTCATGTTGATGCCGGCCTCAACCGCCATCAAGTAATAAGCGTACTCGACCAAACCATAACCTTGCGGGTCAGCCAATTCTTTGTCTCTGTTGTTGGCAACTCCGTCAAACTTGATCAGCCATTGCGTAAATCCCCCGGGCGTTGGCAGTTGACCCGAGCGAAATTCGCCCGTGGTTTCGTTCCAGGCCAAAACTGCTTTGGCCCTGGCTCCACCGGCGGAAGTGCCGACGCGAAGAATCGACTGAATCGATTCATCATCGTTGTCACCGGCGAGTTGTCCTGCCAATGACTCACGCTGAGCCAGCACCTGATTAGCGAATCGGACAAGCTCGTCAACTCTTAGAATTTGATCCGTGGAAGGCTGGTTTCCGTTGGCGGGCAAAAACTCCAAAGCCCCCATGCCACGGTTGGCGACGTAGCACAAACGCTCGACGGGATTGAATGATTGTGGGGTGCGGCCTTGTCTGGCGAGCCAAGTATCGATCAGCATGTTTCCGAATTTGTCCGGCAATGAGTCGGCGAGCATTCCGGGCAATCGTTTGAATGTCTCGATCGATAAGGCTGGAAACTGAAAGATCCCTTCCTGGAGCGGCATCATGAACGGCGAGACTTGAATTCCGCTGGTCACGAATTCCGGAGCGTATTGAAAGATGCCCAGTTCCCGTTCGTCATCCCAACTAACGGCAGCGATGTCTCGGCCCCACAGAATCACGCGCGCGTCCGTCATTGGTCACCCCATTTCCAAGGCGTTTTTGGAGACGGCATGGCAGGATTTGTTTTGCGGGGTGACGATGCGTGTTTTCGTACTTGCTTTTGTTTCACTCTCTCGATCGGTCGGATATCAAGCGATGGCACCAGGTCGCCGAACTGCTTGTCCGTTTTCCAAATTACCCGATCGTGGACTACTTGACTTCCGGTTTCAACGTCCAGTCGCCGATAATGCTCCATGGATAAGTTCGCTTGTTGCCGGCGATTTCATTGGCTAGTGCCGCGTCGTTTGATTCGATTTCAAAGTAGGCTCGCCAGCCTTCGCCAAAACATTTCCCCTCGCCCATTTTTTCGGTGAATCCGCGCGGCGTGTCGTAAAACGTTTTGGCACGCGACGCCAGTGCAACTCCATTCAGAAAAAACAAAATGCTCTCGGCGTTCTGAAATCCGCCTGAAGAACCGTAACGGTCGTGATTGTGGGGAAAGCTCGTTGCTCCTTCCGGTGTGTTGACTTCACAACCATTGTGGATGAACAGACTGGCACCAGCATCAGCGAGCAACTTGTTTTCGTAAATCGTACGATGGAGGTACGAGTCAGCCGCGCCACCTTGTGCAGCAAAAGATGGCGTGTATCGAAAGCCGCCTTCGACCGCTTCATCTTTCCATCGCCATGGCAAACCGCCACATTGCGATTCCAATTCTGTGACATCGTAGGAACCGCCGTAGGCGCTATTCCATGGACTTGAATGCGCTGACAGGCCTTTCAACCGCGCTGGCGTTTTCAACAGCTGAACATAATCGAGCAATGACCCGTCCGGAAACGAAACCGATTCGGTAAATTTCGATGACGACTTTTTCAGATACTCGTTCAATGATTCCGCACTAATCAACCCTGCCCCGTGACTCAGGGCCGCGGTACGGTTTGCCTTGGGTGCTACCGCGGTTCTGAACTCGTGATTCCGGTCAAAGTAGTCCAGCAGTAGTCTGCGCTCAAAAGCCGGGTCTCGTCGCATCAATCCAGCAGGATCAATCTTGGTTGCCGTTTCGACGATCTGTGGTTTGCCGTTTGAATTCAGTAGTGATTGCCCGTTTCGGTCACGAAAGGATTTATCCGGACTGACGGCAACATGTCGTGCATTGATTCGCGAAACCAGTATATCCGGAATCGCTAAGGGATTGGGCAGCAAACGATCCTGTTTTGAAACCTCAGGATTTCTCTGCGCAACACGAAGCTTTAATCGAAGTTTTCCGTTGGATGATTCCAGTCGCTGGCAGTCGTCTTCCTGTATCCAGAAAAAATCTTCAAACGTCGTGCGTGTATCGTTGAACGCCGTCGACTCGAAAACCATGCCGTTTTTTGGCCATTCGATTGTGCCTTCCCCAGGCAGTGCCTCAACCGATTCGAGTGTCATTGGTTTTTTTACATAGATCGATTCCCACTCCCCATCCAGATCGGCCAGCACAATATCGGCTCGTGGCGCGACCGCTTCGGGAACGATCCGCAGGAAATCTTTTTGATTGGCTCCGCTGTAAGCTGTCCCGGCGATTGTCACGTCCCATTGTTCGCGCTTCCACAACCAGCGTCGAACAATCATGGCCTCGGGAAATGATCCGACCAGCAAGGCACCCTTTAGTTTCGAATGCCGCGCTACATCGTTTAGAAATCGTCGAATTGCCAGCAATGTTAAACCGTCCTGATGCTCGACCCCGGCATACAAATCGCACCGAACAAACTGCGGGTTGTAACCTTCGGCCTGGAGATCAGCACCCAGCCGCTCCAGCCGCGACAGGAGATCGGTCACGCTCAATGCACAACCAGGAATCTCCGACAGCAAACGTTCTTCGACCAGAACCAGAACCAATTCATCATTGGCATTGCTCTGTTCTCTGGCATTTGAATTAAACTCCAACGGTTTCAAGCGGTTCACTTCCGCAATTCCGTCTGAATCGATATCCAGCCCCGCGTATCGGTGCAGAATTCCAGTAATTCGATCGGAATTTTGGGCGTGCAGATTTTCCAGCGCCGTAAAATAGTGGGCCGCCGTGAACACTATTAGCAACAATCTGAAACGCATCGATGCACCCCGCAATAATTGCTTCGAACTGGTGGACCGACTCGGCGATTATCTGGCGAAATCCAAATCAACACCCCCGAACTCGGAAAGCCTGGGCCCGCTTCGGCCAACATCTACACTTGATTCCGCAACTACCTCTAACTTGGCCGACAACGTTGAAACGGAGCTGTTCAAAAAATAGGACCGCCGACACAATAATCGAGAGTTTTTTAATCGGTTGGCATCGAATTGGAATGTCGAATATTTTTCCAACTCGTACGAACGCGTTTCTCAGAATAGACAGGTTTCGCAACCTATTCCGTCGCCCACCTAATCTAAATCGCTGTTGAAATGCGAAAATGTCAGGCCTGATTCTCTCACGATTCGAGTTGCTCCTCAAGAGCCACAGGTCCGTCGATGTCCGACTTCCGACCTGTCAATCTCGAAAAAATCGGGAGAACATTCCAAGGAATGTCATTCCCGGCTAAGGCTAGTTGGTGTCGGTAGGCCAACAAAGTCTCGCAGAAATGAAAGCATGGACAATTGACGGAAGGCCATTACGCAATCAAACTTCTATCACTCTGCGTTTTCCGCAACATCCGATTTGTGTGTCGATTACGGAATTGAATGTGCGGCAAATTTTGTCACGGTCAACCTGTGATGAGGGAGTGTTTTTGTATACTTGCGAAGGACTCTCCATGCAGGAACAGAATGCGGGAAGCGCTGACGCGGGCTCATTGACGTTGTTCTTTAACCAACTCAAAGCCGGTGATCCATCCGCAGCAGAAGGCCTTTGGGCGAGCTTCTTTCCCAGGTTGTTGGGTTTGGCGCGCAAGGTGTTGTCCGGTCGACCACAACGGATTGCCGATGCAGAAGATGCCGCCCAAAGCGCATTCGCTTCGTTTTGCCTGCGCGTGCAAACCGGTGAATACGCAGAATTCGATCGCAATGAAATGTGGAAATTGTTGAGCGTCATCACGGCCAACAAAGCGCGGATGCAAATCCGTCGTGAATTGGCTGAAAAGCGCGGTGGTGGGCGTGTCACTGGCGAAGATGCGTTGTTCGACTCCGAGGGCAATACTGTGCCGTTGGCCAACCTGGCAATTGTTCCGCCGGCGGAGTTTGATTGCCAATGCGAAGAACTGATTCAAACATTGGAACCCGAACTGCGCCAATTTGCCCTGTTGCGGCTGCTGGGCTACAGGAATCAGGAAATCGCTGTTTTGGAAGATTGCACGGTGAGGAAAGTCGAGCGGAAACTGAACCTGATTCGGCTTCGTTGGCAGGCCGAATGGCCGGGATAACGGGATTTCAAAAAAAAATTCTTTTCCTTGTCGGGCGAATCATGTCGAATGCACTGTACTCAATGATGGAACCAAGAAATATTTAGTGAAACCTGGGATTGGAGACTTCCGTGAATAAATCGAATTTCATTTCGGCCGTGAATTTGGCCCTGCTCGTTCTCATTTCGGGAGCCAGCCTTTGTCTTGCGGATGACACACCGCGACTGGTTCTCAAAGGTCACACCAAACAAGTTGTTGACTTGCAGTTCACCTCTGACGGCAAAACGCTCGCCTCGATGAGCGCCGACGGCGAGACCATTCTATGGGACCTATCCGCTGGCAGTGGTCGGCGGGTCCCGGCACTTTCACGATCGCTTGTTGCCGGATCTTATCTCCAGTTCACCAGGGAATCGCCGGAGCTTCTGCTTGCGGGAAGTGGTGGGCAGGGACTCCTGATCGATCCGACCAAAGGTGAAACGATCGCCGAGTATGGCGATCGCAAGCAGCTCAACTCGGGCCCGATTGTTTACCTGGGTGGCCGTCGTGCGTTGGTTGGTAACAGCCTGGTCCAGGAAATTGGGAAGGCAGGCAATTTGTTCGAAGTTCCAAATATGACATCCAAGGTTGTCGAGGCGGTTTCTCCTGATGGCAACATTTGGGTCACGAATCGACGTTTCCTGTCTGCAGGGGCCGGAAGTAATCGCCTGGAACTAATTGACCTTTCAACCGGTAAATCAAGCGGTGAGCTGCCAAAATATGCGTACATCGGGGGAGTTTCCTGGGTTGATAACCAACACTTGCTCGTGCTGCATGCTCCCGGATCGCTAACTCTCTGGGAAACTACGCCAAAAGTTCGTCTGATTGCCAAACAGGAAATTGATGGAACGTCGCTGACAACGAGTTCCACCGGCAAAGTGGCGGCCGTGACACTTGACAAATACAAAGCCTCGATCTTTGACATTACCAACGACTCAATTCGCTTACGGCGGACGGTCACGGCGCAAAGCCCGATTCAATTGTCGGCCGATGGCGGTCGATTATTGAGCGCTGGCACGGCCTATCAGTCCTATGTCGTTACTGACACATCCAGCGGATCTGTTCTATTGGTCAATCAACAGCCGGAAGGCGATTTCTTTCCGGAAATGACGTCCGATGGACAGGATGTCGTTGTTGGGCACCCTGACGGAACAATTACGTTTCAACCTGTCGGACAACCCATCGCAACTCCGTTGAAGCTGGTCGCAGACTTGCCATTGAAGATGCCGCCAGACACGAAGACGCACCCGAAATTTCTGGTTAACGATTTTTTGAATTTCACATGGGGTGAAATCGTATTCTCACCAAAGGGGGACGCGTGTGTGACCCATACTCCTGGTAGCGTCAACAAATCAATGACAATTGCAGAACTAAAGCCGGGATCAAGTCATTTCCCAGTTTGGTATTTTTATGGCATGCCGAGGGCAGCAAAATTGGAAAGTTGGGCATTTACTCCGGAGAGCGTCCTTTTTGTTGACTATCAAACCTCCGGAACATCTTCGGAAACTTGGTTCCTTTCGGCAACGGTAGATTTTGGAAGCGGACGTCTCGTGATCAATACTGCCCAAGGCCCCAGACCGTTGGCAATCCTGGGTTTTGGCATTAACCCGGATCAAAAATCGATTGTCGCGTTGGCTAGCGAATATGACAGGAAGCATACGGGTAGCAGTAGTATAATCCAATCCGCAGACTATGTTGTGCTGGAATATCCCTCGGGAAAACTCGTCAAGACCTTGGCAAAAGATGTTGACCCTATCTCGTCACCTCGGATTGCTTTTTCCAGTTCCGGCCAACGGGTGGCCATGCTGGTTAAACACAAGATTCAGGTCTGGGATATCCAATCCGGCGAGGAACTGATTCTCGGTGAGGAGCTGAATTACGGCCGGTTTTGGTTGATTGACGATGGCCGCACACTGGTGATTCCAAAGGGTGACACGATACGGGGAATCGATCTGGAAACGAATGAAGATGCATTCGTTTGGAGTCCGGAGGACAAAGAGGCGGGAGAGCCCTCGGCGATCGAATTTTCTCACGACGGAAAATATGCGTTGTGCGGCAGTAGCACCGGTGAAATAACCCTGCGAGATTCTCATACCGGAGCCGTCTTGCTGCGACAGGCTGCCTTTGATGGAGCGATCGGTGCTGTCGGAATTTCGCGGGACAGTACTCAAATTGCTGCCGCCAATGCCGAGCGTACTTTGCGAGTCTGGAAACTCGGCACAATTGCCCAACCGGAGACCATGGCAACCAAATCGATTGAGGTTACTGATGTCTCCGCTCCCGACGTTCTTGAAATGGAAACCGGGCCAAGCGGTGAGTCAAAACTGTCGGCAAATTTGCATGTTGAATTCATTACGAACAGGGCCGAGTTCGAAAAGCGATTTGACCAAGTTAAGACCATCGATTTTGAAGACATCGAAACGCCAGATTCGAATGACGCGGTTGTTTCGTTCGCTGCCAACCGATACGAAAAACAGGGAATTGTCATAACCGGGACCGAGGGCCAATTTGCCGGCCGTGCATTTGGATATCCTGACAATTTCCGCCCGCATTCGGGTCGGAACATGGTTGCGCCGGGTCCACAGGCGGATGGAGCAGCGGCGCGTGGGGCAGGCGGTCACGAAACCAAAGCGAGTTTCGTTGTCGGCGACGCGGTAGCGTTATCCGCTGGTTTCGGAGTCCATTTCATTGACTGTAATGGTGGCGAAAGCGGCATGATTGCATTCGATGCCAACGGCAATGAATTGGGTCGCAAACTCGATTTGAGCGGGTCTGTGGGAAAAGCTTTGTTCTTGGGAATCGTGACGTACGGCAAAGATGGGCAGCCAGTTCCGGCGATTTCTTCAATCAAGTTATTGAATGGAAGTGGATGGCCAGCCGTTTACAATAACCATGGTGTTGTCTTGGACGACATTCTGTTCAGTCCACCGGTCGAACATACGAAGTAGACAACCGGGTTGTTTGTATTCAGGATACGTCGTCGTAGATGCGCAGCGGTTTCATCAAACCAATTATTTGGAAGAATGAGTTCCAATCATGCCACATACTGATCCATCATTGTCGATTGCTCAAAGAATTGATCTGGCCTGTGATCGGTTTGAAGCCGAATGGAAAGCGGGCAAACATCCTAAAATAGCGGATTTTGTCGCGGCCGCACCCCAATCGGATCAGATTGAACTACGCCAGGTCTTACTGGCAATTGAACTTGAGCTTCAAGGTCGCGGTGAAGCCGATACTTCCGTAACACAAAGCAGCGTGCGAAATCCGGTCGATATTTCGCTGGCTGCAACAGCCCTGCAGGCTGCGACGTCATCCGATGGGCTGAAAAAGATTGGGCGCTTTGATCTTCGCGGTGTGCTGGGATCGGGAGCGTTCGGAAAAGTGTATCGCGCTTTCGATTCGAAATTGGGAAGAGAAGTGGCGATCAAAGTCCCGATGGATTCGACCGTCAAAACAGATGCCGAGCGTGTGCAGTTCCTGAAAGAGGCCCGCGCCATCGCAACCATTAATCACCCTAATGTCTGCCAGGTATTCGAGGTCGGAGAGTTTGGGGACCGACCCTACATTGTCATGGCACTTGTTCCCGGCCTGTCACTTGCCGATGCCTTGAAATCGCGGAAGTCGCCACTGCCACAGAAACAGATTGCGATGATTATTCGCAAGATTGCTTCCGCTCTCGCAGCGGCTCATGAAAAGGGGATTGTCCACCGCGATCTCAAGCCGGCCAACATCATGTTTGACCGCGACCGCAAAGACATCGTTGTGATGGACTTTGGCCTTGCACGTGGTCCGCAACTCGCCGATGCGCGCAGTACCCAAAGTGGTGTCATCATGGGAACGCCAGCCTACATGTCCCCGGAACAGGCTCGCGGCGATGCCAAAGGGGTTGGCCCTTCGGGAGATGTGTTCAGTTTAGGAGTGATCCTGTATGAGATGCTGACCGGTAGTCGACCATTCGTTGGAACCGCGACCGAAGTCATCGGGCAGATCTTGCATGTTGAACCGGAACGGCCTTCGCAGCGTCGCGCCGGAATTGATCCGCGCATGGAATCGATCTGTTTGAAAGCGATGGCCAAGGATCCTGCCACTCGGTTTTCGACGATGAAAGAATTTGCCGCGGCGATCGACCCACTGTCACGGGAAAGCACCGCCACTTCGTCTCCAGGGGAAACGGCCAAGGTGGAAAAAACGCGAGGAGGTATGGGCGAACCGGAATCTACCGGTGATACAAATTTGGCCGAGGTCTTTGCCGTAATGTCCGCGGAACGAAAAAAATCGCAAGCGGAAACGGCAGCCGTCGTCGAAGCGGCGATTCGCAAAACGCGCACACCCCGTTGGATTTTGATTGCCCTCGGACTCATTGGGATTTTCGGCATCGCGACCCTGGCCGGTTTAATTTTCTTCACCAAGTCTGGCCCGGTTACTGTTACGGTCGAATTGAACGATATCGACCTGACCGATCAATCGCTTTCATTCTTGCTGGACGATCAACCAATCTCCGCTGAGACTCTGGCCAACCCGATTGAACTAAAACCGGGCGAGCACATTCTCGTAGTTAAACGAGGTGAAATCGTCGTGAAACGCATGCGTTTGAATGTTACTGGTGGCCGAAATCCGGGAATCAAGGTGAAGGATATCACGCCGGAACCACCAACCAATCGAAACATCGTCTGGACACCCCTTATTCGCTCGGCCGAAGAGTTAGTCGAGGGTGATACGACGAGCAGGAATGCGGACGGACGAAGTGTGAAATTCCAGGATGGCATGCTGATACTGAATGGCGCGAACGCGTCGTTTCGGCCGAAGTTCTCCGGCAAGAACTATATCGTTCGGGCAAAAATTCTTCAGTTTTCCGGGCAGAACGTGATGTTTAATGTTCGGCGTCAGCCCGGAAGAGGATACGCGGCCTGGTTTAACAACCCGGATCCCGGTCTGGATTGGCCGACTTATGGACTGGGAAAGAGTATGCCCGGGACTCCGTACACTGGCCTGGATGGGACCATGCGGCGCGTTTCCGATGATTTTCCGTTCGAATTTGCAGTCGCTGCTTTTGGCGATGAGATTACCATCTTCGTCAACGGAGTTCGCGTCATTCATTATAAGGACACTGACTCGGCGGAAGGGAGCGTTTCCTTCGCACTGACCGGCGACAGCCATGCGATTCTGCGCGATCCCGAGATTTGCCTGTTGGATGGCACCGAACTCACACCCGCCGACATCTTTCCGCAAAAGGAAGACGCCAACCTCAATCGCGCGCTAACGCCGGAATTCCTGACCGATGAACTGAAAAAAGGAAATCTTGTGAAGAACGGGTCTTTTGAGAACTCCGAAAAGCCCATGTGGAGTGGCGATTCGTGGCGTAAACGACCGGACTGCTGGCGCATTGTTTCTGGCCAAAGCCGCGGAGGCCAAATGTCTCTCCATATCAACAATCCAGAAAGCGACGATGTCACCGTCACCCAAACGGTGGCCGTCAAACCTAGGAAACGCTATCTCCTGTCGGGTTGGGTTAAGACTGAAAATGTGCGTGCTCTGGAGACCAAGTCGCACGGAGCCTACCTTTACGTTTCGGGTGGTCACGAAGTGCAAAAGACTAATCTCGAAGGAACCAAAGATTGGACATATCAAGCCATTGTGTTCCTTTCGCTCAATCGAAACTCCGTTTCGATTGCTGCGAATCTTGGAAACTTTGCCAGCACTGCGACCGGTAAGGCCTGGTTCGACGACTTGTGCGTGATCGAATTGCCGGACCCGCCTCAGATCGAGGCCGCATTGAAATCACAACCGGCGGATCAAAAAAATGGTTGGACCGACTTGTTCAACGGCAAAGACCTCTCGAACTGGGTTACCGTTGACGGCCAGATCCCGCAGTGGCGAGTCAAGAACGGATACATGGAAGTCGTCCCCGGCACAAAGTCAATCGTCACCAAGGACAGTTATCCACTCGATTTTGAACTGCATGTGGAATTCTGGCTGCCAAGGGAGCCACAGAAAAATGATCAGGCCCGCGCCAACAGCGGCGTCTATTTGCACGGCCGGCATGAAATTCAGATCTGCGACGGATTTCAAAACCCAAACGCCAAACCGAATACTGCTTGCGGAGGACTCTACGGCGAAATCGCTCCCCTATCCAATGCGTGCACTGCGCCGGAGACCTGGCAGACGTTTGACATCACCTACCACAGCCCGCGCGTTGACGCCAACAAAGTCGTAACCCATTTAGGCCGATTGACGGTCATCCAGAACGGACAGAAGGTCATAAACGACGAGACTTTTCGGTCCGCGAGACCCGGCGACCCGGCGCAAACCAATCGAATCGGCGAGCCCGGTCCGGTCATGTTGCAGGACCACGGATCACCCGTGCGGTTCCGCAACCTTCGCATTCGTCCGCTGGAGGAATCGAACGACCTGACCCGCTGGCAGGGCAAATGGCGGCTCGTCGCAATGAGCGGTCCGGAAGGCGACGCCACAGATGACAAACTCGCCAGGCTCAATCAATCGATGCGGATCGAAGGCAACCGGCGATTCGTTGAGCGGATAAATAATGGGATATCGAACCCCTACAGCGGCACGTTCCGTATCAACCCGGACGCGTCTCCCAAGGAGTTCGATTTTGAGTTTGACGGTCCGTCGGCAGCCGGCGGTCAGCACGGCCTGTACGAATTCAACGGCCCGAGGCTGAGGCTAATCTACCGGGCGAACAACACGGAAAAGCCCCGGCGTGCTCAGTGGAACGACAAGGGACAAGATGCCACCCTGTTCGAGTTCGAACGCATCGATGCCGATCCCAACAAGCAGTAGCCCGGTTCTCCAGTCCGCTCCTCCCCGCGCGCATGGAATTGATTTAACACGGCAAGGAGCGGGCGCGTTCCGGCGGGTCTTGAACCAGGGATATTTCAAACAACCTCAACCACACGGCGTCCTGCGGAAAACTACAATCCGCGAAAAACGCCCTACTCGCCGGAAAGCACTACAAAATTGCAAAACTCTTGCAGCGTCAACGCTGGAAATTGGGGTAGGGAAAGTTGCTAATCTTCCTGGCACAGCGGGAACTTAAGCAAGATCCACTACCGCCAACCCCAAAATCAAGACTTGACGCTGCACCAGCTCAATGAGCGCCCCCTCTATTCTCAGTCGCCGAAATGCACCCCGTCCAATTTGCCGAATTCACGCGGTTCCTCGATGGAATAGGGGTTCCCATCGCGCGGGAGAATTTTTCTGATAAAATGTTGAAAAATTTGGCCTCTGGCTGTTCCCTTTGACGCATGATCCAGTGCGACTGGAGCAACCAAGCAGAACATCCGTCTAACATTTCGTCCGTGAACGGCGTCGAATTGGCCTCGGACACCTCCCGCCAAAATCCTACCCGTAGGTGAAAACAATGAGATTTTCAAAAATCGCGACTGCTTTTTGTGTTACTGTCTTGCTCTCCGCCGTCGTTATTGCAGGGACAATTAATTTAGTCAGCCTGCTTAATTACAGAAATCAAACGATCCCAAACTATATCATTCGTGACAATACTGCTGGAAATGCGATTAATGATGCGACGGCGACGTTGGGCCGAGTACTGTTTTATGACCGGCAACTTTCGGTCAATAACACGGTCTCCTGTGCCAGTTGCCATCAGCAGGAATTCGCCTTTTCGGATCTCGATGTGGTCAGCCAGGGAGTCAATGGAGTCACCGGTCGTCATGCGATGCGATTGATCAATAGCCGGTTCGGCAGCGAGGTCCGGTTCTTTTGGGACGAGCGAGCCGTGACGCTGGAAGAGCAAGTTACCAAGCCCATTCAAGATCATGGCGAAATGGGATTCAGCGGAACCAATGGCGATCCCGGCTTTGCCGATTTGATCATCAAAATGGAAGGGACGCCATACTACAAATCGCTGTTCACGCTGGCGTTTGGTAATGCCACAATCAACGAAAGCCGGATGAAACTGGCCTTGGCCCAATTTGTTCGAAGTATTCAATCCTTCGATTCCAAATTTGATGTTGGACTTGCTCAGGTACCAAACGGAAATATTAACCAAAGACTCAATGCTCCGTTTCCAAACTTCACGGCACAGGAAAATCAGGGCAAGAGTCTCTACTTGACTCCGCCTCAATTCCAGATCCCACCACCAGGTCAACCTCCGACGGGCAACCGAATTGCCGGCGGACTGGGATGTCAAGCTTGCCATCAAGCTCCGGAATTCAGCATCGATCGGCAAGGAACCGGTCCGCAACGAAACAATGGCGTGATTACCGTTGCCAACAATCCAACGGGCGTCGATTTGACCAACACCAGATCCCCGACACTGCGAGACATGTTCTCTCCGGCGGGGCAATTGAACGGCCCGCTGATGCATGACGGATCGCTTGCGACGATGGATGCCGTCTTGAATCATTACAATAACATTAGTGCCAATCCTAACATCAATCCTGCGCTGGACGGGCGCTTAACCGGCTCTCCCCCACAAGGTCCACCGGGCCCCGGTCAAAAATTGTTGATGACCCCACCGGAGCGAGCTGCGATTACTGCGTTTCTAAAAACACTGTCTGGTTTCAACGTCTACTCGGACACACGTTGGTCAGACCCGTTTGACGCCAATGGTGAATTGACGTTGATTGGCAACGTGACGGTCGATGCGATTGTCGTGGGTGATACAACCGCTCAACGCTGTTCGGTCAGCTCAGTGACAGTCAAGTTTGCCGGCAAGGTCTCCATTTTGCCCGGCGCGTTTACAGTTGTACAACGCAGCACCGCCGTCGCACCAACTTTTGAACCAGTGGCGGCAACTGTGTCAGAATCAACGTCTACGCGCAGTCAAACGGTGGTCACCATTACGTTCAATGATCATCAACGTTTATCGTCCAGTTCACTTGTGGACGGAAATTATCAAATCAGGTTGGCGGGTCACTTGATTTTGCGCGACGGAATTCCGTTGGGAACCGATCTGGTTTTCGGTGACGAAGCAGCTGATGGATTTTTCAGTTTTTTCGGAGACTCCGATGGCAACCGGATTGTCGATAGCCTTGATTTGGCGATTTTTCTCCAAACGTTTGGGAAATCGATTGGTCAGAGAGGATTCAATCCAACGCTGGACTACGACGTCAATGGCATGGTGGACAGCATCGATATGGCCCAATTCCTGCAACGATATCGGAAGTCTCTTCCGTTCGGATTTGGTAGCGGCCGTGGAGCTCTATCAATCGGACCGGACAAGGTTGTTTCACCTGTATCCAAGGACCGTGGAAGTGCCGGTTCCAAGGGTGCGATCTCCCTCCCGCAAACGTCCAGGTAGTTTTGATAGAAGTTGGTTTTTCTGTGCGATGGCAATGGGAAACGATAACTTTCCGCCCACAATTCATCTCGAAATCACAGCGAGCTAACATTTCCATCCATTTTTCTTTAGAAAATCTAGTCGCTACTTGGCGCTCGTGTTCGCCGCGAGGCTCGTCTTTCCATGTGCCAACGCAGATGTGGTTGTGGAATTTTCAAATGGCATGCGAACAGATGTCAACTTCAACATTGAGCATGGTTCCACCCAAACCATTTTTGTAACATTGAGCATGGTTCCACCCAAACCATTTTTGTAATTGCGTTTCGGTCGACGCCGTACGTTGAATTGTCAACCGATGAGTTGATTGGTTCTAGAATCCGCGAAGAATCCGCGAAGGGTGGTAGAATCCGCGACGAAATTAATCGGCGAAATCCGCGAAGGGTCGGCGAAATCCGCGAAGGGTTGCCAGATTATGCTAGCAAAATCCGGCTACGCTTCGCGGATTTCTCTCGACGCTTCGCGGATTTCGTCTGCCGCGTTTCCAGATGAACCATCACCAGGATTCTTTCAATCCCAACCCCGATCGCAACGCCGCTTTCGTGGGACGCGGTGAACTTTAGGTCAACGAAGAAATCCTGGAAGTCGTTCGCAAGAATCTGTCAGACCGCGGACACCTGCTGGGGATTGTTGCATCACCGATCGCTCATCCCGTGATGATTTTCATCGATCACAAGACCGGCACAATGCACGCCGCCGGCGACCCCAAAGCCAAACGCCACGCAGGTGCCGCACAATAACGAATATCTGCCGCGAAGACCCGGCGAGCGGCAGGCGTCACCTTGCCGGTACGATGCGATTTGTCCTGTTTTATCCTGTTGCAGGTGGTACGATGAGGGCGGACGCCACACCGCTCGCCACACAGAAACCCAGTACTCCTGATCGAGATTCACGATGACCGTTTTTCCTGCCAGATTGGCTATGACTTTATTGATTTCAATCGCGTCGTCGAACGACGGGGCGGCGCAGGTGCTGGATAAGACGGCGCAGTTGGAGGCGCAGACGTTTTGGGACAATCGGGATTGGGATTGGTATGCCGCACAGATTCCGTTCTTTGAATGTCCGGACGCGGACATCACCACGACATACTACTACCGCTGGGAGCTGCTGACGAAGCATCTGACGTATGGCTCGCCCAACAGCGGTTACTCGTTTACGGAATTCATTGACAGGCCGTTCTGGTCGGGTGCCTATGGGGCGATCAGTTGTCCGGCTGGGCATCAGCTTTATGAGGCTCGGTGGTTGCGGCAGCCGAGGATTGCACGCGACTATTTGAAGTATTGGTTCCGTACGCCGGGGGCTCAGCCGAGGAATTATTCGACTTGGCTGGCGGATTCAGCGAGGGCGGTGAATCAAGTGCATCGCGATGACGCATTGATGATCGATTTGCTGCCGGATCTGGTGCGGAACTACGAAGGCTGGGAGCAGCGTCAATTCGTTCCCGAGGTCGGGCTTTTCTGGCAGACCGGTCATGACGACGGCATGGAATTTAACATCAACAGCCGCCAGACACAGGACATTCTGCGCGGGGCACCGAGTTATCGGCCGTCGTTCAACGCTTACATGTGGGCCGATGCCGTTGCGATTGCCAAGGTCGCTCGAATGGCAGGGCAGGGCAATCTGGCCGAGCGATTTGAGAAGAAAGCCGAGTCGCTCAAAGCCAGGATGCTGCAACTGCTGTGGGACGACCAGCGAAAATTCTTCTTCCCGGTTTACAAGAATGATGAAGAGCGTGACGGCCACAAAATCAAAGCACTGACAAAGACGTACGAAGATGGCGAGTTCGCCGGTGATGCGCACGGACGTGAGTTGATCGGGTATGTACCGTGGCAGTTCAACATGATTGATCGCGGCAACACATATGACGCTGCCTGGCCGAAGCTGATGGACCGCGACGGCTTTTACGCCGACTTCGGGCCATCGACCGTCGAACGGAACGATCCGATGTTCCTGCTCAAGAACTCCTGCTGCTGGTGGAGCGGTCAGTCGTGGCCTTATGCGACGACTCAGACGCTGAAAGCCGTGGCAAATGTCGTGCAACGCGACGGTGACTCGGGAGCGGAATCGCTGCCGACAAAGGCCGACTACATCAAGCTATTGCAGATCTACGCTCAATCGCACCGCAAGGATGGCAGGCCGTATCTCGCCGAAGCATTGCATCCTGACACGGGCTCGTTCGAGGGACATGACGGCTACAACCACTCGGAGCATTATTTTCATTCGGGCTTCTGCGACCTTGTCATTACCGGCTTGGTCGGATTGACTCCGCGTGATGACGACAGTTTGGAAGTGAATCCGCTTGCGCCGGCCGATTGGGATTATTTCGCGCTCGATGATGTGCCGTATCGCGGTCACCTGGTCAGCGTGGTGTGGGACAAAACCGGCAAGCGATACAAACTTGGCGCTGGGCTGCATGTGCTGGTGGATGGCAAGCCGGCTGCGAAGTCGTTAACGCTGAGTCGCCTGATTCTCCGAGTCGAGCAGAAAAAAGAACCACTCGAGTCAGCCAGTCCAGCTATGACGGCGACGAACTTTGCGGTGAACAACGATGGCGATTATTACCCTCGGCTGACTGCGTCATACGTGTCGCCCACGACGTCCGCCAGCAAGTTGAACGATGGCAATTATTGGTACCTGCCGCATCCGCCGAATCGCTGGACGTGTGAAGGATCACCGAACGAGCAGGATTCGGTGATCATCGATTTCGGCACGCCCCGGACGCTTCATACGGTGAAGCTCTATCCGCTCGACGACAGTGACCTGGGGGATTCCACCGTGCGTGCTCCGCAACGAATCGAACTGGACGCATGGATCGACAATACATGGCGGGCAATCAAATCTCCGGACGGTGTGCTTGACAACCCGGCCGGCCACCAGGCCAACGTCGTGAAATTTGATCCGTTTGAAACCACGAAACTTCGAGTCACGCTGCATCATGCGGTGGAAGGAAAATCGGGACTCACGGAGATTGAAGCGTGGGGCGACGTACTGCTTCCGTTGGCACCGGTCGCCCCACCGGCAGGCAACTTCGCATTCAATGCGAAGCCGGATGGTTATCCTAAAGCCTCGGCGTCATACTCAGATCATTTCGGCGGCAAGCCCGCGAGTGCCATTGATGGTCGGACTGTCTTTCTGCCGACGCCAATGAATCGCTGGACCAGTTTCGAATCGAAGTCTGAGACGGATTGGCTGGAGATTGACTTCGGTCGCGATGTGGAGTTTCGTCGAATCGAACTGGCGATCTACGATGACCGTGGCGGCGTGCAGCCTCCGACCGCGTATGTGATCCAGCACTGGACGGGCACAGAATGGCATGACGTTCAGAATGCGAAAAATTCGCCGGCCCAACCTCTTGGCAGTCAATGGAACGAAGCCCGCTTCGAGCCTGTGACTTCCGCAAAAGTCCGGATTGTGTTCACGCATCGCGGACAGTCACGCAGCGGAGTTTCGGAAGTGTTGATCTGGAACGATTGAAGTTACCTCATGATCATCGTACGCTTTGTCATCCTCCAACTCCTGCCAGAATGAAGCCCATGAAAGATCTAGCTCCATTCATGATCGCCTTTGCTTTCTTGTCCGGAGCTCAGACTGAGGATGTCAAAAGTAACCTGCCCTACGCCGAAGCGTCACACGCACCCGCAGCCGTTTCTTGAGGCAGGAAGCCAAATGGAGGACTGGAAGTAATTGAATATTTGCGTACCGATCTGCGACACAACCATCAGCAACATTCTCAATGCGCACGGCATCGAGCCGGCACAAACGCCCAAACGCACTGGGGCGTGGGCGACTTTTCTGAAATCGCATTGGGATGCAACGTCGGCGATCGATTTTAACTCCGTTGAAGCCTAGACCAAAAGTGGTCTGGTCACATACTACCTCCTCTTTGTCATGGAACTGAAAACTCGCCGTGTTCATTTCTCCGGCTGCACGACAAGTCCTGACGAAGCCTGGATGAGACAGACGGCTGGCGAACTGACCAACCACGAAGATGGATTTCTCAACGGCAAACGCTATCTGATCATGGATCGCGATACGAAGTTCTGTGAATCATTTCGGGCTTTCCTGAGCAATGAGGATGTAGAGCCGGTACGCTTGCCTCCCCGCAGCACAAACATGAATGCTCACCTTGAGCGTTTTTTCGGTTCACTGAAATCCGAGTGTCTCGATCGCCGGATTCTGTTCGGCGAAAAAGCGATGTAAAATGCCGTCAACCCGTTTCTTGCTCACTTACACGCGAAACGCCCGCACTAGGGTTTGGACAACGAGTTGATCGTGTCGATAACCCTCCGTCGCAGGCATGGCATCCAGGCTCCAAGAATCATGAAGAAACACGAATGGCGTGAGAAAACCGAAGAAGGCGAGACTCGCTTGGTTACCACAACGCGACATGCCGGCAAATGGCAGCTTAGGTCCCGGCTCAAGTCGGACCCGGAATGGACTATCTTTCCAACCATTGAGCTGGACGATCTAGAGACCCTACATGATATCATCTCGAAGAAATACCAACGGAACCGTGTACCTCACACCCACGTCTTAGAAATCGAAGCTCTGCTTGCTGCAGCACGGCCTCGGAAATAGCAACTTCTGAGCTACAACGGTTCGCATTTCTTTTGCAGAGATTTGCCGATTTGAACGGAGGCGGCGACATGCTGCGCGAGCAGGTCATCGCTCGTCCGTTGCACGAGGTCTGTGCGTTCTCCGTGGATGTGGTCGGTGTTTACAGCTTCACAATGACAGAGCAGTTTTAAGGGAACAGTTCAAACGATCAACCAATTCCTGCCCGGCTTCCTGCACGTCAGCGACATCGAATCATGGGCCCGTATCATGCTCAAAATGATCGCAACCCACATCGTCGGAGACCGTCCCGACCGAATTGAACCGAGAGTGGTCAAACGCAGACCCAAAGGTTACAAACTAATGAACATACCAAGACACGAACTGCGCAAGTGCTTGCCAACAATGGGAATATGATTTCACCAAGTGCCATTCGGACCCGCTACCAGCCCCTCGTTCGCGGCGACCCTTTGAATGGCCCGACGATTTCATCAGTAACCCAGCCGCCGTAGAAATCGCCATCCTGCGGACGAACAAGCTCATCGCCGACTTTACAATTCAGTTTGCCCGGGTAAAAAGCCAGAAAACTCTTGATGGCACCAAATCGTGCTGAGGGCGTTTCATAGCTCCAGCCAACATTGTCAATCTGCAGCAGATCTGTTTTCAGCGACCAGTAGGTTGCAATCCCTTTCCATTCGCAAAACGTACTGCCGGGAAACGGCACCAGCAGTTCAAGATTTACCGCAGATCTCGGCAGGTAGAACGTTGGTGGACTCGCGGTCTCCAATACGCGAATCGCCTGGAACGTCCTGGCAATTACCAGATCGCCGTGCCGCACGGTGATTTCGCGGGAATCGTCTACGCAGACGGGAGGACGTGGATAATCCCAAACGGATTCCTGACCTGGGCTTGGTTCGATTGCAAAAACCGGTCGCCGTCTTCCCGAAAAACGCCACATGGCAGCTCCTCTATGTCAGCCCAAGGTCTGTTCTGTTCTGTCGAAACCGGGATTCGGCGCTTCGGGCAACGCCCGGCTCATTACAAACCGGGAACACGGGGTTAATTAAAGTTTGCGGCTACGGTTTGCACTTGGTAAAACCAATCTGACGATTCCTGACCAACCACCAACTGCAGCCTGTAAATTGAACTACATATCGACTTTGACCGGCAATGCTGTTTTTCGTGCGGACGTGGTAAGCGGCTTAAGTCGGCAGGAAAAAGCTCTCCCCTGCAAGTACTTTTACGACGAGCGTGGTTCGAAACTTTTCGACGAAATCTGCGAACTCGACGAGTATTATTTGACTCGAACCGAGCAGGCGATCATGGATCGCTACGCTGGCGAGATGGCCGCGCAGTTGGGTGAGGGAGTGCTGTTGGTTGAGTTTGGCAGTGGCAGCAGCACGAAAACGCGAGTGCTTTTAGAAAACCTGCTGGATCCCTCAGGCTATGTCCCTCTCGATATTTCCGAGGAACATCTGCTGAGAACCGCCGATTCATTGCGGCAGCAGTTCCCGCAAATCGAGATTTTGCCTCTGGTGGCCGACTTCACGCGGGAATTCCGCTTGCCACGTCCAAAAGTTAAACCGTCGCATAATGCGGTTTACTTTCCGGGTTCGACGATTGGCAATCTTGACCAATGGAATGCAATTCGACTTCTTCAGAACATGTCGAAGCTGCTCGGTGAGAACGGAGGGTTGTTGATCGGAATCGATTTGCAAAAAGCTCCCGGAATCATCCACGACGCATACAACGACTCGCGGGGCGTGACTGCCGAATTTAATCTGAACCTGCTTCACCGAATGAATTCGGAATTGGGTGCTGATTTTGAAATTGAACAATTTCAGCACCTGGCCAACTACAATGCCGATCTCGGGCGGGTTGAAATATTTATCGTCAGCCAGCGCAGGCAAATCGTGACGATTGATGAGCACAAATTCGTGTTTGAAAAAGGCGAGAGAATTTTCACCGAATACTCGCACAAATACACTATCGACGGATTTTCGGAACTGGCCTCTGGCGCCGGTTTTGTTCTGCACAAAAGCTGGACGGATAAAGACAGCCTGTTTGCGGTCTTGCATCTGGTTCTGGAATATTCTGGCAAAGGAGCAATGAATGGCTAAGGCAATCTGGAACGGCAAAGTCATTGCAGAAAGTGAAAACACCGAAATCGTCGAGGGGAACCACTATTTCCCTGCGGATTCGATCGACTCTTCCTGTTTCCAGGATAGCAGCCAGATGACGGTTTGCGGCTGGAAGGGAACGGCCAATTACTATGATGTCGTCGTTGATGGCCAAACGAATGCCGGCGCCGCGTGGTATTACGCCAATCCCAAACCGGACGCAACCAATATTGCAGGCCGAATCGCTTTCTGGAAAGGCGTCAAGGTCGAGGCCTGATTTCACGGGTCAAACTGGCTGCTGAATTCTTTCTGACCATTTGGAGTGCCATGCCAATCGAAGTCCCAACCCGGATTGCCACACCCGCGGAGCGTTACGCCGCGGTCCGAAAATTCACCGAACGAATCGCTCGTCCGCTTTCGGCCGAGGATTGCATGATCCAGTCGATGGCGGATGCCAGCCCGACGCGGTGGCATCTGGCCCATACCACCTGGTTCTTTGAAACTTTCGTACTTTCCTCGCTCCCAAAATATCAGGTCTTTGACGATCGCTTCAAATACCTCTTCAACTCGTATTACAACGCCGTCGGCGGCCAGTTTCCCCGCGGCCAGCGCGGCATGATCTCGCGACCGGGATTTCAGGAAACTCTGGACTACCGTCGGCATGTTGACAGCGCGATGCGGGATTTCCTGGATTCGGCGCAGCCTGACGATCGATTGACAGAAACGATCGAGATCGGACTGAATCACGAGCAACAACACCAGGAGTTGATATTGACGGACATCAAACACGCTTTCTCGTGCAATCCGACACTACCGGTCTACGAAAACGGGATACTTGCCTTAGGAAAAAAGAACGATTGTGAATGGAACAGTTTTCGGGAAGGCGTCGTCGAAATCGGGCACAGCGGCGGTTCGTTTGGTTTCGACAACGAGTTTCCCCGGCATCGCGTGTTCCTGCACGACTATTCGCTCGCCAAACGATGTGTAACTGCGGGTGAGTTTATCGAATTCATCGACAACGGCGGCTATGAACGACCCGATCACTGGCTGTCAATGGGATGGAATGCAGTCCAGTCCAATGCCTGGAATGCGCCTCTCTATTGGGTCAACCAAAATGGTCAGTGGATGGTCTACACACTCGCCGGGTTGGTGCCGGTCGATCCCCACTGGCCGGTCTGTCATGTCAGTTACTTCGAAGCCGACGCGTTTGCACGCTGGGCCGGATACCGGCTACCGACTGAGTTCGAATGGGAACATGCTGGCGAATCCGAATTTCTCTGCAAAGAATCGCCATCGGATGAACAAAACCAGACGGGGCAATTTGCAGACCGACTGGTGGCGGGTGGTCAATCCATTCATCCGACGGGGGGAGATCCCACGGAAAACATGTTGGGTGGCGTTTGGGAATGGACCAGCAGCAGCTACGCGGCCTACCCTGGCTACGCGGCACCGGACGGAGCGCTCGGTGAATACAACGGCAAATTCATGTGCAACCAGTATGTGTTGCGTGGTGGCAGCGTCGCGACCAGCTTCAGCCACATTCGATCAACCTACCGCAACTTCTTCGGCCCCGACGCTCGGTGGCAGTTCTCGGGTTTACGACTTGCCAAGTGAGTTGAAAACATTCGTGATTGATCGATGTGCTTTGCGACACGGATCAAAATCTACTGTTCCCGGATGCAGTACAGTTTCTTGACTCCGCGAATCAACAGCGACTTGCCTGCGACTGCCGGTGTCGACCAGAACAGATCGTCAGCGACTTGATTGTTGGCGACGATCTTGAATTCGGGACCAGATTCCAGCGGGAGAGTTTTGCCGCTCTCATCGATCACCGATCACGAAAATCCGGTTGCCAACTGCCCACATGGAAGCCCGCCACCGGTAACGAGATTGAAACGACGGAGCGACTCGGTGGTTTGCTCCGTTCGTATCGACGCGCTGCTTGAACCGGGCAGTCTCTTACTTGGTCAACTCGCCCAATCCGTGACAATTGGCTCGGCCGCCGCTTCGCACTTCATTTGATTCGGTGTGAATTTTGACCATCTCTGTCGAAAGGCAGTATCGATCTCGACCGAGTTTTCGGTCTCACGAAGATAGCCGAACTCGTATTTCTTCAGTCAAAATGCTCGTTTGAGTTTTTTGACCCCACGGGACCGATCGATCATTCATGGATCTAAAGAAACATGCCCGACGTGTCGCATCATTTGGCGACTTTCGACTGCGTTGCTTTGACCGCGGCACCAAGCCGAACGGCTAAATCACGTAACCCCTTGGGCCATTCTTCGAATTCCACGGAGATCGAGCGTTCGATCTTCGGAAGGGTAATTCCCGGAACCAGTTTGGTGGAAGGATGGGCGTAGAGAAATAGTACATGGTCTTGTCTGTAAGTTTCAGGCAGGCTGCGAGCATAAATTTCGAGTTCAGCAGCGTAATCCGCAGGAGAGTAGCCGAGATTGGCATTGCTTGGCACCCAAATCACGCCGGCCACGCCCATCGGCGTAAGCGGACTGACGCACCAGTTATGGGCATAGGTGGGAATCGTGTCGGGCATGACCTCGCCGTTTTGTCCCGGCTCCGGAAACGCGGGAAACTGCAGCGGTGCCTCGGACAGGTCGGTGCCCTGCTTGGCACGATCAGCGATCAGCGCGACGGTCGCCTTCACCGACTGTATATATTCAGTGATCGCCTTTCGGGAAACCTCGGAGTTGGGATCCTGAAGTCGCAATGCATCCAAGCGATCTCGAAACGCGGGATGCGAGACATCCTTGACCCCGTCGAATGAAGTCCAAGACAGCGGCGAAGCCATCTGTGCGCCTTGTCCTGAAGACATGGTCACGATGCCTTGCGGGATATCGGGCCGGTTCAGCGCCTTCGCAAACTCGTAGGCGAACATGGAGATGCAGTCGCCCGCGTCCGCAAATTCCGCAGTCTGCCAGAAAGACTGATACTTGCGGTCGCCACCCACTTCGAAGCCGCGTTTTCTTGGAACGGGATTCGTGCTGGCAGCGGTTCTTCGTCGGAACTCGCGCACCAGAGGCATAGCGTCTGGCGCGGTGGCTTGTCTGTCGCGACGGTCAAAGGCTGGTTCCGAGGTCAGCAGCGTGCCGCCCGTCACGAACCACACATCACCAACGAGAATGTTTTCGATGGACTTGCTGTGACCGTGGCTCGCTTTCACGCTGAGTCTGATCGGCTGGATGGAGGCTTGCAGGGCCGGAAAGGAAACGGACCATTGCTGCCGATCATCGGCCACGGCGGCCTTGGTCACGCCGCCGAGCGTCACGGTCACCTCCACGCCTTTGTTGGCAAAGCCCCAAACGGGGATCGGCCGATCGCGCTGCATGATCGCCCCATCGCGATAGTACGCCGCGACAGTGAAGACCGGATAATCGGGATCGGTGTATTGGGCATACTTCGCTTTCTCAGCCGCCGCCTTTGCCGAATCATCCTCCTCGAAGATGAGCTTGCCATCGACCGCGGCGAACGGTGTCGCCGGAAGTCCTGCCTTGTTGTAGAGGTTCGCACTCACCGGTGCCGCGCTGTAGGCATATTGCACGCCTATCGGTTGCGGCACCTCCTTCGACGTCACTATTACGGTATCACCGACGATCACGGCCTCGGCGGCATGCCATTTTCGATCCGTGCCACACAAACGGAAGTGATTGAGCTTCTCCTCCGGAGTGGATCGAGCCGGTTCGACGAACTTGCTGGGGTCTTGCTGAAGATCCTTTTCGAGCCCCTTGCTACCGACCATCAGTCCGCCGAAGAGAGTTTCCTTTTCGAAGGAGATGATCGCCTTGTTACCGTCAATGGTATAGGACTCATAAATCGGGCCCGTATAGGCGACATCTCGTTGATACTCCTTCGCCAGAGCCCAGCGCGCCAGCCGCATGCCGGGATGCAGCTTGTTCTGATAGTGGATGTTTCCCGGTGCGGCCGGGTTAAGGTCCGTCTGGACCACCATCCCGACATGGCTGCGGTTATTCATGAAGAATTGGTGCTGCACTTGGCGGATGTCGGCGAGCCCGACCTCGGCGGAATCCGCCGCGCCGTAATTTTGCATTTGCGTGAAGTAAAACGGCAAGTTGGGTATGCCCCACGCTTCACTCCATCCTCGGGTAAGAGCTTCCATTCGAGCGGCGTAAATGCGACCGTCGCCGGAATTGGATTCGCCTTGGCACCAGATCGACCCGCGGATAGCGTAAAGAACGACCGGCGCGATCTTGCCGTTGAAAAACTGCGTCGGCCCGCGCCACTGACCGGCGATTCCTGGCAATTCCCGACGCTTGAGCGGTTTCTCCACGGAGAAACCCAGCGCCGCCGATGCCTTCTGCCACGCTTGCAAATCGCGGTAGTATCTTTCAAACGCCGCGCGGCCCTGCTCCGTGGCGGCATCTCCATCATGAATCATCTCGGCATCTACCGTGAGCCCAGGATGGCCCTCGATTGCCTTGCGTTCAGTGAACGCCTCGATCCGCGTGTTGCTGTGAGAAGTCAGCAGGATGCCGACGGGGACCTTTAGTTCCTTGTGAAGCTCATGGGCAAAGGCCAGCGCCAGCGCCGAAAAGTCGCCGGCCTTGCGACTCGTTTTCCATCCGGCTTCCGAAGTCACCTTCTTCTGCGGGTAGAGCGCCGAGACAGTATCGGTCCTGAACTCCCTGATGGGAACCTCGTCCTTCGCCTTCGCAAGCTCCTGTGCTAGACCTGAGCAGAGCGACTTGGAAGCGAACCACTCCATGTTGGACTGGCCGGAGGCATGCCACACTTCACCGACAAGAATGTTTTTGACGACAACCTGTTTACCCTCGCTGTCGCTAATGAGCATTTCGGCGGGCTCGGCGCTGGCCTTGAGGGGCTTGACCTTGAGCAGCCACTTTCCGTCCGCGCCGGCTTTGGCGGTTTCCTTCTGCCCGGCAAACTCGACGGTGATCGTAGTGCCCGGCTTGCTCCAGCCCCAGACGGGAACCGGTCGCTCGCGCTGCAGGATCGCGTTGTCGGCAAAGGGGGCGCCAAGCTCGATGGCTGGCGCGGGTTTAGTGGCGGGTTTGTCCTCTGCAGCCAATGTCGCCGAGGTTGATAACAACAATGCTACTGCGAGGCGAAAGCAGGCTGCAGGCAAATATCGCAACTTATTCATCATTTAAACCTCATTGCTCCCTTTAACATAGCTCTACTTCGCCGGTTTCAAGGTGAATGCTTTCACCGCAATCCCGGCCTGCGGCGGGTTGTTACGCGAGAAATGCAGGGTGTTCTCGCCCTCCTTGAGCTTGAGCTTGACCGGCTCGCTGTCCATCCACAGCCCTAAAGTGAAGGGGAGCGTCATGTGGACCTCGATTTCTTCATCGTTCGTGGAGACGGTGAGGGTTTGGTTGTAGTTATTCGCAACCACCTGCGCTGTCAACGTGTACATTCCCGTTCGCGGGACGTTGATTGTGTATGCGAAGCGCGACTTTTGCCCTTGGCTTGGCCCGGTTGGGTCCACCTTCGGGCTCTTTGCGTAGTAGTCCCGGACATACGTGTCCGACACTCGCTCACAAACATTGCCATGCATATCGTAGAGTCCCCAGGGATTGGGCTTTTTCTGGCCCACCGGATGCGACTTGCCGCCGTCATTGTCCTTGAACCAGGCATAGTCGCCGAGCTGCGAGGGATCGTCGCCGAAGTGCCACGCCGTTTTGCTGCCCGCGCGGCAGGCGTATTCCCATTCGGCCTCCGTGGGAAGCCGCACCGGCTTTGCACAAAAAAGCCATCCTGCACAAAAAATGAAACGGCTGCACAAAAACTTATTGGCGGGCTAAACCTGCCAAAATACGCTCGCAGAATTGTTCTCGCGGCGGTGTTGCCCGATAAAGCGATCCGGTCATTAGGCTGGAATGACTCGTTCCCACGACGCGATCCAAGACAATTTGCTGAGCGCAATTCTCGCTGCCTTCAATCGGCTCAAATTTGTAGAGCATGAAAATGATGTTGCTGTTGCCGGTTGCTGGCAACTCATCGAATTCAATGTACTTACGGAACTGCGTATAAAGCGACGTTTGTAGCACGGCCACCATTCGCGAACCCCAATGATGGTGGAAAAAGCCCTTAGCGATCAATTGGCTGATATACCGTTTTCGTACGTTGCCCCAATTGATTCCGTAACTCGGCCAACTTTCAAGGGTCTGGCTGTTTAGTGTTGCCTGATATGCTGATTCGACCGAACCGCTTATGTCCACGGCCTGCAATTCAACGCTAATGAAACTGCGCACTCTATTCGTTTCTTGATCGACGTCGGCAATTACAAAATCCACATTTCCGAAGCCCTTCATTGAGACTTCATAGGCCACTTGCGGATTCTGTGGCTGTGCGCCCATCCAGCAATGCTTGATTACGTCATGGACAAGATCGGCGGCGTAAAATCGTTTTGGACAAACGGCAATCAGATCGGGCGTGCGCCTTCCGGTAAAGATAGAACAGACCGGGTACGGACCTTGAATTTTCTGGCTTCGTTTGAGGCAAGTCGAATTGATATAGGGACAGCGATATTCCGCATTAACAGGATTTCGCATTGAACCGGCTGGTTCGCCAAGAATTTCCCCGATAATTGTCAAAGGATCAATTGGCACGCGATATTCCACGAGGTTTAGAATTGTGTTTTGATAACATTTTAACGATAGCCATTCCGACAGCCTTGGCGAGGATCGGCGGAACGGCGTTTCCAACTTGCCTGAATTGTTCGCCCCGTGGTCCGGTGAATCTAAATGAGTCGGGAAACGATTGCAATCTAGCGGCTTCCCTTACAGTCAAGCTCCGTTCCTGCGTCGGGTGGATGAACGCTCCCCAGTGCAAGTCGCATTTGGTTAAAATCGTGCAAGCCAAGCCGTCTGGATGTAACCGACCGTATCGTTTTGTATGGTCGCATCGCCGGGCTCGTTTCATTCCAGCAGGCAACAAGGAATGTGGAATGTCTCGCCAGCTTCCACCTTGCGGAATGTAGGCAAGGCGTTTCAGGTTAATTGGTGCGAGGTATGGCGCGACATGATTGTAAAGTTTTGTTGAATTCAATCTCATGTCATACTGATAATCGCTTTTTGGTTTCGAAGTATATTCAGTTGCTTCGGCACCTTCGCAGATTTTCAACGCTGGCAAGTCGCTAATTGCGTCCCAAACCGTGGGCTGTGGGAACAAGCTTTCCTCCCAACAAATTGGTTCTGGCCAAATAATGCTTTTTTGCTTCAAGGCCCCAATGAAGAAAATTCGCCGCCGCTCTTGCGGAACTCCATAAGCTTCGGCCTTCAAAATACGGTGTTCCACGTAGTAGCCAAGTTTTTCGAGTTCCGTGTAAATCTCTTTGACGGCAGTTCCGTTGTCAACACTTGTGATTCCAGTCACGTTTTCCATGACAACAAACTTAGGTCGTACCCCGGCTACGATTCGCAGGTATTCACGGAACAATCCTGATCGCTCATCGTGCATTCCGCGTTGATGGTTGTAAACGCTAAACGCTTGACATGGTGGCCCGCCAATAATGGCGTCTAGTTCTCCACGCTTGACATTGGCAGCGCTCAGAAGATGTTTGGCGTCTATCGACTCAATGGGTCCCGGAATGAAAGCCACGCCCAGATTGTTTTCGCGATAGGTGTTCGCAGAATGCGCGTCGAAATCATTTGCCGCAAGCGGAACAAACCCGGCTTGCGAAAAGCCTTCCGACATTCCGCCAGCGCCGGAAAATAGATCAATGAGTTTGAATTTCCCGCCCATCGTCAACGACTCGCTGTTCGTTCAAATTGTTTTGGCCTGTCCCAATTCGCGCTTTTGCATTTTGGGCAAACGCGTGGCTTATCCGCCGCCTCTCTTGGAAGCCATTCATGCCCGCAACGGCACCGACAACCAGTCAATTGAACCATCCCAATCGGCTTACCTTTCGGCGAAACCGCCTTTTTCGCAATCATCGTAACTCTCCTGAAAAACTTGCAGTATCTACTAAAAATATAGTCCGTTGGTATTTACAAGTCAACGGCCAGATGTATACTACTAGTAACTACTGAAAGTAAATTGACTGAGGCGAATTAATATGAACGATCGAGAACAACGCGGGCTGACAATTGCCGCTTTAAGTAAAATCACTCGTAAGGGTAACGCCTGGCTTGTGCCCTCGCAATCAGCCGGGGCCAAGAAATACACTGTGGTTCCAGATGTCGCAATGCCACATTGTACCTGCCCGGACCATGAAACTCGCGGCGCAAAATGTAAGCACATTTACGCGGTCGAGTTTTTCCAACTCAGGGAAGAACAGCCAGACGGCACAATCGTGGAAACTCGCCAAGTCGTTCTTACTGAAACCAAAAAAACGTATCGCCAAAATTGGCCTGCATACAACGCAGCTCAGGTGAATGAAAAGTCTGAATTCCAATCGCTCTTGGCTGACCTGTGCCGCACAATTCCCGATCTTCCGCACGTCAAAGGGAGAAAGCCGATTCCGCTGTCTGACGCGATTTTCGCAGTCGTTTTCAAAATCTACTCGACTTTTTCCGGGCGGCGATTCATCAGTGACCTACGCGATGCCAACGAGAAGGGGCATATCTCCAAAGTCCCCCATTTCAACTCGATTTTCAACTACTTGGAAAATCCAGCCTTAACCCCGATCTTGCAAAAGCTGATTGCAGTTACCAGTCTGCCTATGCAATCCATCGAAACCGATTTCGCGTGTGATTCGACTGGGTTTACTTCATCTCGCTTCCACCGCTGGTTTGACCATAAATACGGCGCGATGCGACAGGAACATGATTGGGTCAAACTACACATTTGCTGCGGAGTCAAAACCAATATCGTCACCGCGGCCGAGATTCACCAGCGGAACTCGAACGACAGCCCGATTCTGCCATCGTTATTGTCAGAAACAGCCAAGTCGTTTGATGTTCAAGAAATGTCAGCCGACAAGCAGTATGCCAGCGAATCTAATTTTCAGGCCATCGCTGACCACGGTGCAAAGGCATTTATCCCGTTCCGGGTCGGGACAACTGGATCAAGTGGTGGATTGTTTGCCAAGGCTTTCCACTACTTTCAGTTCAACCGAGAAGACTTTATGAACCACTACCACAAGCGGTCAAATGTCGAATCAACTGTTATGATGATCAAGACCAAGTTTGGCGATGCCGTCCGATGCAAAACAGACACGGCGATGAAGAATGAAGTTTTCTGCAAAGTAATCTGTCACAATATCTGCTGTTTGATCAGCGCGATTTATGAACTTGGGCTTGAGCCAGTTTTTGGTTGCACAAAAACAAATGAGGTTGCACAATATCAGGGGACAAATTGACATTTATTGTGCAAAGCCAGCCGCACCTCCTGACCAACCTTCTCCGCGAGCTTTTCACAGAAGGACGTCGCGTCGGACTCGGCGATATTGTCCACCGGGCAATCCGGCGCCTTGTTCGCCTCACTGGGATTCGAGCCCATGATCGTTTGGAATTGAGCCTGCGTCACTTCATGCCTGCCAAGATAGAAACCCTTGGTGAGCTTGACCTCGTGCGCCGGCAGTTCGACGCAGTTGAACCGGCCATCGGTCGTGCTCTCGCCCCCCATCGTGAAAGTGCCGGGCTTGATGTAGACAAACTCCATCGCCAAGCCGCCCCCAAGATCAAGTTTCATGTTCTCCGGAGGGTTGTCACCGGCCGGGGTCACAGCCGCCCGGAATCCCCAGTTGTTGTATTTGCCGTAGCCGCCGCTGAGGAGACGCGTGCCCGACTTGCAGCCGTTGGCATCGCCCCTCCACGCTCCGCCCCGCAGGATCGTCAGACCCTCGCGTGTAAAGCGTGGGAGATTAATCTGCATGCCGGAACCAAAGCTCTTGAGGGTCATAACCTCCGCCGTGCTGCCGGACGGCTTGCTGTACGCGGCGGCCGGTATCGTGATCACGCCGTCCGGACCGACAGTAATTTTCCGTTCGGAATCAGCCGTGCCCACCTTTTCAATGACGGGCTTCGCCCCGGTCTCATTCGATTCGCCGAGGTTCGTACCTACCGCCGCCAACGCCTTGATCTTGGCTTTGTTGATGAGATCGCGCTGGGTGCAAAGTGAGACGCCATACCAGAAGCCGGGAACGCCCTCATGAACACCATAGACCGGGGTCTCACCCATGACATCACCGATCCATTGTGCGCGTTTGACCTGCAGAAAAGCATCTGTGTTTTCCCGTGCCTGTGTGGTTGCCAGGAAATCGAGATCGTTCTTGTAGCGCGTGGCGGTCCACCCGCCACCCCAACCGGCACCCAGACAGGGCACCCACCCCTTGGGCGTCCAATGCACCAGCGAACCATGACCAGTTTGCGGCCGGGCCGTGGTTGGAACTCCGAAAGCACGCAGAATGAAACGACCGAAGAAGGCGCGTCGACCGCAAATCCCGCCGTTCATGAGGATGTTCTGGTAGTTCTGTAGTTCAGGCCGGTCGAACTTGACGTCACC
The DNA here is from genome assembly GCA_031409295.1 of Mariniblastus sp. Taxonomy (GTDB): domain Bacteria; phylum Planctomycetota; class Planctomycetia; order Pirellulales; family Pirellulaceae; genus Mariniblastus. Next base: position 82,636 of record JANNWZ010000210.1, read on the forward strand.
TGAACCGTACTTGACGTCGGTCGCGACGGACTGCACGTACCGCCAGTTGAAGTCGGGATGGACAACAAGGTCCGGCCGGTAGTTGCGCAGCATCTGACGTCCCCAGGCGGAGACCTCATCCGGCTCGTCGCCATCCACCACAGTCCGGATATCCCAGGCCGTCAAATCTTTGAAGGCCGGATCCAGCTCGCCGTCCACGTAGGCTTTTTCGTAGGCCAAGAAGCGTTTGACGGGATCAACAGTGGCTGGGGCATCGGACTTTGCAAGAGGATTGCTCTGCTTGACCGGCACCGCGTGTTCGAGGGCAATCGCCAGCGCCAGTCGCTGCAAAATCCCTTCTTTAGCATTACCGCTGGCCTTCTGGATGGCAGAGTAGATCTCCATCGCCCGGCCATATTTGTGCTCCTTGGCGCCGTCGGCCACGAGCATCTGTTTCATCAATTCGGAATCTGCCAGTAGCTTGTCAACCAGCGCCACCTGCTCCGCGCTCTGCTGGGCGAACTCGGCCATCCCTCTGGGAGTCGCGGTTTGTAAGACGACGAGTTTAACAAGTTTCGAGTCCAGCTTGGCGTCTGACAGAACGGGAATCAGGTTCAACTCGGCAACGGCCCTGATCGCCGTGTCCTGCGCCGAAGCTGACTTGAGGTCCTTGGCGGCTCCCACAAAGGCCGCTTTTTTCTGCGCGTCAAACTGTGGCAGCGCCTTTTCGACCTCGGCCTTCAATGTCTGGATCTGCGCGGCATAGCCCGCCTCGAGTTTCTGCCCGGCTTCGGTCAACGCGGCTGGTTGCGATTGTTGCGCGTCCGCCGTCATGGCCAATGTCGCGATCAGCATTAATGCCACCGATGCTATTCTGCATACATTCTGTATCGTCATCGTTTTTCCTTTAATTACTTGTTCTGCATCAACTCAAACATCGCCTTGCCCATCGCCTCGCCGACGTCCATATAGACTTCAGCTTTGCCGCCATAGGGCCCATTACCTCTGCCACCTTGGCGATCGAGTAGTTGCAAACGATGAAAGGATTAGCGCGGAGACCGCGATGGCTCTGCGTGTGGTGTGGTTCAGTTTCATGTTGGTTCAATGTTTGTTTATTTTTTTAACAACTCAACCATCGCGTGACCCATCGCTTGGCCGACGTCCATATAAACTTCGGCGTTCTTGTTGTAGTGGCCGTTGCCGCTGCCGCCTTGGGCCATCGGGTGGGTATAAACGGTGGCCACGTTGCCTTTGAACTCGGGATATTTGCCGCTGGTGCCGTCCACCGCGAGTTGTCCTTCCATGACCTTGTCGCCGCCGCCCTTCACGGCCTCGCCCATGGTGCCGAGGACGAACTTGGCGTTCGGTGTGTTGAAGTCCTTGCGCAAGGCCTTGATGAAGTTGACCAGGTTCTTTTCGTAGTGCGCGGCATGCACGGGGTCCCCGCCATCCTTTTCCCCCTGCCAGAAGAAGAAGCCAGCGACCTCGTATTCGTTAGCGTCGGGGTAGTGCTTGGCGAGGTCGGCAAGTGCCTTCTTGGCATCTCCGGTGTCGAGGTCATACTGCAGGCCAGCCCACCATTCGACGGGTTTTCCGTTCTTGTCCAGCCATGGCGGAGGCTCCGTCGCCACTCCCTTTGCCGGGTCCGCATCCCAGAACGGCGGCCTGTCCTTGTAGCCGGCGTACACCTTGCCGTTCTCCACAAACCGCTCACTGCCCGGCGGCAGGAGATCCCAGCCCAAGCTCCGGTTGCCGATGCAGGACTTGAGGATCATGACCGGAGCATCGATGGCATTGCCCACCGCATGCCCGATGCCGTATTCCGGGCCGATGGTGCCGGCTCGGATGCCCATCCATTCATTATTGAGCGGACCTTGGCCGGACATGTACCGCACAAATCGAACATCCTGCCGCTCGGCCCAGTTGCCGGCGCCGTCGAGCAGATAGGGATATTTTCCTTGCTGGCGGACGAGGGTGTTAAGTGCGCCCGGCACATCCATTCTGACCATCCAACCCAAGCCGCCGGCATGCTCCGTCAGATAGGTGATTTTGAAGGGAACCTTTTCCCCAGCCGTCAGTTTCACCGATTTCTTTACCGCTTGGCCGCCGGGTTCCTTGCGATGCACTTCCACAGCATTGACCACCATGATGTTTTGTTCGGATTCTCCATAACCTGGATTGAACTCGTAGACGCCGGTCTCCGCAGGTTGGAGAAAGCCGCGCACAACCTGAGTGCCGCCACCCGGGTAAGGTGTTGGCGCGGTGCCGCCGAAACTTTCGAGCGAGAGGGTTTTCTCGGGTTGCAGTGCGTCATAATCGGCTTTGGGATCATAGGCTCCCGGATAGACCGAGACCACGGGCTCCATGAACTCCTTGCCCCAGCGTAAGCTGCCGCCGGTGATTGTGCCAATTCCGACCATATTGGATTGACCCAGTAAGATAAACACCTGGACTGGCTTGGTCATGTCGGCCGGCTGGCCGTCGTGCTGCCCAATTGTCTTCGTGTCGTCCTGAGCGAGTGCAGGCATTGCCGCGAAGGCAAACGCCGCAACGGCCATCATTGGAAATCGAGTGAAAAACATTTTCATGGTGTCTACTGAGGTTGGATATTGGATCTGTGATCAATGGCTGAAAGCCTTAGAGGTATAGTCCCGAAATAACTTCCGTATTTGGGGAGTATTAGATAAGTGATATCATAGCCGAAAACGTCACTTCACAAGGAGCAGGCCATGGAAGGCTATTCGAAACTGGCCCGCTTTCATATGCCATCACGAAGGCAGTCTCGACAAGCACATCCCACCACTGTAAGGCCTGACTTCCATAGGCTCTGAGCCGAATCTGCTGCTCCGTTTCCTTCGCCTTTTTTTGCAAGTGTCTGCCGATCAGGCCCAGTCCCATCGTACCAAGCACTGCAACTCCAATAGGGGCCCCCAGTGATAACGAGCAGAGCGAGGTGACACGCTCGCGAACAAGGAAATTCGCAAACTTTTCAAATCTGATCCAGCGAAATGGCGAAAATTTGGCGATTTAAGTCAGCATATACGCGAGGTTTATTTGACCTTCATGACCCGGGACAACCCCGTTGTCGTTGAATCCCTGAAGATCGAGATTGAGCAACTAGAACTAGAAATGGGGCAGGCCCAGGCATCACCGGTTCTTCGGCTTGCCATCCAAGCGACGATCAATTCATGGCTCGATTACCACTATTCGCTAACCTATTCGGTGGGGTTCGAGGGAAACAAAACGGAAGACGATCGACGTCAGAAACGAATAGATCGCTCATTACAGCGTTACCTGAATTGTCTCGAATGCGTCAGCAAAGAGCTTCGCCGCGGAAGCGAATTGCTGGGTGTCGTAGGCGTGCTGGGCGAGGGCAAGGGTTTGTGTTGCACACTTTGTACCAGCGGAGCTGCGGTCGAAACTGTTGCGGTTGGCAGTCTGTTGTCTACCTCGTGGGGTAAAAATACTCAGCCGAACATAAACCACGAGAATACTGGCGGCTTCGTTACAAATACTTATCCAATCTTAGCTGGTGTTGGTCGTTGCTTCCACTTGGCACAATCGCGAAATCTTGCACAACCGGCTGGCTTAATGCCTGGCGGCATTTTCCATTCGGCGAATTCGATTGACCAATCCGTTGTCCCGCATGATTTTAGGGAATTTGGAATCTTCACGATCATGTCTTTCGTGTTTCAGCCTGGGCAACTTTACATGGTGATTCTATGCGGTTGGATGAATCGACAACAGCAAGAAGTGATCGAGTATCTCCAGACCGAGAACCGTGTGCTCAAGGAGAAACTTGGCGCCAAGCGAATCATGCTCAACGACGATCAAAGAAGACGACTTGGCGTCAAAGGAAAGATACTAGGTCGCAAGTTGCTGGAGGAATTCGGTACGCGATTCGCGCCCGATACGATTCTGCGTTGGCATCGACAGCTTGTGGCCCAAAAATGGGATTACTCAGATCGCAAACAGAAGGAACCCGGGCGACCAAGAATACGCCAGGTGATTGTCGACTTGACTCTGCAGTTCGCGAAAGAAAATCCAACGTGGGGTTTCGATCGGATCCAGGGGGAACTCTCCAAAGTTGGTTACGTGATCTGCGACACAACCGTCAGCAATATTCTCAAAGAACACGGCATCGAACCGGCCCCGACGCGCAAACGCACAGGGTCGTGGGCAACTTTTCTGAAATCGCACTGGGATGTCATAGCCGCGATCGACTTTATTTCCGTGGAAGTCTGGACCAAAGGCGGGCTGGTGACTTTCTATCTGCTATTCGTCATGGAACGAAAAAACGTCGCGTACATTTCGCCGGCTGCACGACAAGTCCTGACGAAGCCTGGATGAGACAGATAGCTCGCGAGCTGACCAATCACGAAGATGGATTTCTCAACGGCAAACGATATCTGATCATGGATCGTGACACCAAGTTCTGCGAATCATTTCGGTCGTTACTGAGCGATGAGGATGTGGAACCTGTACGCTTGCCTCCCCGCAGCCCAAACATGAATGCTCACCTTGAGCGTTTTTTTGGATCACTGAAATCCGAGTGTCTCAATCGCCTGATTCTGTTCGGCGAAAAAGCGATGCGAAATGCAGTCAATCAATATCTTGCTCACTATCACGCAGAGCGACCCCACCAAGGATTAGGGAATGAGTTGATCGTGTCGCTCGAACATCCACCCGACACCGGTAAAGAGATTGAAACGACGGAGCGACTCGGTGGTTTGCTCCGTTCGTATCGACGCGCTGCTTGAACCGGGCAGTCTCTTACCTGGTCAACTCGCCCAATCCGTGACAATTGGCTCGGCCGCCGCTTCGCACTTCATTTGATTCGGTGTGAATTTTGACCATTTCTGTCGAAAGGCAGTATCGATCTCGACCGGGTTTTCGGTCTCACGAAGATGCCCGAACTCGTTTTTCTTCAGTCAAAATGCTCGTTTGAGTTTTTTGACCCCACGCGCACGTCGTATGATCTTCCTGAAGGGGCGGAACGCTCACGACTACAAGTTCAGTTCTGCCGTGCTGGAGGACTATCGGCACCTCAGTCCCGCATGGCGAAACCAGTTCCTCGCGATTTCGGTGTACAACCTGAAAGGCTCAGGCGACCGTGACAGCGATCTCGTGGAGCGTACACGAGCGGCCTTGGACACATAGCCCGGACGATTCGCGTGGCTGGAACAAGGCCGCGGAACGTGTTGCCCGAACAGCGCAAACGCACGACCCAGTTGAGCACGCTCGAATGTTTTTCGAAGGCGTAACGAGTGGTCGATCGAAGTTACGCATTATGATTGCAAGCAGCATTCGGATTTGGAGGAACCGGCCAACCTGCACGTCAAGTCATTTTTGCCGCCATTGCATTTTCGACAACGAGTTGTAGTCTTCCACGGGAATCGTGAACTTCTGATCGTTTCCAGTTGGCGAAGTCCTGTTTGATCTCCGGGGGAGTCGACAAAATGAAGCAATCGTTCAGTGGTTCCTTTCGATTAACCGGATCGACCGGCAACGTGATTCGCTGAATTTGAACCGGTACGTAAAGCTCGTGACTGTTGGGATGTGCGTACATCGCTCCAACTCGCCAAGTGGCATCAAGCAACAAGGCTGGCGTTTGAGTTGGTTGCGGATTGCCGTTACCGTCATGCATCACAAACCTGGCTTGTCGTCCACTTCGATGAATCTGAATGTCTTGCAGGCATTCAAATGGTCCGGAAAGATTCACACGACCGGCGTCTGCTGAGCAGTAGGGGTCACGCAGAAAATTTTGCGTGTAGGAGTTTGAAGAAAATTTGACGAGTTCAGTAGCGCAGTCCATTACGTCGTGAAAGCGAAATCGGGCTTGAGCCAACACGATGTCCTTTTTCAACAACGTTCCACTACGATGGCGTATATCTCCCAAGATCCAGACCGCGACACCCTCCGCCTGTACCATCGCGATGACTCGCGGTGAAAACTCATGGTATTCGAGCGGACGAATGAAGCGTCGGAAGGAGATGTCTTCAATCGTAACCGCGCGGATCTCTGCGGATTTCGGCGCCATCTTCAATGCCGTTTTTACCATTCGATCCAGAATCCAGGCGCCGGGCACCGTTGGAACATCGCGCACCAGGTGGCAGTTCAGCCACTCGATTTTATTTACATGAAAACGGCTTTCCAGGATTTGCTGCACCGGTTGGCCGCTGGATGCGGGAATGGTCTCCACACCGTAGGTCAGCCGTTCCTGATCGGAAAGTGGTACGTTGACCGCTGCCGCGGATTGTCCCTCCAAAACCTCGTGGAAAAAAGGCGATCCTGTTTCGGGTGTCAAACACGACAACCCCCGATGTTGAGCCAACGCCTGATATTCCGAACCACGCGTCATTCCGATTCCGTCCCAGGCCAACCATGCGATACTGCTCCAATTGTGTTTTTGATTACTACCAAGGTTACACAATCGATTGAGCGTTTCATTCGCGGCACCATAATCGTGCTGGCCATCGTTGCCAAAAATACTGTAGGCCGATGTCAACGCGTGAACTGTTGGCATGCATCCAAGCTCACGACGACAACTATGGACCAGGTTTTCAAGTCCGCCAACTTTGACAGCGAACGTCTTGCGAAATTCGTCGTGGGTGCGATCCTTCAGCTGTTTGGAGTATTGAATTCCTGCTCCGTGAACCAGCAAATCGATCTTGCCATATTTGAAAACAATCTCGCGTATGGCTGCTTCAACCTGGTTCGCCTGGGTGACATCGGCAGAAAGATACTCGAAGTGACCACCGAGTGACTGCAATCGCTGAATTGTGGCATGAGTTTCCCAGCTTCGTCTGGCCTGATGAAAGGCGCGTTTCATTTCAGCACCATCAACCTTCGGATTTTGACGAACGTAGTCTTCGTAAAATACTCGTTCGCAATCTTTCTTTCCAAGCGGCCCCGCCTCCGGATGGCTGCGACCAATGGCCACGACGGTGCATTGATATTTTTTCAGCAGGGACTCCATCAAAACGGCGGTAACGCCTTGGGCTCCGCCAGTGGCAACCACCACCGATTCGCGGCCCAGCCTTCGATGGGAGTCAGCAACTTCGATGGGAGAAACGGCTTGCAGTCGACTGACGAGTCGCAAAGGACCATCAAAAACCACCTCCGCTTCGTCAGACGGCCCACACCTCTCTTCATTCAGGCGATCGAGGGCCTGCGATAAGGTAAGATCGCGTGAATAGGCGATACCTACTTTCAGTGATTTTAGTTCGCGACGAATGGACTTCAGAAGCCCAGCGGTTGACCCGGTCAAAGGGTGAGTCAGATCGCGATAGGAGTCGAGAAACAAACCCCATAACTCGACTTTGCCCAGGCGAATGCGGGATTCGAGATGCTGAGCCAGCAAGAACATCAATTCACCCAACGGATGACTGGCGACAACCTTCAGGGAATTCTCCACGTTCCATGATGATGGAGAGTCAAAGCCGATGACGATGTCGGCGTCAAACGCGTCGACCGCTTCAAGACACTTTTGAATCGACCGCGGTTGATTACAATCAACGAAGCACAGGTGTTTGATGGAAGGGGATATTGACTGCGATGTTTCCGCCTGGGCAATGACCAGTTTGAATTCCGAGTCCCGACGCTCTAGTTCCTCAATCCAAGCGTCGGCATGTGCGGCTTGGGAAACAACGACCACCACTTTCGACGGAAATTCGGAGTTTCGGGATACGCTTTCTTCTAATTCCGACTCCACCCAAACGGGCGTGTGAATTGTATGGGCAATTGAGTCGACGGATGGACTCTGTTCTAAACGAGAGGCGGTGTGCGAAGTCGTTCCAGAATTGGCGGGAGCTTTTCGTTCCGGATGCAGCTTCTCAATTATCTGTCGAATTTGGTCGGCATTACTTTCCTCGTCGCCATTTAGGCATTCCTGAATCTGGTCGATCGTGGAAATCGTGTTTAATCCAAGTTCCGTCGCCAATCGCCGGGTGGCAACCAGAAAGGCCGCTGCGTATTCGCCGTCGCTCAACATTTCACCAGCGTTCTGATGGTTGGCTTTAATTGCGGCAACGATATATAGTTGGTCGTGCCGTTTTCGGCTGCCAAGTAGCAAGCTGGCTGAATCGAAAGCTGCCTTGAGCGATTGCTTTCCAGCATCCACGACAAAGTTGGGTCCTTTCAGGTCCATTTGCAGAACGGCGCGGCCTGACGCCACGTTGGGCATCATGCATTGCAGCGTGTAGGGGCCCGATGGCCGTGACCGGTCCATTACTTCGTCGAGTTTTTCCAACGAATCGGTGTGCCCGGCTAATTGGCGTTTCAAGCGTGGGGTTAGAATACGAGCAGTCGCTTCAACGCCCCGCTCGGTTTTTCCGCTTAGTGCGAGCACCATTCCAGTCGATTCTCGCATCTTGGAATCCAGGCTGGGCAACTTGGTCAGCAGGCCATCGGCCAGCGAAACTGCCAGACTCTGGCTGATGTCCATATCGTCGACAAGATCAGGCAGGAGAATGTGTTTGTCCGACAGCATGTGATTGCGATCGAACTGGTTTCCCTGTTCGGGTTCCAGTTGGTGACAGGCGACGATGACCAGTTCATCGTCGCTTGCCAGCGTTAAAGTGACTGCCGTGCTATGGTCACCTTCGAAGTCGCCGACAGAAAGTTCTTCAACTGTCAGGGAATCCTCATATTTTTCAATGACCATATGGGCGTTGGCACCGCCAAATCCAAAACCATCTACGGCAACGCGGGCTCGTGATGGTAGTGGTTGCATGAATTTCGGAACTTTCAGCGGCGTTTCGGAGCCAAGCAGCGCTTCACATGGATTGTGGAAGTTGGCCTGAGCTGGAAAGACACCGTGTTTCAGATATTGACAGGCTGCGATGAGCGAGGCCGTTCCCGCTGCCCAGCCAGCATGGCCCAGCAGGCCTTTCAGGCTGTGAACAGGAATTTCACGGTCGACGCAGTTTTCATAAAAACGGGAGAGCGTTTTCAGCTCCGTCGCATCCCCGACCGGGGTCGAAGTTCCATGAGCTTCGATCGCATCGATCGAGGAGCGATCAAGACCAAAATGGGAATAACAACGTTCTAACGATAACAGTTGTCCATTGCTTTGCGGGACATTCGCCGATGAGCTGCGGCCGTCACTGGACAAACCAAAGCCCCTGAGTAGACCCATGATTGGGCAATTGAGTTCAACGGCATCCTCGAGTCGGCGTAACGTGACAACTGCGGCGCCTTCCGAGAACACCACACCATCGGAACCGGCATCGAAGGGGCGGCACCCCGTCGAGGTCGTGCCATTGAACTGGGAGAACAGGCAACTGTTACCCGGCCCCGGGCAGAAAACACCGCCTGCTATCACGGCATCTGCCCGATCGGTTTCCAGAGCCAGCATGCCCAATGCTGCCGCATAAAGCGATGAAGCGCAGGCTGCATCGACCATAATGAGTTCGATCCCCGGACGGACCAGAACATCCATCACTTCCCTCAGAGACGCATGAGGTCCGCGGCCGGCGGAGATCTTCGTGTGCAGTCGTCGATCGACCTCCGCGTCGCGCGGATCAATTCCGGAGTATTCTAGCGACGTAACAAGGTCGTGATCCTCGAATCCATCAGCCGTCGCACCCATGAAACACATGATTTTGCGAGCACCACGCAGCGATTCGATACAGGGCGCCAGGGCAATACAGAGCAGGCGTTGGGTCCGAGTGAAACGGTCAAACGCGTCTGGGTCGACGCCGGCAGGGCAGACGATCAGACGATCATTGACGCGACCGGTCAAAAAGGACGTGGAACGATCAGACTGCAACGAAGCGGAATAGAAATCTTCGGCCCAATTCGAGTCAAACAGTCTTTGATCGACAATTCCGTTTCGCTGCTCAAAAATGGCACGATGGAGTTCTTCCGGTGAGTTGGCATCGCCGGGCAACAGGCAGCCTTGCCCAACAATGGCAATTGGAATGGCTAACTTTCGTTTTGTTTCGGGCCGATCAAGGTTTTCGACGGCAGGTTTGTGACCGTTGACCTGCGGATGCCTGCCGTTTAGATTAGCCTTCGATTCAGAGTCGAACGGATATCGGGAGTCATTGAATTTCGGCAGACTGGTTGGGCCTTGGATTGCAGGCAGTTGTGATACAACCGCTCCGGATTTGGACAACAATTTGGCCAGCGAGCCGTTGGATCCACAGTCGACAAACCGCGTGGCACCCATATTTGACAAATCATCGACGGCCCCTTTCAGGTCAAATGGTCTGAGAAGCTGATGCGACAATGTTGTCGCAATGTCGTCAGTCGAAGCGATGAATCGGCGGCCGTTGGGAGAGTAGAGCAGGCGATTGGGGGCCTTGAGTTCCAGCTTCTGGATTTGTTTCATCCATTGCTGGGCGGCTCCGCGCAATCGTGGATGATGAAAGGAGGTGGGGGTCGCCACTGGCACGCATTGGATATCGCGTTGTCGCAGATAGTCAGCCAACTTACGGAGCTGGTCCTGCGGTCCGGATAAGACGGTTTGCCTGTTGTGGTTGCGACCGGCGACCACCACCTGGTCGACTTGGGAGAACCCAAGTTCGGTCGCGACTCGCCAGCGATCTTCAGACACGACCAACAGGTCGCCATCGGACGGAGCATGTTCGGAAATAGCACGAACTCGCTCGCAGACAATTTGAATCCCGGTCAGCAAGTCGAAGCAACCGGCGATCTCGAATGCGGCAATTTCACCGAAACTGTGACCCATAAATATATCCGCATCGTCTCCCTTTCGTTCGCTGGATTTAACGCCCAGAACGTTCTGCAGATGAATCGCGATTTGTGAAAGCAACGGAGTCTGTTTGATTGCGTTGCGGCAACCCAGCTCGCTGCCGCTGAACAACGCATCCGGATCGCCTCCAATCAGCTGCTTGACAATGCGAGCGCACGCTTCTAATTCGTCGCCTGCTGCAGGGTGCAGATTCCGGTAGGCTACCACTCGCTGGCACAGCAAACTCAGGTCCAATGCGCCCTGTCCCGCGAACACCCACACTTGCCGAGAATTGCCGGCGGTATGAATTTTGGCGTCGCCGGGCGTGGTCATCACCGATTTGTTTGGTTCGGGGGCAATCAACTGTGGGCTCGGGTACCGCTCTCGCAGAAAAGCGATCGCTGTTTCCCGCTCGCATTTGCCAAACAGTTCCTCGACTGCTGCTCCTCCTGCCAAGACACGTTTGCGAAACGAATTTTCCGAAATCGGCTCCTCGATCGCACGCATGGATTCCATCGCATTCCACAGTGGATCAGGTAATGGAATCGGCGATCCGCTGGTGGAATCGACACCAATCAACGTTTGAAAGCCTGCGCAAATCGGCTGACCATCGGCCCGGATGACTCGATAGCAGAATCGGGCACTCGCCCGGTGCCACTCTTCAATCGTCAGCAGGATAGCCAGGCGTTCACCCAGTCGGGCTGCGTGAAGATTCCGTGCATAGGCATCGGCAGTCAACAGATGAATACGGTCCAACGCCTGTTGAACGCCCGCCACGTCATAGATCTTTTCTCCGAAAAGAAAAGCCTCCCGGGCAGCGCATTGAAACTTGAATGACGTCAGGAAATGGTGGCTCCCATACGCCATGGTATCGTCGAAGTGAATCGTATATTCCGTAGCAAAATAGTTCATATAACCCTCAAACGTTGCTCAATATGGTTGCCTGGCGAGTCTGGAGCTCCGCGGGTGTCGTGCGAAAAACGGATCTCCGACCGTCGCCGGTCGCGGAGAATCCATGGTCAACCACCCAGATCGCTCCGTTAATTCCTCGCGCCTGCTCACTGACCAGGAATGCAATCGTCTGCGCAAGGTCCATCGGGCTGCAAAGTTCACTGTCTGGAGTCATGGACTCCCAGTGGCGGATGGTGGATGGGGCATTTGGAAATTTATCCAGAAGTTCACCGTAAACCGGGCCCCCGACAACGCAGTTGGCCCGGATTCCAAAGGGCCCCAATTCACAGGCCAGGTACCGAGTCATGGTTTCTACCGCGGCCTTGATGACACCCTGACTGCCAAGTCCGTCAATGTACTGATGGGCCCCAACGGCAGAGAGCGTTACGATCGAGCCGCCGCCTCGAGATTTCATCAGATCCGCAGCACGGGCAGCACACTGATGATGCCCGATGACATTGGTACGAAATGCTCGTTCCCAGTGCTCGGAATTGAGTTGCATAAACGACCCAATCATTCCGTCAGACGCGTTGCAAACCAGAATGTCGAGACCGAACTGTCGTTCAATTTGATTGAAGATCTCGTCAACGTGCTGTGAATTGGCAACGGATCCCCATAGGTGAATTGCATTTCCACCCTCCGCTTGAATCTCCGAAACGGTCTGTTCTCCCAGCTCCCGGGAATGGAAGGAGTTGACCAGAACCGTTGCACCGCGAGCCGCCAGAACCCGGGCAATGACTCGCCCAACCCCTCTTCCCGAACCGGTAACCAAAGCGACGCGACCCGACAGGTTTTGGCCATTCGACAGATCGGGTTGCCGGTCTACCGTAGCCTTCGGCGGGCTGGAGTTACGATTCTTGAAATGGGGAGGCGACAGATGTTTAGACCGGGAACCCTGCTGGAAACTGCCGACATCAACTCGATTCGAAACCGGCTCGGGAATGGGCGCAGGAAGCTCCGACTCGGACTCCGTCGAGGCCATTCGCAATTCAATCCATTCAGCAAGGTCACCTATCGTTTGAACGGAAGGATCCCGTTGTTCGGTGTGAAGTTCGCGGTCAAATTCCGCCGACAGAGCAATAACGATTTCGACCCTTTTGACCGAGTCAATACCCAGATCATTTTCTAGATGGGCATCAGCGGTCAGGATCCGTTCGGGGTAGCGTGTGGTAGTAGCCACACATTTCACAACGCGTTGAAAAGTATCCGTTGTCATGCCGACTCCTGATTTCGAAAACACGGAAAATTAGAGGAGGTGGGGACTCCACACACTCTTTTTCTTCGCCTCTTCGACCGGGAACTCCCGAACCAACTGTGGCAAAAGACGACGAATCGTCGCGTCGGGGGCCAACTGCAACGATTGGGTATTCTGGTGGTTGCCAGTAGAAGATCTACCGAAGAAATTAGCAGAGTGAATACTCTAGCGATGTTCCGCGACTGAAGAACGCGACTACCTCTTCCGGAGGACAGGGAGGGCTTAAGAAATAGCCCTGGTATTCGTCGCAGTCATGCGCCTTGAGAAAATCGAGTTGCGCCTCGGTTTCGACGCCTTCGGCCAGCACCTTTAGGTTCAACGCCTTGGCCAACACGATAATGCTTGCGGCGATCAACCCGTCATCCGTCTCAGGGATGTTCCTGATGAACGTCAGATCAATTTTTAGGCGATCCACTGGAAACTGCCTGAGATAGGCGAGGGATGAATAACCCGTTCCAAAGTCGTCGATACTGATGCTGATTCCCATGTCCTTGATCTGATTCAATGTCTTAACCGCTTCGGGAACGTCGTCAATCAGCAGACCCTCGGTGATCTCCATATCCAGTTTTTGAGGATCGATCGAATGTTTGCGAATTGACTCGGCAACACTTTCGCAGAAGCCTTCGTCCTTAAATTGAATCGCACTGATGTTTATCGCAATTTCGATGTCGTGACCTTGGCGCGACCACTCGGCCTGTTGACGGCAACATTCGTGAACGATCCACCGACTGACCGGAATGATCTCGCGGCTCTGCTCCAATAGCGGGATAAATCGGTAAGGCGGAATCGTTTTTCCATCCTGCTGCCATCTCAACAGAGCTTCCACTCCGATCACTTCGCCAGTTCGCAGATTAACCTGGGGCTGGTACACAAGGAAAAACTCTTCGTTTTTCAGCGCCACCGACAGTTTCTCCTGCAACATGCGGTGTTCGGCGATCCGGGCGGTCATTTCCGGTTCATAACGCGCGTGAATCATCTTGTTTTCCTTCGCGTAGTACATCGCTGTATCGGCAAAGGACATTAGCTCCTGATCGGACCGCGTATCGTCCGGACAGATGGCAACGCCTACACTGGTGCCCAACTGGAAGTTGGCCCCTTCCAACACGTAGCGCTGGCTAAGTAATTCGCCAATCCTCAAGGCAATTTCGTTGGCCTGTTCGCGATTCTGGATACCCCTATCAATGATGCAGAATTCATCGCCACCGAGTCGAGCTACATCGGAACAACCGCCGAACTCCTGCTGCAGTCGTTCAGCAATTTGGACCAGTGCCTTGTCACCCATCAAATGCCCAAGGGTGTCGTTAATCTCCTTGAAACCATCCATATCGACCAGAAAGAGCGCCGTTTTCATATCGGGGCCGGTTTTCAGCACCGCCTCTCTCAAGTTGTTCTGGAATTGAAAACGATTGATCAGTCCCGTCAGCGCATCGGTGGTCGCCAGCTTATGCAGCGTTTCACTTTTCGTCTGCAACTTTTGACTCAAACTGATCAGGTTCCTGGTTCGCTCCTGGTAGTAGGACTCTCCCTGCTGGCAACAGAAAAAGATGCAGGTGGCGACTCCAAGGATTAACATGAATTCGTCAAATCTCCAGGAGCTGAACGACTGGTGAATGCCAAACACGGTCACAAAAAAGACGGCGAATGCGGCGAAGTTGATGAGCAACCAGACAAACGCGGAACGGACTCCCAGCAATTGAGACGCAACGAGAATGGCGACCGGGTAAAACAGCATGGTGCCCGCCAGGGCTGGGTCGCTGAACGATACAAAAAACAACCCGACGGCGCTGGCCACCAGATTGACGTTCATGATAACCGCATAATTTTTCAGTTTGCGACAAGCTAACAGGATTATCAGGTGAACTACCGAATCCGCGAAGCAGACGATCGTGGCAGTTTCATAGCCGCGGTACCACAGGAAGAATGCGTTGAAGATCCATGTCAGCCAAAGAACGATAACAAAACGCCAGACTCTTTGAGCGCGCAACTCTCCTACGTTCGTGGATTCCACAAACGGTTGGACTGATTCGGCGTTTTCTTCCGGATTGAACATAATTTTAAAAAGGGCGGCGAAATCAATGTAAATTCAGTGTCGATGGGAAACTTCAGGTACATTTCTTGGCTAACCAAACATAGGTTGACGAAAAGATGATCCAGTGAAAGATTCTGGGATTTTCGGGAGAAAGTCATTCCCCTTGACTCTTGCAAGCCGCGATATCAGCAAAATCGTTACCCAGGGGAACGCCATTAAGCGATTTCGCCGCAAGTGAACGCTCGCCGAAAACTCCATAATGGATCAGCGCGCAGATTACGCGCAGAAAGAAATGCGGTATCGCCAGCTGCTACCACCGTGTCAGCCCTGAGATTGCATGCGATCAATCCGGCCTTTGATGAATCCGGGCGTCACCACCTGACATCAGTCCGGCACCGGACATTGAATATATTTCTGAAGAAACATTTTAGTAAGATCCGCCAGGACGAGGCATCTGCGTTGAGGTATCGGCAGGATTCCTGGCTGCGGTCAACGGCCTTGTCGTTACCGACAAATATTGGCTTTGAATGAGAACTTTAGTTGCTTGCAATTAGTCATTGGTAGCATAGCGAAGTAGTTACAGGATAACAACTTATAATAGATGGCCAACCAATGACTAATTGCAAGCAACTAAAGTTCTCATTCAAAGCCAATATTTGTCGGTAACGACAAGGCCGTTGACCGCAGCCAGGAATCCT
>JANNWZ010000211.1:0-21415 GCA_031409295.1 Mariniblastus sp.
GGATGCAGAAGTTAAATCGACTACAGAAATGGTTGTTGGATCGGATAGCGAAGAAGTTCCAGTTTCGATCGCACAAGACGTGGTCCCAACTGTTGTTACTGGTTATACCGATTCGCTGGATGTTCGGTTGACCGGCGGCCAAGATAGTGGCTTTATCAGCAATCAAATGGATTATGGTACCAGCAACATGGGCTACGTTGACTCGGCTCCAATCGAGTACGCTAGCGAATCCATCGGTTGTGGTAGTGCGGCTGGTGGTTCGTGCGGCTCATGCGGTAATTTCAGCGGCTACAGCAGTTGCAACAGTTGCAACAGTTGCGGTGGTGGCAGCGGCGGTGGTGCAGGTGGCGGTCGATTTTTTGGTCGCGGTGGTGGATTGGGTCGATTGCTGTTGCTCGGCGGTATCGCTGGCGGCATTGTGGCAATCGCCAGTGATCCTAAGCCTGTTTCGCCTGCAAGTTAGTAGACTGAACTGCAACTTGTTGCTGCAAAATTGAAAAACAAAGCCCACTGGATTCAGTGGGCTTTTTTTATTGACCTGGCCCAGGCACTTTCTGGCAGTTGTTTTTCAAACTTGGCGCGCTGGGGCGCTCAGCTGGGTTTTCCAGGCCGCTTCTATTTTCCCAACCGCAGACGATTTAGGGGCACATAGAATTTCTGGTATCGCTGGCCATCGCTATAGCGAGTCCCGGTTGGACTGGCGACCAGCACTGTCGCTCGCTTCGAAATTCGGTTCACAAAACCGGTCACACGGTTGCCGTGCAGTTCGAAGGAGACGGCGTCTCCGGTCGAGATCCCCAGTTTTTTTTTCGCCACATCGCGAGGAGTCAACAATTGGTGGTTGGATTCCCGATGTCCAAAGAAACGCAATACGATTTCGCGAAATTGCTTGGCGGAACAATTCGAGTGTTCCCACAGCAACATCTCTACCAAATGGATCAACTCATGTTCCATGATTCGTTGCAATGCTTCCAACCGATTGTGACATTTGATCCCCCCGACTTTGGCGGAAGAATCCAGTTTGAAGGTCTCAAACAACGGCGTGGTCGCAACGGCGATCTCAAATTTTTTGCGGCGACCAAGTCCTCGCTGCTGGTGCATGGTCGTCATTCCTCCGGATGACGTCATTCGAGTGGACAGGCGAAATTGAAGCGGACTGGCTGCAGTCTGTTCACAGAGTGCCGAGACATTGCCGTCAAAATAGTTTTCATCGATAGCATGAAATAGTGTTCCCAAATCCTCGCTGGAAATGGCTCGGAAATTCCCTGTATTGATGAGTTTCGAGTTGCGAATGACATGTTGATACACCGACTCACGTCGATCTTCGCGTTGTGCGTTGGAGAGCTGGCGTTGAGTGATGACGTTCAGCAATTGCGTATAGGGCTTGCTCAAGTGATTTCAATTGGCTGGAGTTTTAGATGTCCGGCGAACTCAAAGTATCTTATGGTAACTTTGATTTCGCCAATCGCTATTCGTTGTGCACTATTTCCAGCTGATTTTCACTCACATCGTTCCGCGTCCGTGAAGCGGAATTGTTGGTTTGTTGATATCAACCGAGTGAGTTGGATACGGATTTGCTATCAATTCAAGACCGTGATAAAATTGGATTGCGACTTTTTCTGATGTTCTGATTGATGATTCCCGATTAACATGCAAGCACAACATTTTGTGTTGACAGTTTCGAAAGTGTCGATATATTGGGTTTCCTTCACGTTTGGAAACCGGCCTCTGCCTGCAAAAAACGGGATCAATCGAGTCCAAGGACTATTTCAAATGAACTGCTTAACTGTGGTGGTTTGGGTGGTTTGCGAATACTCGGTTGGTTGCGAATTTTAATGAGTTTGTTTGGGTTTGCAGTGAGAAAACGGTATTCGATCGTTTTGGAGGAAAGATTTGAGTTGATTCGCCTGAGCGGTGTTGAACCATGCGATTTTGTAGAACTCTCATTCCCAGTCGACGGTACGGAAACCAAAGTGTCGTGACTGTATAAATGGATTGTTTCTGAAAACGTCGTGACCCCACGTGTCATTCAGCGGTGGATACTTTTGCAAACCGCCAAGCGAGAACTGCTCTGAAACTTTCAGTAATTCTGTAACGGGGAATCTAGCGGGCTTTATTTTAATCGAGACAGTCCCGGCTTCGGTTTGGTCGGGTACGTCATGGACACTGCTTCTTTATAGGAATTTCGAAGGCATGGTTAAGAGCACGACAACACAAACAATGAATGTCAACAAGCGTGACGGACGACAGCTTTCTTTTGATGCTCAATTGATAACGCGGGCGATCGAAAAAGCGTTTTGTGCTGAAATGGGGATTGCGGATCGATCGCAATTGAGCGCTGAATTGCTGGAGGAGATTTCCAACATTACCCAAACCGTCACGGCGCACGTCGCGGCGCAAGCCGAATCCGACGCCGGGGTTTCGGTCGAACAGATTCAGGATACGGTCGAACGTGAGTTAATGCGCGCCCAACATTTTACGGTGGCACGCCGTTACATTTTGTATCGCGCTGAACACAACAAAATCCGGCAGCTGCGCGCCGAAGAGCGAATGGAATCGGAAGAGGCCTTTCCTTCGATCATGATCAGTCGCGATGGCAGACTTGAAGACATAAATTTTGCTCGTTTGCGAAGTCAAATTGAAAATGCTTGCGCGGGACTTAATGAGAACTGCTCGTCGACCGAGTTAATGGAAGAAGTCGAGAAGCAATTTTACAATGGCATCACACCGCTGGAGATCGGTCGTTCGATGGTGTTCGCCGCCCGCGCACGAATTGAAAACGATCCCGACTACGATACGGTGGCCGGCCGATTGGTGCTCAATATCATCTACCGAGAGTCATTGGGTAAATCTTCTGCCGAAGGTGACATCGCGGCGTTGTATCGCGAAAAATTTGCCGACTTTGTGCAGACGGGCATCACCGCGGGGCGCATTTCGCCGGTGTTGGCCACATTTGACCTCGAGCGATTGTCGGCCGCATTGGTCGCTGATCGTGACGCTTTGTTTCCGTACCTCGGCTTGCAGACCATTTATGACCGATATCTGTTGCATATCGACGGCCGGCGTTTCGAAGCACCGCAATATTTTTGGATGCGCGTCGCGATGGGACTGGCGATCCAGGAAGAACACAAAACTGATCGCGCAATCGAATTCTACAACGTACTGTCCGCGTTTCGCTTCACTTCTGCGACTCCGACTTTGTTTAACTCGGGGACCTTGCACCCGCAATTGAGTTCGTGCTACCTCAGCACGGTCAGCGATGATTTAGACAGTATTTTCAAACAGATCGGTGACAACGCCAAATTGTCCAAATGGGCTGGCGGCTTGGGCAATGACTGGACGAATATTCGCGCCACCAACTCGCATATCAAGGGCACCAATGGTCAAAGCCAAGGCGTGATCCCGTTTTTGAAGGTCGTCAGCGATACCGCCGTCGCGGTGAATCAAGGGGGCAAACGCAAAGGGGCCGTTTGTTCGTACTTGGAAACCTGGCACCTGGACATCGAAGAGTTTCTGGACCTTCGCAAAAACACCGGTGACGAACGTCGTCGCACGCACGATATGCATACTGCCAACTGGATCCCCGATCTGTTCATGCAGCGGGTGGTCGAAGAAGGTAATTGGACCCTGTTCAGTCCCGACGAGGTGCCGGACCTGCACGATCTATACGGCAAAGCGTTTCGCGAGCGATATGAGCATTACGAACGTGAGGCGGCGGCCGGCAACTTGCGTTTGAGCCGCTCCATTCCCGCCGTCGATTTGTGGCGAAAAATGTTGACCCGCGTTTTCGAAACGGGACATCCCTGGATCACTTTCAAAGATCCCTCCAACATCCGTTCACCGCAGGATCACGTGGGCGTCGTGCATAGCAGTAATCTCTGTACGGAAATTTTGTTGAACACCTCCGCCGAGGAAACCGCAGTTTGCAATTTGGGCTCAATCAATATGCTCAACCATGTGACCCATGGCAAACTCGACCTGGAAAAACTGGAGGCGACCATCAACACGGCAGTCCGTATGTTGGACAACGTGATCGATATCAATTTCTATCCGACTGACGAAGCCCAGAAATCCAATCAACGTCATCGCCCGGTGGGGTTAGGATTAATGGGTTTCCAAGATGCTTTGTCGGCTTGCGGAATCGGCTATGCCAGCCAAGAGGCAGTTGAGTTTGCCGACCAGAGTATGGAAGCGATTTCGTATTTTGCGATCTCGGCGTCCAGTCGACTGGCGGCGGAACGAGGGGCCTACTCAACCTATCAAGGTTCGAAATGGGATCGCGGTTTGCTGCCCATCGATACGGTTTCGCTGTTGCAACAAGAGCGTGGCATGCCAGTCGAAATGGACCTCGGTCAAACTATGGACTGGGCTCCCGTTCGCGAGCTGGTGGCCAAACACGGGATGCGCAACAGCAATGTAATGGCGATTGCCCCAACGGCCACGATTTCGACGATCATCGGAGTGACTCAATCCATCGAACCGACCTACAAACAATTGTTTGTGAAAAGCAACCTGTCGGGAGAGTTTGTCCAGGTCAATGTGAAACTGGTTAACGAGCTAAAAGCCCGCAACCTGTGGAACGATAACATGCTGCAGTCCATTAAGTATTACGACGGTTCACTGGGCGAAATTCCCGACCTGCCCGAGGACATTAAGGAACGTTTCGCCACGGCCTTTGAAATTGACCCTAAATGGACCATTGCGTGCGCCAGTCGTCGCCAGAAATGGATCGATATGGGCCAGTCTTTGAACCTGTATCTGGGTAATCCCAATGGTCGCAAGCTGGACGAAATGTATCGCTTGGCGTGGAGTACCGGTCTGAAGACGACCTATTACCTGCGTTCGCTCAGCGCTACGCAGGTCGAAAAATCAACCGTCGACATCAATAAGTTTGGTGTGCAACCGCGTTGGATGAAGAACGCCAGTTCGTCGGCTGATATTACCGTCAACCGACAAGCCGAGGTTCTGCAATGCAGTATTGACAATCCGGATTGTGAATCCTGTCAGTAGATTTTGTTACGGACCAGAGTTTGGTCGCGGGTAGAACAGCGCAGTTAACATCTTTAATAAATCTTCCTTTTGCATGGAGTCGCAAAAAATGGCTACTGATATTCGAGCTACCAAACCTGCCGTACGGACGAAAGTTCCCGCCATGAACAACCGGATCGATGCCAGTCAAAAACGGCTGATCAACTGCCACCAAGTCGACGTGAACCAGCTGATGCCTCTGAAGTACAAATGGGCGTGGGAACATTACGACAATGGTTGCGCTAACCACTGGATGCCCACCGAAGTGGCAATGAACAAAGACATCGAAATCTGGAAATCGAACCAGCTGACCGAAGCTGAGCGGCGGGTCATCATGCGAAATCTGGGGTTCTTTTCGACGGCGGAGAGCCTGGTCGGGAACAATCTGGTGTTGGCAATTTTCAAACATATCACCAATGCCGAATGCCGGCAGTATTTATTGCGACAAGCCTTCGAAGAAGCGGTGCATACGCATACTTTTCTGTATGTCGTGGAGAGCCTGGGCTTGGATGAGGGCGAAGTCTTCAACATGTACAACGAAGTCCCGGCGATCGCCCGCAAAGATGAATTTGAAATGGAGTTGACTCGGGAGATACTCGATCCAAATTTCACGACCGATTCTTTTGAGGGCGCGCAAGCGTTGTTGAAAAACCTGATCGGATTTTATCTGATCATGGAAGGCATTTTCTTTTATTCCGGTTTTGTGATGATATTGTCGTTTCATCGCCGCAATTTGATGAAAGGAATTGGTGAGCAGTTCCAGTACATTTTGCGAGATGAAACAGTCCATCTCAATTTTGGCATCGATTTGATCAACGGGATCAAAGCGGAAAATCCCCACCTCTGGACACCGGAGTTTCAACAGAAAATGATCGCGCGCATTCGCGAATCCGTTGAATTGGAAATCGCTTACGCCAAAGATTGTTTGCCCAACGGAGTGCTGGGATTGAACGCCGATTTGTTTCGCGATTACGTGCAACATATCGCCGACCGCCGGTTGGAGCGAATTGGTTTGCCCGTTCAGTACGGCAGCAGCAATCCATTTCCCTGGATGAGCGAAACGATGGATTTGGCGAAAGAAAAAAACTTTTTCGAAACCCGCGTCACCGAATACCAAACCGGCGGCAAACTCGATTGGGATTAATTCCTGCGGCTCAAACAGTCGATTAAGTTCAACGAGCGTAAGTGAATTTCGAACCAAACCAATGAGCCACTGTGAAAACAGTGGCTCGTTTTGTTGCCAGCCGGGAAAACAGGGGCGGCGAGGGTCGCCGGCGAATTCTTAGGGCGGATTCGCCAATGACCGAGTTGTAATCTATTTCGTTCAATAGTGTTTCGAACGGGAAATAACTTCATCCGGAAAACATTTTGTACAAAATCACAAGAAATCAAAAAATGTGTGTGTGTGTGTGTGTGTGTGTTACAATCCGGTGGAAACTCTTTTCACAATTCACTTTTCGGGAGATTAGACATGCGATCCGTTTTTGCTTTATTGTCCTTAGTCTTGGCATCCGCCGCACCTCAATTGTTTTCGGTGTTGGAAACCGACCGCCCGGGAGGAATTTATTACTGCGAGGGTGCAATTTGGAGCCCACCATGCTCGGCCACTACTGCGGGCTTCAATTGCAGGCCTAATGTAATGCCACAGTTCAACACAGCTACCGGAACATGGGCGACCCATATGAAGTCAATGACAGACGGGCCGGGCAATTGTAGTGCCTTTACTGGTACCGATAATCTTCCCTGTGTGGCAATGCTGCAGGAAAATGCTTTGCCAAATGCGTCGTGCACGAAAAGAACACTTTGATGCGGTCTGTTTTTTATCGGTGTCGATTGGTTCCGCTGGTGATATAGTCCCACAAAACGAGACTCTCGATTTTCTGGAACATCATTTTGTGCTGACTGTTATGAGTCTTAATTGTTTGCGATGAATTTGGCAGATAGTTGTGTTCACCTCAATGTTGGACGGAGAGTGGTTCGTATGCAGTCTTTCATATTGTCCCACGGCTTTTTTTTCGTCATGTCTTGTTTGAGTTCGATTTGTTGTCGAAATTCCATGGGGCAAGTCACCGAGATCGCTCAAAAATTTGATGCGTCAGCGGCCAATGTGTCGCTGTCACTGAAGGAATTTGAGCGACTTTTTTACGGACTCAGATTCGAGAAATCCTTAATCGTTGAGGGCAAGTCAAAGTACATAGCTGCGATTTCTATTTCCGACGGTGGTGGGATTCGAAAATCAGTTTGTGATTATCAGCAATTCGAATTCGGTCGTTACCGTAGCGGCACTTATAGCAATCGAAACGCAGGATGGTGTTTTTCGACCACAATAAGTCCGGACAAGCCTGTTGATCCTCAGGTAAACCCCGACGACAGGAAGCCGACTCTTGGAATCGATTTTGCGGCGCCCGGACAAGACGCGGCAACCTATGGCGCCTTTTTTGGGGATTATTTGTTTGGCTTTGCGTCGAAGATGTCGTTTTCCCAGTTTTTCAAGGAATCGAAAACCACGAAAGTCGTGGAATTGATCGATAAGGCTTTCTATCAGGGTATTCGTTGTGATCATCCAAAATTGGCGACGTTGACGATCTATTTTGACGACCAGGGCCGTGTCGCTTATATCAAGAATGAATTATTGCCAGGCCAAGTCGTGGCTGGTTCTAAATATGAGCCCAGTCAATTCGTCCCAGCAAACAGCATGACGATTAGTTTACATGGGCCATTGGAATATCAAACTTTCGAAGGGCGGGAAGTGATCAAAGGCTGTAATTTCAAGATCTCTGCCAAGAACCCGAAAACGGTTGAGGCATTTTCGCGGCTTGAATTCGCCAACTATACAGTGTTGACGGATGAACTGCCAATCAAGATCAGTTTGCCGGAAATTGAGTTGGTCGATGGCAGTAAGGTAACCTGCTTTGGTAAGCAATCGATGGATTTGGAATACCGCGATGGCGAAGTATTGGTTGTGGTTGATGGTGTCTTGGTTGACGCGGCAGAAAAGGCCAGATATTGGCGATCCGCCGGTGGGTGGTTCAGGTTCTATACAATTTGCGGGTTTGGGTTTGCTTTGGTTTTCGGCTTCGTGGTCTGGTACCGCAATCGAGGGGGCTAAATTGTTAACGCAATACTTGCTTAAGGTCTTGTTTTTCAGTTGGATGTTTTGTTTGGTAATTCCGTGTCACGGGGATAACGAGACCTTGGATGTCGTTACTCGTCCGCTTTCCGACTATGGAATCTCCGAGGTGCATTGTGGACTGTATAGTTTGTATGCCGCCTCGAATGCACTCGACAAGCCGTTGGAACTAAGCAAACTATTTAGTGGCACTTTCGTTTCGACGGCGACGGGAAGTACCGCCGACGATTTAGTGCAAGCGGCGCAAAACGGCGGGTTGGCCGCTGTCCGACTGAGTGGTCTAGGTGTAGCTGGGCTGGTGGAATTGAACTGTCCAGTATTATTGCAATTAAACCTTGGTCATTTGTCCACCACGCAGCATTGGGTTGTTTGCGTTGGCGTTAGTAAAACGGGCGTAAAGATTATCGATGCACCCCGCCCGATTGAAGAATGGTCGTTTGCCGAGTTGGAATCATGTTGGACGAAGGTCGCGGTGCCGGTGTGGAACCCAGAACGAAGTCAACCGCCAATTGGGTTAGTGCAACTTGGTTTAGTTGTCACCAATGTAGCGTGGCTGAATATCCCGGTGTTGTTTTCGCTGTTGATCCTGGCAATGCAGTCGCGTTTCCCGAGAATCAAAGTCGGAAGTGGTGGGGTCGCCGTTGTGTTTCAAACCACAGTAATCATTTTATTCGTAACCCTTTGGGCGACAATTGTCGTTTTCCTTTCACCCGCAAAGCTCACGTTTGGAAAATCAATCGCACAGATATCTTGTTGGTCTGGCGATGGTGCCGAAGTGAGGTATGTTAAATCGATTGACCCGACTGCCTTGCTCGTCGACGCGCGCGTCCGCGCCGATTTCGAATACGCGCACATCGACAAAGCAATTAATTTGCCCATGAGCACCAGTTTTCACGAATTTCGCAAGTTCACGGAGAGTGTAGATCGCTCCCGCCCAATCATTGTTTATTGCCAAAGTGTGAATTGCCAATGGGCGGCAAAGACCTGCCACCGCTTGAGGTGTTTTGAGATTGACTCTCAAGTTTTCGTAGGAGGCTATGAAATGTTCGTTCGTCAACAAGCCAACCGAGAAAGTGGTTTTCCCAATGAGAACGCTAATTAACCGGATCTCAAATTCGACGGCCGAATATTCACGATTGTTCGTGTCATTGTTGTTGTTAACTGCTGGCATGTTGAATGTCGATAATCCGTTTGGATTTGCGGTCTCGGTATCGCGATACAATGTATTGCCCTCAAGTTTGGTGAGTTATTTTTCGACTATGTTGCCTCTTTTCGAATTGACGATTGGTGTGCTGCTCCTTTTGAAAATTTGGGTTGTACCGAGTTTTTGTTTGGCAGCTCTTTGTTTTGTTGCATATTCAATCGGTGGATTACTTGCATTGGGACAAGGTCTAGATATTTCGTGCGGATGTTTTGGCTCCTACTCACCCAAGATCAATTACTGGCATATCGTTGGAACTGTTTTGCTTTCGGTGCTTTGTTGTGTTAATGCGGGGCGCAATCAACAGGCCAGCGAGCAAACCGAAGCAAGGGTTCGGGTTCGAGCCCAGAAATCCCTGTTGAAACAAGGATTTACCTTGATTGAACTATTATGCGTCATCGCCTTGATCGGGATTCTGGTGGCCATGTTTTTGCCGGCGGTTCAGGCGGTGCGCGAGGCTGCTCGTCGATTGTCCTGTCAAAACAATCTTAAACAATTGGCTCTCGCGATTCAGAGCTACGAGTCGGCCAGACAACAATTCCCGCCCGGAACACTCGGTTTTGCTGGAACTTTGGTTGGTCCAACCAGTACTATTCTCCCGACTCCTGATCCGAATTCTGAGTTTTGGCTGCCCAAGAATCAAAATTCGTCGTGGATGGTTCACATCTTGCCGTTCATCGAACAATCGACTTTGGCCGATCAACTGCCAAATATTTGCACGGACTTAAATTCGAATTATCGAGAATTTCGCCGGATCAATGGGGGTCCAGCATCCATGCACGAGATTGCTGAAGTTGCCTATGTGATGGCGCAACCAATCCCGTTTTTCCAATGTTCAACGGATCAGTTGGAGATCACGTCGGAAAATCTATTGGGGGTTCAACCAGTTTATCTTACGGACGAACAGGCCGATTACTTTATTTTCTATGATGGCACAGGTGTTACGGCCGCGGGAACCAATTATGCGGGGTGTACCGGAGCCTATTCGGGAGGTGAAGTGCCTGACCCGGAAATGGAACGGTACGATGGAATATTTGGCTCACGATTGAGCAAAAAATTTGCGGCTGCTCGCGACGGAACCAGTCAAACGATTTTGGTTGGCGAAACGCTTGGTTTGGTAGTGTTGAAAATTCGGAATTTCCAGAATCCCTGGTTTTTCGGATCATTGTGCCGGGGCCGCAGTGATCTTGAATGGAAAAAAGACTTTTCCAGGCGCAGCCCCGGCCTTGAACTGCTGGGTGACGATTGGTTTGCCCATCAGGTTGGCTTTGCCTCGAAGCACCCCACCATCGTCAACTTTGCCCGCGTGGATGGTTCCGTAACTGCTGTCAATCGACAGATCGATTGGCAAACTCTCTATTCGATGTGTGGCATTGCCGATGCGGATCTTTCTGATTGAATGCGCCGTCGTCAACAGCCCAAGTTGCATGCGAACGAGCGAGGAGCGCAGCTTCGACGATCGAGTTCGGGGTGGCGTTCAACAAGAAATGGCTAAATGTCCTGCGTATTTGTCGCACCAAGTTAGCTTGTTTGGGTCGTGACATTGACTGACGATGGACGTTCGGTTCACGGATTGGTCCCGGCTGTCCGTTTCGCTATGCTATTTCTAAAAATCCGGCCATTTTCTTTCGTCCGGCATCCACTTATTTCCTGGCAACGGCCAATGTCCCAAGATACATCTCAACGCGCCCATCGGTTGGTGGAGGAATTGCGCGCCGAAGTCGATTTCGAAATCGACGACGTGATTGCCAACATCATTCGCAATTTGCCTGAAGAGTATTTTCGCAGCCTGGCTCATGAAGACCAATTGACGCATTTGAAAGCCCTGCTTGCAATCAGTATTTGCAACTTGAAGCGTGAATTGACTTTGCGCAGTGAGGATGATCGGCACATTGCTGTTGTGGCACGGCAAAACTACCCCGGCTTACTCGCAAAAATTATCGCCGGTCTGCCGGATGAGCAACCGCTGATTGGCGCCCGAATTTTTACCTCGAAGACGCATGACTTCATCATCGACTTGTTTGAGTTCAAATCGCCGGTGGTTGAGCAACGACCGACGCGAAGCAGTCAACTTGAACTCACGGATACCGTTGCGGCCGTCGCGAGATTGACCGGAGGCGAACTGGCCGCTGTGGCGGATTTTGTTTCGTCCTATCCGCCGGGAAGTCGCGCACTGGAGTCTGCGGCGGAGATTTGCGAACACTATCTGGCATTTTGTGAATCGCGAGACTCCAATGATGTCGCCGTCCGTTGGACGGAGCCACCCGAAAAACATCAAGCCAAAATCACCGTTTCGGCAGGATCGATGCGGGCCCGGAATTTATTTTTAGCGACAGCCAAATTTCTCGCCGAACACGCGGCCGATATTGACCAGGCGTTTCTCGATGATTTTCCTTTGGCGGGCCAAGATAATCATATCGCCGTGGCCAGTTTTTTGGTGTTGGGGAAAATGCAGGATTCTCCCACGACCACTGGCCTGCAATTGGCGGATTTCTTGCGATCGAATTGATTCCGGCGGCGGGTTGAGCGATACTGGTGCAGGACGTTTTCCAATCACTGTTATGGATTAATCACGAATGACCCTACAAAAATTTTCCAGCCGCCGATTGGCAGTTTGTTTTGTTGCTGTCGGAGTGTTGAGCGGATTCAGTTTTATTCCGGAAGCAACCTCTCAAACAAAAACTCCTGACCCTGCCGATAAACAACAATCGAAACGGGACGCGAAATCTGGAGTTGATGAAGCGCAGCCCGAACCTACTTTGCCGGTATTTGTCGACGGCGAAGCTCAAGTCGTAGACGGGTTTAATCATCCGCGCAAATGGATCTGGCAGGACTTGTTTGTTGAAACCGAATTTGATTCCGACGGAACCGGGAAACTGGATCGGATGCATGTTTCGGTTTGCCGACCGGAACAAACGCAGACCGAAGGGCTGAAGGTCCCGGTGGTCTACGGAACAAGTCCGTACTATTCCGGCGTTAGTGATGGCGGCTCAGAGTTCTTCTGGAATCCCAGTCATGAACTCGGTGCGACACCGCCGGTACGACCGAACCCGCCCCCCATTCCACATGAATCGCATCGAACAGTGATTTCCCGAGGACTAACCAGCGAATGGGTTCCACGCGGATTTGCCGTGGTGCACTCGTGTTCACCCGGCACCGGTTTGTCGCAGGGTTGCCCAACCGTCGGCGGCGAGAATGAATCGTTGGCTCCCAAAGCGGTTATCGATTGGCTGTGCGGACGGGCCAAGGGTTACACGACTCCCGACGGTGATGAAGAAGTCGTCTGTGATTGGTGTACGGGAAAAATAGGCATGACCGGAACCTCGTACAACGGCACACTGCCGATCGCCGCTGCGACCACGGGCGTGGAAGGTTTGGCGGCAATTATCCCGGTCGCTCCCAATACATCTTACTACCATTACTATCGCTCAAACGGACTGGTCCGACATCCAGGCGGATACATGGGAGAGGATATTGATGTGTTGTACAACTTTATTCATAGCGGCGATCCGGAAAAACGTGAATTCTGCGATAGTCATGTGCGCGATGAAGAAATGGCTCAAAATCATGATCGCTTAACCGGCGATTACAATGTCTTTTGGGCGGGACGGGATTATCTCAACAAGGTGGACAAAATTACGGCTGCCACGTTGATGTCACACGGCTTCAATGATTGGAATGTCATGCCGGAACATAGCTTCCGCATTTATGATGCCTTGAACAAACGAGGAGTCCCTTGCCAAATCTACTACCATCAAGGGGGCCATGGCGGCGACCCACCATTCAAAATGATGAACCGCTGGTTTACGCGGTACTTGTACGGAGTCGAAAATAATGTTGAGGCCGACCCCAAAGCGTGGATCGTTCGCGAGAATGCCAATCCATCCGAACCCACGTCCTATGCCGATTACCCCAATCCAGAAGCGAAACCTGTGGAACTTTTTTTGACTGGAGCGGGAGCGAAAGTGGGTACCCTGAATCTGTTACCGACCAAAAGGTCAACTTCCGAGACCTTGATTGATGACGTGGCGTTTACGGGTGCGAAATTGGCTCAAGCGGAAGCATCGGAACATCGCTTACTGTTCGCCAGTCCCGAGTTGGTCCAGCCGGTCCATCTTTCTGGAATCGCCAACATCACGATCAAACTGGCCAGCAGCAAACCCGCCGCCAATTTATCGGTCTGGCTGGTTTCATTACCATGGACGGACAATGCCCGCATCACGGATAATCTGATTACGCGCGGTTGGGCCGATCCGCAAAATTACCGCTCGCTAACCGAAAGTGAACCGCTAGTGCCGGGTAAGTTCTATGAATTGAAGTTCTCGCTACAACCGGATGATCAAATCATTCCGGCTGGAAAACGGATCGGCCTGATGATTTTTTCATCCGATCGTGATTTTACATTGTGGCCCGAGGCGGGAACGGAGCTTACCGTGGATTTGCAAGCGACGAAACTCGCGCTGCCGGTTGTTGGCGGTGCGGAAGCGTTTCGACAAGCGATAAAAAATTGAAGTCGTGGTTGACTCCAATACCAACGGCTCCGCTTGGCGACCGAAGATCCAATTGCTTGGCCTATTAGCCGGACCATTATTGGCAGCGTTGAGCTTTTGGTGGCTGCCGATCGAGTATGTTGATGCGGCGGGCCAGCAAGTTGCATTTTCGTTGGCCGGTCGCGCGACGTTGGCGGTGATGACTTGGATGGCGGTTTGGTGGTTGACCGAAGCGATCGACATTTCGGTCACCGCACTTTTGCCGATCGTGTTATTCCCCTTGCTGGGAATCGCCACTATTAACAACGCCGCCGCGCCGTTTGCCGATCCATTGATCTTCTTGTTCATGGGCGGTTTTTTTCAGGCTCTTTCGATGCGTCGTTGGGGTCTGGATAAACGAATTGCATTGGCAACACTGAGAATGGTGGGAACCCAACCCATCAATATGGTAGGCGGGTTCATGTTGGTCACCGCAATGATCAGCGCATTCGTTTCCAATACGGCCACGACGGCAATGATGTTGCCAATCGCGCTCAGCGTCGTGGCGTTGACAATTCGCCAACCGCAACTTGAAGTTGCCGCAGGAACTATTGGTCGGAATGACCACAGGCAAACCCCAACCGCAGTTTTGGGCGCTCAGGAACCAGCGAGCGATTCACGTACCAAGGCAACCAAAAATTTTGCGACCTGTCTGATGTTGGGAATCGCTTACGCCTCATCGATCGGAGGAGTCGCGACGATCATTGGCACTCCGCCCAATGTGTTCCTGATTAGTTTTCTTAAAGAGTCCATGGCCGAGCCCTATCGTACGGAAATTAGTTTCGCCCGCTGGTTAATCATCGGTGTCCCTTTTTCGCTAATATTTCTGCCGATCGTCTGGGTTTTGCTGACTCGCCTGATCTTTCCGATTCACGAGATGAAACTCGACGGGGGTCAGCAGTTGATCGAGCGGGAATACCAATTATTGGGATCACTCAATCGAGGCGAATGGGCCACGCTGAGCGTTTTTTGTTTGACGGCAATCGCCTGGATTACACGCCCCTGGTTGGCGCAGATTCCTTGGGAGATCTCAGGCCAAGTCGTGTATCCGTTGGCGAGTTGGACAGATGGCGGAATTGCGATGACCGGTGCGTTGCTGTTGTTTGTGATTCCAGCTCGATCACAACCCGGTGAATATGTTATGAATTGGTCCACAGCAGAACAGTTGCCGTGGGGAATTCTCATTCTGTTTGGAGGCGGATTGAGTCTGGCCGCTGCGGTAGAAGCGAATGGAGTCGCTGAGTTTGTCGGTTGCCAATCCAGTCATATGCGTGGCTTGTCCGAATTCTGGTTGGTGTTGATTGTTGTAATCGTGGTGGTATTCCTAACGGAGTTAACCTCCAACATCGCCACGACCGCGACCCTATTACCGGTCTTGTCAGCAATGGCACCGGGGTTGGGTATTCATCCTTGCCTGCTGATTATCCCGACCACAATTGCCGCTAGTTGTGCCTTCATGCTGCCGATCGCCACGCCTCCCAATGCGATTGTATTTGCCTCGGGCGAAGTCACGATCCCTCAGATGGTCAAGGCTGGTTTGTGGCTCAATGCTGTCTCGATCGTGTTGATCACGGCATTGACTTTTTTCATAATCAAACCGCTGCTCGGAATCTGATGCCAATTCGTTCCGGCGTGAAAATCAGCCTTGAAGTCGAACGGAGTCGATAGACATCGACCGTTAATCGCGGTCGATATTGGAATAGAAAAGCAATAGGAAAAAGGACGCGAGAGTGCATTTTGCTGCTCGGGGATTGAGCCAGCGCTACATCTTGGTGTCTACCGGTTCGCTTTCCAATGCTAACACGCCGAAAACGGATTCGTGATACTTGCGCAGCGGCTGCCGGGCCACGAAACGTTCCGATCTTTCGATTGACAAGGCGAATTCGCGCAACGCCAGCGAACGCTTGCGACCGAGACATCGTTTGCGCAGACGCTTCAGATTGTCGGGCCGGTCATAATCGGGACCATAGATGATTCGCAAGGATGTCCCGCCCACTTTGACCGGTAAGACGTCAATTGAAATCTTCAGCGGTAGGGTTGTCGTAAGGCCGTTCACCACGATCTGGATACTAGGTTAACAGCCGATTGTCGTAGCGGCACAACGAATGGAACCGTCGATACATCACAAAAACGTTTTCAATACGCCAATACTGGCGAGAGCCAACGCTCAATTTCCGCGACGGTTTGATGTTTCAATTTCGCGTAATGTTCGACTTGATCCTTGGTGATTTTGTGAACCGCGAAATAACGCGATTCGGGATGCGCGAAATACAAACCGCTGACCGCGGCACCGGGCCACATTGCAAAAGACTCGGTTAGCTCGATTCCCGTGGTCGATTCTATGTCCATCAACTCCCAAAGGGTTGCTTTCTCGGTATGGTCCGGACAAGCCGGGTAACCTGCCGCCGGACGGATTCCACGATAACTTTCTTTGATCAACTCTTCCTGGCTGAGGTTTTCTTCGCGACCAAATCCCCAATCGATGCGGGCTTGTCGGTGGAGAAATTCTGCAAACGCCTCCGCCAACCGATCGGCCAAGGCGGAGACCATGATCGCATTGTAGTCGTCCAGTTCGGCTCGATACTTCGCTGCCAGTTCATCGCAGCCATGTCCAGTCGTTACCGCAAAGCCTCCCAAATAATCAGCGCGGCCACTCTCCAACGGCGCGATGTAATCGGCCAACGAGCGATAGTGTTCGATTCCTTTGCGTTGCCATTGCTGGCGGAGGGCATGGAATCGAACCAGTTCGGTTTGTCGTGTTTCATCGGAGTACACAATGATCGAGTCCCCAATCGAATTCGCTGGCCAGAAACCGTAACTGCCACGAGCGACAAGCAAATTTTCCACGATAATTTTCTTCAACATCTTCTGAGCATCGCGGAACAGTTTGGTCGCTTCTGTTCCAACAATTTTGTCAGTCAAGATCTTCGGGTACTTGCCATGTAACTCCCAAGCCATAAAAAACGGCGTCCAGTCGATAAACTCTGCAATCTCGGCCAGCGTAACTCGAAAGTGACCGTTGTGCCTCGTGGTGCCGCCGTTTCCTTGGGAGGTAACTGTTGGTTGACAACTTTGGCACGAACACGGGAGTATGTTGCCGTGAGAATCGGTCAAGCGTTCTAGCTCGACCCCCGCGATCGAATCTCGGCTGTCGATAATCCGGACGCCAGTAAATACTGGTGTCGGAATATCAACGCGGGACCAATCGGTGGGAAAACGATTGGCAAAAGCTTCCGCATAAGGCACGAGAGTCAGCTGCCGTTCTTCATAGCTGTCCACCAGTTTGGTTTGTAAGGCGACATTCTCCGCGACAAAATTTGGCTTCAGTTCCTGATTGATCAATTTGTCGACTACGCCGACACTGCGCGAGGCATCGAGAACGTGAATTACGCCATGCTGATATTGCGGAGCGATTTTGACGGCCGTGTGTTTATCGCTGGTGGTGGCGCCACCGATCAACAAGGGAATCTTCAAGCCGGTTCGCTGCATTTCTTTGGCGACATAAACCATTTCGTCGAGGCTGGGCGTAATCAAGCCGGACAATCCGATGATATCGACGCAATGCTCGACGGCCGCTGCGAGAATTTTTTCGCAGGGGACCATCACGCCCATATCGATCACTTCGTAATTGTTACAACCGAGAACGACTCCGACGATATTTTTGCCGATATCGTGCACATCCCCTTTGACGGTCGCCATCAAGATTTTACCGCGAAAGGACTGGGATTCGAGGCCAGCTTCCAGTTTTTCCTGCTCCATAAAGGGCAGCAAATGAGCGACCGCTTTTTTCATGACGCGTGCCGATTTAACTACTTGGGGCAGAAACATTTTGCCGCTGCCGAACAGATCGCCGACGATAGACATCCCGTCCATCATGGGTCCTTCGATGATTTGCAAACAACGGTCGTATTTTTGGCGCGCCTCTTCGGTGTCCTCGACAACCCAACGATCGATCCCTTTGATCAGAGCATAGGACAATCTCTCCTCCACCGTGCCGCTGCGCCACTGGAGATTTTCACCGCCACTCTCTTTTTTCTTTTTGTCCTTGACGGTCTCCGCAAATTCCAACAGCCGATCGGTGGCGTCGGGTCGGCGATTGAGTAGTACATCTTCGACCCGCTCCAACAAGTCTTTGGGAATCTGTTCGTAAATTTCCAGCTGGCCGGCGTTGACGATTCCCATATCCAGGCCCGCCGCGATCGCATGATACAGGAACGCCGCATTGATCGCTTCACGGACGGTATCGTTGCCGCGAAAACTAAAACTCACGTTGGAAACGCCTCCGGAAATTTTCGCTCCGGGACAAACCAATTTGATTTGGCGTGTCGCTTCAATAAAATTCACGGCATAGTTGTTGTGTTCTTCCATCCCGGTAGCGACCGTTAAAATATTCGGATCGAAGATAATGTCTTCGGGTGGAAAGCCAACTTGTTGCGTCAACAAATCAAAGGCTCGTTTGCAAATCCGGACTTTGTCCGCGGTTTCGACTGCTTGCCCCGTTTCATCAAACGCCATGACGACGGCAGCCGCTCCATATCGGCGAACCAATTTCGCCCGTTCGAGGAATTCCGCTTCACCTTCCTTAAGACTGATTGAATTGACAATCGCTTTGCCTTGCGTCGCGCGCAAACCGGCTTCAATGACCGACCATCTCGAGCTGTCAATCATAATCGGTACGGACGCAATGTCATTTTCGCCAGCGATCAATCGCAAAAACGTCGTCATGGCGGCTTCGCCATCGAGTAGAGCATCATCCATATTGATATCGATGACGGCGGCGCCCCCTTCGACTTGTTCCCGCGCGATTTCGATGGCCGCCTCAAATTGTTCATCGCGAATTAGTTTGGCGAATTTGCGGGAACCCGTCACATTGGTCCGTTCACCAACCATTAGGAAGTTGGCATCCGGACGGAGGTTTAAAGGGCGCGAGCCAGAGAGGCGAGTTAAAGGTTCAACCAAACTCCTGGCGTGCGGCGTCAAGCCGCGCACACGGTCGGCGATGGCCCGAATATGCGGCGGAGTCGTGCCACAACAGCCGCCAATAATATTGATCCAGCCGTTGTCTGCCCACTCGCCAACCATCTCAGCCATCTGTGCCGGTTCCAGATCGAATTGTCCCATCGCATTGGGTAAACCAGCGTTGGGATGCGCACTAATATAGGGAGTGGCGATTTTCGATAACTCCTCCAGGTGCGAACGCATTACATCTGGGCCGAGCGCACAATTCATGCCGACACTGATCATTGGAAAATGTGAAATACTATTCCAGAACGCTTCCACAACCTGTCCGGAAACAAACGTACTGCCCGAGGTCGCGAAAGTTCCGGAGACCATCACCGGAACTACGTTACCAGTTTCCTCAAAATATCGAGCGATGGCGAACAAGCAAGCCTTTAGATTCAACGTATCGATGACGGTTTCGGGAAAAAGAATGTCGACCCCCGCTTCAACAAGCGCGGCGACCTGTTGGTAATAGGAGTCTTCCATCTGCTCGAAAGTAACGCCACGCCAGGCCGGATCATCGACTTTGGTACTGATCGCCGTCTGCTGAGTGGTGGGGCCAATCGAACCGGCGACAAAACGCTGCGGGCCGCCAGGATGGCTGGCTTCAATTTGAGCGACAGCGGCTTTTGCATTGGCCACCGCGACCGCGTTAATTTCGCGCATCAGGCCTGGTGGAAACTTGAACTCCGCCATTCCCACTGGACTGGCATTAAACGTATTGGTTTCAATGATGTCCGCGCCCGCCTCAAGGTACAGTCGGTGAATCTCCGTGATGGCCGCAGGATGCGTCAAACCGAGAATGTCGCCAAAGTTTTTTAGTTGCACTTCCGGATCATGATCAGCGAATCGGGGACCGCGAACATCGGCTTCTGTAAATCCAAGCCGCTGGGTCATGGTGCCCATGGCCCCATCGAGAATCAGGATCTCGCTAGCTAAACGGTCATAGAACCGCTGGCTGATTGTTTGCTGGCTAAGGGAATGCTGGCTGATCGGTTTTTTTTCGACAACTGACACGGTTGAATTTCGCTAAAGGGTGTAACATCCGCGCTAACGCAAAAGCGGAGAACGGAGCGGAGAAATTGGATTTTTGATTTGGAATCGCAAACTTCGTGACAATCCATCCAATTTATCCACGACTCAAGACAATCACAATGCGAACCGATGAGTTAGATACCGGAAATTAGGGCGAAAAATAATGGATGAAGCCATGAATTCAGACAATTTAACACCAAAATTTGGCACTGCTAACGAGAACCGATTTCCGGACGTTCAGGTCACAGATTTTCGGGCGAGTCAGACGACGAGGCGAGCGCCCCTGGCCGCGGTAATTCGCCCCCTCCAACGGGTGGAAGGGACGACGCGGTCTGTACGCGTTGACGCTGCCCAGCCGGATCCGGCACAGGGTCCACACTTGCGCACTGATCAACTGGCGAACTATGTCAGCTGGTTAAACGAGCAGGCACGTCGCGAAACGCCGCAATCCGCGGTGGTGCGATCCGTAAACGCCCCCCCGGTCGTTACGCCGCCGCCGGTACAGCAAACCTCACCGCGAGTCACGCTCCAAAAATTGCAACGCGTCGATCAATCACACTCCAAATCCGGCACGCAGCATGCGGTTCCGGCGCCAAAGGTTGCGGCCCCGGATTTCCAATTTGAAGCCGATCTGGAACGGATATTGAAAAAACTCAATATGCCGGAAATACTCTTGCCAAGTTCGACGGCCAAGCATGAAGCCCCAGCCGATCCGTCTCAGCGGGGTGGAGTTCAGCGGAGTTCAACAGGCTTTCCAGAATCACGCGTTGCTGCCCAGGGTATGACCGAGTCCGAGCGAGCTCGCCAAGATGCTCCGATGGATACGGATGAAATCATTCGACAAATTTCCCAAGCGATCGCATCGGTGTTAACGGATCAATCGGAGGCGGTGATCGAGTCCAACATCCGTCAACATATGGGTCAGCCTCGTCCGGTTACCGAAGTAGAATCAACCACAAATCGAGACGCGTTCGGCGATCTTCATCGTGCCGCACTGAACTCGCTGCCTCCCGATATCGCGCAACAGATCGTCAACGATGTCCCAGACAAAACGGCTCCGATACTTGATGCCGATGTTGAAATTCCCACCAGCATCGCCGCTTGGGATGTAGAGGATTTCCGTTGGCCTAAAGTTTCCAATCAAATGGTTTCCGTGGGTGCCAAAGCAATTGAGTCGCTCGCCAATTCGGTGTTCCAAACGCTGGGACCAAACCAGAAACGAGTGGCAATAACCAGTCCGGGCCGAGGAGTTGGCTCAACGTCGATCGCGATCAGTTTAGCGCGTTGGGCTGCCTCGGGCGGTCAACGAGTATTGTTGGTGGATGCCGATCTCGCTCGACCTGGTTTAAGTGCACAAGTTGGCTTGGGACCAAATATTTCCTGGGTCAACGCGATTGTCAGCTCGCTCAATCCTGCCGAAGTGATCATTCGTTCGCAACAGACTTCACTTTGTGTCATGCCGTTATCCCCGATTGTTACCCGGGTCGGTTG
>JANNWZ010000212.1:0-13715 GCA_031409295.1 Mariniblastus sp.
GCAGCGGCGATCATCGGGTTCAAGAGAAGATGATGTGAGATCGGATACAGCAAGCCTGCCGCAATTGGAAAGTCGGTCCACCGGGGCCACACCGGGTTTTGCGAACGGCTCCGCTGATTAAGACTTGCTCCCGTTTCCCGACTACTGGATCAAGCCTTCGGTAGTACTTTCTCAGTCGCCTGGATCAAATCGTTTTGGTTGGGATTTTTGTCATACACCTGTTCTCACCGATCGACCCGAGTTTCCCATCGCGGCCGTGTACCAAAACGAGCCACCGAATCCGACGAGCGCCCGCGCGGAACCGGGAACCTACATCGTGAAACTGATTGTCGACGGCACATCGTTGGAGCAACCCTTGACGCTCCAACCGGACCCGCGCGTTTCACCACCTGAGGCAAAATAAGCAACCGTGAAACGGTGGAATCAGCAGCTGATCTTGGTCCACGGTCGGGGCGCGGTGCAAGTGTCAGAACCCGGGCCGCCGTTGACGGTTCCCAAAATTGCGAAGGCTGCGTCGACGTTGATCAAATCGTTTCCGGCGAGCGAATAGATGCGAACGGAATCACTGGCATCGTAAGTGATCGCATCGATCTCGTCATCGATTGTCGCCCCCAGTGCTCGTCGACGAAACGTCGCCGATGTTGCCGACCCGTATTGCAGGCGTAGATCATCGGCACTCGTCGTACCATCGAAGTAAAGAGTGTCGGCACCCGCTTCGCCGTTCAAAAGATCGTTACCGAGTCCACCGTACAGTTGATCATTGCCCTCCCCGCCAAACAGTCGGTCAATCTGATTGGAGCCGCGAAGAATATCGTTCCCACCAAATCCATATTGGAAGGTTCTACCGCTGAAACCAATGGCTGACAGTTCGTTGTCTCCTGCGCCGCCACTTAACATCGCTGATCCGAGGCTGTCAAACAGGATTCGTCCGCCGGCATCACTCGTCACTTGGGAGTCGTTAATTTGAAAATTGGTGTCGCCGGCGACTCGCAATTGATCCAGTCCGGATTCCGAATGAAACCAAAAATTTCCTCCGGTCGAGGGCAACCGCAGATCGGCATTGTTGACAATCAACAGGTCATTACCGATTCCCGCATACAGATCAAAGTTGCGCCAGCCCACTGCTTCAAGGCTGTTTTCATTAAACACAAAACTATCGTCGTCCGACCCGGCAGCGTCAAAAATCCCAATATCAATCGCAACATTTCGGACGTTGTCAAAGGTGATCGGGACAATCGCGCGATCACCGCTCGTCCCACTGATTCGCGTGCCCATCGCACCGAGCGCGCTCAGTTCGGCTGAAGCGGTCAGGATGTCTCTACTACCCCTAGTCACCATTTCCAATCTTTCCATGTGCGACACAGTCGATGCCTCGACATTGGAAAACGAAATCGTGGTTGAAGTAAAGTCGACAGTTGAATAAACACTGATGGTATCTTTGCGAGTTGCATTTTCTGATGGCAGATAGCCGGCGTTCTCCGCACTGTTTCCGATGACGGACAGCACGTCATTACCGATGGATCCGCCATCGAAACGTATTCCTTGAGGCAAATAGAAATAGCCATCAGATCGATAGTCGATTGTCAATTTGTCGTGCACCTTGTTGACGCCGGTAAACTGAGCGCCGTAGATTTGCGAAAGTGGTTTTGTGACTAGCACCGAACCCGTTGTTTCGTTAACCACTTGAACGTCTGCCCCGTTTTTCCGCAAAACAACCCTGTTATTTGCAAACAGTCCCGTGGAGAACAACAACTCTTGGGTCAGCTTTGACACGAAAATGTCGTCCGAGCCCAAAGCGGTCAGGCTATAGATTCCGCCCCTGGGATCGAAGTCCGCTGTCGCCTCGAAACCGCCGGTTATCAAAATGTTGTTCGAGCTATCCAAAGAAATTCCGGAGGGATATTCTGATCCGGCGCCTCCCAGTCGTCGCGCCCAGACATAATTTCCATTCGAGTCCAGTTTAGAAATGAAAACATCCCAAGTGCCGCCGCTACTCGTCATTTCGGAAACCGTGGGTCCTGGATTGAAATCGGCGGTCCCCTGAAAAGGTCCGACGCTGTAAACGTTGCCCCATTGGTCCACCTCAATGTCGACACCATAGTCTTGCCCACTCCCTCCCATTTTTTGGGCCCAAACAAAATTGCCGCTCGAGTTGACCTTCCAAACAAAGGCGTCGTCACTACCGGCGCTGGTTAGAAATTGGGTGCCGGGTCCGGGGTTGAAATCAACCGTACCCCTGAAACGACCTGTGACCAATACATTGCCACTGCCATCAATTTCCAAGCCTTGACCAACTTGATAGTCTCCACCTTGGGTACCTTTGGCCCAAACAAAATTGCCTGCTGCATCCAATTTTGAAACAAAAATATTGTAGGATCCACTCACTAGATTGTAGGTGGCAACGCCAGGATCAAAATCGACAGTGTGAAAGAAATATCCTGTCGTATAAACGTTTCCGGAAATGTCTGTCGCGACGCCGTTGGATAGAATTCCAGCCGTTTGCTTGGCCCAAATAAAGTTTCCGGTAGCATCGAGCTTCGATACGAAAGCGTCGGAAAATTCCGGGGAGGTGCTGGTGAGATTGTGGATGCCTGAGCCGGGGTCGAAGTCGGCGGTCGATATGAATGCCCCTGTTGTAATAATGTTCCCGGAGTTATCGATCGCAATCGAGCTCGGGCTTTGTTGGCCTGGCCCGCCCAATTTCCGACACCACACGAAGTCGCCATTGACCGTAAGTTTCAAAATGAAAATGTCCACATCACTCGCAGTCAAATTCGAAATCCCGGCGCCTGGATTGAAATCCACGGTTCCCGAAAAAATGCCCGTGACGACTGGTTGACCGGTACTATCGATGACCAAGTCAATGCCTCGGTCCAGCATTGATGAACCGAAGGACTTTGCCCACACTAATGCTCCTCCCGAATTGAATTTCGTTAAGAAAACATCGGATTCACCGGCGCTGGTCAGGTTAGAAATCCCGCTGCCCGGATCAAAATCAACTGTGCCGGTAAAGGCCCCCAGGGTGAAGACATTTCCGCTTGCGTCCGTCTCGACCGAGTTGCCATATTCTCCCGCCGTCGAGCCCATTCTGGCGGCCCAGACAAAGTCCCCGGTTAATAGTTGTCGTGATTCCAGCCGTTCGAATTGCAAGCCGGTTCGGCCTCGAAGTCGGTTGCGTTTCGAAGTTGTCGGGAAACCGAAATTCTTGAACCAGGAGTTGTTTGTGTGATTTTTCATTGGAAACCTGCGATTGGGAGGTTTTGGTCAGCTCTATGTTTCTTCCAAATACGCAGTCTCAAGATCGAGGTAGCGACCGCAGTATTTGGGAGAGGCGTTTCGGGCCTAATGCTGTATCGCGGTTGGTCCCGAAAACGCACAAATCAATCGCGAAAAAATTGCAAGCGCCACAAAAAAGCCGTTTTTTGTGTTCTGCAACGTTACCGATGCTCGTGAAACAATCGCCATTACGGAACTTGCCAGCGTTTCGAACCGGTAACTATGCTCGAAGATCCTGAAACCTTAACAAGGAAAGGCGAAATTCAAATCGCTAGAAGTCGAAACTAGCAACCAACTCGCAACTATTTCGTTTCGCCAATCGGTTCGCGTGTCGATTCGACATTGCGCGGGCGGGAAGCGGAGATAAGACTCTCAGCTTCGGCGCGGAACAGTTTTAGTTCGCGAAGTGAGCTCGGTGGAAACGTGGCGGCATGAGTGTTCTGCGATTCGAGGCCCTCGGACAATAAGTCTTTAGCCAACTCTCGTTGGTTGAGTTTTGCCTGACAACAGGCCAAGGCAAAAAAGTCAAAGGCAGCCGTCGGACTGGCACCATCACCTAAACTTTTCGTCAGCGTTTCTATCGCCGTCTCGAATTGACCGCATCGATATTGGGCAATACCGAGGGTATTGACGAAGTTACGAGCATCGTTTCCCGCGACAGCTGTCGTCGCATGTTGCAGGGCTTTTTGCGAATCTTGAAATTCAAGCGGTGCCACGAGCAAACTCCACGCCAAAGTATTCAGAACTTCGGACTCGCCAGGGCACAGCTGGCGATTTTTTTCCAGTAATTCCAAACCAAGTTGCCAATTGTTTTGATCCATTTCCGACAGTGCTTCCGTTTGAATTTGGGCGACGACGAGTTTCGCATAAATCTCATTCGTTTCGATCTTGAAATCATCAACCGACCTGGATTGAGTCGGTTGCCCCGGCTGATTGCTGGCGATCGACGGCTCGTTGGAAATTGGCGACAAAGTCGGAAACTCAATTCCCAAAAAATCAAGTTCTTGGGCCAAACGGGCAAGGTCCCAACTCTTGATGATTGTCGGCGGATCTTTGGCCACGGAAACGATTTGACGTTGGTCTTTTGAAAAAACAAGACAGCTCGTTCGGCTTGGGTAAATGTCTTGTAATTGGCCGACCGGTACTCGCGATTGGATGTTCCACAATTGAATTGCCCCGTTGGATTGCGAATTGACCAGCCATCGCGAGTCGGGTGAAAAGGCGAAGGCAAACCCCGTTGCGGAAGAATCCGGAGACTGCAGTCGATGGGCGATCTTCCAATCTGTCGTTTCCCAAATTTCTCCACCTCGCGGCGTCGTAAACAACCAGCGACTGTCGGGGCTGAATTTTAGGTCACACAGGCTTCCGGTATCCAGAAAAGTTACCAATTGCCCGTCGGCGATTCGCCAAATTTTTGCCCCTCCTGCTCCGTTCCATCCGCCGGTCGCCACGAATCTGGAATCTCGGCTGAACGCCACGTTGCGAACGTCAGCATGAATCCCGAGCAAAACCTCGCGGCCTGGCTCGGTCAGAGATTCCAGTTTCACCTCGGTGCCGTTTGTCGTCAGCATCCAATTACCGTCATAGC
Source organism: Mariniblastus sp. (assembly GCA_031409295.1). Taxonomy (GTDB): domain Bacteria; phylum Planctomycetota; class Planctomycetia; order Pirellulales; family Pirellulaceae; genus Mariniblastus. The sequence goes on from JANNWZ010000212.1 coordinate 4,865, forward strand.
TCACCTGGACCGGAAAGAAACCGGCTGAGGCGCGAAAGAAATCGGGTGCGGAAAGACCAGAATCCCGAATCGTCCAGCGGAGCCAACCATCGGCAACGATGGCCCACAATCGGCTGGCGTTATCAAAACAGACACGGTTAAAAACCATGGGTCCGATCGGAAGTTCGGCAACCAATTGCCTCGTCTTAGAATCGAACAATTCAATCCCACGGTCGGTAGACACCGCGAGCCAGCGACCGTCAGGACTGTCGTCGCCAATAAACCGCAGGGTCTTCGCGCCAGTGTTTGTCGCAAATTGTCGAACGACATTTTCCGAAAAGAATTCCCAAATTTGTGTTCCGTCGTCAGCCGAATCAATCCAAATCCGAGTGCAAACGTCCGGTCCGGAGCTGATGGCGCCGAGAATACTCGCCTGAACTGAAAGCAGCTCTTTTTCTGATTCCACATCAAAAACTCCGAGGTAGCCACCCCATGCGGAACCGGCAACCAGCTCTCGACCGCGACCGTCAAACGCGATGACGGGAAAGCTGCCTGGAATCGAGTATCGCCGGACGATTTTTCCAGTTTTCGTACTCCATAACGCAATGTTGCCATCGGAATACGTGGCGGCCGCAAGACGCTCGTTGTCGGGATGCCACGCCAAACAACAGGAATTGGCGATCACCGGCGGGGCTGCGAAATCGCCGATCTTTTCCCCCGTGACAATATCGATAACTAACAGCGAATCGCCTTGCACCAAAGCCACTTTGCGATTGTCACCTGAGAAGGCCAGCGGCACGATCGAGTTGAGTCCCAACAGCCGCTGTTCGATTTTCAGCGTCTCGAGATCGAGCACAATCAGGGCGGCGTTGTCAGAACCGACTAATTTGTCACTCGCCGGAGTGAAGCCCCACCAGCCGCCCGACAATCGGGTCACGATTATTTCGGGAGGAGACTGTTGTAAGTCATATAGCCAAACTTTGTCCCGCCAGGCAGCGAGCCATCGGCCGTCCGGGCTGAGGACCAAATGGTCGGCATCTTCCGCTTCGATCTCAGCGATGCGCACTGATCCGAAATCTTCCGTAACGATAATTTTTTGATCGCTCGTCAGTTGAGCAACGCGATTGAGGGTTCGGTCAGCCGAAGTTCGACCATCGTTTGCCACCGGCAAACCTTTCCACTTGGCGATTTTGTTGATATCCGGCAACGGCAGGCTGGCGGCGGCGGTGTCGCGAAGTGCGGCGACTCGCGCGGGTGTCCGTCCGACTTCGTCGATCAGCTCCTTGGCATCTTTGACCGCGGCAAGGGAATTAACACGTTGGCCAATGCGACCGGTTGCTTGTTGTGCGCGGGCTTTAGCAATCAACGATTCCCACAGGTGTTCCATCGACTTCCTGTGCGCGGCCGCTTCGCCTCGACGCGATAGTTCTGTTGCATTCAGCGATTCTGCCAATTGGGTTCGGCTCCAAATGGTCAGACCCAGGATTGAGAAGAGCGCGATGAAGACCGTGCTGCCCAGCACGGCGATGGTCTTGTTTCGTCGACACCAGGCTGCGGTGCGCTCGAGTGCAGTGCTGGACCGGGCGGCGATCGGCTTATCCTCTAAAAATCTTTGCAGGTCGGAAGCGAACAAGTTCATTGACGTGTATCGCGCCGAGGGTTGCTTGCGTAGGCATTTTAGGCAAATCGTCCGCAAATCGACGGGCACCGAACGCGGCAAGGCCCGGGGCTCGTCTTCCAAAACCTGCTGTAAAGTTTCCCAGGGTGTCGTTGACAGAAATGGCGGACGGCCGGACAGCAGTTGATACAAAATAGCCCCCAGTGCGTAGACGTCGGTCCACGGTCCAGCCTGGTCATTGTTAGTTTGTTCAGGCGCCATGTAGCTCGGTGTGCCGAGCATATCGCCGGCCATGGTTAGCGCTGGCCCCGACAATGCCTGTTCGTCTCCCAAAACTTTGGCCAGCCCAAAATCGGCAATCTTGGGAACCAAGTCGGACAGCGTTGATTCAGGGGAAATGGTCGGAGACTTTTTGTCCGACGCGCCATCACGTCGAGAAAGCAATATGTTTCCAGGTTTCAAATCGCGGTGGATAATGCCCAGCAAGTGGGCTTGATGAACAGCCAGTGCCAGCGTTTTTACAAATTCAGCCGACTCGCGTGGCGATGGATTCTGTTTTTTGATGAATTGCTCAAGCGTACCTCCATCAACATATTCCATTACTAGAAATGGCTGGCCTTGCGACTCGCCCACTTCGTCGATTTGAACAATGTTCGGGTGCCGCAATGACGCTGCCGCTTGCGCTTCGGCGCGAAATCGGGCTCGATGCGAGGTTGAAGCAAAGGTTCCGCCAAGGAGCAACTTCACCGCGACTTTACGATTGAGTTTCGGTTGATGAGCGAGGTAGACGACGCCCATGCCTCCTCGCCCTAAAGGTTTTAACAAGTCGAGTCCCGGAATTGAAAGCCAATGGAGGGACTCGCCAATTGGCGTTTCATCGTCGACACCGGTCTCGAATCCGAAGTCGTTAAGAGACTCCGTAGTTCCGCCGATGGCAGTGATATTGCCAGGTCGAGTCAACGCCTGATGAAAGTAAATTTGACGACGAATTTCTTGCGCGTGATTGGGGAATTGTTCGCACAGTCGATCGCCAGCCGCCGAGTCACCGTTTTTTTCCGCTTCCAAAAATTCTGCAAAGACAATATCCACGATGATTTCTGGGTCGTCGGGGACGTGCGATTGGGCTACAAACTGTTGAGCGGTGATGGCCTCACCCGCCTGCCGACGCCGCTTGAATTCCAGCAGGATCGAAATCCCGGACGGACGCGAGCGAGGTTCGTTGGACCCTAGCAACGAGTGCCCGATCGGCAACTCGGCTCGTTTCGGGTTCTCATTGGAGTTTGGTTCGGCGGCCATTTTTGTGTACTAGTTGGGACAAAACTCACGCTCATGCGATGTCGGTGCACTCCCACCGCATTGATATTGATCATATCGCCGAAAAAAAGCCAAACGCACAAAAATTTTGTCTACTCATGCCAAAAAGGACGAGTTGTTGCGAATGCCTATTGGTCATCAAGTCCCAACGACGCAGTGACCCGGTCAAATGCGCGGGCCAGTTGCATGCGGCGGCTTTGCGCAGTGCCACCCAAAATTTGAGCGATTTCATCCCAGGATTTGTTTTGGCTCCGCAAGTCAGCCATCGTGCGTTCGTCAACGCTCAATTGCTGGCGGGCTTTGGCGACCAACTCCAGAATCGTGACGGCTTGGCTGGGCGTATCGGTAAATTCGGGGATCTGTTCCAACACCACCGCGTCCACATCCCGACGATGCCCGTCACGTTTTTCACTCAACAGTTTCCGAGCGCTCGAGGCAAGTTTGTTACGAGCCATTGAAACGAGCAGCCGGACGAGATCTGTCGGCGCATGCAGCTCGTACTGACCATCGACCGCCCGCAAGAAAAAACTCGCCATCACGGCTTGTGAAAAGTCAGTTGAATCATAAATTCGAGACAGGCGACTATCGACCATGTGCATGCGCACTTCACGGCGCACGATCGGTTCATAAAGTTTCACCAGTTCTTCTGCTGCCGTCGAATCGCCCGCTCGAATTCGACTAATAAAGGCTTCGAATTCTTCTGATTCTGCCATGGATACGACCTCGCCGGCGAACGCCAAGAACAATGGCGGTATGTCTTCATTTTCCACCGCTTGCAAATTTTAAAACGAGGCGAATCTGGATATTATTCCAGTTTCGCCATCCAGGTCCAACGCAGCAAACGCCACATCCAATTGACAGTTGAGGTTCGTATGCGGTTTTGCCGTCAGACGTTGTAACAACCTGTCGATCAGTTATTTTTGAAAGTAAACCCAGACCGATCCAGTCATTTCATTGCGCACTTTTTTTTCCCGTTCGCTCGCGAGTTCCTGATACTCCTCCATGACGGATTGATATGCTTTGTTGGCAGCGGCAACGTCATCAACCAAATCCTCAGCTTCGGGCTTGTCAGATTCTACCGAAACTTCGTCTTGGGCTTCCTTTAAGTCTGAATCTGAATCTGAATCGGAGGAATCGCTCACACTTTTTTCTTCGACTTGTTTCTCAGTTGCTGCCAGTTGGGCTGCCTCCAACGATTGTTGCGCGTCAGTTAATTTTTGCATTACTCCGGATTGTCTTTTTTCAAAGTCCTGCAGTTTGTCCGCAACTTCGTCTTCGGTCAGTCCCTCCGCAGGAAACGAGAGGTTCAACGAGTCGCCCACAACCAGATCCAATTTGTTATCGCCGTTAAGATCATCGACCCAAACGCGAGTTGCTGATTGCGGACCCGAGATATGTGAATCGCCAAAAATTGTCTCGCTGTGAGATGCTTTCGGGGCGTTGACCAAATTTTTCATTGGGGTGAATTCGGGCTTTTTCGCGGTGCCGTCATTCAGCGAGATCGACACCCCACCGCTCGATGAACCGCTAATCAAATCGAGATCGCCATCCTGATCCCAATCAACGAGAAATGGATCACTATGGTAATCCACGGCAATCGGTTTTTCGTCGGCCATTAACTGCGATGGCGTTGGCGCAAATTTTCCCTTGTCCGTGCCAGCAAACACGAAAAATGTGCCTTCAAAATTTCCCACAACTAAATCGAGATACCCGTCACCGTCGATATCCGCCGCGGTTGGTCGCGTGCAAATATTCCGAATCATTGTTTCTTCGGTGGCCGGAATAATCAGTGGCTGGTCGTCGGTTCCCTTGAGAACTTCCGCCGCGGCAAATTCACCCGCCTCGTTTCCCCAGAGAATTTGAAACAGGCCCGCCATACTCTTTTCCATGCGCGAATAGGAGCCAGAGAGAATATCCTGATAGCCATCGCCGTTTAGATCCACAACCTGTGGAGTCGAGCTGGTACATCACCACACACCCGGAACAACCGCCGGCTTACCGTCGACTTCCAGCCATTTGCCCTCGGAGAATTTTCCATCGTCCAGGCCGTCATAGACTTTCATTTTGCCGTCATTAAACTGACCGACAATCAAGTCTTTGCGACCATCGCCATTCATGTCGGCCAAACTGGGCGCAGCGTATCCTGGACTTTCGACCCGGATAAACTCATCACCACCCTTTAGCTGAACCGGATTGTCGAATTCAGCGATCGCCAATCCATCGGATTTTTTATCAACGTCCTGCGCGTTGGAGCTAACCAACGTCAATGACGGGGAAAATACAATTGCAATAGAAAACAGTATCTGCGGTTTGAGCCAATTGAACTTCATGATTGATTCCTTTGGATTCGACAGAAAAATGAAAATGAAACGGCCTGCTTTCCGCCATTTCTTTGGTCGCTAGTGCAAGTATTTTAACCGATGTTCGAGTTGGAAGTTGGTTCTCGACAAATATTTTCGCGAGATGAGGGTTTGTTCGAATTTTTACGGAATTCGTGTTATTGATCGTGGAACGGGCGTGGTGGCAATGGTCCGAGACTGGCGTTGCTCAAAGTAAATCATGCTCAAGTTGATTTGTCAGCGCGCAAAACTGCCAGTATTTGGGCATGTAATAATTGATTGGAACCAACCGCATCACCGCCGTCAAAGGTGGGTACGTTGCGCCAATCGGTAAATCGACCGCCGGCTTCTTCAATGATGGGTTGTACCGCCGCGGCGTCCCAAATACTCATCTCTGGATCCACCATGAAATCAGCCCGCCCGGTGGCGACCAACAGATAGCCATAGACGTCACCCCAAGTCCGCGCGAAACGGGTTTGATTGGCCAATGATAAGAAGGGTTGCGACGATCCTCGTTTGGCGAATCCCTCGATCGAGGAAGTTACAAATACACTCTCCGATAACAGTCGAGTTGCTGAGACCTTAGCCCGAACCGGTTCACTGTCGCCCCGGTAATGCCAAGCCCCCTGCCCTGTCGCGGCAAAGATTCCTTCGTCGAGTCCAGGAATGTGGATTGCCCCGATCACCGCAGTCCGCTGTTCCCGATCCCGTTCATCGAGCACCGCGACCATCGTCCCGTACAGTGGGACTCCTGTGATGAATGATTTCGTACCATCGATCGGATCCAGCGCCCAACAAAAACCCGAACTGCCGGCGGTTGAGCCGAATTCTTCTCCGACAATTGCATCCTGTGGAAACGCGCGCAGGATTTCTTCACGCAAATGGGTTTCCGTTTCCTGATCGGCAATTGTTACCGGCGAGCCGTCACTTTTGCGGATGACCTCGAACCGATCGGTTTGAAAGTACTTCAATGTTAGTTGCCCAGCGGATCGGGCCAGTCGTTTCGCAAGTTCAAATCGAGGTTGAATTTCAATTGTCGGCATGTTTCGGTTCATATCGGGTTGGGATAATCCAATCTGCCGCTCGCCCTCAGGGACGGCGGGAGCGTTGGGTTGGAGAGTAAGAAACGCAAAAAAACCAGTTCGGAAGCAATATCGCCGTCGAATATTGCCTGAAGAGTCTCCGAACGGATATCGAACTTACCCGGGACGTTCGATCTGACAAGGCCTGATTTTCGATCGCGGTTTTATCGCTAGAATCGCTAAGGTCGCTGCGAGATCGTTTTAGTTCGTTTTCCGGCCCCTCAGACCCGATGAGGATACAATGATCGCTCAGTCTTGAGTGTCCCCGGGATTTCAATACTACTCAGTTTGGATGAAACTTTCACGTATCATTGTTGTACTTCTGTTGCCGGTGCTCGGCTTTTTGGGGGGATGGTATGTCTCGAAATGGCCCACGGAGAATTTCGCCAGGGACCGGTCGACGACCGGCTCAGCTCCGGAGATCGTAAAAGTCGTCGCGCAGGGTCGAATCCTGCCTAAATCAGGCTTGATTAATGTTTTGTTGCCGTCGGGACAGCGAATCGAACAATTGTTGGTTGCCGAAGGGGATCGCGTGACGGCTGGGAAAACCGAGTTGGCGACTTATGTCGGTCAGGACACGTTGCGGTTGCAATCCCAGTTGGTCGAGTCTCAGGGTCACGACGCGGAGCGCGAACTCGCACAGAAAATACTGAGCGCACAAAGCAATCTCCTGATCGCTGAAAATTCGGTCGCTGCTACTCAACTCCAACTCCAGCAAGTCAACTCGAACGACCTGTTATCCGTCAACGAAAAACAACTCCGGGTTGCTGCGGAGAAATTGGCGCGTTTAGTACAATTGGCCAGCGATCCCAGTACGCAACTGTATGTCGCTCAATCAGCCGTCGAGGAACAACGGTTGACCATCGAACAGTCTCAATCGCAACTGACCACAGCTCGCCGTCGGCAAGAATCTGCCGTGAAGTCGGCTGAATTGAGTGTCGAGTTGGCAAAAAAATCTCGCGACCAAGCACGTATCCTGTTGAGTTCACTGAAGGAGTTAAGCGCACAAAATCAGACCGTGACTCTGACCAAGACCATTGCTGACATCGCGGTCACCAATGCCAAGTTAATTGCCCCGATCGATGGCACCGTGCTCAAGGTGTTTGGCAAACCGGGCGAGGTCGTGGTCAATTCGCCACTGCTGCAACTGGGTGATCTGTCACAAATGATATGCGCTGCGGAAGTAGTGGATCGCTTGGTCGCCAAAATTCAATTGCAGCAGCGTGTGGAGATTGGCAGTGCGGCGTTGCCTCGACCGTTGCACGGGACCATAGTGGAAATTGGTCGTGTGGTTGGCAGTGGAACCCTACCCGATCCCAATCCGTTGGCCTTGATCGATCGCAAGACGGTCGAAGTTCGAATTGAAATTGATGGCGGCGACAATGAACTGGCCAGCCGTTTGGTCAATCTGCAAGTAACCATTGAGATCATCGTTGACCCCTCGGTGACTGGCACGCCGGTCAAGTAATCACGATGCGTACCAACCTGGCGCTGCTGAACATCCTGAGCAACCTTCCCAAAACCGTACTGTCGATAGCGGGAATTGGCGTGGCCATTGTGCTGATTTTTATGCAACTCGGCTTTCGCGGCGCTGTCGAGGACACGGCCACGAATATCTATGGCAAACTGGATTTTGACATTCTGATTCGATCACCCGATTATTTGCACTTCATTGATTCGGGAACCATTGAACAGCGATTGCTGGATGAAATTGCTGGTCTCGACGGTGTCCAAGACGTCAAATCGTTGCGAGTGGCGGTGGCCAATTGGCGGACCGAGCGGGGAGAAATGCAAGGGATTTTACTGTTGGGAGTCGACCCTGATCAGTCACCGTTTCATGACCAAGACATCGATCGGCACTTCAACCTGTTGAACTCGGCCGATACATTATTGATCGATCGAAAATCGCACCGTGAATTCGGCCCTCTGAATCGACGCAAGTTTGATTCCGCCGACGTGGGACGCAGTTTTGAAGTTGCCGATCGACAAATGAACATCGTGGGGTTGTTTTCCATGGGAGCTGGGCTGGCGGCCAACGGGGCGGCGATCGTCTCAGAAACGACTTTCGAACGCCTGGTTCCTCAGCAAACAGTGCAGCAGGTTTCGTTCGGACTGGTACAATTGCAGGACGGAGTCGACGCCGAGGTGATTTCGCAAACAATTCGGGGCCGCTTCCAAAGATCGACCACGGACCAAACCGTCGGCGTGCTCACTCGCGAGGAAGTAATTCGATTGGAATTGGAGCGTTGGATTGGCGAGACCCCGATTGGGTTCATCTTTACATTGGGCGTCATGATCGCGTTGCTGGTCGGTGCTGCAATTGTCTATATGGTGTTGGGAAACGATGTAGCCTATCGCTTAAACGAGTATGCGACGCTACGGGCGATGGGTTACTCGAATCTTTATCTATCAGCCATGGTGTTGAAACAATCGGCCTATCTGGCTTTGTTTTCATTCGTACCAGCTTTGATGTTGTCGTTGGGTCTGTATTGGGTGACGAGCGTGGTGGCGAATATTGC
>JANNWZ010000213.1:0-29881 GCA_031409295.1 Mariniblastus sp.
TCGAGTCCTTCCAACACCTGGTCGTCTTGGGCGGACTTCTGCCATTGAGTGCTCATGTCCAATAGGTTGACGAAAAAGTCGTTGGTCAACGTGCCAGGTTGCTTCGTAAACACACCATGCTGAGAGTTACCGAAGTTTGTATTCAAAACGCGCATACCACCAACAAGCACTGTCATCTCTGGCGCGCTCAATGTCAGCAAATGCGCCCGATCCAACAGCAGTTCCTCGGGCGAACGATCGTGTCCTTTGCGAACGTAGTTGCGGAACCCGTCCGAAGTGGGCTCGAGCACGGCAGCGGCTGCCACATCGGTCATCTCTTGTGTGGCATCGGTGCGGCCGGGTGTGAAGGGAACTGTCACATTGTGTCCGGCTTTCTTCGCCGCTTCTTCGACACCGGCGCATCCGGCCAACACAATCAAATCAGCGAGCGAGATCTTTTTGCCGCCAACTGCCGACTTGTTGAAATCCTGTTGGATTTTTTCCAGCGACTGCAAGACCTTCGCGAGTTCGGCCGGTTGGTTGACTTCCCAATCTTTTTGTGGTGACAGCCGCAGACGAGCGCCATTGGCTCCCCCTCGTTTGTCAGTCCCACGAAACGTAGCTGCGGACGACCAAGCGGTTGTGACCAATTGCGAAACGGACAGACCTGAGGCCAGAATCTTGCTCTTGAGGGCCGCAATTTCTTGCTCGCCGACCAAGGGATGGTCGACAGCGGGAACTGGGTCTTGCCACAATTGCGGCGCAGGAACTTCGGCGCCGAGGCAACGCGAGTACGGTCCCATATCGCGGTGAGTTAGTTTGTACCATGCCTTGGCGAAAGCGGCGGCAAACTGATCCGGATTCTCGTGGAATCGTTTTGAAATCGGACCGTAGATCGGGTCCATTCTAAGTGCCAGGTCGGTCGTAAACATGATCGGCGCATGGGTCTTGGTTGGATCGTGCGCATCCGGCACCAGTTTCGATGCAGCGGGATCTGTTGGAATCCACTGCCACGCACCGGCGGGACTCTTCGTCAGGTCCCAATCGTAGCCAAACAGATGATCAAAATATCCGTTTGACCAACGCGTTGGGGTAGCCGTCCAGGCCCCTTCCAATCCACTGGTGATCGTATCACCGGCATTGCCGCTACCAAAAGTATTTTTCCAGCCCAAGCCTTGTTCTTCGAGGCTCGCCGACTCAGGGGCGACACCAATGAATTTACTTGCATCCGCCGCACCGTGGGCTTTGCCGAATGAATGACCCCCCGCGATCAGAGCAACGGTCTCCTCGTCGTTCATGGCCATGCGGGCAAACGTTTCGCGAATGTCTTTCGCTGCGTCCAGGGCGCTCGGCTTGCCGTTGGGACCTTCTGGATTGACGTAGATCAGGCCCATCTGAACGGCCGCCAGCGGATTCTCAAGTTCGCGGTCACCGCGGTAACGTTTGTCTCCTAGCCACTCACTCTCGGGACCCCAATAGATATCTTCTTGTGGTTCCCAAACGTCGGCCCGACCTCCAGCAAAACCGAATGTTTCGAAGCCCATGGACTCGAGAGCGACATTGCCTGTCAAGACCATCAGGTCAGCCCACGAGATACTGCGGCCATACTTTTGTTTGATGGGCCAAAGCAACCGACGGGCCTTGTCCAGGTTGGCATTATCGGGCCAACTATTGAGCGGAGCAAAACGTTGAGTGCCATAGCTGGCACCACCCCGACCGTCGGAAACGCGATACGTTCCGGCGCTGTGCCAAGCCATCCGAATGAACAATGGTCCGTAGTGCCCGTAGTCGGCTGGCCACCAGTCCTGGGACGTCGTCATCAGCTCCTTGAGGTCTTTCTTCAAGGCAGCCAAATCGAGTTTCTCGAATTCTGCGGCATAGTCAAATTCTTCACCCATTGGGTTGCCCATGGGCGAATTTTGATGAAGAATTTGAAGGTTCAATTGATTCGGCCACCAATCTCGATTCGAGGTGAACCCAGCTGATGTGTGTTTGGCTCCGGCGCCCATTACGGGACATTTGCTAATATCTGCCATATCGCTTTCCTTATCATCTCCATTCGGTTTCGTAGTTTGTGTTTCTTGCGCCAGCACCGAGCCAGCATTATCCCCAACCCAACAGCCGAGGGTCAAGGCAACCAACCATATTAACTTGTTTCGATTGACGCGATTGATCGGTCGCAAAGCGCGCTTTTCAATCGCCTCGTACATCACTGGACAACTGTGTCCGCATGCGGAATTTGACATCTGACCTCTCCTGTTCGTGACTGATAGTAAAGACTGCTTAAACAATGTTGATTGTGGTTATTGTGGTTAGTGAGGCGGACCAATTTTGGACCGCCGAGCGACTCATGACGATGGGAAGATTGTTTGAACCACGCAATAAGTCTGCCAATCGAATTTCCGGCTTTGATATTGTTTCGATTTATGCTCCTGCCACCGAAGTCTTCGCGAGGCACTCCGGACAGGTGCCCCAATAGATCACCTCCGCTGTGTCAATCTGATAGCCCGCGTTGTCGGCCGCAGTCAAGCAAGGAGTTTCGCCGATGGCGCAATCGACGTCGACCGTTTTTCCGCACGCGCGACAGATTATATGATGATGGTTGTCCCCGATCCGATCCTCATAAAGCGCTGGCGAACCGGCGGGTTGAATCCGACGAATCAAGCCTTTTTCGACCAAAATTCCAAGGACGTCGTACACGGCCTGTCGTGAGATGGCCCCGATCTCGGTACGAACGGCATTGGCAATTTCGTCCGCCCTGCAATGGGGCCGACTCGAAACGGCGCGCAGCACAGCCAATCGCTGGGCTGTGACTTGCAATCCTTGTTTGCGAAGCAAAATGGCGGGATCATTGGACATAACGTCGTTTTACACCCGAGTTTGGACATTGTCAACAATCAGACTTAGCCCAGTATGGGAGCTGCGCCATTCAGTCGATTTGTCGCGATTTTAATGTCGACGAATGGTTCAGTCGTATCGGATTGCCAGGCGGTCTAAATCGCGCCCAGCTTCGATGCTGATTGTCGTAACGGTTTGCGTTGGTGTGGCGTTATATCGGCAAATCGCTTTTGTCCTTGAGATGCTCTTGTGTTTTCAGGCGCGAAATCGTCTCTGCTAGAAACATGATCAGCCCAACTGAAATCAGGATCCAGCTAGGTTTCATCTTGAATCCAGTGACTGCCAAGGCCGCAAAATAGTAAACCGATGCCAAGAGGATACCGGTCCATGTCATGATGTTCATCAATGCAATCATCCGGCCCTTAAGTTCCGCAGGCGGATGAGCTTGAATAAATACTTGCAAGGGAATGGCGACCCACCCTCCAAAAAATCCACCGACAAACAAAGAGATCCCAAATAGCCAGGACCTCAACGCGACGTCGATCGGCAACACCGCGACGATTGACGCGGCTGCCATGCCGCAGAACAAACCAAGGCTGCCGATCTTGACCAGGATCAAGCGGACGTCCTTTTTCGAAATGATCGCCGCTGAAATCGAGCCAATCCCGATTCCAAGACCCATGCTGGCGTTGAAGGCGCCTGTAACGGTCTCGGGAAGGTTCATTTGAACCTCCCCTACCAACGTGATGGTCAGTGCGATGACCCCGCCGCAAAACCAAAAAGTGGAATAAACCAACAGGACCTTGAAGAGCAAACTGTCTCGCATCGCGAGCTTCCAGATCCGCGGCTCAACGAATGAATCGCTCAACGAAAATTTCAGGGAAGGTTGAGCAGCGGGTATTGAGCGGATCAAGGTGGCGGTGGCCGTTCCAATGACCGCCAACACCACACAGACCAAACTGATCATCCATAGTTGATTTCCCAATAGCTGCTTGAGAACTCCAGCGAGCGCGGTTCCAAAAATGATGGCCAGAAAAGTCGTGCCCAGAATGACGCCGTTGATCACGGGCAAGTCAGCGTCCGAGAACAGCTCCGGCAAAATTCCATATTTGGAGGGGCCGAAAAATGCGGAATGTACGCCCATCAAAAACAATAACACGAACAATGCAATGATAAACGAGGTACTTCCCGGGTCTCCCATCAGAAAAACCAGTAGGCCCATCCCCATCACAAAGATTTCTGCAACTTTGCAAGCGACGACCACTCTTTTCTTGCGGTAACGATCCGACAGGTACCCCGCAAATCCGGAGAACAGTACGAAGGCAAACGCAAATAGTAGACTGCCCCCGGTTTGGTAGGGATCGAAATAAGGATTTCCGCCCTCACCGGAAGCCAGCGCCTTGACATAGTCGGCGCAGATCAGCATCACCAGCATTTTGAACAGGTTGTCGTTAAATCCTCCCAGGAATTGGGTCGCCGTAATCCCCCAAAAAGCGCGATCTCGATAGAGTGGCGGAAATTCTGACATGAGATTTTGCCTTGGGTAACGAGAACAGGAATATGGAAACGAGTTACGCCCGTTGATAGAAATTCGAATTTAAATTCGGTTGGTGGGTCCGAATTGTCCCGCGAGTTGGTGATTTTGGTGAGTGTGAAGACGAAAGTCAATCATCTGGCCAGGTGAGTCTGTTGTCTGAAGAGTTGTGTTATCGGGAAGCTTCCTGGCGATGAACTCGAACCGCATACTCGGTGCGAGGAAAGGGAGCGAGCGCTTCATCCCGGAGGGCTTTGGCATCCATCGATCCAAGCCCCATTGCCTTGTGATGCGGATTCAACGACAGGAAATTTCTTGGCGTAGCGATTGAATCGAGCGGATATAGTTTGACGAATTCTTCCGGCGATTGGCGAGGTTCGTGAGGCGCGTTGAAAGCCAGATACAAAAAGAACGGCGCGTTATGCTCGTCCACTCGTTTGAGGAAAGACTCGGCATCTTCCGCTACGACCTCTGACCATTGCTTTCCGCCTTGCCAATAGCCGCCATTAGCGATGTCCCATGGTTTCCATTCGTTTGTTGCCGGATCTCTGTTAACAGAATCGGGCACTTCGTTGGGCCGCTGATAGGCCGACTCTACCGTTGCCGGCATTCCGCGGCGCAAAGTTCGGACTTGATCAAACACTTCACCCCCTTTGGTTCGCCCGTTCTTTCTGGTATTCCAGTTCATTGCGCCGATCCACACTTGGGTCAGTTCAATGGGAAGCCCTAGGCTGCAATTGAATTGGGTAATAGTTCTTTTGATTTCAAGATTAATCCTTCTGTCTGTCGGAATCATTTCTGTTTCGCCAGGCGACCAGCTCTATTCCGCATCCTTCATAGGTCGTTATCTTCCGAGCCTGTTGTTTTGGACAGCAACGCACTGGGCGAACTCGGATGTATTTTTGCTTCTTTTGCCCGTGGCGGTCGAGCTAACAAACCAGCCCGTCTTGACGTCTGCGGACAGCTTGACGGTGAAGAACGCATTTCCAGTTGAATCCGTGATAACTGTCGCATAACCAAGATACGTTTTGCCTTGCCCGAAGCCAGACGCGTCGCGTTCGGGAGAAGCAAAGAAATCCAGAAAAAAGCTGGCTGAAGGACTGCTATTTAAGGCTCCTACGACCCGCAGTCTTTCTCTCCCAAGTTGCTCGGCAGACTTAAGTACCGGGAAGTTCTGCAGTCCATTTGCCCCATCGTCGACATCGAGTGGATCGTTGGGGGAAACGCCAGTGGCACCGACGCTACTTAAAAGATCGATCCCTAACGCACCATTGGAGAAAATTGAGTTGCCTCGAATCTGCACGCCGACGACGGTTCCGAAGTTCGAACCCACGATCCGCACGCCGGTACCTTCGCTGAAAGCAATCACATTCGCCTGACCGGGCAACACGCCACCAACAACCGTATTGATTGGCAAGTCAAGGGCAGTAAATGGTCTGGCAACCACGCCATGTAAATTGGGAATACCAAAAGACCCAGTCGCATCGGTCCCGATCAGGTTGCCGTAGATCTGCGTGTTGTTACAACGGCCGATCACGCTAACGGCTTCGCCGAAACGTATTCCTGCGTAATGATTTTGCCCTGTGATGGCGATACCCGAAATCAGGTTATCGCATACCGTCACATTGCGAGCATTTCGAATCTCAACCCCGATGGGAGCCCTTTGGCTGTACGGCGCGGAACCGTCGTCGTTGGTGCCGATGTAGTTGCCCTGGAGAATCACGTAGTCAGCGTCGACGATCGAAACCTTCGCGCCAGTTGGGAATCCCTCTTGCCCGATTCCACCGCCGCCCTGAAGGAGGTTACCCTCTTCCGGAGTCGGCCCGCCAACTCGGACGTTAAAACAGGGAAAGCTATACTGCGTTGAGCCCTGGATGCCGACACCTCGGCCGCGGACCGTGTTGCCAATGATTACCGTATTGTCGGTGGCTCCCGAGACGGTGACGCCTGCCAGAATGTTTCCCTCGCCAATCCCAGTTCCGCCAATGACATTGCCCGTGGCGACCGGCCAGCCGACCGTGCCCTCGACATTGACAGCCGAGTTCAGTGGACCCGAGATCGTGCAGCCGATAACCCTATTGTAATTCCCCGAGATCTCGATTGCATAGCCAGCCCAGTTCACACGGTCGAGCCCTTGAATAATGCAGCGGTCTCCCGCGACGATGATAGCCGGCGCGCCTGCAGCTGTGATTGAGCACTGGATGCCGACTTCGTTACCAATTGGGTTGGTGTCGCCGGTGAAAGCTGTTTGTGTTGTGAAATCGACCGTAGTTTCGTCGTCGTAAAGAATAAAGACGTCGAAGTCCATATACAGCATTACGACCCCGTCCTGCCAACCCGGGCCACCAGGAAGGCCATCGCCAGACAGAGGAATCGCGAACTCGATGTCCTGTGCACCAGTAGTATTATTGGCGGCAATACATGCCTCGCGAAAAGAGACGACATTGTCGGGCCCCGGCAGATTTGAGACACGCTGTGCGCCAGCAAAATCGACAACATCCTCAAACGTGTTGACTGTAATGACTTGGGCTGAAGCAACAAAACTAGTTGTTCCAACGATTGCTGCGGCGACAATCGAAACCAGTGCCGTACGTGTGTTCCACAAAAGATTGTTAAACATTATCGGTTCCCTCTTTTACTGGTATTCTGTTACTGGAGTCCTCAACAAGTGCAAACGCTGTTCCATGCTCTTCTACACATCTACATCTAAGAGCCAATGTCGACCAGGCAAACCGCCAACAGGCACCAACTAAACGATCCGCTGATTTCGCCGGTATTCCTGATAGCAAAAAATCTTGGACTGATTTTTCTGTTTGTCGCGAACCCGAATTCGATCCCGGACTTGATGTGTCAATCGCGGTCGCGGCGCGTTAAATCGCACAGTGCCAAACTTCTGGTTTGTCGTGATCGAAAACCACTTCCCTTTTCGTTGCCGGCTCATTGCACTTCGCGGCCTTGTCTGCCATCAGTCGACTGGGGGTCGCTAGCGCGATGGTGCCAGTCCCGAGTGGTTTCTCTATGGATTCGTTCGCAAGGAAGCCGTCGTCTCTTCGCAGCTTGAATGAAGAACCGAGTCGACATTGAAAGATGTCGTTGCCCTTGAGTTGAGTCGTCAAGCCGAAGATGTGGCCGATGCCGAAGAGGTCTGCAACTATGTGGATGCGCTGAATTACGCGAGGAATGAGATTGCCAACCCCAAAGGGTTGCCAATCAGTGCGCGATTAACTCGCCAGGCAAGGGCAAGTTCAATGGGACTGCCCAATGTGCATATGAAAGGGCTAATGGAGCGCCTGTGCGGAATCGCATACTCGCTCAGTTGCAACATTCGGGCGCGTCAAAGAATCGCCGTTTGATTTCAGCAAAACCATAATGTAAAATGAGCGAGTTAGGCGGAGGCATTTTTGCAATCATTAGAGTTTTGAAACGATGGAGGGCGGTTAGGGTAATTCAGCATTCGGAACGTTTGGGAGGTCAATACCATGTTTAAGATTCATTTGTTTTCAAGTCTAGTCCTTCTGTTTGTCGGAATCACTTCTGTGTCGCGAGGAGATTTGATCTTTTCGGCATCCCTCATCAATGGAAATTACGGTGGTGGTCAAGCGATCAACACATTTCCCCTGCCTGGTTCGCCCCCAGCTATTGTGAATTCAAGTACTGGAGTTCACTTCGCTTCCTCTGAAGGTAATGGCCGTTCGAATGGGTTGATTAACTATCAGTTGGGTCCGATCAACCACTCCAGTTTCAGATCAGTTGGTACTGTGTCGATCGACCTCTTAGGCGACCGAGACCTATTTATGGGCGGGGACGTCTTAACCGACAATTTTGGGTTCAATCAATTTAATAATGGACAGTCTGCTTTTTCATTGAATGCATCCAGGCAAATAAATGGGCCGGGAAACGCTGATGACAAACTGGTCATTGGTTGGTCAAGTTGGCATTCTGGAACTTGGTATAACCATGGTCAAATGGTCTTGGACTTCGGCACTTGGTATGACGTAGGCTTTACCTGGCGGGGGCCTGACAATCGATTCGAAATGTGGGCCAATCAAAATTTGCTTGTCGCAGATAATGTCTCACCTAACACTGCATGGGGTGATTCAACGCTGGGACTTGGCAGTGGATACAACTTTGGAATTGGAGACAATCATCAGCGCGGTATCGATGGCTACAACAGTGCAGCCTATTTGATGTATCGTAACTTAGGAGTATGGAACAACCATGTGGCCAATGGTGGAACCGTTGCAGTACCAGAGCCGAGCCATTTGATGTTTGGCTTTGCGAGCATTGTCGTAGGAATGTGCCGCAGAAGCCGAAAACAGCGTTCCAGTTTTCGTGCCGTCTTCAGTGATGACGGCAGACCCAATTAAAATGCTCGCTAGGAACCTTGGGTCGAAAGAATCAACAAGTCGCGTTTCGCACGGGTGTTGAGAGAGTTCTTGTTCCAGCACTCGCTGCCTCGAAGATCTCGCGATCAATCAACCCGGGTCCGCTTTGCATAGGCTCGGTATTTTCTAGCGAGTTCCTGGACTTTGTCGGGACGGCTCTCGGCGATCAAGATTACGGCTATATGTCGTTTGATCACTTGAAAAAACATGCCAACGATTTGTTAGTCTATAAGTTAGCCTAAGAATGACCGCTGGCCCACTTGGCTCGTGAACAGAACCCCGGCTGGAGCGGACCAGCATCAGCATTCCGCGAAGCCCGCCAGAGGAACTTCGCCACCAGCGAAGACTTTCCCACGCCACTCAGGCGCGACACCCTCCCTGAGGACCGCCGAATTCCTCGACTTTGAAAGTGGCGTACGTCTGGTGGATCGGTCAGAGTGTTGTACGCGGGGAAGCGTTTGATGAACACGATAACAATCATCGGCATAATTGCATTCTGCGTCATCCTCTTGACGATAGTCGGAAGGCTAACAGCTTCGGTGTTGAATCTAAGGGTGTCTGGCAATTCCGCGGCACTGGGGACTATCAATCTTGAGATGACACGTTTTTGGCGTGAAAAGAGATAAAGCAGGGCAGGTGAGTAGCGACTGCGACCTGATGCTCTGTGTGTGATGTCGTTTGTTGCGATCCTCGTGCAGCTTTGGATACGATCGTGCGGCGGCTCGAAGAGCGGATTAAATCGTTTGTAATTCCGCGAATGATCGACAGGCTCGGATCATAAGATTGATTCGTTTTTGCCCGCGGGCGTGATTGGGTAAAAACCATTTACCTGAAAAAATCTCCGCTCGCGTTCCGGATTCCTGATGGTGTTTTGAAATACGACCGGATAGAATTCAACCTCCAGAGAGCGCACGTACTATCGTTTATGTCTGGAAGGGCGAGCGATGAATCAACGGCAAGCTTGGATAGGCGGCAGTTTTCTGTTCACGCTGTTGGTTGGCTTGGCGATTTATTTCGCCTACTCAAAAAAAGGCCAGGAACTTGAGCGGCCCGGTCCCGTAAGGGGTTCCGATTCCGTTGCAGACCCAGATTCGGTTGCCGGTCCTGATCCTGTGATTGAACCGGAACCAGTGACCAAAGACGGTTCAACTGAATCGGTTGCATCCAGGCCGCCAGTGTTCAAGCCGGCACCAGTTTCACTGGCCGCCGCGACCGAACACCATTATCGCGGCAGCAAAGCCCTGCAGGTCGGCGTTGAGGAAAACGCCATCGTCGCGCAGCGCGCCGCAGCTTTGAAGGGGCGCGTACTTGGTCGCGACGGCCAACCCCTTGCCGGCGTCACCGTCGATGTCGCTCATCATCCCGAGCTTGGCAGCACACTCAGTCAAGCAGATGGCGCATTCCACCTGGTTGTCAATGGCGGTGGACACGTTTGCATCCATTACACGAAAGCTGGCTTCCTGCCATTGTGCCGATTTGTTAACGCGCCCTGGCAAGATTATGCTTGGTTGCCCGATGTGGTCCTGATCAACGTAGATCCGCTGGTTACTCCAATCGATTTGAATTCTCCCGCGCCGATCCAGGTTGCACGCGGCAGTGTGGTCAATGACGAAGACGGCCAGCGTCAAGCGACGGTATTCATACCGAATGGCACCAAGGCGCAGATGATCCTGCCCGACAAATCGCTCAAGGCATTGGACAGCATCAATGTGCGGATCACCGAGTACACGGTTGGACCGAATGGACCCGCTACGATGCCCGCCGCATTGCCTCCTGCGAGCGCTTACACGTATGCCTTTGAGTTGTCCGCCGATGAAGTTATCGCGGAGGGGATCAAGGTGGCTGGCAAGGACCTGATTTTAAGCCAACCCGTGCTTGTGTTCGTTGAGAATTTTCTAAAATTCCCTGTCGGGACGCCGATGCCTATGGGTTATTTCGACAATGACAAGGCAGCGTGGATTGCCTCGGAAAATGGTCTGGCCATAGGACTGTTGCCACCTTCAGGCGATCTGGCGGAAATCGATGTCGACGGAACCGGGGTTGCCGCCGACGCCGCAGCGCTGGAAAAGCTGGGTGTTTCAATAGAAGAACGGAAACAATTGGCCGCGCTTTATAAGCCGGGGCAATCGTTATGGCGCGTCAAGGTAAATCATTTTAGTACGCACGACCTCAACCAGGCACCGGGCGATGCGCAGGCTCCCGATGTTCCAGGGAGTGAGGGTGGATACTACGACGAATGTGGAAACTGGATTCCCTACCGGTCCCTGATCTCTGTTGAAAATCAGATTCTGGGAGAAGACATCGGTCTTGTCGGAGTCCCGTTTGGTTTGCACTATCGCAGCAATCTGGCGGCTGGTCATGCGGCCTCGCGTTCAATAAAAATTCCCTTGAGTGGAGAAAAGGTTCCCGAAAGCCTCAAACGGATTGATCTCGAGATCCTCGTTGCTGGCCAGAAACACACCAGGAGCTTTCCACCCGAAGCCAGTCAAAGTCACACCTATGTTTGGGACGGCAAGGATGCCGAGGGTCGTTTTCTGACTGGGGCACAGCAAGCGACGATTCGCATCGGCTGGGTCTTTGATGCCGTTTATCAGGTACCAGAAAGGTTTGGAGAACCTCCGCTGCGCCCGACAGCCGTGCAGAGCCGGCAGGAACTGACTTACTGGCGTGACGAAGTGAAATCAATTGGCAGGCTCGATGCTCGCGGGTTCGGCCTGGGGGGTTGTTCTCTATCGATCCACCATCGTTTTGATCCGGTCGGGCGTGTCCTCTATCTGGGACATGGTGGAATCCAGGGTGGTAGCAGAAGTGGGCAACAAGTCCTCAATCAGGGAATCGATACGGCAGCCGGTGGCGGAGTTAATTTCGCATTGGGAAACGGCGGTCCAGCCATTGAGGCACGGCTGGAAGACCTCAGAACCAACCAGGGTGCGGGTACACCACGCGATCGTTATGTTCGCTACCCCAGAGGTCTCGTCGTTGCCCCCGACGGAAGCATTTTTGTATCGGATGCCAACGATCAAATAAGAAAAATAACTCCTGATGGCATCATTCAGACAATTGCGGGCGGAGGAACCAAAGCTCCAGAAGAAGGTGCGAATGCGTCGGAAGTAGCATTTGCCCGTTGGGCGCCAGGCGGTTTGGCTTTGGGCGCCGACGGCAGCGTTTTTCTGGTTGCGATTACCGAACAGCGCGTTTGGCGCATCGGGCTCGACGGCAAACTGTCTCTCGTTGCTGGTTCTGGAAGTTATGGTTTCGGTGGTGATGGTGGACTGGCGACTGAGGCAAAACTTGCCCATCCATCCGCGATTGCAGTCGCAGTTGACGGCTCGGTCTACATTGCGGACACCGAGAACCATCGCATTCGTCGTGTGGCACCTGATGGAATCATCAGTACCGTGGCCGGGAACGGAACGAAAGGATACAGCGGCGATGGCGGCCCGCCTCGCGAAGCGGAGTTTTACAGCCCAACGGGTCTCGCGCTCACGGCCGATGGCACTTTGTATATCACCGACGCTGGCAACTATGTCATCAGACGGCTGACTCCTGGCGGCGGACTTTCGACAGTGGCTGGGATGTATCGCGAGGACTGGACCCACGAGTTCGGCGGTGACGCTGGCCCTTCGCTGGAGGCGCAATTCGACGAGCCGAGCGGCATCGCCATCGGCCCCGACGGCGCACTTTATATTGCCGATACCGATAACCATCGAGTTCGCCGCGTCGGGCTTGATGGTGTTGTCTCCACAATCGCTGGCGGCAGCGTGGATGATCCCAAAGTCGGCGAATTCAGTGGCGATGGCGGGCCGGCGTCCGAGTCCCGATTGGCATTTCCCAATTCGCTCGCCTTTGGTCCCGATGGAAGTCTGTATGTTTACGACGGCTTTTTCCGCACCGAGATCACCAAAATCCACCATCGGATCCGTCGCATCGGATCCGCTTTGCCCGGCTTTACTAATAAAGAAATTGTCGTCCCTTCGGAAAACGGTCAGGAGCTGTACAAATTCAGCGCTACCGGTCAGCATCTGGAAACGCTAAACGCGATCACACTCAAGAGTATCTATCGCTTCGAATACGACAGCGGCGACCGGCTCATCAAGGTGCAGGATGCATACGGGAACGAAACCATCATCGAACGCGACCCCGCCGGTCATCCACTTGCTATTGTCGCTCCCTATGGGCAGCGCACCGATCTGAAGCTGGATGCCAATGGTTACCTGTCCAGAATCAGCAATCCGGCCGGCGAGTTTGTCGAGCTCGCTTATCATTCGGGCGGCCTGTTGGCGAGCTTTCGTAACGCTCTTGGCCACATGAGCAAATTCGAATACGACGGAATGGGGCGACTGGTCAAGGATGAAGATGCCATCGGCGGCTTTATTGCATTGGCGCGCTCTGAATCGGAACGTGGCTACGAAGTCGCTTTGACGACGGCCTTGAAACCGGCGACTACGTATTCCATCGATGATCTTGCTGACGGTTCCCAAAATCGTCTGGAGAAATGCTGCTGCGGCGCCGAGACCGCAACGGCGTTCGCGTTATCGCGCGGCCATGAACTCCGCCATCCAGATGGAACGGTGGACGTGGTGACCCTGCAGCCCGACCCGCGCTGGGGCCTGCACAGTCCGCTCCTCAAAAACATGACAATAACAACTCCCGGTGGACTAAAAAGTGAAACAACGTTTCAGCGCAGCGTGAGTCTGGCCGAGCCGAATAACCCAATGAGCTTGCAAAACGTCGTCGATACTCAAACTGTAAATGGACGTACGTTTACCAACACGCTCGATGTTGCCGCGAAGACGATTGCAGGTGTGTCGCCCTCCGGTCGAACGCGCAAGACAACATTCGATGACCTCGATCGCATTACCAGTATCGAAGATCCCGGAATTTTGCCCGTGCTTTTCGACTACGACGACAGGAGTCGCGTTATTGCCATCCGCCAGGGAGAGGGTGACGAGCAGCGGCTTATGCACTTCGACTATAATTCGAACGGCAACCTCGCGATGATCACTGATCCCCTGAAACGAACCGTGCGTCTGGAGTACGACCTGGCAGGCCGACTCGTCAAACAAACCTTGCCTGACAATCGGGAAATTGGCTTCGTATTCGACGCGCAGGGTAACCTCGCTTCGCTAACACCACCTGGCAAACCGGCCCACACGTTTGAATACACTCCTGTGAACCTGACAGCCGGATATTCGCCGCCCGACGTTGGTGCAGGCCCGGGCAAAACCGAATACGAGTACGACAAGGATCGCAAACTCACGAAAGTATCGCGCCCGGACGGCAAGTCAATCGAAATCGTCTATAACACGTTCGGTCTGGTCGAATCGGTGACCATTCCCGGCCAGGAATTGCGTTTTTCGTTCGACGCACCGATGGAACAACTGCGAAGCATCACTGGCGAGGACGGATCACTTTCATTTAGCTATGACGGCCATTTGCCGACAGAAACCACTTGGGACGGTCCGATCAAGGGGCGCGTGAGCCGAACCTTTGATGACGATTTCCGATTGAGCTCCATCAGCGTCAACGACGATCCGGCCACGGCGTTCAAATACGACGCTGACGGCAGCTTGATTCAGTCGGGTGAATTGAAAATGGAACGCGATCCCGCGACCGGGTTTCTCAAGAGTACGCAGTTAGGGAATGTCAGCACTACCCACGAGTACTCGAACTTCGGTGAACGCAAACGTTTTGTTGCCCAAGTCAATGGCAAGGATCTTATGGCTGTCGAATATGAGCGCGACGCTATCGGTCGCATCCTCAAAAAGACCGAGACCATCGAAGGGGTTACGGATGTCTATACCTACGAATACGACTTGGCCGGTCGACTCAAAACCGCCACGAAAAACGGCGATCTGGTCGGACAGTACGAGTACGACAGCAACGGCAACCGCACTAAATACGAAGGACAGCTCGGTACGCGAGCAGGCAGTTATGATGCGCAAGATCGCATCCAGAGTTATGGACCCGCTACTTTCAAACACAACTCGAACGGCGACCTGGAGTCAAAAACAGAAAAGGGCAAGACCACCGCGTATGAATACGATCCGCAGGGCAATCTGCGCACCGCTATTTTGCCCGAAGGACAGAAGATCGAGTACGTAGTCGATGCCATCGGCCGCCGCATCGGCAAAAAAGTGGGCGGCAAGCTGGTCAAGGGCTTCCTATGGCAGGGCAAGCTCAAGCTCATCGCGGAGTTGGATGGCAAGGGCAAGATTGTCAGCCGCTTCATCTATGGGACCAAGGTCAACGTGCCGGAGTATATGGAAAGAGATGGCAAAACCTATCGCATTATCACGGACCACTTGGGTGGACCGCGACTCGTCGTCGAGATCGCGACGGGCGATATTGCTCAACGTCTGGATTACGATGAATTCGGTAACGTGCTCACCGATACTAACCCGGACTTCCAGCCTTTCGGTTTTACCGGCGGATTCTACGATACAGAAACGCAGCTGACGCGCCTTGGTGCAAGAGACTACGACGGAGCTGTCGGTCGATGGCTTTCGGCTGACCCAATTCGCTTTGCCGGAGGGCTGAATCAATACGCCTATGTCGACAATAACCCACTCAACTATGCGGACGTTACGGGGCTACAATCGCGTGTCTCAGGGGGCGACAGGAATCCAATGGATTTCGGACCGCGCACGATGGACGGTCCCGAGTCGGGATTCGGACGTCCTGGCAGCGATATATGCAGTGAAGGTCCGATCCTCCCACCCTGGGGTACTCATACTGGTTGGCGCAGACTTCCTGATGGCAGCTGGTTTTATCTCCCGCGCCGCGACATGTTTTCGTCAGATTATGGCGGTGGAAGCGTCCCGTGGTTTCTTCCAGTGAGCGACACGATAGAAGATTATGCAAGAACAATTTTGCCTTGGATTCCGATTTTCAACATTCTTGACGAGGGGGGGCGACAGAAGGGTACGGCGCCAACTGCTCACCTCATGTAGGAGCAAGCAGTTTGAGTAAAATTGGACGCGTCCAGTTTTTTGAGCCCATCAAAGAATTTCCGACGGAAACGAAACAGGGACAGGTCCAGTTTCTAAATCCAGAAAGGAGCACCTTGTGAATAGCAAACTCATGATCGTTTGTGCCGCGTTCATTGGCCTGTTCGGAATCGCGTCTGTCCGCGTCGGCGACAACAATGCCCGCACGCATACTGGCCAGAGTGAGGTGTTGTTTGCGGCGGCCAAGGGCAGTACGACTGGCTACGATTACGACACGTTTGGCAACCTTCGGGTAGTCAATCTTCCCGACGGAACGAAGATCGAATATGTCATCGACAGTGCCAATCGGCGCGTGGGCAAGAAACTCAACGGCCAGTTAGTTCAGGGCTTGCTGTATCAGGACCAGCTCAAACCGATCGCTGAGTTGGACGGCGACGGCAAGTTAGTCAGTCGCTTTATCTACGCCGGCGGGGTCAATGTGCCGGCCCAAATGGAGAAAGCTGGCAGGACCTATCGCATCATCTGCGATGACTTGGGTAGTCCCCGTTTGGTGGTCGACGTGGCCTCAGGCGAAATTGTCCAGCGAATGGACTATGACGAATTCGGCAATGTGCTCGAGGATTCCAATCCCGGTTTCCAACCTTTTGGTTTCACCGGCGGACTCTACGACCCGGACACACAGCTAATTCGTCTCGGTGCGAGAGACTACGATGCCGCCAATGGAAGATGGGTTGTCAAAGACCCGATTGGATTCCGTGGGGGACAGGCTAACTTGTTTTCCTATGTGGCTAACGATCCCATCAACCGCCGTGATCCGCATGGCTTGCAGGACAATTATCCTATTCGCTTCGGCGCGCCAACGGCTGCCCAAACCTCGGGAGGATCTCCCTCGTTTCGATATAACGCGAGCTGCTGGCTTTCTAATGCCGGAGGCAACGGAGTGGGGGGCGGACGAGGCGATGTCAATTGGCCATTTCCTAATTTGTCTGACGATGGTCTCCGCATCGGACCTTATGCTGAGGGAGACGTCGGTTTTGAAGACCAGACCTGGAGAGCGCGAGGCGGCGTGGAAGTCACGAACACGAATGAGTTTGTCCAGCCGTTCGCCCGCGTCTGGGGAGAAAATACATCGGGAGGCAACGGCAGTTTGGGTTTTGAATATGGTGTGAGAGTCAATGGCGACCCGGATAGCGTGTGGACCCAAGTTGAACACGGTGGCGGGATAAGGGTCGACTCCAATGGCAACGTCACACCTGTGATTGTGTTTAGCGTGGGCTTTTAGGCGACAGAGGTGGCGAGTTCATTAGGTCGTTGATGTCGGGGCTGGTACGGGGTCGGGAGTCATTTGCCGGAACGGGTCCCTCGGGTGCTGCAGCATAAATGACTCCCGACCCCTTATCCAAACTCTTATTGTTGACGCAACAATGGTTGAAAATCGATTTGAAAATTGGCATCCCACTTGGAGATTATTGATGAACCGTATCGTGTTGGTATTGCTGTTCGTTGTCGCCCAATTTTCGGGGGATTTGCTGGTAGCACAAGACGATGAAAACATGCCCGTCAACCTGCTACGGCTTCCCTCGGTAAAAACGGAACGGTCGACGGCTCTTGCCAACGAACAAGCGAGCCTGACGGCGCTCATCGACGATAATGCGTCAACAGTTGCAGTGATCAAGGCAACCGGCGGGTCGGTCGACATCGTTTACGGGTTCGACGGTGCTATGGTCACGCCTGAGCGGCTCGAGGTTCAGTTGCCCGAAAACACGGTACCTGAAAGCGCAACCGAACGGGTCGAGATTCTCGTTTCCACGGTTTCGATGCAGGCGGGATTCCAGTCGCTGCGAGCCGACCCGCTTAAGCCAACTGGGCAACCACAAGTTTTTGCCTTCACGCCTGCCGCTGCGCGTTGGATCATGCTTCGATTCACGGCCATGGAGAATGCTGAAAATGTGGCGGTTGCGGAAATTGCCTTGTTCGGACATGAAGGTCCGCCGGTCAGTCGATACGCATTCAACGAATCTCCCGCACAGGCCTTCGATGTGCTTGAACGCTTAAAAAAAACGTCAGCCGTAAACGTCGGAATCACAGAGGACGAAGCGGCCCTGTTCGCTGACGTGAAAGACGGAAAATTTAACGAGTGGTCGTTCGGCGAAGCGGCCTTGATTGTTTCCGGGATCACGGATGCCAACAAGCGAAAGGAATACCTGAAACGACTCGACGCCCTTGAGACACAGGCTCGAGCAGCCGTGGCTGGCGCCACCACGCCATTTGAAAAAGGAGAAAAACTCCTGGCATGGATGCACGCTGCCGACGGTCCGCTTGCCAAAGGATACTCGGCGAGGCAAACGGATCTGTCGGTCATCCTCGACACGGGAAAGTTCAATTGTGTTTCGTCGGCGACACTTTACAACGTGCTCGGCCGACGGCTGGGGCTGGATGTGCGGGCGATTGAGGTTCCCGATCACGCATTCTCGATCCTTTACGATGGTACAAAACACGCGGACGTCGAGACAACGACCGCCTCGGGCTTCGATCCGGCCCGCGATCCAGCTGCGCAAGAAAACATCATGGAAAAGACTGGATTCCGCTACATTCCGGACAGCAACCGTGATCAGCGACGCGAGATCGCCGAAGCCGGTTTGGTGGCCATCATCTATTACAACCATGGCGTAACGCTCTCCGATGAAAAACGGCATCACGAGGCGCTGCTCGCCTACTTTCGCGCCATGGCCCTTGATCGGGAGTTCTCGTCCGCCGTCAAGAACGCCCTGGCTGCCCTGGCCAAGTGGAGTAGTGGCCTGGCCGACGAAGGGAAGTTCGAAGAGGCGCGTAACGTGCTTGTCGCTGGTTTGGACCTTGCGCCGAAAGATGCAACGTTCTTGCACAATCGCAAAGTCGTTTGGGGCCAGTGGGCCGACAACGCCGCCATGGCCAATAAGGACGACGAGGCAATTGACATCCTGCGACGGGCGGCGGCCGAAGTTCCGGACGGCAACTTTCCGGCGATGCAAGCCTGGATTTTCATCCGCCGCGGCGAAGATTTTGTCAAAGCTGGCCAATGGGAGAAGGCCATCGCCGTCGTCGAGCCGGGATTCGAAAAGATCGACGAAACGCCTCAAAAGGAGCTAAAGAAATGGACGGCCAATTTGCCGTTGCGCTGGTCGCAGTCTGAAATGGAAGCGAAGAACTATGCGAAGGCAATCGATCTGCTGAATGACGCCTGGCGTAAAGCATCCGGTGACAAACGCTTGTCCCAAAACATCGTCTACGCCGTGCAGGAATGGGTTCGCGAGACTTTCGAAAAGGAGGGTGAGGCAAAAGCCAGCGCACTCCTGGCAGGGCAATTAAAACGTTTTCCTGAGCTCACCACGTTAAACGACATTGCCGCCAGCCACGTCCAGCGGGTTGTCAGCCAGTTGCGTGACGCCGGGAACTTTGAAGAATCGCTGGCCGCTGTTGATCGGCACAAGGAATTCCTGACAGAAAAGAACGCGGCCCAAAACCTCAATCAATCCATCTCCGATGCCTGGGCCAATTCGCTCATCGCCGAAAAAAATCCCGCTCAAGCTGTCGTTGTCTACGAACAGGCATTGAAGCAATTCCCTAGCGATGAGCATTTGATGCAGAACCTTGTCTACACGATGCAGGAATGGATCAAGGATGTTTTTGCCGCTGATGGCGAAGAGAATGCCCGGACCGTAATCCTTGGCTTGAAAAAACGATTCCCGGAAATGGTCGAAGTCGACGAGCTGGCCAAGTCTCATGTGCAACGCATCGTCTCAGGCTATTGCGTAGGCAAGAAGTTCCAGAAAGCGCTCGACACCATCACGGCCCACAAGGAACTTCTCACGGGCAAAGACGACCCGCACAACTTGGCAATGAGGGTGTACGATGACTGGGCAATTGGTTTCCAGAAAAAGAAGGAATGGCAATCGGCAATCGATATCTACTCAAAAGGGTTGGTGCAATACCCGGGGGACTCGCACTTGTCGAACAATGCTGTTGCCATTTGGAACACCTGGGCCTCGACCTACATTGAAAAAAAGGATTGGGACGCCGCGATCAAATTATATGAACAAGCGTTGCTTCAATTTCCGAATAACGGCACATTGAAAAACAACCAAATCTATTGCAAAGAACAGTTGAATAAGTAAGGGGTCGAAGTTTGCCGATTGGGGAGTCAAATTGGAGGGCCCCACTTGCCGCCTGATCCAAGTCGTTCGTGAAAGCCCAGAGAATACGCAAAAATCAATCGTGGTCAACCTGATTAATGGTAGAAGTTTGGCTTGCGCGGTTGAACGCCAAGTTCTTGATAATTGAAACCGGACTTGGACGGGTGATACTCGCCGACAATATCGACGGAACTTTCCGCGCTGATGGATTTCTCCATTCCCAGCCCCCAGTAAACGGCGTTGATAGTCAATCGCCGCACTCCGGCATTTTCAAAGTCCTCGGCCGATCCCATTGTGAAATGAAAAATTCTGGTCGGTAAATTCTGGTTGCCAATCCACGTTTTGGTCCAAGCAATCGGCAACGGTTCCTTGTTCGTGTTCGCGGCGGAATCGTGCGTCAGATCCAACAAAGGTTGACCCGTAACCAAGACCTGACAGTCGGCGGGAACCGGGGATTTGTCATTGTGGCACCGGTACACGTCCGACGTACCCCAGATGTCGTCGATGCCAACCAAGATCGGGTGCGTTTTACTTGCCTCGACAACCAAGCCTCGGGTTGATTCGCTATGCCAACCTCCGTGATGTTCCATAAACGACCCGCCAAGCAATTGACTCAACGAAACATCTTTTCCGTTTTTCGAATATTGCTTACCGCCCCAAAAACCGTGATTGGCGGTTCGCAAAGCGATGATCGGCTTGCCGGAATCGAAATAATCATGCCAGAGTTGCATCTGGTCGTCGGGCAACTGCATAAAACGGGACATCCAAATCACACAATCGGCGTCAGCGAGAAACTTTAAACCCGGAATACTATGTCGTTTCATTTTATCCTCAAACGGCGCTGGCAACGTGGGGTCTACTTCGCCTTGCTCGTTGACCGAAAACAGAACCGTGCAATCGAAGCCGTGGCGTTGCGACAGGATCTGCGCTAACATCGGCAGGGATTGTTCACTGCGATATTCCTGTTCCGCCGCAATCAACACAATGTGCTTTCCTTTGCCGGGACCGTCACCGCCGGGATAAGTCAACCAAAGATCACTTTCCGGAACCGGGTGCGTGTAGACAGGCCGACCGAGGCTGTGACAAACAAATTCGACGAGCCGCTCCGACTGAAACCAGCCCTCCCACATGTTATGGCCTTGTCCTGCGACCACTTCCAACTCGATCTCGCCCCCCAGTTTCCGAATGCGTTCTGCCAGCAGCGCAGAGTTTTCGGCAAGCGGAACAACATCATCGCTGTCTCCTTGAATATGGAAAATGGGAACTCGTACTTCGACCAGAGGAGCGATTCGATCGACCGGATTGTGCTGGCTCAAATTGGCCTTGAGTTGTTCAGCAGTCAACTCATAGGCGCCACAAGCTCGTTCGATGCCGGGGTAGCTGGAGAGATTACAAACGGGATAAATACCGGCGATACCGGAAACTGACTGGGGGTTTTCGATCGCCCAACTGTACTGCATCAGTCCTCCCCGGCTTCTGGCCAGCAAGCAGGGTTTGGTGCTGAAATTTCGGGACGTTGCCAGGTAGTTGTAAAACTCGTCGTATTTCTTTCTCCCGTTCGGGCTGCCATACGATTCCCCAACATCGATTCCGGCAACAGCAATTCCTGATTTGAGAAATCGTTCGAACATCCACAGTTCCTCGGTTGCTGGATACGCAGGAAGCGTCGGCGCGTACCAAACCCATGGGATCTTGGACTTCTCGTCGCGAGGCCCCTTCGGCAGCAGAACAAACGCGTCAGAATCGTTCAACTTAAACACCTCGCCGGACAGCGGAAGTGTTTTTTGGCTGACCGTAATTTTGGGTAGCGCGGCTACTGCTTCCGGCTGGCCCAAATTCAATTCCTGAATCCAGACATTGCGGAACTGCACTTGATTGTGATGGCCTTGGAACAAGATCGGGCGATCGGAGTTCTCCTCTCGCTTTCCCACGCCCGTCTCTCGCTGCAGAACAACATCGTCATGGATGAGTTCGCCGTTTTGAAAAACAGTGACACGAGCGTTTTCGGTTTTTCGAGCGCCGTCAAAACGTGCTGCCCGGAAAGCGATGTCGAAACTTTGCCATTGACCTGCAGCTTTATTAACCAGTTTGTCTGGCTTCTTCGTTCCATAGATACAGCCACAATCCTGGAAGTTGTAGTCGGCTGCTGAAACTCCAAACGAATTGAGAATTTGCAACTCGTATCGTTGCTGGAGATAGATACCCGAGTTTCCGTTGGTCTCTCGCGGCACATCGCCAGCGTCGTTAACGTTGAACTCCACATGCAGTTGAAAATCCCGATAGGCTTGGGGCGTCACCACGCTGTCCCATTTTGGCGAGGCGGTCAGCGTGCCACCCTCAAATGTCCATTGGCATTGGTGCTGCGATTCGGGGACGAGCGTTGAACCCGACTCACCAATCAATTGCACCGCAGCAGCCGGTCGCTTGAACTCGATGATGTTTCTCGTCGAACCAACATGCAACAAATCAGCGTTTGCTTCGTCGGCGTTCGATTTGGGGATCTCGTTGAGTGTGTAGTAAGCGCTAGCGTGCAAGAGTTTTTCGCCGTCCGCCGATCGCAGGTCGGGCAAGTAGAAATCGTGCACGTGCCCTGGCGCCAAACCATCAACTTTGATCGCGACTTTCATTCCATCGTCGCTGACAGTTGTTTGAGTCGTCTGTGGTGCAGTCTGGTCGACTTCGGGACTACCGTAGCCTTCGTGATAGATGTGTGTAAATGTCTTGAGTTGATAGACGGCTGGCTGGGACGCAATTGCCTGATCCACGGGTTTGGTAAAGGTAATTTCAAAACCAGTTGGCTGGGCTTTGATCTCTTTGATTTCAAAAGGGACCAAGCCAGTCCAATCGAGCCGCTGAACGGCATAAGCCTTGGGCCCCCGAACTGGCCACCCGCGATTCGTGCCACCCGCGATCAAACTGCCATTGGGCGTGAACTGTACCGCCAACAGTCCGGTGTCGAACCCTTCGCGAAATGGGTAGCAAGCGCCTTGCCAGACACCATTGATTTGTTCCGTCGTGGCGCGCATTACCACACCGAGGCTGAAGTCGCCAATAAAAATCTGGTTTTCAAAGGGGCCAAACTTACCGCCTGTCTGATCTACCATGAAGCCAGAAATAGAACGCCCCATGCGCATGTAGGGAAAAACGACTGCGTAGGGCACCAGCTCTTTCACTCGTTGGCGTTCGATTTCCAATCGCGAATCGGTGTTTGGTATCACGGGGACCGGACCCATCTCGGGAGCAAGTTCATACCAGTTGAAACTGATCGGGTGGCCCATAAATCCACCAGGTTGCAAAACTTTCAGCGAACATGATCCGTTCCAGGGGCCTTGGCTTTCAGCATAAAACATCACGCCATGTTCATTAGGTCCGATGCCGCAAGGACTTCGAATCCCGCTGCAAACCGGAATTGCCTGGCCCTCAGGCGTGATTTTTAGGCACCAACCACGGAACGGCGCTTTGGAGTTGTAGGACTCCGAGAGGCACAGTGCCACCCAGATATTTCCGTCGTTGTCGGGTTTCGAGCCGAACGCGAATTCGTGGTAATTGCGAAAACCCCACACATCGCTGAGCGTGTCAAAACGGTCGGCGCGTCCATCAAGGTCGGTGTCGGTGATCCGGGTGACCTCCGCTTGTTGGTTTACGAGAAACGAACCGTCCCGATAAGCCATCCCGAAGACTTCATCCAAACCACTGGCAAACTTTTTGAACTGGGGTTCCGGATATTTGTCGAAGGCGCCGTCAACCAGAAAGATATCGCCACGTCGGGTGGCAATGGCCAATCGCTGTTGGTCAGGCAGAACTTCAAAACTGCCTGCCTCAATAGCCAACTCTTGCGGCAGCGGAACATCAACCAACTTGTAGTACATTGATTCTTCTTCAGCCGTGCCCCAATATTCGCCCAGCGGCTCTTGCTGCGGAAACATGGCCAGAGTCATCAACGAAACCAATTGAAACAAAGATGTCATGAAAATTCTCCGAGGTTGGAGGGGGCTTTGATCATTCTGCCGGCATAACTTGAGTCGGTGTTCGTTGCCGTGACTGCGACTCGCGAACACTACTCCCACAAATAGTCCAGCACCAATTTTTGTTTTTGTCCCGGAGCGATATCAAATGGGATTTCCAATCGCTGGCCTTGGTCAACATCTTGGACAATTTGCGGCGTCTGGTCTGAGATCATTCGAATTTTCAACCGGCCACCAGCCGCAAACAGATTATAATCTTCGATCGAAATTTCATCGGCAGAAGCAATTCGGAAACGCAAGCCTTTTCGCGCGTCGGTCGCAGATAACAACACCGTGCGACGAAGATACGTCGTGTTCAACTTAGCCTCAATTATTTCGAAAAAGAAATCTTCGACTTCTATTGAATCGAAGGAGTACCGAAACGTCGGCCTGCGGAGGGAGTCCAGGTAATAACCCTTGAATTGATGATTTGGTGGCCGTCCTTCGCCGACAATCCAAGGCTCGCTAGCATTGTCCAGATCCGGTCCTTTGGCGAAATCGATGGTCTTCCCCATGGGTTGCACATTGCCCGATCCCTGACCGGTCCAGACTCCGCTCGGATCGACAAATTTGCCTTTCCAGATGGCGTTCAATCGTAACTGTTCTGCATCGAATGACAGATTGACTCCGCCCGGATAGCCCACGCCGATTCCACGTTTGCCGATGCCCGGGTAACTGCGTCGTAACATTTGGGCTTCGTTTGCGACGACAATTTCCAACGGTTCCCGCACCACTCCGTGCGGCATGCCGGCCTGTCGCCCATCCAGCAAGTATTGCCAGATCGCTTCGATCTGATGGTCCGCCGTGCCGGCGATGTCCTTTCGAATCGCGTGCCCACCTGGCCAAAACGACGGCATGACCGTGTTGGGACTGAACGTTTGAGGAGCGAGCATGTACTGGTAAAACCAATCTTTTTCCAGACGTTCCGCCATCTCGGTTAGATCGACTGCGGGCATCGTGTCGGAAAGTTTGTACTGATACGTATGACAGGAGACACAATTAAGTCCGTTGTTTCCAGCCAGTTCCAGACCTTTTTTTCGCATTTCCTCTTGGTCTTTGAATTCAGCGAATCTGGTCTCCGTCAGCTGGTCATGCGCCTGAAACAGTTCGACGAGGTGACCTAAATTTTCTTCACCGTACTGTGGCATTCGCGTTTTCATATACGGGCGAATCGTTCGGCCATTTACCAACACCTCCCGCATCCATTGCGTTTTCAGCTTGGCCCCCACCCCGGTCAGTGTCGGTGGAATTCTGCCTTGTTCGCCAAGGTTAAGATTCGTTGTCTGAAAATGAGGACTGTGTTCGGACGTCACGCCTCCCAAATGGTTACGTTCATGACAGGCAACGCAATTGAACGACGTCAGACTGACGTCAATTTGCTGCTCGTTGGTCAGCTGCATCGAAACGCGATTGACAGCGGCTTGAATAGCCTGTTTTTCGAACTCTTGAAGCTGGAATCCAGGCCAGTTGCCGAGTTCGCTGGACAGACATCCCTTTTCAGGATTCAGTTTGTCGAGTGACAGGAGACTTGTGGGTTGGGGAGTCTCCGCCATCAGATCGGCGTGGCAACGATTGCAATTGTTTTTGGCAAAAAATATTTCTCCCTGTTTAGCCAATTCCGTATCAAGCCGCCAACCGGTGGTTGTTTCGCTGACCGATTGCAGCAGGAAGTTCGCCACGTCGGTCGCTTCACGATGGCTGAGTTGCATGTTGGGCATGTGCCCAGAGGGACGCACGACGAGTGGGTTTTCCAACAATTGAACCAGACCGCTAATATTGTATTTGGAGGCGAGCTCGCCCAGTGGCTTGGAATTGGGCAAAGGTTGTTCGACGGCCTGTTCGTTTCTGGGTGAGTGGCAAGCGACACAGCCAACGGAATTGAACAGTTCGTGACCGCGTGGAACCGAGCTGGAATCAATAGCTTGAGTTTGAAACTGATTGTCGGCTTGGGATACCAGGAAATGAGTGATGGCTTGGGCTGTGTGGAAGCGCGTCGCGTCGTCGAGATGACCGAGTAATTCCGGCATCGTTGTTCCCGGTTTGACCGTGTGTGGAGCACCGATAAATCGTTCCATCCATTCCGGATTCAACCAGGCGGCGGACCACTTCAAACGGGGTGCCTGTTTGGCGCGGACGATCGCGGGAAACGTTTCTGATGCATGGCAGGCCACGCAATTTAATTCCTGAATCAAAACCAGTCCTTTGAGTTCAGGGTCAAGCTCACGGCGGACCGTGGCGTTGGCCGCGGCGACTTTGAGCTCGGGTCCGCGCTCCTTGACATCTAAGACATACCGCAAGAGATCGAGAAAGTGTTGGCGATCTTTTAGTTCGTTGGCCAAATTATCCGGCATGCTGGAGGTCGTGCCGGGTTTAATCTCTTCGATGTCAGCACGTTGAATGGTTATCGTTTGGTCCACATTTTGGCTGTCTCGAATGACAATTTTCTGCGCGTCTTCGCTCAGCATGATGCCGTTGTAGATCCGCCCGTCAACATCCAACACGATTGTCGTCTCGAAGCCTTTCTTGATGGCCTTCGAGGGCTGGAGGATCGATTCAATGATGAACTCGTCGGTAATTTCCCGCTCCATTCGGCTGAGGTCCGGACCAACTCGATCCTGTTCCGACGATGGCCGATGACATTTTGCGCAATTAATATTTCCCTGGTGAAACAGGATCGCGCCACGAACAATATTGCCGTTTAGCCGTGCTTGCTCGGCCAACTTGGTCGGATCTTCAGCGATCAGTTTGTCGGTGAGCGTCTGTGCAATAACGCCATTTGCCCACAGAACCAGCAACATGGCCCCAACCAAAAAGGTAGATAATCTGAGTGTCATTGAACTTCCATTAGGCCTTGGTAAACGTGCCAATAGTATCACCCGGTTATCTTGCGGATTCAATGGTCTCTGACAGCGATTGGTGCGGTTGGCGCTCAGAAGCTTGTTCGTCGGAACAAAAAAAGTTGCAAATTGCGCGAACCAAACCGGTCATGGCTCGTCTGTTTATTCGAATGCAATGGTGTCGGTTTTGTTTTAGCTCTCAATTGGCGGTCCCAATTGGCGAAAAAATGCCAGGTAACCGACGAAGAACTGTCAATAAATTTTGGAAGTGGAGTCATGTCTTCAAAACAACCCAAGTCCCATCCGCCGATTTCGGCCGAGCAGTATTACGAGAGTAACGAGAATGTCGCGTCGTCAGACGGGCAGGCGCTCGGCTTACGTCGTAATCTGAGGTGACACTGGGTTGGATCTTCGCTTGAACGTGAACGACCCGGTGTGACCAAGAGTGACACCGGGTTTTTTCGTGCCTGTTGTCAACTCAACCCGCACAATCGAAGCCACAGCACGAACGCTGGAAGCGAAACATTTAATCGGAAGCACGACTGCGCTAGAGGTGCGCCTGTAGCGAAACAAGTTGGCTCGTTGGACTTCTGGTGAGGTCGCTGGTTTCTCAAGCCAGACAGGTTGGGTTCGAATCCCACACGAGCTGCCAAACACTGAACACTGAACACTGAACACTGAACACTGAACACTGAACACTGAACAAGGGCATGCCGATGGGTCGGCGCTTTGACTTGCAATCAAGGCTACTGGGTTCGATTCCCAGCTCGTCCACTTTTACAACCGGTAGTCGCGGGCTGGTGCCCTTATCCGTCTGATACGCGGGTCGCGCTGAGTTCAATTCTCAGGGCTACCACTTAATGGCGCTTACTTTGTAGCGGAACGGCGCGAGCCGTCCGGTATTTGCGTGGGAATTACGGACGAAAACCGGGCGGCTTGCGCCGACTCCGCTAACAATTACTCGAATGTGAGTGCCATTGGGCTACCACTTGAGCAGACTGAAGGCGGTTGGCTGCAGGCTGTAGGAAAAACTTAACTTATTTTTGTAGACACTGAAATGCAATTATCACTTCGTTTGAAACGTCACGTCATAGCCAATTGAGGTTGTGGTGTAGCGGAAGCATCCCTGGCTTTTACCCAGGCGGGCGAGAGTTCGAACCTCTCCGACCTCACTTATGTTTGCGGCGTGTAGCTCAGCGGTTGGAGCAGCGTTCTTATAAGACGACGGTCGAAGGTTCGATTCCTTCCACGCCGACTGACAGTAGACCACCGGGATTGTGGCAGACAAGGTAATGCGCCGGTCTCTTAAACCGGGTCATGTGGGTTCGACTCCCACCGGTCCCACTTTGAAAAATTTAGCACTGACACTTGAAACCAGCACTGATGGTCTAACGGCAAGACACCTCCTTCGTAACGAGGTGATGCAGGTTCAATTCCGGCTCGGTGCTCTTGGGACGCTTCGGCGTTCTCGCTCTTTGACAATTTAGAAAACAAAATGCGTCCATGATGTAGCGGTAGCCTGTTGCCTCGCCATGGCGGAAGTGCGGGTTCGACTCCCGCTGGACGCTTTTAAGAAGTTTGACGTTTGACGTTTGACATTCAGCAATGGTGGCGCGTCTCCAACGTCAAACCTCTGCCGTGCCATTGGCCGAGCGGTAAAGGTACTGGACTTCCAATCCGGTCAGGCCGGTTCGATTCCGGCATGGCACTCTATTTTCTGTTGCGGGTATAGCTTGGAGTAAGCGGTGTGGTTTGGGGCCACGCAAGGACAGCGTGCGACTCGCTGATACCCGACTGAGTCGTGTTAGTGATGTTAGTTATTCCATGGGGGAGCCGTTGGTGGCTCGGACTGACTGTTAATCAGTTTGCCGCTGGTTCGATTCCAGCCTATGGAGCTGTGGCCGTCCTGCATTGGTTCAGGGACTTGACTGTGAATCAAGTTCATGTCGGTTCGATTCCGATCGGTCACCTTTGGCGCTGCGCTGAAGTTTTCAGTTTTCAGTTTTTTTGCCGCATTCGACTACTGGCTAGGTCGGCTGCTTTTCAAGCAACAGGAAGGAGATCGAAACTCCTATGCGGTACTACGGAAGGCATCCGGCAGGATGAGGAGACTGTCTTGAAAACAGTTGGCGGATCAAACCGCTTCGGGGTTCGAGTCCCTGGTCTTTCGCTTTCGAAGTCAGAGTAAGGAAACACACAGCTTGAAGTACACGCGATTCAATTTCACATTGTCAAATTCCGTTTTTCAACTTCCCCAGTCCCGTGGCCCAGCGGCGAAGGCAGCTGTCCTACAAACAGACGATCGACGGTTCGAGTCCGTCCGGGACTACTATTTTTTGTTGGCGCCAATCCGCTTGGAGCGGAACATGTCTGCAAAACATGTTTGATTGAGTTCGAATCTCAATGGCGTCTTTGACTTTGGCCCATCAGTCCAGCCAGGAGTGGACGCTGCCCTGTCACGGCAGAGATCACCGGTTCAAATCCGGTATGGGTCGCTAAGAGTATTGAATTAAGCAGTGTGAAGTTTGAAATTACACACTTCGAATTTCTGACTACAAACTTAATCTGGTGCGGTACGCCAATGGCTGAGCGGCTTGTTTTAGGAACAAGTGTTTGTGGGTTCGAATCCCACCGGCACCACTTGAGAATTTTGAATGGTGCATTGTGAGGTCCGATAATTTGTCGGCGAAGTGTACTGGATCAGCACGCGATTCTGCGAAGGTCGTAGACCAGGTTCGATTCCTGGCGTGGACACTGAGTCCCTGTCCGAACCGGGTTCTCATATTTTTGGCTTGCGAGTGTGATGGATTCGCACGACTGTCTTCGAAACAGTTAGACGAGGTTCGATTCCTCGGTGAGCTACTTTCCGGGTCTTGCAACTAACGAACCTAGGAATTGTCCCGAAAAAACTTCCGTGATTGGGAATCGAAAATGACGAAATTTTATCGGCATTTGCTCCCCTAGTATCTGGATTATAGACATCCAGAGTTTTATTTTGGAAGCTATTAAGAGTTAATGCCAGTGGTCGAGCCTGCAGCTTGATCATTGGCACGGTGGCGTAGATCGATTACCCCTAGTATCTGGATTATAGACATCCAGAGTTTTATTTTGGAAGCT
Source organism: Mariniblastus sp. (assembly GCA_031409295.1). Taxonomy (GTDB): domain Bacteria; phylum Planctomycetota; class Planctomycetia; order Pirellulales; family Pirellulaceae; genus Mariniblastus. Next base: position 29,817 of record JANNWZ010000213.1, read on the forward strand.
ATTAAGAGTTAATGCCAGTGGTCGAGCCTGCAGCTTGATCATTGGCACGGTGGCGTAGATCGATT
>JANNWZ010000214.1:0-3074 GCA_031409295.1 Mariniblastus sp.
CGGTCAGTGCCAATTCGTCTTCGTCCGTAAAATTACCGGCCAACCGATTGATCAATTCAAACGCACCGATCGTCTTGCCGGCGGCATTGATCATCGGAACGCACAATAGCGTGCGAGTCTGAAATCCCAGTTGTTTGTCCACGGCGCGACTGATCTGTTGTTGCTCGGACGAGATGTCGGCATCGACACGAGCGGGTTGGCCGGACTGCATGACGGAACCCACGACGCCGGCATTGGCGGGAATGCGCAACTGACCATCCTGGACCCCGAGTGCGGGCTTGCCGATCAGCATCGTACCGGTCTTGTCGGGTAGGAAAATGGTCGCCCGTTCCGAGCCCAACAGTCTCGTTGAAGCAACGGCAATTTGTTCCAACAGTTGGTCGGTTTCCCGAGACTGATTCCAATGGGCGGTCATGTCCAGCATCGCCGCCAACCGATCGGCGCGACGAACTTGACTGGATTGTCGCTCGTCGGCTGCCAGCGCCAAACCAAATGCGGCGGCCAGGGAATCGAACTCAACTGGGTCGATTCGGGTATTTGATTTTAAAATCAATAACCGGCCGTTCGGATTGGGCGCGTTCAGCGGCGCGGCAATCCAGCCGCCTTCGGCTTGACATCGGTCGCTATCCAAAGTCTCGGCGAGCAATTCGGTTGGCAAGCTGGGCGCGGTGGCGGATTTGCCGATCGTTCTCCACTGCCCTTTTACTCCTTGAACGATCGCTGCGAAATCAGCTTTGGTTTCGGCGCCAATGAGCTTCAATCCGACCGTGAGCAAATCCGACTTTTCGCCACTCATAAGCGTCAAATCGATCAATTTCGGAAACAATCGGGCACCGATTTTGCCCGCGACAATGCGATCCGTAGCAGCCAACGTCGACATGATGGGGGTTTCGTGAAATGGTTGGGATCAGGTAAAGTTAAGGTTCGGCCAATCAACCGCACTTAATTAATCTTGCGTAGTCAGTCTGACTTGCTCGAACCATGATACCACGGAAACTATGAAAGTTAGGGAGCCAATTCAATGGGCTTGTTTACAGGAAAAAAAGGTCTGATTCTCGGTGTTGCCAACGATCGGTCTATCGCTTGGGCGATCGCCGAAAAAATCATGTCCGAAGGTGGCGAATGTGGTTTTAGCCATTTGCCCGATCGAGCTGACGACGACAAACAAAAAAATCGTCGCCGTGTTGAAAAGTGTTTTGAAAAATCGACGTCCGGCGGTAAACCAAAATTCCTCATACCTTTGGACGTGCAAAACGATGTCCAGATAGCCGAAGTCATGGAAACGACAAAGCAGGCGTTTGGGACGATCGATTTCCTGTTGCATTCCATCGCGTTTGCCGACCGAGCCGATCTCGGTCGCGATACTGTCGAGACCAGCCGCGCTGGTTTCAACATGGCGATGGAAATCAGCTGTTATAGCTTGATCGCGGTCGCCAATGCCGCGCGACCGATTTTGTCCCAGCGTTCGGCGATTGCCTGCATGACGTATTTCGGTGGAGAGAAATGTGTGCCGGGCTACAACGTGATGGGCATTTGCAAAGCCGCCCTCGATGCGACGACGCGATATTTGGCTTACGATCTCGGTCCGGCGGGAGTGCGGGTCAATGCCTTGAGTGCGGGTCCTCTGAAAACGCTCGCGGGTAGCGCAGCCGGCGTCGGTGAAATGTTGACCATGTACGAACACATGGCACCGCTGGGTCGCAACATCACGCATGAAGAAGTCGGCAATTCGGGTGCGTTTTTGCTTTCCGATATGTCCGACGGCATCACCGGCGAAATTCTACATGTCGACGGGGGTTACAACGCGATGGGTTCGCCCGGACGATTGTTGGATTCGATGAAGCCCAAACCGGCTTCGTAGGCCGAGCCAAAGATCGGCCAAGCCAAAGAGGGCGTTTAGCATTAATCACCTCCATCTGGTTGCGAAGCTCTGCCTCGCAACCCACTGTATTGCTGGCTCCGCCAGCGGTACCTGTTCGTCGTCCCTGCGTTGTAGCGTAAGGGCACGAGCCCTACGGTTTCTGCTTTGTGTTTCAATGATTTACCGGACGGCTCGCGCCGTTCCGCTACCTCAGGCTCAAGCCACTTCGCCTTTCAACGGAACAAAAGTCGCATTAACGCAATCTTTACCAACTGCTATTTGTCGCACAGCCCAGACAGTGCGTTCCAAGTCCGGAGCCTTGGAACGAGTCGTCGAGTCGTCAATCTAAACTGCTATTTGGGTGCAGTCGGTTCTTTGTCCGGCGCGAGTTTGTATTTAGGATCCAATTTTTCGATGATCTCCATCAACTCGGTGGCGTTGGCTGTCCTCGGATCGATCAGGTCTTGAAAACGCTTACTATCGCTCAAGATAGCCTCGTCGAAAAGTTCGGCGGGAATCGGTTCATTGATGGAAAACCAGTGGAAGTTAATTTCATTCGTTCGACTCGCATCGATTCGTTTTCCGTCCGGACTTTCGTATCCACCATACGACGACCCATTGAGTCGAACGGGCACATGCAAACCTGACATCGCTTTCCATTCGAATTTCCCACAATGAGGAATCGATCGTCCTTCCTCCGATTCGCCATATGCACTGATTTGGGTCGGCAAATTGGAGTCGGAATCAAAAGTAAATTCTGCGACCATACGAGAGCGTGGGGGAATCTTGGTTGATTCAAGCCGAACATGGACACAACCGGTCTCGATTCTCGAATCAAGCAACTTCTCACCGGTTTGGATGATCCGATAAGATTCAATGCTGCGGGAAAGCGTACCTAACGAACTCGCGTCCATCCCGGCCGTTCTTGGATCTTCGTACATTATCCAACTAGATTCGGGGAAGGGATATTTCGCGTTATACTTGAAAATCAGATTATCTTGCTTCGTTTGATGTATCCTTAACTTACTATCACAAAATACACCTCTTTCTTTGGCTCTGATTGTTCGACCATCGCTTTCGTTCGATACATCTCTGTCTTGCCTCTAAAGGATTTGGAATTTCCTGATTTGGGTTAACATAATGCTAACCCAGGAGAAATTCCATGACCAAAAACCGAAGAAAATTTACCGCTGAGCAAAAGGCCGAGATCGTA
>JANNWZ010000215.1:0-8494 GCA_031409295.1 Mariniblastus sp.
GTGCGGCTTGTTCAACCGCTTGATGGGCCGCGTGTGCGGCGTGGTGAGCGGCATGTTCAGCAGCCTGATGTGTAGCTTGAGCGGCATGTTCAACAGCCTGATGTGCAGCGTGTGCGGCTTGATGTGCGGCTTGTTCGGCGGCTTTTCGAGCTTTTGAGTGCAGCAGTTTTGCTGGGGCAGCTTCAGTCGATTCAAGACGGTCTGTTTCGGCAGCTGCTTTTTCAGATTGTGCCTTGGAGTCATGAATTTTTTTCATTTGGACTTCCAATTCCTCGATCAGTTTTTCGTGACGGCGACGCTCGGCCATTATTTTTTCGGCCAAATGTCGTTCCAGCGATTGAACTTTATCGCGATCAAGTTTTTCCAGATTCACTTCGACCCGTTCCACAACTTCTGCTGCGGATTGACGCGACTCCTGTTTTTCGCGGTCCAACATCGTGCGGGCATCACGAATCTCCGCTAACATCTGCTGCATTTTTTTTCGCTGTGCTTCCGTTACTTCCGGGCGTTCAAGCAGCAACTCCAGAGCTCGAATTTTCGCATCGAGTTCGATTTGTTTTTTGTCTTTCCCGGCTGCTGCTGAAGCGATGGCGCGTAACTTAATTGGGTTTGCGCGATCGGCTGGCTTAACTTTTTCGGCGAGTCGACTTGCGTCTTGTTTCAATTCACGCGCTGCAGCGGCAAGTGCATTTTTCTCGCCACTGAGAGCGGATTTTTTCTCCTCTAGCTGGGCAAGTGGTTCCGCCAATGCATGCTCGGCAAGTTCCCCTAATTCGGTCAATGATTCCCAAGGTGCATTGCTTAGTTCTCCAAGTCCATCTTGCAACGATTGATCCACCAGTTGGCCAAGCGGCATTTTGCTGAGCAGCTTCAAGTTTTTTTCCACCAACTCACCGACCATGGCCGGATTCAATTCGCCACCTTCGAGTTCATTTCCCCAACTTTCCCAAGATTGTTCGTATTGGTGCGCCCAAGACTCCCAGTTTTTTTCCTGATCTTGTGCGACGTGGGACATTTTTGATTCCAGGCCATCGGCCCACGTTTCCCATTTTTCAGCATATTTCTCAGACCATCCTTCGAGTTCGTCAGCATGTTCCTCGGCCCAAGCCTCAACTTGCTTTCCAATGTTTTCCGCGGAACCTTCCATCGATTCGGCCAGTTGCTCCAACGAGTTGCCGACCGATTCACCGATTTCATCAACCGCTTTTTCCAATTCCTGGTCGATTTGTTGAGGGGCGGCGAGGAGAGTTCCCGGAAGCATTGCCAGCGGTGAACCCAAAACGGCCGCGAAAAAGAAATGACGGATTTGCATAACGGGTACTCCAAAATGAGAGTTCAGGGATTCAAATGCACAAAATTGTGTTTCGCAGCGTGCGCTAAGATCTTGGCAAAAATCCACCGCCGCGAGCGATTATTGGAAAAAACGAGTTATGATGCGGCGTGGGCAGTGATCGCTTTGTCGGAAATGTCTTTGCGGCACCAGGCTCCGTCCCAACGAATGCACTTGACGGCCTTATAGGCTTGCAATTTTGCTTTCGAGACGGTGTCGCCCAGCGCTGTGACGCCTAATACGCGGCCGCCGTTGGTAATCACATTTCCATCCGGATCGAGTTTCGTGCCGCCATGGAAGACCTTGACATTCGGGATCAAGGCAGCCTCGTCGAGTCCTCGGATGATCTTTCCGGTAACATAATCGCCTGGATAACCTTCGGACGCCATCACGACGCAAACGCTGGGGCGATCATCCCATTCGAGCGAGCCGATTTCGCCCAAGCGACGATCAACTGTGGCTTCGATCAAGTCAATCAAATCCGTCTTCAATCGCATCAGCAGTGGTTGGCATTCGGGATCACCGAACCGCACGTTGTACTCCAATACTTTGGGGCCTTGAGGAGTCAACATCATGCCGGCATACAAGATCCCACGAAACGGATTGCGTTGCCGTTTCATCATATGGACCGTCGGAACCAGGACATTGGATTCAACCCAGCGCAACATTTTCTCGTCGATGGAGGGCGTCGGACAGTACGCACCCATGCCACCCGTGTTGGGGCCTTCGTCGTTGTCATGAGCCCGTTTATGATCTTCCGCAGGCGGCAAAGTCAGAATTGTCTTGCCGTCAGTAATAGCGAGAATACTGGCTTCGGTACCGGTCAAACGATCTTCAATGATCAATCGATCACCCGCTGATCCGAATTGACGTTGTCGGGCAATGAGATCGATCGCGATCAGGGCTTCGTCACGAGTGGAGCATACGATGGCTCCTTTGCCAGCAGCCAATCCATCGGCCTTGACCACCACTGGCACGTCGTTAGGCGAATCCATGTAGCGTTCGTTGATAAAACGTTCAGCGGAACCGGCGTCGCGAAACTCGTGAAAATCCGCGGTCGGCACATCGGCCGAGCGGAGCACGCGTTTGCAGAAAACTTTACTGGCTTCTAATTGGGCTGCATCTTTGGATGGCCCAAAAACGCGCAGGCCTTCGCTCGTCAGGGCATCGACAATCCCATCACAGAGCGGAAGTTCGGGGCCGATTACCGAAATGTCGATCTGGTTTTGTTTCGCAAATTTGATCAAGCCCGCCGTATCAGTCATAGCGATTTCGACGTTTTCGGCATCTTGGGCCGTACCCGCGTTGCCCGCTGCGACAAAAACGCGGTCTACCCGGTGACTCTGTGCGATCTTCCACGCCAGTGCGTGTTCGCGTCCACCATTGCCAACAACCAGAACCTTCATCGTGTTTTGCCGATTTATTTAGATTTTTTCCGTATGAAACAGCTCAGGCTGTCGATCTCAAGCTGTAGAAATTCTAAGCCGTTTAAGCTATTCTGTCATCCCGCCGACGGTTTGGCCGATTGCCGCTGAAAAGACCTGCAGAGTTTTTTTAGATCGAAAAAACCGGGCGAATTTCAAACCGAGGTCTTACATACAATCAAAAACTGCGATCACGACACATGGTTGATGCCATTGGTTACCCTTGGAATCACCACCCCGAATGATCAAACAGAATAATTAGGAAACGAGTGAGATGAAAAAACTACTTCAATTAGCGATGCTGTTTACCGTCCCGGTCATGTCCGCCAATCTGGCAAACGCACAATCCAACGGTGCTTGGGGGACGCTGACGGGGAAAGTCGTGGTTGACGGTACCGCCCCGGTCAATCCGCCCGAGAATTTGGAAAACAGTGCCGACAAGGCAGTTTGCCTGGTCGATGGTAAGGCTCCGCTGGACGACAATATCATCGTGAGCGAAAACGGTGAACTTCGCGATGTGTTGGTGATGATGTTTCTCGATCGAGGACAGGAGGAGCCCGCCTACCATCCGTCGTATGATCAATCCAAGGCGCAGGCGATTGCCATCGACAACGCAAAGTGTCGATTCGTGCCCCACGCCTTGTTCATTCGCCCGGGTCAAACGCTGACGTTGAAAAACAGCGATGCGGTTGGTCACAATTGCCACATCACGACATTGAACAATGAAGCAAATGTCAATTTGCCCCCCAACGGGAGCGTTGACATCGTGCTAAAAGAGACCGATAAGGCTCCTGGCGTAGTCGTCTGCGACGTGCATAAGTGGATGGATGCGGTGATCATGGTCCGCGACAATCCGTATGTTGCAATCACCGATGCTGAAGGCAATTTCAAAATCGAAAACGTTCCCGCCGGAAATTGGAAATTTCAGTTTTGGCATAAGAAGGCAGGCTGGCTCAGTAAAATCAGCGTGACTGATAAAGAAGTCGGGCGCCGAGGTGAAGTGGAATTGGAAATCAAAGCGGACGAGACTCTGGATCTGGGCGCGCTGAAGTTGCCAGCGGATTCATTCAAGGAGTAAATCCGGCGTTGAAAGATAATAAATCAACTTTGGCAAGTAGTGCTCAGCGGACGAATCCCGACGCCAAATTTTTTCGGAGCACAATGGAACATTTGTTTTGTTGCCGTGGGGCGATGCTGTTGGTCTGTTTCTCCTGTTGCGCGGGTTGTTATGCACCCGCGTCTGCACCGTCCATTGAATACAGCCAACCGGATTCAGAGTTATTGCGCGAAGAATTGGGGAAGATGGATTGGGAATAGCCGCACCCTCGTTTCGAAGACGAAAATCAAATGCGGCTCCTTGCTACCCGAGAATCTGCGACAATATGCCCTGTCGACTTTTGGCCGCATTCGACAAAAATTGAACAAGCGAAAATCCGAATATTTTTACCCGAGTGTGGACGTTTGAGTTTACGATTCATTATTTTCCTCCTGTCGTTGATAGTTTGCTTTTCGGCCGGTTGCCAGAAAACGCCGGCGCCGGAGTTTCGGCTGAATGCCGTTGAAATGCTAAAACAGGAACGGTTGAATTTGCCGGCTGGGCAACATTTTGATCCGTCCTACCGACTGGAAATCGGTACCCTGCTGCACTCTTTGTTTGGCACCCCGAACGAGCCGAAATTTCCGATGTTTGCCGGCGATGAAGATCCGGCCCAGGACATTCTCAGTCTGGAAAATCTTCGTATGGCAGCCGGCCCGGTAAATCGAGACGCGGCGGGCAAACCAAGTGGTCTCTATCGAAAACACTGCGCCCAATGTCATGGCGTTAGCGGAGATGGCCGGGGACCCACAGCAGAATTTCTCAATCCCTATCCACGGGATTTTCGATTGGGGAAATTCAAATTCAAATCAACCCCGCTGCGCCAACCCCCGACGAATCAGGACCTGCGGACCTTGTTGGTCAATGGTATCCCAGGCACGGCCATGCCGTCGTTTCGCCGACTACCGGACGCAGAACTCCGGGCGCTGGTTGATTACGTGAAATACCTGACGATTCGCGGCCAGTACGAACGATATCTAATTTCAGAACTCGCCAGTCTCGATGGCCAGCCGTTGTTGGATCTCAAATTGATCAAAGTTTCCTCCGCTGGAACCGCACCAACGGAAAAAGCTCGCGCAAAGTTTGCCGACCAGGCTTTCACGATTGTCGGCGAAGGATTGTTCGAAGGCATTGTCTATCGCTGGTTGAAACTGGACAAGAAATCCACGCCGATTCCGCCAGCGCCGGCGGCTGTCGCCGTGACCGACGTAGCTCATCTCGAACTGGTGAATCAAGGGCGAGAATTGTTTTATGGCAAGGGAAACTGTCTGCAATGCCACGGCGCTGTCGGAATGGGAGACGGACAGGTCGGGAATTTTGATGACTGGACCAATGAATGGATTAAGACCAGTGGAGTCGATCCCAGCCAACCGGCAACCTATCAGGAGTTTACGGCTGCCGGTGTGTTGCCACCCCGTTCGATTCGCCCGCGCAATTTGCATGTCTCAATGTTTCGCGGTGGCAATCATCCGAATGATCTGTATTTGCGAATTGCCAATGGGATCGAAGGAACTCCGATGCCATCGTCGGCGACCCTGACACCGGACGAGATCTGGGCCATGGTGGCATATGTCAGAGCACTACCCTTTCAACAGACTGCTGTCACTGTCAAACCAGTGAATACTCAATCGATTTCCAAATGATCTAACTCCCTAACCCCGATACGAATTTGCACCGCTTCTGGAGTATCCTGTTTTTTTTGGTCCCCATCCTCGGCATTCTGTCGTTTGTGATGGCTGCGTGGGAGATTGCGCCCTTGGATCATTGCGGTTTGCCCCTGTCGTTGAGTCGCGCCGGCGATACGATTGATCACCTGTTCAATGGGATTCACTATTTGGCGGCCGCTATTCTGCTGGGAACCGGATTGGTGCTGGGGTGGGTGTTGTGGCGATTCGATCATCGCCGCAACCCGCAGCGCAAAGCCGCTTACTTTCACCACAATACTAAATTGGAAATCATCTGGTCGGTCATTCCAGCTTTCATTCTGGTCTTTCTGGCCTTCTATCAGATGAGGAGTTGGTCCGAAAATAAAATGGATCGCCCCACCGTCATGGTCAACGGCGAAGCCATTCCGCAACTCCCACTATTATTGGTGAAAGCCAAACAGTTCGGCTGGGAATTTCACTATCCAGGTCCGGACGGAAAATTGGAAACCCAAGACGATTTGTACATTGAGAATCTGATGGTGGTTCCGGCCGGTGAAAATGTGGTACTGCAACTGGAATCCCGCGATGTAATTCATAGTTTTTGCGTACCCGAACTTCGATTAAAACAGGATATTGTGCCGGGCATGGTTCAGTTTTCCTGGTTCAATGCGCGACAACCTGCGGAAGTCGATATCTTGTGTACTGAGTTATGTGGCTGGGGTCACTACATCATGAATGCGGACCTGAAAATCGTGCCGCGCCCCGAGTTCGATCGGTGGATCGCCGAACTGACAGTGGCACAAGAACCAAAGTTTGCAAAGCGGGAGTAAACCAGCCATCGTAATTATGCACGGCCCTATTGAAATAAAATCCGAACCATCATTACGAAACCACAAACTCACTTACGATTGAAAAAAGCCCAACCACGAATTTCACGAATCACACGAATATCTTTCGAAATTATTTTAAGCAGTTGATTTTTATCCGTGTGATCCGTGGTTCTGAAAACTGAAAACTGAAAACTGAAAACTGAAAACTATTGCCCCCATGCTCGAACACGAATCCACGACCGCCCCGCCTCGCCGAAATCCAGTGCTGCGATTTCTGGGTACCTACGTGTTTGCCACCGATCATAAGATCATCGGGCTGCAGTTTCTGTTTTCGTCGTTGATCTGGTTGGCCGTTGGCGGATTGTTGGCGCTGGCAGTTCGATGGCAACTGGCGTGGCCATGGTCTGACATGCCGATCGTGGGGAACTGGTTGTTTGCCGAATCGGGCGGAAAAATTTCCCCTGAGTTTTACACGATGTTGTTTACGATGCACGCCACGATCATGATCTTTTTTGTCGTGATCCCGATATTGGCCGGGGCTTTTGGAAACTACTTGATTCCGTTGATGATCGGCGCGGAAGACATGGCGTTTCCGCGGTTGAATATGTTGAGCTATTGGGCGATGTGGCCGGCCTTTGGATGCATGATTCTCAGTTTTTTCACCCCCGCTTATGGTCCGAGTTCTGGTTGGACCTCGTATCCTCCGTTGTCGGTGTTGCCCGGCGCCTCACCCAGTGGCGACGCGCAAACGTTGTGGTTGATCGGCTTGGTGTTTATCGGTGTTTCGTCGATGACCGGCTCGATCAATTATTTGACGACGATCATTCAGATGCGCGCGCCTGGGATGACCATGTTTCGCCTGCCGATGACGATTTGGGGATTGTTCATTACCGCCATCATCCAGGCGTTTGCCTTACCAGTGCTGACGGCTGCGGTGTTGATGCAAATCTGTGATCGGATGTTTCAGACGGGTTTCTTTCTTCCGGAGAACATTGCCGCCAATAACGAGCTCGGAGTTTCCGGGGGTGGGCAAGTTTTACTGTGGCAACATTTGTTCTGGTTCTACTCGCATCCGGCGGTCTACATCATGATCCTGCCCGCCATGGGCATGGTCTCCGACATGATCTCCTGTTTCTCGCGCAAGCCATTGTTTGGCTACCGACCGATGGTGTACTCGGTGACCGCAATCGCGGGAATGGGATTCGTCGTGTGGGGACATCATATGTTTATCTCCGGCATGAACGCGACGCTGGCCATGTCGTTTATGGTTTCAACCATGTTGATCGCTCTGCCCAGTGGAGTGAAAGTGTTTAACTGGTTGGGCACGTTGTGGGGTGGTCGATTGCATCTGACGACGGCCATGTTGTTCAGTGTCGGGTTTGTTTCGATGTTCGTGATTGGTGGACTTTCGGGGATCGTGATGGCGGCGCCTCCCGTCGATATCTACGTGCACGATACGTATTACATCGTTGCGCATTTGCATTATGTGTTGTTTGGGGCCAGTATCCTCGGAGTCTTCGGAGCGATTTATTTTTGGTTCCCGAAGATGTTTGGGCGGATGCTGGACGAACGGCTGGGGAAAATACATTTTTTGCTGACGTTCATTTTCTTGAACGGCACGTTTTTTCCGATGCACTTTCTCAGTCGCATGCCCCGTCGATTGGCTGATCCTTATTTGACTGAGTCGCTCCGAGATCTATTGCCGTTAAATCAATTCATGACGATTTGCGCGTTGGGAATGGCAGCGACACAAGTGCTGTTTGTGCTGAACTTTTTTGGCAGCATGTTTTTTGGCCCGCTGGCCGGTCGCAATCCATGGAATTCCAATACGTTGGAATGGACGACGCCTAGCCCGCCGGGTCATGGAAATTTCGATTATCAACCCATTGTGCACCGCGGACCGTACGAATATAGCCACCCGGATCGGGAATCCGATTTCTTCCCCCAGACAGAAATTGTCCCGTGATTTGAGGCTAATGATTTAAACGCCAGCGACAAAAGGAAAATACGCCGACCGTCGAATACTAACTCCCCTAGTATCTGGATTATAGACATCCAGAGTTTTATTTTGGAAGCTATTAAGAGTTAATGCCAGTGGTCGAGCCTGCAGCTTGATCATTGGCACGGTGGCGTAGATCGATTACCCCTGGATGTTTTTAGATCGTGGG
>JANNWZ010000216.1:0-3013 GCA_031409295.1 Mariniblastus sp.
ACAATGCCGAAATAGGAATCAACGCCAACAATAACCAAAACAGACTTCCGACCGGGGGAAAACCAACCGGTATTCCAGGCAACCCCACGGTGTTCCCCATTTTGGCAACAACAAACAGGCCCGTGAATCCCATGCTGATCAGATTCAACAACGAAGTCACACTGCTAAAGCTCATGACGGTTAGTAATTTGCCAATCGCGATTTCGCTCCGCGCGGCGGGACTGCTAAGCAGAGTTTCAAACGTACCGCGTTCTTTTTCTCCGGCGCATAAGTCAATCGCCGGGTAAAACGCTCCGGTCAGAGCCCAGACCACGATGATGAAGGGTAACACTTTGGACCACATTGCGGCGCGCTTGCCACTCTTGTCGCCAATGTCAGCGTATTCAATCGAAATACCATTAACCAAATCACCGGGCAAATCATTCGCAATCATCACTTCGGCGACAAAGGCAGTTTGCCACCGTGTTAACACACCATTGATTCGCTCCGCGCCGATGCGAGATTGGTCTTTTGCCGAGTTCAGAAACAGATAGGCGTTGGCAATATCGGATGTCGGACCGCGTAAGGGATCGGCTGTGGCGGAATTAGCCAGCTTCGGAATCTTGATCGGCGCCGGGAAATAGACTGCGATGTCAACTCCGCGTTTGGCCAAAGCCTGCTGGACCAACTGGTCGGCCAACGGCGCTCCGTTCTCCATTAAAATCAGTTTTTGATATTCCGTGACTAGATCCTGGAATTCACGGTCGTCCGATTCCGAGTAGGAAATTTCCAGCAGTTCTTCTTCACCCGGTTTGACAAATTTGGGATTGAGTTGTTGATCGGCAATCAAAGCCGGTTTGTCAGGCAAATGGTCTGTATTGATCAACCAAACTTGCGTCGGATACTGTCGCATGAATTGGCCGACTTGGAGAAGCGCCATGCCCATCAAGGGATACAGCAACATCGGCATCACAGCGACCGTAAATAGTGTTCGCCGATCGCGCAATTGATCGCGCAGTTCGCGCGAAAAGATTAGTCTGACATTACGCCACTTCATGGTTATCTATAGTCCCGTGGCAGCCGTTAGTTGACGGTTTGAGCCTTGCGACGCTCCCGGTTTGGTTTTTCGGACTCGGAAATCAAGTGGTAAAACAATTCTTCCAAATCAGGTTCCGCGTATTGTTCGGACAACTCCGCGATCGAACCTTGAGCCAGGATCTGGCCTCGATTCAAGATCGCCACGCGATCGCACAAGCGACGGACTTCGGTCATGATATGTGAGGAAAAAATGACGCATTTGCCTTGGTCACGAACCTGCTCTACCGTTCGCAAGACTTCCCTGGCAACTAGAATATCTAGCCCCGACGTAGCTTCGTCAAAGATCAAAACGGGTGGATTGTGCACCATTGCGCGGACGATGGAAACTTTTTGTTTCATACCGGTCGACATCTTACTGCCCAAGGTGTGGCGAATTTCCTGCATCTGGAACCGATCGAAAAGTTCCTCCATGCGGGCGTGCAACAATTGGTCAGTCATGCCGTACAACCGGCCAAAATATTGCACCATTTCCCAGGCGGTCATGCGATCGTAAATCGCTGTGTTCGTGGATACGAAACCGATTTGATGTCGCACCTTGTCGGGTTGGGCTGAAACCTCAAAGCCGTTCACGATCACCGTTCCGCTGGTCGGGCGGAGGACGGTACTGAGGATACGTAACGCCGTTGTCTTGCCGGCTCCGTTGGGACCGAGTAGTCCGAAAATCTGACCCGGCATTGCGTCGAAACTTATCCCATCGAGTGCCGTAAAGCTCCCCGTTTGCAAGTCCTGGTAGGCTTTCGTGAGTTGACGTACGTGAATCATTGAGCCGGGCCAGCCGAAGCCAAAATTGTTGATTGATAAATATTGGTGTGCATCTGTAACGGCGCGGACGGTCGCGCGGATTGTCGCAAAATTGTTAGGTCCCTGACGGAAAATCGCCGAAAGACCAAGTAACACGGGGTAACTGTACCTCAGGTTTTACGTCAGGCTGTCTTCTGGCATCGGGTTGGAAGGGTTGCACCGAGCGTAGGATTAAGATTCTCAGACCGCTGTTGTGGCTGGCGCGATTTGGCAACTTGTCGCGTTTGCAACGGTTTGTACTTTCGACGGGATTCGCGAGAAATCAAATGCAATCGCCTAACTATTCAGCGCTGGGTTCGCCGGCCAACATCAAAGATGCCTACGAACCGGTCATCATCAACCATGGACCTTCAGCCGCGACTTTTTTGATCGCGGACGAAGTCGTTCCCGTCATGCCCAAGTCTCTCAGGGAAGCCGGCTTGCACAAGAACGACTTGTTTCCCTTGGTCTTAAAGTTCCTGTTTTTGCATGGGAACCAAGCGGGTGCCAAAGTCGCTCAACAAATTAAAATTCCCTTCTCTTTACTCGAACCGGTCTTGGCGACGCTCAAAGCGGACCTACTGATCGGCCATAAACAATCGGCGGGTGTTGCCGATTACGAGTATGAACTCTCGCCCAAAGGAGTCGAACAGGCTCGTTTGCATTTGTCGCGCAGTTCCTATTGCGGAGCGGCGCCGGTTAATCTCGCGGATTACAGAGCTTCCGTCTTGAAACAATCGATCAAGAATCTCAAACCAACCTATGACGAGGTTGCTGCAGCGCTCAGCGAATTGATGGTCTCGGATTTGACCATCAGCCAGCTCGGCCAAGCCTTGAACTCGGGGCGGAGCATTTTCCTGTTTGGCGCACCAGGTAACGGCAAAACTTCGATTGCGACCCGCGCCATTCGTGCGCTCAGTGCAGTAATTTGGATTCCCCGCGCATTGACTGTCGGCGGCGAGGTGATTCGACTGTTCGATCCTTCGGTCCACGAAGCGGCTCCCCTGCCCCAATCCAACAGCATCACGATGGATATGGATGTGGATGAACGCTGGATCCGTATTAAGCGGCCAACCATCGTCGTCGGTGGTGAGATGGAATGGAAGCACCTGGATGCGACTCTCAATCCCGTGACTGGAATTATCGAAGCGCCGAT
>JANNWZ010000217.1:0-20046 GCA_031409295.1 Mariniblastus sp.
GTCCCCACGTTTCGTCAATGCCTTAACCACACTAGCGGACTGGCCGGACATGGCGAGTTTGGGGGGATGAAAAATCCGCATTTGGAAAACGTCGTTCTTAATGGACTGGACACGAACCAACCGAACGCCAAATACGCCTACTGCGGTCTCGGGTATGAATTGACAGCCAAAGCCATGGAGATTCTCGCTGGCAAGAGCGCGGCGAGAATTTATTCCGAACATCTGTTTGAGCCTCTCGGGTTTGGTGATGTGAGAATGGGAAACGCGAGTTCCGATGGCGAATTCACCGCGATGGAACTGGGTATTTTGGCGCAATGGGTCGCCAATCGTGGCAGCTATGGAGAGTTGGAATTTATTTCACCTGCCACCTTTGAACAGTTGCTGCCCCAACCGATAAAAGTTTCCGACGGTGGTTACACAGACGATGATGGAATGGGAATGCACTGGATAAGGCATATGCGCCCGGGTGCTCCGCCGGGTTCAAAACGTCCGGAAGACCTGTTATTCAGCCTGAGCACAGTAGGACATGGTTCTTTTTCCGGATGTGTATTTGTGGTCGACCTAGAGCAACAATTGGTGATTACCCAAGTTCGCCGACAGCTCGGACCGCGCCACGATATATGGTGGCCCAAATTTTTTGTTGCCATTGCGGCCGTCACCTCCGACATCGACCCGCCCAAATGAGACCATCACGGTGCGCGATCTTCCCAAACGGTTTGATGGAACGCATGAATGCCCAAGTGTTTGGAATGAAGTAAAAACCGATTTGAAGTTGTTGGTTCGCAGAAAACTCGTTGGGTAAGTGACAACGAATTCAGGTTTTCAAGTTTCTTCAAGAAACTGATGGCGTTCGTGATGCCCGGTGTTTTCCGCCAGCCGACCCAAAAATTCGCGCAGACCTTCCAAGAATCTGCGGAGCAGAACAAATCAGTGTTGCCAAGTCAATGCTTGAATCGTCAAGTGAAACGCCTATTCCAAGTGCGCCTTGAGTCGATCAAAAGCCGCTCCCCAGGCGGTACGCAAGCCGTCGGCTTCGGCGCGTGTTTGGATGCGATTGTGGGTGAGCGTGATTCCTGATTTGCCTTTGCCCTTGTCCGCAAAAGCAATATCGACTTGCGTCGTGGAATCGGATTTAGCGCCTTTCCAGGTAAACCGGAGATCTTTGTCAGTTCGGACGCGCAAAAATTCGCCGGAGTTTCCATCCTGGTCCTTGAACTGTCCGCCACCTTTGACGGTTGCCGTGGTTCCGGCCCCGAACCATTTGACCAGTTCCGTTGGCTTAACAAATGCGGAATAGACACCTTTCAATTCGGCGTTGATGGTCTTCGTAACACAAATATTGTAACCTTCGATCAAACCGTCTTTCTTGTTGACGATCCCCCTGCCCCGCTCAAATTCAACCCACACAGTAGTGCTCCACCAAAAGTCTTTCGCTTTCATTTCGCCGTTCATCCAATCGATGGAATCGCGTCGACTGAGTGTTTCGCCTCGTGCTTCCAGAGCTTTAAACCAATCCTTAAGTGTTCGGCCGGTTGCAGTTTTGCAAGCGGCATCGGTGACCGGAAAATCAGACTTGAAATCGACTTTCATACAATGGATTCCTGGGGATGGAAATTGTTGTGGAAAATGTTCCAAAAAAGAGCAGCAGATGTGTGGAATGTTACCTTAATTTCGCAGCCCTAGTGACTTTGTCAAACGATCGGCTGCCAACACGGTGAATTTGCCGTCGATTTTATACATAGAGTTGACATGCATAGAATTTATATGTATAATCCAGAGGTGTGGCGAAAACCCCCAATGGCAGCTCTCAAATCACCGCCTCAAGCCAATCAAATTCCTTAAATAATCTTGGTGCACTCCGGATGAGCATACTCTCCAAAGATCTTGTGGCGGCCTCGGCCACGCCGTTGGTTCTGTCTATCCTCAAGCAGGGCGACAGTTATGGATACGCAATCATTCAACAAGTTCGCGAGTTGTCCGACGGTGAAATGGAGTGGGCCGACGGAATGCTTTATCCGATTCTGCATCGGCTGGAAAAACAGAAATTGATCCAGTCCTATTGGGGTAAGGCCGAAAATGGTCGCAAACGAAAATACTACCGACTGCGAGTGGCAGGAACAAATGAACTAAGCCGTCTGAGAGAAAATTGGCAACGCGTCCATGCGATGCTGAAGAAAATCGAAGGAGTCCAGCCGTGTTCGACTTGAAGAAAGAAGTCCATCAGTATTGACACAGAGTCTCCACGAATCGCTTTCGCCGCAGTGTCCAGATTCTGGAACTCGAAGATCACCTGCATTGTGAAATCGAAAGAATTGTGAACTGTGGCATACCACCCGAGGAGGCTTTTTTGAGAGCCACGACGAATCTCGGTGGGACAACCTTGCTGCAACATGAATATCGCAAAAATACGCAACAAAATTCGTTGGCGAGCTACGAATTCGCGCGCCGAATCTCATGTTGGCGCGACAGAATTTCCCTAAATCGAATTCGGTGTCGAGCCGCCGTGGCAGCGATGTTGGTGTTTGTGGCGATCCTTGTTGTTCGTCCATTAGTAATGCCAGTCGACAATCAAAACGAACAACTGTAACCTAGTGCCCCGCTCCACAATGTCCCTTCAACGAAGCAATCCGACTATCCGCTGCGCGATGAGTTCTACGAAGCAACGACTTCAAACACACCTCCGCAGATATTGGAAGATTGAGCTATTGAATGTTTTTTTGCTTCCAGCAGTAGCAAGCTATCTTGTAGTTTTCGTTTTTTAAAGTCAATTCACGGTGGCACTGGCGGTTTCGCTGATTGCAACCGCCTGGCTCCTGGTTATCGGAACAATCGCCCTTCGCATGATGCAAATGCGACTCGATGGCGAGTTGAGGTATGAAGAATATTGGTTGCCGAAACTTCACTATGCGCAGCTGCCTTCATTGTTGTTGATCCTCGTCAGCAATCTGTTGACCCTGCGCGATGCCTACCGCATATTTCCTACCTTGCTGGCTGCTCAATATTTCGCATTAGGATTCACGTTATTGGCGACGCTGGAATACATCAACTATTACCATCGCCAACGTGTTCATTTTCGCGAACAGTATGGGAGCGCCTTTGGGCCGATGGTGGCATCCGAGAATCACGTCAAGGGGATCGCCGTCTACGGTGCAGCCGCGCGGAACTGGTTCGAATATTTGCTGGACACGCTTCGGTATCAGGGCCTCGTTGCCGGAGATAGTTTTGAGAACACCGACGAGAAAGTTCGTCTGGGATCGCGATTGATGGCTCTCGTTTTTCTGGAGAACATGTCGGTTGATGAAGTCAAGAAATCGCATCCCGAATTGGTAGGGCTGGCTGACGCCATTTTCCCCAACGGACTCTTCAATGGCAAATCGTTGGAGTTCTGGCGCCAACTTGGTCAAATAAACTTCCCCGCCTACTGGGCCAAGTGTGACGCACATGTGTTGGCCATCCGCGGAGCCAGTGACTTCGTCACCTACGACGTGGACCATAAACTAATTGCCGATGTCGTAAACAGCAAACATCCGGACTGGGGAAGAAGCGTCGTACTGCCAAACTCGGATCACCTGTTCCATAACTTCGCTACCGAACAGGAAAGTATGGCGAATTTTCAAAAAGGCGAGTTCAACACGGCCATCGCGACCATGTTGAAAGAATGGATCCAAGAGGTGCGGGACTCCAAACAAAGTGACAATTGAAGTTCCCTTGAATGTGGTGAAAACCTTGCGCAAAACTGAGCGCGACGATACAGGACCGATTCAAAACCAAAGAAGCCACCTGCGTGGCGCTGACTAGATGGATTCTATGCGGTAACAAGGAACGAATCGGGAAATTTGTTGGTGTGGCCCCGGCATTTGGTCTACGCGTTGTTAACTCGCGTCGATTGAATACTGGCGCTTAACCGTACGCCACCAATCGAGAAACAACGCAAACACCTTAGCATCTCCCTCAGAGTAGCGCGGAATTATCGTGCGACTAATTGATTCCAATTCTACCTGTACGACCAACGAACGGGCGGTAATTCGAAAAAGTCGTCCCTGTTTGAGATCGTAGGAAATTCCGTTTATTGAAAAGCATTCGAGCACTACAACGGGATCTCGCGCTGCACCAGCACGCAACTTATATCGGACGACAATTTTGGCGTTCTGGTTTCGAATGATTGTTTTAGACGTTGGCCCATCGTCGCCTTCAAAGTACGTATCAGTGCCGATTTCGGATTGCAGTCCGTCCTCATTTTCAAGAACTAAAGCGAAAGGTAGGTTTCCGTTTCCAATCGCCTCGACATAATCAGAGTGGGCATTCCCTAACAAGATAGTTGGGATTCCATCGCCTCGAAAGACCTTGCATGACAACACGGTCCCATACTGCCAACCGGCCATGCCTCCCGTGGCGTCGGTCAGGGCGTATTTTCGTGTGGGCAGAAAATGTGGAAGGACAAACGCACAAAACATAGCGATTGCGGCCACGAAGACAAACATCGAACAAATGGAGTATTTCACATTCATGCTCAATAAACGATCTGATCACTATGCGACGTCAGATGATCTACAATTGCCAAAAAACGCCCCAATGTCGCCATGATGAATCGCGAAATTCGCCAACACTCTTGCCAAGTTCAGATTGCTTGTCGCGATACGACCGCAGCAGGAACGCGGTCATCATACCGTCGATTCCAACCAAGACCAGATACTACACGCCATCGCCAAAATCAAAAAGGCGGAATGCAAGGGCCAGACCAGACGGCAAGGGGGCCACACCAAGACATTTTCTAATTTGTTTTCTGCGATCAAATCAAGTGCATTCACTAAGCTGCTAAAATGTCATTTTTGTTGGTTTTGCTTTGACTGGCCCCGCCTTGTCGTTTTCCAGTTGTCTCCCCCTCCCCATACTCTTGCGCGGCCCCAGTTATCTATTTCGATCAAGTGATATGTCAGTGGGACCAAGTCAAAAATTCAAAAAAGATACCGGATTTAGACGCGTTCCGCGTGCAAATTTCCAATGGGGACGATACGTCGAAGCAAGATGAGTCTATTTGGATTGGGGTAACGTTTCGACCGTGATCGCCATGACAATCGGGGCGGTTTGGTCTGGGCCTTTGACCAACTCGATCGATTCGATGGTCTCGGTTCGTCGGGGTGAAATCAAAAGGTATCGAATCTGACGCCCCGCCAGATCGAAAGCGAACTCGCTGTTGGGCACATCGACGCGTCGGATGTAGTCGGCAAAATGAATTCCGTTGATCAACTCGTGATTTTCGGATTGGCCGTCGCGATAGTTTAGCCGGACGATCAGTGACACGGTTTCTTGATCGTCATAGGGCGAACACCATCCCCCAACACCACTTAACAGATGAATTGCTTTGGCGGATGAATTGCAAGGGAATTTGATGGACGGAGTGGGTTTATCGGGACTCGCATCGCGATGGGCATTCAACACAACGATATTCGGTTTCGATGAACCGAGTGGATCCACCAACACAAACGGAACCCCTTTGAAAGTTTTCGGTTTCCAATCTTCGAAAATCATTCGATCCGGACCATTGTCATTGTCGTGAAAAATCCCGCGGGTGCTGACCGTGTTGGCCAACCGATCAAAGGGGAGCGGCAGATACTGCCCCTTCAAGGTCAAGAATTCAAGTAAGTCAGCCATGGCAGCCTGAGGGATCGTCTTTTCAAAACCGTCGGGCATGACAGATTTTTTTGACATCGCCAATTGTTCAATGTCTTCGCGCAGCAGGGAGGTCTTTTTCCCTTCCGTGTCAACCAATTCAATCGAGGTTTTCGATTCCGACATCAACATGCCGTTGATCAGCACGCCATCGTTCGTCATTGCTTTGTAAGTCCGGAAATTTGCTTCGACGCTGCGACTGGGGTCCAGAATATGAACCAATAGTTCATCTTTGGAATGCACGGCCATGCCAGTCAAGTTCGGTCCGATTTCGATTCCGATTTCGCCATGCCGATGACACTTGGAACATTGATCGACAAAGACAAGTTTGCCTTTGGCGACGTCTCCCGATTGCGTGACCACGTTGGCATAGACACCAATGACCTGCTCTCGGTCTTTATCCGGAAGTGTTCCGCCGAGCGACAAGAGCTCGTTTGCCCGCCGCTGAATATCGACGTCCGGATGAGAGGCGAGCGATACACGTTGATCCAAATCCAATTCATCCAACGAAATTTGTTTGGCTTCAGCAGCGTCGAGCAGCGCTCGTGTGGAAGTAGCTCGCTTGAGTAATTCCTGGTAAACGGCTTGTTTCAGCGTGGGAGTCATCGTCGCAATTCGGTCCAACAATTGTTTGCCAATTCCCTCCCAACGGCTGGCGTCAAGTGCCCGAATGATTCCAACGGCAACTAGCGGAGGCATTTGCAACGTCACTTCGTCCAACAGCTGCACGACGACCTCGCCATCATCGGGCAAAAACTCGATCAGTTTTTCGGCGGCCGTAATTCGAGCGGGTTCAGGCGTGTTTTGGTCGCGAATAGTAGCAAGCAATCCGGTGATAATCTGCTGGTTATATTGCGTGAATTTTTGGCTGCCCCACGCGTTGGCAAGCGTAATGAGTTTGCCTTGTGAACCAGGGGAGAGTCGGCCAAAAATTTGCTCCAACTGGGTTTCGATGGTCGCGTCAAACTTGAGTGTGGCCTTTTTTTCAGGTTTCCAGCCTTGACTGAATCCTTGTAAGACGGCCTCAATAGTTCGTGGATCGGCGTTGTTCAAACCGGCGAGCAATTCAGCCGAGTCCGCGGATCGATCGCTGCGAACGTGATGATCGGCGAGCCGTTGAACAAGGGAAAGTGCGGTTTCTGAAAGTGCGGGCGCGGTGGCCAGCAGCGGGATAAGATGTTGACTATTCAGCGCTGCGGCACAGGTGATGGCGTCGGGAATCCAGTGATCTGTCATGTCATTCGGATTCAAGATCACTTCTAGCAAGGCTTGCGCGGCCTCGGGACTGTCATTTGGTAAATCTGCCAATGCCAAGATAGCCGCCAATCGGACTTGGTGGTCTGGATCGCGAAGAGACTTCGCCTCAATTAGTGCCGCGACGGCGTCCGTGGTTCGTGGCAAAACCTGAATGGCATTGCGCCGCACGCCGGCAGAGGGATGACGCAGGGCGCTCACGACTGCTTGATTAACTGCCAGATGAGAACCATCTAGCAACCCTAAGCCATGTAAAGTCCACAATGCATGGATCGCGCCCACATTGAGGCCGATTTCATCGCTGCTTTGGTCCCGAATCAAGGCAATCAATCCATCGGCAATGGTGGCATCCCCTTGTTCTACCAAGAGACGTTGTGCATGTTTGCGAATCAACATCGTGGGATGCTTCAGCGCAGCCAAGCGTTCGTTGGGACTGGCGGTGGTCAGATTGGGGACGGGCCGGGACTTCGAAGTATCGGCCACGACTCGATAGATTCGGCCGTGAATTTTGTCGCGCAATTTTGTCTCGTAGGCTTGTCCTTTGCCGGTCTTAAATCCCTGGGGAGTCGGATTGTGTTGCACGATGTAGTTGTACCAATCGATGACCCACACTTGTCCATCAGGCCCGACTTCGGACATGATCGGTGCCGTCCATTCATCGTCGCTGGCCAGCAAATTGAAGGGACTGGTCGATCGGAAATCGCTCCCTTGCCGATTGAGCACAAACGAGCCGACCAAATGACCCGTCGGACCATTAACAAACGCAACTCGATTCCAATACTCGCGCGGATATTCGCGGGCTGTGTATAACGCGTGACCAGCACCGGCCGTATAGCCACCGTGGTAGTCGACCTGGCGGATATTTTTTGTAATGGGTGAAAACTTAAACGTGTCGGCGATCGATTCGAGAGTCAGGGACGGTTTCCAGCCCAGCACGCGTTCGTAATAACGATTGGGAATCGGCATGTAAACGCTGGGACAACCGTTTGCTGTCGAACCAAAAATAATCCCCTCTTCGCTGATGCCCAGTCCCCAAGTGTTATTATTGGTCGAGCGGATAAATTCGATTTTCAATTCATCGGGTTGCATTCGAAAGAAGCCCTGCCGAAATTGTTCTCCGGCGTGCGTAACAGATTGGGGAGCTGAATTGTTATAGCCTTGCATGCCCCAAATCCAGTTATCCAAACCATATTGGAAATTGCTGACTCCACCATGCGTGTCCCCGAGATCCCAGCCTTTGAACAAGACTTGGCGCTCGTCGGCTTGATCATCGCCGTTAGTGTCTTTCAGGTAGAGTGTTTCGATTCCGTTCTGGACGATCACACCGCCGCGAAAGAACATCATGCTGGTCGGAATACTCAACCCTTCAGCAAACACCTTGAACGTATCCGCCCGACCATCGTTGTTGGTATCTTCGCAAATACGAATGCGGTCGCGACCTTGGCCGGGAGGTTGCAGCTCGTTGGGATAGTCAACAGTTTCGGCCACCCACAATCGACCACGTTCGTCCCAGGTCATGCAGATCGGCTTACCAGCCAGTTGTGGCTCAGCAACAAAAAGCTCGACGTGAAATCCTCGCGGTGCGATTAAGTGTTTTGTCGACTCGTCGGGAAGCAGAGGTTCTTGCATCAGGTTAAGCGGTTTGCCTTGGGCTCCCCATTGTTCCGAGGGCGTGTAATTGGGAATCTCTCCGCCAACATCTGCAAATTCGAATGGCTTCAGATCAGTCGGCATTGAATTCATGGCCGGAACCGGAAAAGCCGAATCGACCAGATATTCTCCGGCGGCTTGAGCATCCTGTTTCGCGGCCCAGCGGATCCCGCGCTCGACGAGATTTTGAAATCCCGGATTGGTCCAAGTTCGCCCATCATGTCCCCAGGCAGTATAGAACACGCGACCCTGACCTTGTGTTCGAATCCAGGTCCATGGTTCGCGACCGGTGTCACCGAAACGGTATTCCAGAACCGTTCGATTCGCTTCGTTGTGCAAATGATGCACGTAAGTTTCATCCCAGCTTTGGAATCCGCCGTAGCCTTTCATCAGCTCATGGTCGGGTGCGGCCACTTCCGTTCGAAACACGCCGGTACCATGTTGTTTGAATTGGGCTCCCATTAGCGCGACGACTTCGGGAACATTGCGAAAACAAAATGAAGCACAATGGAGTGGTACAAACCCACCACCTTCTTCGACGTATTTGAGCAAGGCTTCCGCTGCCGGACGATCGATTTCGTCGATATTGGCAAAGAGCACTAACACGTCATACTTTGCCAAGGTGAGTGCGTTCAGATCGGATAATTGATCGGTATAGGTCAGCTGGATTCCATGAGACTGTAACACGGGTTGCAATTCTGCGAACCGTTGTCGAGGTAGATGGTGTCCATTGTCACCCAGAAACAAACCCTGGATATCTTGAGCAATACCAATGGAAGTTGTCAGGAATGTCAACAGGACCACGATAACGAAAGAAGTTGATTTCATGTGTTCCAGCGTGTTTCAGGTGACCAGGGAGGGAGGGGTTCGAGTGGTGTTTTGATGCGAACGGGTTCTAGTGGCACTAACCTAACGTGAACTCCGGAAGCTCAATCACAACGCCACCATTTTCGGCGGATTGATGCGCACAAATTCCGACGCACGTCCAGTTCGCTGAAATTTGAGCATTGGGCCAGGGATCGCGGTTACCAACAATCGCACTAACCATCTCATGGACCAGATGCGGATGCGAGCCCCCATGTCCACCACCCTGAACAAAACTCAAATGTTTTGCATCGTGTATTTCCTGTGGCAGGGTGAATTTCTGGATTTCCGGTGGCAACAAGCGCGCGAAATCCGGGACCTGAATTTTCTCCGCGATTTGATGTTCGGGTTTTTTCGCGGTGTGCAAGACGTGCGATTCGTTTTCGACCAAGGTCCACTCAAAACTTTTTTTCGTTCCGTACACGTCGAAACTTTCGCGATACTGCCGGGCAACATCATATAGGCAACGCCAGATGTGAGCCGTCACGTCGCTGTTTTTCAGTTTGACATGGCAACTTTCCACGGCAAACCGATTTCCGGATTTTTTGGCAATGCTGTCTCGCACCGTCCCGGAGCCGAAACAACTGACTTTCTCGGCCAATGAATTCATCAAACCGAGACAGGGACTGACGACATGAGTGGCATAGTGCATAGGAATCATCTGCTCCCAATAACTGGGCCAGCCGTCCATGTCTTGCGGATGCGAGGCCGCCAAGTGTTGAATTTTTCCGAGTTCGCCGGCTTCGTAGAGCTGTTTGATAAATAAGAACTCGCGGCTGTAGACGACTGTTTCGGCCATCATGTACTTCAGGCCAGTTTCCCGCACCTTCTCGACAATTTGGCGGCAGTCTTCCACGGTCGTCGCCATCGGTACCGTACAGATAACATGCTTGCCGGCATCCAACGCCCGGAGTGACATCCAGGCATGGTCCGGAATCGGGCTGTTAATGTGCACGCAGTCGACGTCGGGGTCGGCAAGCACTTGATCGAACTGCATGTATCTTTTGTCAATTCCAAATTGATCACCGCAGCGATTCAATTCGGTTTCCTGGCGGCGACAGATAGCCACCACATCGGCTTGTGGATGGGCTTGATAAATCGGAATGAACTCGGCTCCGAACCCCAACCCGACCATGGCGAAATTTATTTTTTGTTTGCTCATCGTGGCAATCTCTTTCTACAAAATTTTCTAAACGAAGTCGACAAAGTGTTACTGCAATTGGTATTGGAGAAACTCAATTGATTTGCAATCCAGTAATGTGAACTGCCGGTTGCCGACTTTTTAAAGGCCTATTCTAATCAATTTCGTGCCCCAACCAATGAGATGCCACAAATCTGAACAGGCAAAATTGTGGTCAAAGTTAGGCAAAACCAAGCCAGTATGGACGGGTTTGTTGAATAAATAACTTGCACTATTTTTCGTTTCAATCGTCATAGTCAGTTCGATAAGTCGTTCATTCAGAGTTGTTTGTTCGATCGTGGTGACCGATTCGGGTACTTCCGAACGATAGAAACATCAAAGGTCGACCGGTCGTTTGATTTCGGATTTCATTTTTCCGACTGGCTTTTCCCCTGTTGCGACAAACTTTGATCGGAGATTCAACGATGCTAACCGCCGCCAAGCCTTTGGTGATTGTTTGGTTGTGTCTGGTTTGGAATGGGTTGACAACGTTTGCCCAAGAGCTGACTGACATGGATACCGCCGGCCGGCAACCTGTCATTAGTGAGCCGGATGTATCAAACATGTCGCCGTTTGACTCGTTCGGATATCCTAGCCAAGAATCCAGCTGCGGCGGTTGTGGGCGACCATCCGAGATGATGGACACCCGAAATTTTACCCTGCTCCAGTATCGCTGCCTCTTTCGGCAAGGGACCACACCGGCACCTCACGAATTGGTGGGCGTTTGGCGGGGAGTCAACAAAGGAATTGTCGAACTGGCGGGCTATCGCCAATTCGTCAAGGAAATCACACCAGCCGGCAACGTGATTATCGGCGACAACATTCAGGTGCATCAGGTTTCCAATCAAATGTTAGAATCGATGGGCTGGCAACCGAAATTTGAGCCCAACGGGGAACTCGAACGTCGTGGCAAGTTTGTGGTGCAGCCGCCGCAAGGAATTGGCGCGTTTCGAAACGGAGTTGTTTTCTCATATCGCGATGGTGGCAACCCCCCGGGCGATGCCGCTCGATTGCTGGTCGACAAAGTTGTCAGGCTCGATGACGACCATTTGCTTGGCCGAGCAACTGCCAAGTTTGGGCCCATACAGATTCCATTGGCCTATTTTGTGCTCGAACGTGTTCATTGAACGCGGCAGGATTCTACTGTTTGTCGCGTCGGATTGGTGCTTGCCCGTTATGGCGAAGCGACTAAATTCTCGCTATTGAGCGACGGACGAGAGCGCGAGAGACTGACGTGTTTCCGCGCGGGGGGTTGATTCTGTGGGGGTCGCGTTACCGCCCCAACAAGTAACCACCAATGAAGCCAGCCAGGATGCCGATCGCCAAGCAAACTACGGCTGTGATAAAAAGCGCGGAGATGGAAAACGAAAGCTCATCTTTCAAATGGCCGGCGGCACTGTACTTACCGGCCGTCGATAATGGCGGCGGGGGTTTTATTTTTTTTCCCGCTGAACCGGCATCGGTGGCTCCACCGAGGGATTGCAAGCCGGATTGAGATGCATCGCTGATCTCATTCATGGCCATTTCGGTGATTTCGTCGTGGTTCGGGTCCGTGTCTTGTGCGTCGGCGGAGGGGACAGGAGCCGGAATCCAACGCGGACGACTGTCGAAATCTTCCTTGAGCAGGGGACTGTTATCAGACGCCCAAGGAGTCAGTCGTTCAGCAACTTCGGCCGCCGACTGGATTCGTTCTTTCGGGTTCTTTTCCATCATGTCGCCAATCAAGTCGACAAAATCATCGCTGACTTCCTCATTAAAGCGGCGCGGATGCCACGGTGTCTCTTCCAAATGGCGGCGCGCTTTGCTTTTGGGTGTTCCGCCAGGATACGGAACTTTACCCGTAACCGCGTAATACAATGTGCAGCCCAACGAATAAATATCACTCACATGCGTAATATTAAGTGGTGTCTTGATTTGTTCCGGCGACAGGTAATCCGCAGTTCCCACAATTTTCCCGACGCGCGGATCTTCCGAATCATTGAAATAATATGCGAGTCCCAGATCCGATAGTTTTGCCGTTCCAGCGGGAGTCACCAGAATATTACCTGGCTTGATGTCGCGATGGATCAGCCCACGTTGATGCGCATGTTCGAGTGCTTCGGCAGCCTGTTTGACGATGTTGGCAGCCTGCTGGACGGAGAGTTTTCCCTTGGTCCGCACCAATCGACGCAAGTCGGTTCCGGGTACATATTCCACCACAAGATAATGCACATTGCCATCTTCACCGGCATCAAATGCGCGGACCAAATTGGGATGGTCGAGTTTGGCTTGCGCCCGAATTTCGCGCCGAAAATTTTCAATTGCATCGGGCGTCGATTTGTGCAGCGGCAAAACTTTGATCGCTGATTCGCGCCCCAACATTTGATGCACTGCTTTGAATACTTGTCCCATTCCTCCTTGACCGAGCCAGTCGGTGATTGTGTACGGGCCCAAATTCAGTTTCGTACGACCCGTTAACAATTGGTCCGCTTGATAGGCCGATAACACATTCATTTCGACCAATTGCGCCGCTAGTTGTTTGTCGCTGATATCGTTGGCGATAACTGGGTCGCCACCCTTATTTTGAACGATCAGTCCCACGGCCTGCCGAATTTGCATTTCGGAAACCAATTCGCTGGTAAGCGCGGATTCGCGAAAACTGCTTTTCGGTGCGTTCATGGAAACTGACGGCGAAATGAAAATATGAAACTAGTCCCTTACATCATATCCGAATCGGTCCAATTTCCAAAACGCTGGAGGCGCTGATTGAAACGATTGAAGCGATTTGAGAGTCGGATGGGTGAGTGTCAAGCGCAGGGAATGTAAAGCAATTCCGAACGGGAAACTTAAGTCGCTGTCATATTTCTGATCGCCCAGAATTGGACAGCCGATCCCGGCCAACTGAACGCGGATTTGATGTTTTCGTCCCGTTTCCAGTTGAATTTCGAGCAGTCGCCGATCGCCGCTCCGCCCGACTGTTCGATAATTCAAGATTGCCATTTTCTCACCGAGACAGCTGGGCGAAGAATCGTGCAGAATTTGCATTCGATGCTGCGCCTCATTTTTCGCGATGCGGTTGTCCAATCGTCCCTGTTCCGGTATTGGACCCAGATCGGGGACAATCGCCAAATATAATTTTTGGGATTCTCGTTGCCGAAATTGCTCACTTAGACGACTGGCCGATTTGGAAGTTCGGGCCAGCACGATGACTCCGGAGACAAACGAATCTAACCGACTGACCACACCTAAATAGACCTTGCCAGGTTTGTTATACTTTTTTCTCAGATATTCTTTCGCTTGCTTGACCAAACTGTCATCACCTTCGTTGACTCCCATCGTGGGCAAGAGTGTCGGTTTATCGATGACCAGTAAGTGGTTGTCTTCGAACAGGATTTTTAGCGGCGATGCCATTCGATTTAGTTTTGGGCCGGGATTAATGATCGAAAAAAAATGAAGCTGATATTAGCCAGCCAGTCACCTCGGCGAGCTCAATTGCTGACCGAGGCAGGATTTGAGTTTACCGTATTTCCGCCCGATGATTGGGTCGAGGAAAACGCCAGCAAAAATTCCCCGCCGCACGATTTGGTTATCGAATTAGCATACTTGAAAGCCCAAAACGTGGCCGGACAAATCTGGGAAACCATGTCCGAGTCCAATCAAACACTGTGTGTGGTTTTGGCGGCCGATACCGTGGCATACTGCAACGGAGAAGTCTTGGGAAAACCTGCCGACCGTGTCGACGCCCGCCGCATGTTGCGATTGATGAGCGGTCAAACTCATGAAGTGCTGACCGGTGTCTGTTTGTGGGACATTCGATCCCAGCGACAGCGTGCGTATTTGGAAACTACGGCATTGCGGATGGATGAATTGACCGAACAACAACTGGATGCCTTCCTCGAAACCGACGGTTGGCTGGGGAAAGCCGGAGGTTTTGGCTATCAGGATGGCTTGGACTGGGTCCACATCGAGCGTGGACTGGCCTCCAATGTCCTGGGTTTGCCGATTGAACGACTGCCTGGATGGATCAAGGAAATCGACAGCTAACGCCACAGCAGTAATCGTTTATTGGTTGCGCGCCAAATCGAGCATCTGCTGACGCAACAGGTCAACTGGAATTTCAATGTAACTGGTCAAGGCTTCCAAGCGATTTTCGACAGCGTCTTTTTTCCCATCGGCAATTTCCGGCCCTCCGGCGATTTTCGCCAGCTTGTTCTGATTTCTCAGCACTGTGCTTTCGAGTTTCTTGTTCTGCTGTTGCAATTGCGAGATTTGAGCTTCGTAATCCGCTTGTGTTTGGCCAATTTGATACTGTAACGCGCGGAGTTGATTTCCAGTCGCTTGAGCATTGGATTGCAAATTGTACATGGTAAATTCACGGTTGCGAATTTGATCCGTCAAATATCGAACCGGTGAATAGTAGCCGGGCGGAACATTCTGCGCGTTATACAAGTCAGTGTAGAGCAATTGCAAATCGTTTTGCACGGCGTTGATTTGTATACCGATCGATGCCAAATTGCTTTGTAATGGACTGGTTCGACTTGCCAAGTCCGCCAACCGTTGACTGGCTTCGGTTCGCAGTTGAGTTTGACGAGCCAACAATTGCTGAGACGATTGCAACAGTTGTTGATTTTGGTTGGTCAGCGTCACGTCGAGATTGGCGTTTACCGTCGTTTGTTTTTCCAGTTCCTGGTTGGTTTTTTCGTTCTGGGTTTTTAGCAGGGTGTCAAAACGTTGGAGCACTTCCGCGCGACCGGCATCTAACGCAGCCAATTCTTCATTCTTGGACTGTTGTGTCACAAAGTCGAGAGTAGTGTTGAGCAAGTCTGGATTGAGTCGCGCCTTCACCGGACCCTGCAGGTAACCCAGCAACTGCCCCGAGCGACGATAACCATCGAGTTTTTGCTGATCGACTAGGCTGGGTGTATCGGTAAGTATTTTTTTTACGGAACGCAAGTCAATCAGCGCTTGATCGAAATTGTCGGTCAACGCGTCGAGATGAGCGCGGATCAGCCACCCGTCCAGCGATTTGGGCTGGTTGGCCGTCAATTTTTCCGCCAAAACCAAGGCTTCGCGATTTTGAAAGTGGTGCAGCCGGTTAATCAAATAGGCAATCGAAATTTCTGTGTTTGGTAGTTCCAGAGCTTCGTACGTTGCCTTGGATTGTTTGCGATGGGCCGGTTCTCGAGGCCAATCGTTTGTCAAAAACTGATCGATAATCTGGCGCGACGCCACATCAATCGTCGGAGGAGCAATCAACTGAAACGCCTGGACGGGCGTCGACAGCATCATGCCGCAAATGATCGCGGCCACAACCATCAGGCCAATCGATCTAGAACAAAGTCGTGGATTTGGTCGGCACCGAGTGCGGTTTCGAAAGGTTGGATCGTTCATCTCTAAAATCCTGTGAAGCCCCGTTTGATTGATAGCATTATCAGACTTTTTGTCGGCAGGACAAGCTTTCCGGCGTTCGCCAGCGAAATAATCGGGATTGACTCAGAATTCGATTCGGGACAAATTTATCTTCGACAACTTTGGCACGCCCGTCACGGTACATTTTCCCAGTGGCGGCGGCCCGGAAAATTTTGAAACAATAGGTGCAAGGATGCTCGTTTCACTTAGAACTCTCGTCAACCGTATACAGTCAAAATCGTTTCTGTTGGCGGGCTATGGGGGCTGTTTGTTGGCTAGCGGCGGGATCGTGAACAACTATCCAACTCCCGCCGTTGCGGCTCAAGATCAATTTGGCGGCAGGTTTCAGTTGCCCGAGTCGGATCGCCCCGCCAATCCAACGGGCGTTAACGGCATGGCTCAGATTCCCAATGTCGATGACGAACAATCGAGTCTTTCTTCGCGCACCGATTTGCCGGTCAATCCCTATCGTTCGAGCCTACCGGAGACCTTTACAAGCCAACCTCTGCCCCCTGCTCCTTCGGCTCCGCAGAGTATCTTGATGCCGCAATCGCCGACCGAAGAATCATTCACCCGACCAGAAGAGGAAACGGGAATGGGTGCCGAAACGTTTAATCTGCCGGGGGAACGCAATACGGCCTCTGGGACTTTCACGGCCCAAGATTCTCCAACGTCCCAGTTTGAAAATCCGCGTCGATTCGATCGCCCAATGCAGGATGGAGCTTCTGATTTTCCGCCCGCGCTCGATCGGCCTGCGGCTCCAGTCGTCGGCAATAATCTTCGCGAAAGAACCTTCAACGCGCAGCCCTTTGATTCGACGATTTCCGATGCCAACGTTCAACCCACAACTTTCAACCAAGCAATCGCTCAACCCGAACTTCAAATCGATTTGGCGAAACAATTGATTTCGAGGTACCTCGTCGACAGTGCCCCCAATCCCCTGCCTGGACAACCGACCAGACTAGTGGAAATGTTTGCCCAACCAATCGCGTCAAATCAACGACAGAAAATGGTTTCGCAATACTGGGAAACCTGGTATGACTGGGCTTCTTTACTGAGCCGGGCCGAGCATGTTAGCTGGCTAGATGGCATCGTAGTCCCGAGTTCTCCGTCCGACGCCGCGCTACTTACGGCGGCGAAATCGCAAGCAAACGACCAATTGTTGGCTGCTGAAATCCAGCTGGGAAAATCCCAATCGAAACTCATGGACTTTCTGCCGAACCGAATGGCAACCAACAACGGCTCACTGACTCCGATATTGCCTTTGCCCTCGGACCAGCCTCTGATTCAAAAATACAACACGAATTACGATCTCTATCAGTCGTACCAAAGGATTCCATTGCGATTGCGCGGGATTGACTCCATGTTGCCTAAAACGTTGAAGCTGATTTGCAATCGCGCTACGACCGTACAACTTGCGATAACTGCCGCCGAATCGGCTCGACAATCTTTGGCGAATCGGCAAACTGGATTGGCTGTCGTTTTAGAAGCGGGGCGAATTTGGCGTACGTCGGAACAAGATTTGATTGCTTCTGTTACCAGTTACAATCAGGCGATCGGAGACTATTCGTTAAGTGTCACCGATGGAGGCCAAGCTCCCGAAACGATCGTCGCCATGTTGATTGGTCGACCCAAACCCGCAGCCGTATTTCCCAATCCGGGTACTTCGCAAACGGCGGATAACTTTTCTGGTTCGCAGGGTGGCAATCGGTTCAATCAGCCCACCAATGGTCCCGCTGGCCTCCAACCTCTGCCTGGACGGCCGACTGGTTTCGAGCCTTCTACCTCTAACAGCAATCTCGCCAATAACCGACCGGATTTTGGTTCACCGCCATCTCGACCAGCGGACGGCAACTTTGCTCCGCCGCGACAATTCGATAACGGTGGCTTTGTGCCAAATCTAAACAGTTCACCACCGACTGACGCTCGATCGGCGAATGCAAATTTTGGTCAACCCAACAACGATTTCGGTCGTTAGGCGACCGGCAGACGGAGACCTACCACGTAGCGGCGTCTCTCCGAGTCGCCCTGCTACTTCGACGTCGTGTTCTACGGCGATTCTTCCACGCGTCGCGGCTGAATTGCGTCTATACGGAAACGCTAATCTTCGCTAATCAACAGCCCAGCCTTAGTCCCAACAATTCCTTGGTGATACTCTCCAGTGTGTCAGTCAACTACGGTTACACGTAAAAAACTTGACGTCAGGTTTTGACGCGATACAATCGGTCTAATGTTAGGGCACTGGAGACTATCACGCTTTTTGATTTTCAAATTTGACGACTTTTCATCCAATCAAATCTCATTCATTAAGGCAATTCCATGTCATTCCATCGACGATTTTCTCGGTCGTATTCACAATAAACTAATACAAATTCCAGTAGTTGGTTCCGTGTTTTATTGTCGGCGGTGTTGCTTGCTGGGTTCCCTTTGATTGACGTTTCATCGGCGCTTTATGGTCTACAAGTAGTCGATCCTCCGGTACTTCCGCCCGGAGGTGGCGGCGGGCCAGTCCTTTGTGCAGTTACGGGACCCCCAAGCGTGATTTCGGGCCACTCGATTGATTTTATTATCTCCGGTTCAGGTGGAACTCCCGCTTACCGCTATTTGGCCTGTGCTTGCTGTCCTCCCGTCGAAGTACCACCTTCCGGTGGCAGTGAACCTCCGGTTGCCTCGGCCCTCTGTGATCCTTTTGAATTTATTCCAAGTTATCCGGCGGTACCCAACGTTTTTAGGGTCTGCGGTCATCCAGTTGGCAACAAGATCGTACGAGCTGAAGTTATCGATTCGCTTGGCGGCGGCAGTTTGATTGTCGAACAGGCATTCGAAGTCTTGGGACCAGATAATCTAACAATTGAGGATGCAACTGCCGTTGTTCAAATAGGTAATTTAGACCCGTTCATGCTGTCCAACGTATGGAAATTTCACTTGCGACGAGTAAAAGTCGACGTCGGGCCTTGCATGTCCGCCTGTGCCTTAACCACGTTCTGGACTCCTCCAACTCAGCCGGGATTGGGATGGAATCCCGAGAGCAACGAACCCACGGTGGATGAAAATGAAAACTGCGCCTGTGTGGTCGGCCAACCCGCTGATAACTGCATCAATCCGCCGATCTACTATCTTGCCACCTCCTGTGGACCGTTTACTTCACAACAATGGGCAACTATACCAGACAACTCAATTGTCTTTCGAGGCGCGGCCAAAATTCGCATTTTGGTTCCAAAGTGTAATGACGAAACCCTGAAAATCGAAACCGGAATTGGCGTATTTACGTGTAAGAAATTGAACGCAAATACTGCTAGGTGGACGGCCAATTTTTGAAGGTAGTATGATCATTGGGCGCGGTTTCAAAACAATTCATAAACACAAATACACACGGAGCCGAACATGAAAAATTATTTTGCAATGTGGCTGATCCTATTATTGACCTGGAATACGAAAATGCCGGCTTGGGGGCAGGGAACCGGAACTGACGAACCCGTCAAAATTAAATTGTCCAATGGTGATGAAGTGATTTACACGAATCCAACGGCCCCGACTTACTTTGTGGACCTTGGCCGAGGAGTTGGGCGATTCCCGACGAAGAACATGAGCAATTCAGAAAGCCTATCGGTCGATCAGGCAGACAACCGGATCGATATGTTGCTCCTCGATCCCTATTTGCAATCCTACATGAATATCGTTCCGGAACAGTTGAGAGAAATTGTGCGGATTCGAGATGATGCATGTTACGCTTTTGGCGAGGCGATTGAAGGCTTGGAATATTGCGATGATCCGCGGTTCCGTGAGGTGGAGCGGCAAGTCGAGTTGATCTCAAAACGCATGATTGACCAATGCGAGGCCGTGTTGCTGCCGTACCAACTCGAAGCCCGGCAAGCCTATGGCACGCATTTGGCGATTTCGGCTCAAGGTGGTGCGTTGAGTTCCTTGCTTGACGGTGCGATTGGTTCCCAATTGGACAATGCCACCAGAAAACGGATTCGAGATCGGAAAGCGCAGGTCCAATTGATGGTCAAACAGGAAATGATCAAGTTGGAAAAACG
>JANNWZ010000218.1:0-11882 GCA_031409295.1 Mariniblastus sp.
CTCCCGATTCTCGCGGACTCTTTTCCGCGGACTCCCGCTTCCCAAGCTGCCTAAAAACTACAGATCCTGACATGCGCCATTTTCCCTCTTTCTTAAACGTTTACTATTCTTGTTCCATGAAACGTGGGACTTTGATATTAATAATCTCCCGCAGTCGAGCCGTTTCATTTTGGTTGTCCCAAAGATACTCTTCGTCAAAAAAACCATCTGCGTTCGTGTCGATCCAGATAATGTCTTCGTGGGTATCCACTATTTGGACTTTTGTATCTACGTCACCATCGTTGTTGCGGTCTTCGTAACGAATAAGTTCACCTGTATTATTCTGATCGACTTCAACAGGCTCAGTAATCAATTTTCTGAAGGTGAGATTATCTGCCTGCCGGACACCCCCGCTAGGCCAGGTCAACAATACACTAGCGTGTTGTTGATCAGAATCGTTTGCATAAACTGAGACGGTTTGCGATTTTTCATTGTCGTCGATAAAACTAAATTCGCAGATCATACTACTCATTTGGACTTTGGAACGCACTGCACTTGACGACCTGATCCAGTAAATTAGCCCAAAAGTAACTTCAGTTCCACATCGAAATGGGGGCGTTGATGTATCACAAGGCGAGATTCGAACTACACACGGATTGCCACGTAAAGAAAATTCACTTTTACTTTTGAATTGAAAGTACACGAGAATAGCTGCCAGCGCAAAAACGAGGCAAAACACTCCAAAAAACGACCAATTCCGTTTCATTAGGCAATCCCGAAAAAACATTTTGCGGTTCGGAGAACAAACATTCGGAAACGATTATATCCCAAATCGGATTGTCTATTTCCCTATTGTTGCCGGTAGATGATTTCCTCTTCTCCCAAAATTATTGTCAGCTGTTGTATGTTCTGCGGAAGAAATCCGCGAGGGGTTGCCGGATAAGGCTTGCGCACCTCCGCTATCACAATCCGACAACCCCTCGCGGACTCTCGCTCTGACAAACTCATAGTAGTTTTGCAGCGATCTCTGCTAACTCCGAGCGTTCGCCTTTTTCGAGCGAAACGTGCCCGTATATGGGTTGCCCCACCATGCGATGGATCAAGTAGCTCAGCCCATTCGATAGCGAATCGAGGTACGGATGATCGATTTGGTGGATGTCGCCCGTGAAAATAATTTTTGTTCCTTCGCCTGCGCGCGTGATAATCGTCTTCATTTCGTGCGGGGTCAAGTTCTGAGCTTCGTCAACGATAAAAAAAACACGATGCAGGCTTCGTCCCCGAATGTATGCCAGCGGCGTAACCTCAATGCGATTCACATGCAGAAATTCCTGTCCACGTTGTGTCGTGTTGCTTTCACCCCTCTGAGGATTGATCACTGCGAGGTTGTCGTAAAGCGGTTGCATGTAAGGATCCAGCTTGGCCCCAACATCCCCCGGCAAAAAGCCGAGGTCACGATTGCTTAACGGTACAACCGGTCGCGCGAGCAACGTTTGACGATATCGCGAACGGCATTCCAGAGCCGCCGCCAAGGCCAAGAGGGTTTTACCCGAGCCAGCTTGCCCCGTAAGCGTCACTAGCTTGAGATCATCGTCTAGCAAGGCCCTTAATGCAAAGACTTGCTCCGCATTTCGCGGCTGGACCCCCGAAGCGGTAAGGCGGTCGATTCGTACGAAAGACTTTTTTCGGGAGTTATAGCTGGCGAGAAAGGACAACGAGCCACTCCTCAAAATAAAACTCTCGTTCGCACGTGGCTCTTTGATTTCAGGAACGGAATCTGCCGGAATTTCCTCTCCACCATTTGCAAAGAGCGCGAGTTGTTCTTGATGAAGATTTTCGATCAACCGTTTACCCGTATAGAGTTTATCAAAGCTTTCGACTTTATCGGAATGATAGTCTTGAGCAATCAACCCAAATGATTTGGCCTTCATCCGCAGATTCGTATCTTTCGAGACCAAGACGACTGGCCGCGGGGCATTCTGCTCCTTAAGGAAGAGTGCGACGTTGAGTATGCGGTGATCTGGGCAATCGTCTAAGCAAGCCT
Source organism: Mariniblastus sp. (assembly GCA_031409295.1). Taxonomy (GTDB): domain Bacteria; phylum Planctomycetota; class Planctomycetia; order Pirellulales; family Pirellulaceae; genus Mariniblastus. The sequence continues at coordinate 2,021 of JANNWZ010000218.1, forward strand.
TGCAAAGTTGCGGATGCTTCTCTACTCCAAGTACCACGCGAATGGATCCAAGCCCTTCGCCAATGCAAGCCCCTTCGGGCGACAAGGCATCTCCAGTCAGTTCATCAACCGCTCGCAAAAACGCTCTCGCTTGGAAGTTGACATCGTCGCTACCTTTCTTAAATCGATCCAATTCTTCCAGTACATCGATGGGGATCGCGATGTCGTTTTCTTCGAAATTTCGAATGCATTCTGCATCATGCAAAATAACATTCGTATCGATAACAAATAACTTCGGATTCGAGTTCATAAATTTCCTTATTGCAGTCCGTTGCTAAAGCCTCATCATATTATCGGACCCTCGTTTTTAATGAAGAAAGCGTGAAGCTTTTGTGAATATGGTAAGTCAGTCGACAAAGAAATCCGCGAAGGGTTGCCGGATACAGCTAGCGCACCTCCGCTATCACAATCCGACAACCCCTCGCGGACTTTTCGTCTCGCGGACTTTTCGTCCTTCCTATTTCGCATTCGTCGGAAAAAACGGGGCGAACTATGTTATACGCGGAGTAACCCCCCACGATTCCACAGGCAACGAAAAGTTTCAAAATACGGTGCACCAATCTTTGCCGGCTTTTTACTTGGGTGAATTTGGAAGCGTGTTTAACACGTTTGTTGGCATGAAAGGGTTTCACAACAAAGAAGACGAGACGGCATTTATTATCGACGATGCGAATGTTCGTGTCGGCGAAGGCGGGCGCGAACTTATTGAGTTGAGTTTACTACATGCAATCAAACGGTACGAAGAATTTGTCGAGGTCGAGGGAGCTCGATCTTATGAGTGTAACGCTGTACTTGATCCGCAAAGGAACTGGTGTGTCGTTTCCTTTCTTGCAACGATGAAAAACGGCGCGGTGTTCAAAAGCGAAACTTCGTTTGAATCGGATGGTTTTCATCCGTGCAAGATTCGCGACGTTTTTACCTCGGGAAGCATGGGAGGGAAAGTGGTAGAAAAATTCGTTTCGGAGCTGGAGAATTCCGATGAGTTTATCGAGATTTCACGCTTAGCTCCTTCGGGTTGATTGAACCGCCATCGGGGGAGCGTTGGTACATCAAATGGATGCCCTATGGCATTTTGTCGTTGTGCATGGTTATTTTCGGGGCGTATTGGGTGAAAAGGCGATAAATCACCTTGGTCAAAACATTTTCGATTGCCTGTACCTGTCTCGAAGGATCCTCCGCCACTGCGGGTTGTGGCGGTCGTCTGCAGCAAGGCGCCACCGGCTAATTCGACGGGGGACGGTCAGGCCTTTGCCAATCGATCGGACGCCGAGCCCCAGGGACTTACCTACGCGGACATGGACACGTTCCTGGCCACCTTCTAAAAAACCAGAACACTCCGGCCCAGCTCTCGGTCCGCGGCGGTTTCAGAGCAAGGCGCCATTTGCGGCCAAGGTTGGGCTGAATGCCTGCATTTCGCGACCGCGCTGGCACGTCGTTTGAACCCTTGTCCTCCAAATACGGCCTCCCCCACCTTCCTAGCGGAAATCTAATTTCCTATCATTTATCGTTTCATTATCATCATTCATTCATTGTGACTTGAGAATCGATTAAGCTCCATGGTCGAGCGATTCGTTGGCCTGTCGGTCGTATCGTTGCCTGCTATATTTGTGACGACGAAACGCTCGCTCTAGTTTGGTTTGGCTTTAAAACAAACCCGTCCGCGCGCGAATAGGGGCCCGCAATTCGGTCACCCAAAGCTGGCGACGTTCTTCTTCGACCGCGAAAAAGGAAAAGGGGGAATCACTCTGGCTCATGCGAGTACTTTTTCTTCATACGAAACGTATGCTCGAAAGCGTTCGCGCCGTTGCCGCCTTGGTCATTGCGTTTTCCATTTCGACATGCGGCTCTGAGCAAACGCTCGTTGCGCAAGAATCGTTGGCGGACTCAACGGCAAGCACCGACCAAATCGACTTCGCTCGCGACGTGTGGCCCATTCTGTCAAGCAAGTGTTTGGGCTGCCATGGATCCAATGGGCCCGAAAGCGGATTCCGCCTGGACCAGAGGGATGCCGCATTGAGCGGCGGCGACGCACACGCGCCCAATATTGTGCCTGGAAAGAGTGGTGAAAGCCACCTGATCCAGTTCGTCAGCGGCACAGTCGAAGGGATGCAGATGCCCCCCGATGACGATCCGCTCACGACCGAACAGATCGATGTCCTTCGCCGCTGGATCGATCAAGGGGCGGAGTGGGGGGATGTGAGCGACGCCACCCGGGCCGCTGCGTTGGATTGGTGGTCGCTGAAGCCGCTCGTGTCTCCTGCAATTCCGGAATTGCAATCGGGCTGCCGAAACGAATTGGATTGTTTTATTCGCGCCAAGTTGTCCGCTTTCGGCATCGAGCCATCGCCGGAAGCCGACCCGCAGACCTTAATTCGTCGCGTCTATTTCGATCTCATCGGCTTGCCGCCGACACCTGAAGAAATCAAAGAATTTGTCACCAGTCAAGCAGCCGGTGCCTACGAAAACCTCGTCGATCGATTATTGGCGTCACCGCGCTACGGCGAACGCTGGGCACGGCACTGGATGGACGCCGCGCATTTTGCCGAGACCCACGGTCATGATCAAGATCGCATACGCGAAAATGCCTGGCCCTATCGAGACTATTTGATTAGCTCGCTCAATGCCGACAAGCCCTTCGATCGATTTGTCCAGGAACAAATCGCCGGGGATGTCTTGTTTCCCGACGATCCAGCAGCGACCATCGCGTTGGGATTTCTCGCGGCCGGACCGTGGGACGAAAGTTCCTTGCGTGACATCCGTGAAGACACGCTGGATCGGCAAATCGGACGCTACCTGGACCGTGACGACATGATCTCCAACGTAATGAACAATCTTGTCAGTTCGACCGTACAATGTGCGCGTTGTCACGATCACAAATTCGACCCGATCCCTCAAGACGACTACTATGCCCTACAGGCTGTTTTCTCGGGAGTGGAACGAGCCAATCGCGCATTCGATGCGGACCCCAATCTGAATCGTGAGCGACGATCCTTGCGTGAACGCAAACGCCAAATTGAAAACGCCAGCTCTGTACGCAACGAGGGACTATTGTCCCGAGAAACGCAAGAAGAAGTCACGACCTGGGAACGCGAATTGGCTCAAGCCCGCGCCGCCTGGAAAATACTGGCTCCGGAAACTGCCGTTTCGGCGGAAGGTGCCACGTTGGTCCTCCTGGACGACCACTCCGTTTTGGCCAGCGGACACAATCCTGAACAAGACACTTACACGATTACGTTTCCCCTTGCGGATGTTGAATTCACGGCCATGCGGCTGGAAACTCTTACCGACGAGAGCTTGCCGCATCAAGGTCCAGGCCGGCAAGACAATGGTAACCTGCATTTGTCCGAACTGGAGATTTTCTTAGGGGGCATTGATGGAACTCGGATGGACGTCGTGCGGGCCTCGGCGGATTTCGAGCAACAAGACTGGGGCATTGCCAAGGCAATCGACGGAAACCCGCAGACCGCGTGGGGAATATTTCCACACGTTGGTTCTTCGCACGCGGCGGTCTTTGAATTCAAGCAAGAGCAACGGGTTTCCGCTGGCAACAAATTGACCGTTGTCGTCAAACAACTGCATGGCGGTCGCCATTTGATCGGTCGGCTCCGAATTGCGATTTCCAACTCGCCCAATCACGTATTCGTGCCGGTACCCGCGAATATCGATGCGATTCTCGCCAGCGCTCCTGAGGAGCGCACGATCGATCGGAAAATCGAACTGGCTCGGTATCACCAACTCGCGGCAATCGACGCCGAGTTAGCGAAATTGCCCGGGCCGTCGTTCGTCTATGCGGCTGCCAGCGAGTTCGAGCCGGACGGCGGACTCATGCCCCCGCCTGGACCACGGCCGATCCATGTTTTGAAGCGAGGTGATATTCGGCAACCGCTTGATGAAGCCAGGCCGGGATCGCTGACTTGCGTTGCCGAAATTCCGGCTCGGTTCGAGTTGAACGGTTCTACCAACGAAGGGGATCGACGCAAAGAACTGGCTCGCTGGTTAACCGACCCCAAGAACGCACTCGCACAGCGTTCGATCGTCAACCGGATATGGCAATTTCATTTTGGACGTGGCATCGTGGCGACCCCCAACGATTTTGGACGCATGGGGGCGATTCCATCGCACCCCGAATTGCTCGACTGGTTGGCCGTGTGGTTCCGCGACGATGGCCAATCGCTGAAGCGGCTCCATCGCTTGATCGTAACGAGCGCCACCTATCGCCAGTCGTCCGCGAACCGATTTTCCGACACCGCATCGATGACTTTGGATGCCGACAACCAACTCCTTTGGCGAATGAATCGCACTCGATTGGACGCCGAGTGCATTCGGGATGCCGTGCTTTCCGTCGCCGGCAGACTGGACCTGCGGATGGGTGGTCCAAGCGATCGACAGTTTGATTTGAAACCCGGTTCTCACGTCACTCCCATTCTCGACTACAGCAAATTTGATCTCGATAGTCCGTCGGGGAGTCGGCGGAGCATTTATCGGTTCTTATTTCGCACTCTCCCGGATCCGTTCATGGAGTCACTTGATTGTCCGGCCGGGGATCTGATCACGCCCAGCCGAGACAATACCGTGACCGTGCAACAAGCCTTGGCGATGTGGAACGATGCATTCATCGCGCGGCAAAGCGAACATCTCGCAGCACGCCTGCGCGGGCTGGGAACGACAACTTCCGAGCGAGTCACAACGGCGTTCCGGTTGACCCTCGGTCGCGACCCAAGCGTGGATGAGTTGAGCGAATTCTCGGCCTACGGCGACAAACACGGCCTAGATAATTTGTGTCGCGTAGTCTTCAATCTCAACGAGTTCGTTTTTGTGAATTGATGGGAGCATCCGCATGCCGATGAATCTGCGTTCGAACATCTCCCGTCGCGACCTGCTCGCTCATGCCAGCGGCGGATTGTGTGGGATCGCGCTCGCGCAGGTTCTGTCACGGGACGGACTGCTGGCGAACACAACCCGTAGCGATGGCTTGATCGGCTTACATCATCCGGCCAAAGCCAAACACGTGATTCAACTATTCATGAACGGCGGCGCCAGTCAGATGGACTTGTTTGATTACAAGCCTGAATTGGAGAAGCGTCACGGACAACAATTTGATCCCGGCAATGGAGAACGAGTTGAAGCCGCGACCAGCGAAGCGGGGAATGTTCTGGCTCCGCCTTTCAAGCTTCACCAGCACGGGCAATGTGGTCGTTGGGTCAGTGAGCAACTTCCTCAACTGGCAAGACACGTCGACAAGTTAGCGTTTTTGATGGCCATGACTTCGCGGACGAACGTCCACGGTCCGGCCAGCTATTTGATGAATACGGGATTTTTGCTTCCCGGCTTTCCGTCGATGGGAGCTTGGATCAGCTACGGACTGGGAAATTTGTGCGACGACTTGCCGACGTTTGTGGTCCTGCCCGACGGGCGAGGTTTGCCCTACAACCAACGTGGAAATTTCAGTGCGGGCTTCTTGCCCGTGATGCACCAAGGGACGATTATTCGGGCCAACACACCCCATCTGCTGCCGGACCTTGCTCCACCCGCTTCAGCCAATTTCATCAACGACGACTCCAGCCGAGAGGGGCTGGCGTTGTTGGACAAATTCAATGCGCAGCATCAGAAACAGAACGGCGGTGATTCTCGACTCGCCGGCCGAATTCGGGCCTATGAGCTGGCCGCCAAAATGCAAGTCAGCGCGCCGCAGGCTTTCGACCTCACGGGCGAAACCGCAGCGACGAACGCGCTATATGGATTGGACAACGACGTCACCGAAGACTTCGGCCGCCGTTGTTTGCTGGCTCGCCGATTGGTCGAACGCGGAGTTCGCTTTGTTCAAGTCTGGAGCGGCGCAAACGGCCCGACTGGGAATTGGGACAACCACTCGAGCATTGCGAAGGAGTTACCGCCGATTGCCGCGTCGATCGACCAACCGATTGCTGGGCTGCTTGATGATTTGAAGCAACGCGGAATGCTCGATGACACGCTGGTGCTATGGAATACCGAATTTGGGCGGATGCCTTTTTCGCAATCGGGGGAGGGCCGCGATCATAACGGCGGGGCGTTTGTCGGCTGGATGGCCGGCGGTGGAGTGAAGCCGGGTGTTGCCTACGGTCAGACCGACCCGTGGGCTTGGCGCGCGCTGGAAAACGCGACGACGACCTATGACTTTCACGCGACTGTGTTGCATCTCTTGGGTATCGACCACGAAAAACTCACCGTCCGCCATGACGGTGCTAACCGCCGACTCACCGACGTCCACGGCCACGTCATCCGCGACATTATCCAATGACACCCGCGCTCGCGTCACGCAGATCATCAACCTCACCAACCTCGCCCCCGACATACAGCAAGCGATCCTCAACTTCGAACCAACCACCGACCACGTCCCACGCTTCCGCGAACGCGAAGTGCGAACAATTGCAATCATCGCGAACTGGGAAAAACAACGCATACTGTGGAAGCGACTCATCAAACGAACTGCGGAAGCCCACTCGTCGGAAAGGTAGAACAAGCCGCATTCAAAAGATAAAGTAGCAAGGTTACCGACAATCGAATCTTACCAAACTTATCTGAGACGGTTCGTCCTGAGTAGCAAACGCGGTAAACATTGGATCGATATTGCTAGAATATTATGGAGCCATCGGACACAGCTAGTGGCTTGTCAGAAACGGAATCAATTGGTTTGGGTGAAGGACTCCGAGATTGCCCAAAATAGGTTCGTCTTGCTCAATGATCGGGTTCAAATCGTAATTTGAGTTTACTATCGGCTGCGATGCAACGACGCATGCCTCGGAGAAGAATCACTGCAATGGACCCGCGACGAACCGATGCAATATCGCACGGAAGATTCGACCAACGTTCTCAACTCGGGGCTTGTTCGTAAGTCAGATTCCGTCGCTGGAAATCAACATGTCACGTCATGATATCGTTGATGACATTACCCTTTACATCCGTCAGTCGGAAATCTCGGCCGGCGTGGCGATAGGTGAGCGATTCGTGGTCCAGGCCTAGAATGGCCAGCATGGTTGCGTGCAGGTCTGCGATCTGCACGGGGTTCTCAACGGCTTCGTAGCCATAATCATCACTCCGGCCGTAGGTGATGCCCGGCTTCACGCCGCCGCCAGCCATCCACATGGAAAAGGCTTTCGTATTGTGATCGCGTCCTTCCTGACCTTCGGCATAGGGAGTGCGACCAAATTCTCCAGTCCAAACAATCAACGTGTCTTTCAACAGGTCTCGCTGGGCCAGATCGGCCAACAATGCGGCAATCGGTTGATCGACCTCATCACAGCTCTGCTTTAGTTTCGTATTGAGACTGAAATGATGGTCCCAGTTGCCATGAGTGATCTCTACAAAACGGACTCCTGCTTCGATCATACGGCGCGCGAGCAAACATTTGCGTCCCATGTCGTCACATTGTTCTGACCCAATGCCATAGGCCTGCTGAGTTGCTGCCGTTTCACCAGCGAGATCGAGCACCTCTGGCATTTCTCGCTGCATGCGGAACGCCAGTTCGTGTTGGTTCCGATTAAGATTTTTTCCGGTTTGTAATGTTGGCACTTGCTAACAATCCATTTTGTAATTCTTGGAGACTTAAACATGCCTGCCCGCTTGCCGAATCCGGCCTACGAACACGCTCATCTGATTTCACGCGACCTGCTCGATGACATTCACGCCCAGCTCGCCGCGATGCTGCATCCGGATCACGAGTCCATCGGCTGGAGACATGTCCACACGATGAACGCGATCAATGCCAAGTTGTCGGAGGTCGCTTCGACCATCGACCAGATCAACAACCACAATCGCTAACGGAACATGTTTCATGAAATGCAATTTAAAAACGGGCGACAGGATTCGTCTGGTTCACATGGCCGACGATCCTGATCCGGTTCCAACGGGCGAGCTCGGCACCGTGGTTTCTGTCACCGACCTAGGCGATTGGTTCCAAGTCGACGTCGATTGGGATTGCGGCCGGACTCTGATGTTATCGGTGCCGCCGGATCGAGTATCGCTAGTTCTTTAATGGACGTAGTATTTCGTCGAACGACACTTTCTCGAACCTCCGCGTTTGACCATTTTTAAACGTTGATCTAAAATGTCTTTGGGAATTCAACTTCAGGCACCTCCATGATTAAAAAACTGAACAAAGACGGCGAACATTACTCCATCCAGATCGACGCGAAATTTGTCGAGGCGATGAAGGCGACTACAGCGACCGAGTTTGAAGTCGAGCTCAACGAAGGTTCGCTTTCGATAACGCCCGTAAAAAACTGTTGCTCGAACGACGAGTTTGAAGAAGCCTTGTCCGACGTTCACAAGCGTTTTGGCAACGCAATGAAGAAGCTGGCGGAATAACTGGAAATGACTGAACCAAAGTTTCTGGATCTGGACAGGGTTCAGCGGATTCATCAAAGTTCGATTCAAACTTACGGTGGGATTGATGGAACGCGGGATGAGGGTCTGTTGATGTCGGCCATCGCGATGCCCCAAAGCACGTTTGACGGGAAATTCTTGCATGCCGATCTTTTCGAAATGGCCGCCGCATACCTTTTTCATATTGTTAAGAACCATCCTTTTCTTGACGGGAACAAACGAACTGGTGCTGCGGCGGCGATGATTTTTCTCAGAATCAATGGCATTCAAATTGACAACGACGAATCGGGTTTGGTTGAGATAACTTTGGCTACTGCGACAGGGCAAGCTGACAAAACACGCATCGCAGATTTCTTTCGCGGTATTCAACGTTCACCGGAGTAGCCGTTCAGCCAGGCTACGCAAGTAAATTTTCACCGCATGTTCTCTTCTCGTGCTTTCATTGGAATCGGTGATTCGCCGGTTCGTTCCAGAATCGCCGGAATTCCAGTGAAGCGTTGGAAGCGATCGACGATCACATCGCAATAGGGCGCGTCGAGCTCCATCAAGAACGCTTTCCGCCCCGTTTGCTCCGCGCCGATCATTGTTGAACCGCTGCCACCGAACAGGTCGAGCACGTTATCACCCGGGAGAGACGAATTCTGAATCGCACGTACGGCTAACTCCGCTGGTTTGCCGGTCAGGTGTTCGAGTTGTTGCGGAGGGATCTTCTTGACGTGCCACAAATCGGTTTCATTGTTCGGCCCGTGATATTTGTGACCGGCTCCTTCTTTCCAGCCATAAAAGCAAATCTCGAACGCGCCCATGTAGTCTTTTCTCGTTAAAACTGGGTGACATTTATCCCAAATAATTCCTTGGCTGAAGTAGAAACCGGCTGCTTTCAACGGGCCCGGATAGTTGCCAAGGTTCGCGTAGCCACCCCAAATGTAAAACGAGCCGCCGGGTTTGAGCGCCGATGACATGTTGTGAAACCATGCGTGCAGCATGACATCAAACGCTTCGTCGGTCACAAAATCGTTGGCCAGCGGTCGATCCTTGGCCCGCATCTTTTTTTGGGTTGGTTTGGTTTTGTCGGGGTGTCGCTCGAGATCGATTTTCTGATGATTCTTGAGGCCGGAGGCTGTAGGCTGAAGACCGGAGGACTCGCACGTCTGCTCTGAACTTCCTTCCGCCTTCCGCCTCCCGCCTTTGGCCTGAAAAGAACTGTTGCCGGCAGCAATTGCGTTCTTGCTGCGAGGTTCCACCTTCACATTGTACGGCGGATCGCTGTTGATCAAATCAATTACCGCGCCGTTTAGCAATCGTTGCAAATCTTCCGGCCTCGACGAATCACCGCACAACAATCGGTGGTTGCCCAAGATCCATAGATCACCTGGTTGCGTGATTGGATCGTCCGGAGGTTCGGGAACATCATCCGGATCGGTCAAGCCTTCCTGGATTTCCGAGCCGAGTAGTTTCGCCA
>JANNWZ010000219.1:0-4321 GCA_031409295.1 Mariniblastus sp.
GTCCGATCGAGCACAATTTCCAGATTTCCAGTCCCTTTGAACTCTTCGAAAATCACTTCATCCATGCGACTGCCAGTGTCGACCAACGCAGTGGCCAAAATCGTCAGTGACCCCCCTTCTTCAATCTTCCGCGCCGACCCGAAAAAAGCTTTCGGTTTTTGCATGGCGTTGGCATCCAGCCCACCGGACAGAGTTTTGCCCGATTGCACGCATTCTGAATTCCAGGCGCGACCGAGTCGCGTGATGGAATCGAGAAAGATGATGACATCGACTCCGCTTTCCACCAATCGTTTCGCCTTTTCCAAAACCATCTCGGCGACCTGGATATGCCGTGAGGCGGGTTCATCGAAAGTAGAACTGATGACTTCACAACGGGCACCCTTGACTTCCCGTTCCATATCGGTGACCTCTTCGGGTCGTTCATCGATCAGCAGAATGATGATATACGCATCCGGGTAATTGTGCAGAGCCGCCCGGGCCATGCGCTGCATCAAAATCGTCTTACCCGCGCGGGGAGGACTGACAATCAATCCCCGTTGTCCAAACCCAATGGGCGCCAACATGTCGACGACGCGAGTCGAATATTCTTGGGGATCATGCTCCATCACAATCCGTTTGTCAGGATGCAAGGGAGTCAAATCGTCGAAAGGCGTGCGGCGCGCACTATCATTCGGATCAAGGCCATTGACGGACTCGACTCGCAACAAGGCGAAATAGCGCTCGTTCTCTTTGGGCGGCCGAATCTGACCCGTGATGATCGAACCGTTTTTCAAATTGAATTTGCGAATTTGACTTGGTGAGACGTAAATGTCGTCCGGGCAATTCAAGTAGTGGTACTCGGGGCTTCGTAGAAAACCGAACCCGTCGGGCAGAATTTGTAATGTGCCTTGACCGCACATTATTCCGCGCGTTTTGACTCGTTCCTTGAGAATCGTAAATATCAACTCTCGTTTCGTGAGCGTGTCGACATGTTCAATTCCTTCACCGAGTGCGTATTGGGCTAATTCTGGTGCGGTCATTTGTTGCAGTTCGGTCACGTTAACCATGTCGTCGTCGGTGGTTCGAATTTGACCAGCCATGGCTTTGTGTTCGCTGAGCGTGATCGTTTCAGCGATCGACATGGGCTCGCCGTCGGCTTCGATTTCGCGCAATTTGGCCGTCACCTCCGCATCCAATTCATAATGCGGTTTCCGGCGGTTGGGACCATGATTGGAAAGTGGGCGATCGTGGTGGCCCCGGTTTTTGAAATGTTGAGCATCGGCCATGATAGAGGGCTCCAATATTTGGGCAAAGAAAAGTGTGCTATTGCAGGAAAGGTGAGGGTACGAGCGAAATGAAATGGTGGGAAAGTTCTAGCAATCGTTTCAAGTGACCAAGGGGTTCTCGAAACAGGGTAAACCCCAGCCAATCCACAAGGTGCGAACTTGCTGCAGAGTTTCGTGTTTTGATCGAGAGTTATCCACAATATCGGTCGCGAGTTGACGCTTTTGGGAAAGGGATGTCTGGGACCGCTCGCGTTTTTCAAGCTCGTCCGGCGGCCAACCGCGGGACTCCGCTCGTTCCGCGCGAATGTCTGGCGACGTCTCCACGAATACAATCTTGTCACAACGTTTTTGCCAACCCGCTTTAAGCAGGACCGGCGCATCCAAAACGACCGCAATTGATTCATGGGTTTGAAGTTCGTTCAAACGCTCTTCAATCCTCTGGTTAATGTAGGGGTGGGTAATTTGCTCCAGTATTGCCAGTTGTGCGGCCTGAGTTTCGGATTGGAAAACGATTCCAGCGAGTAATTTTCGATCAACTTTCTGGTCAACCACGACTTCCGGCCACAAGGATTGGATCTTCTCGACCACGGCCGGAAGTTTTAGTACAGCATGACCAATCTTGTCGGCATCGATAATTTCGGCACCCAGACTGGCAAAACACTCAGCTACGAAGCTCTTTCCGCTGGCGACTCCTCCAACAAGTCCGATGACCAGCATTCAAGTTTCTTTTCGTGGCAAGTGAATAGAACCAGCAACTAGATTTTTTTGCGTCCAGTCGCAGGACGCCGTCGTCTCAAGACGTCTTTAACATAATCGTTATGACCGTTGAATTCTACTAATATTCCTGCAAAAAAAGTCAAGATTTCATCGAAATGTCCGTTAATCAAATGAACCTCTTCGGAGTCGAGGAACAGTCGTTTCGAGCAGCCGGAGGCTTTGAATTCCGTTAGTCAAAGAAAAAAACCAAGTCTAAATCCCCGAAGAAGTCGGCGGATAGGCAAAAAAGATAGGGTAAATCCGGATGGGATTTTCCAATCCGGTGGGAAGTCAAAAAAACGACTGGGAATTTGCGAGTTTTAGGCAAGTTGTGACCAATGAAAGTTTGACAGCGATTTAAGCTCAATTTAGAATGAAACGGCGGAAAGGCTCTCGGACGGTTTGCAATTCCATTTGTATCGACTGCGCCAGCAATGGTCACGTCACCGGCTGGAGTCGACCGATGGACTGGGAAACGTCGCTGGAGTTGGCTATTTGATCGGTGTTGATTTATCTTTTTTCGTCCGGCATGTTTTCCATGTGTCAGCGGAAATTTTCATTCACTTTCGCTCGACGCTGCCGGTCGTTAATTGGCAATTAGGAGTTCATTATGGCTGCCCGAGAAAATCAAGGTTACTTGATTGCTGTCATCGTTTTGGTGCTATTATCCCTGTTTTTAGCACTTGCGACATTTTTGGGTTGGTCCAAAGTGAACGAATATGCGGACAACAAATTAGCCGCTGAACAAAGCTTGGCTTTGGAAAAGAAGCTAAATCAGGCCAATGGTATCAAGGCTGAAGTTCTTAAATCTATGATTGGCGAAATGGGAGGCGGGGCGGTTGCCGAAATTACGACCCAAATCGAATCCTTGGACCGCTTGGCTACCTCTGGAGAACTCGATGCTACTCAAAAAGCCCAAGTGCAAGCCATCGCCAAAGATGTCGCCGATTTTAAGTTAATCTATGACAAAGTCATGGAATCGAATTCCGGAGCCGGTGAAGGGGAACAACCCGAGGAATTGACGTACAAAACCCTGATCAATAACTTGAGCACGGTGCTCGCCAAGCAATACAATGACTTCAACGTCAAAGATCGACAGGCGACATTGGCCGAACAGGATGCGGCACGAAAAATCGCCGAGATGCAGGCGGAAGTCGACCAAGTGAAATTGATGTTGGCGACTCGCGAAGAAGATTTGGCCAAAGAAAAACAACAGTCCGCGGAGAAACAAAAAGAGTTAACCGCGGCTTTAGAACAAAGCTCGCAAGCGTTGCTATTATCAAACAACCGCTACGATACGCTGAAACTGGAATTATCCGGGACCATCGATCAACAAACCAGTCAAATCGGAGTTACCAAAACCGAAAATGCCCTACTCAAAGGCAAGATCAATGTCTATGAACGAGAAGTTTTCGATAAACCCGATGGCAAAATTGTCAAAGTAGTCCCGGCGTTGAATTCCGTTTTTATCGACTTGGGTCGAGTTGACGGGCTAACTGAAAACCGCTCATTTGCCGTCTATGATCAATCGGTAACGAAGTTCGAAAAAGACCAAAATATCAAGGGCACGCTGGAAGTTATTCGGGTCATGGATAATCAAGCCGAAGCCCGCGTGACCCGCGAAAATCCCAACGACCCGATTCTTCCGGGTGACTTGGTATTGACCGCAACTTGGGATCCAGGTCATGCCGTGCCAATCGCGCTGGCTGGCTTTTTTGACTTGGACGATGACGGCTCATCCGACCTCGACAAATTGATGCAAATGGTCAAACGAAATGGTGGCGATGTAGTGGCGTGGCATGACGACGAGGGTGTCATCACCGGTGAGATCAACTCGAGCGTGCGGTTTCTGGTTCTTGGAGAAGCCCCTTCATTGGGACCCGATGCAAATCCTGCAATCGTCCGGGCCATGGCAACCATGGAGGCTCAAGCCGAAGCAAACACTGTGCAAGTCATTGATTTGCAAAAACTGCTAAATCGCATGGGTGTTCGCGGCAAACCAAAGGTCGAAAAACTGGATAACCGCCCGCTCACACCTGAATTTCAGGAGAGGTCCCCCAATTCATCGCTCCGTTCCGAAGTCAAGTAATGTGAGGACCGTTTCCCAAAGTGTGCCCGATCGCCGTCGTCAATTTTGATTGCGGTTTGATCGGCTTTCTCGCTGGACCTAAAGTCGATTTCTCATCGACTTTGATGTCGTTTTATGAGTTTTTGTCGGCTCCTTTTTCCGGAGTTTCTTCCCCTCCAGCAGCTGATTCCTTCTTAGGTTCTTCCGTTTTTGGCTCTTCCTTTTTAGGTTC
>JANNWZ010000220.1:0-3591 GCA_031409295.1 Mariniblastus sp.
AAATTCACTTGGGAAATGTCGTGCAAACGGACTTCCTGCACGGTCTTGGACCGTTCGCGAATTTGCAAAACTTCACCGGATTTTCCCACCGCCAGACCTTGCGAATTCAGGTACAGCGGACGCTGCTCGTCCCGAGCGGTAATCAGCGGGCGAATTTTATTGGGAGGATAAACCGAGCGACCCGAATGCGCTGCCCAAACCGGACCGATGTCAAACAACAGGGGCTGCTCCAATTTTCGGCCCGCATGATCCACGTCTCGACAGGCGTTGGTTTCATCGGGCAAACAAATCCCAACCAGCGAGCATCGCGGACATTTGGGTGAATCGGTGAGCGGCGGCGGAATGGTCCGATCACTCATCAGCTGCCGGGCTCCCGCGATCGCCCGGTGGGTTAATTCCAGCAAAGCCGTATCAATCGGAACCGTGATTCGCTGACGGGTTTCCCAAAAGAAAATGACTCCTTCGTGGCAGACAAATCCATGCTCACGCAAGACCAGGGCTTGCACGCAGATCTGGACTCGCTCAGGATCCCAGGCTACCAAAGTCCCGTCCTCCAATTCGCGTGGAGCGCCTCGTTTGTAATCGACGGGCGTCGCCAAGTCGCCCGTGGTCTCGACCAGATCCAATTTCGCGATAACGCCGTAAGTCTCACTGGACAACGTGACACTGCGGGCGTGAATCGACTCTCGTTCGGGTTCCGCAGCGACGGTCGGCGTTACCGTTTTTTTCTGGCGTTTGCCAGCGGCAGGAAATTCATCGGTTTTTCGATCGACTCGTTTATGCAGCAAGGCACCATGGATCGTATCGCGGTTGTGTGCAAATAACCCGTCAACATGTTCCAGATAAAACAAGCGTGGGCAATACACAAACTCATTCAGCATCCGGGCGGGGAGAAATTTTTCGTCGTCGTCCGACGAAAATTCGACTGTACTGTCCTGGATCATGGAAACTCCGGTAAAAAATCGAGTGTCGAGCGGGAGTGCAACAAGTCGTAGTTGGTGTAGCCAATTGTGAGTGCAAGTTATTCAGCGATCAGGAACAAACTCAGATGATCAGACAGGACGAATCAAACGGTTGATAGGGTTGACCGAGTGCTTCAATTACTCGTTCACCACGACCCTCGGAAGGGCCGAGCTCGATAAACAAAACCTGATCAAGT
Source organism: Mariniblastus sp. (assembly GCA_031409295.1). Classification (GTDB taxonomy): domain Bacteria; phylum Planctomycetota; class Planctomycetia; order Pirellulales; family Pirellulaceae; genus Mariniblastus. The sequence continues at coordinate 1,160 of JANNWZ010000220.1, forward strand.
GCGTGGTTAATAATCTCAGCCAATTCGGCGCGGCATTGCAGAGCATCGGTCGCGGTCAACTGACATTCAAACACACTGTATTGCAAATGATCCCCCCAGTTGCGCAGTGTTTTGAACACTTTCCGAAGACGTTTGGGATCGGAGATGTCGTAACAGACGATATAGGATGTTCGCATAGCCTGTTTCCAATCGGACAACATTCAGACAAGGTAAAGTTTCAGAAGCTGTCACGATACTAATTGGGGCGGATGGAGATGCAAGTGTTGAGCTTGGGAAGGTGGGGTTAAGGCTGGGGAGGAAAACGCGGTGGTACCGTGATGAAAACACGGTGTCTAATGAATTGTCTCTGACTGGACAGAACCGCAGTCCGGCGCTGTCCAGCCGAAACAAATCCTGCTCGCCTCAACTCAATCCCTGGCGGTTTCTCTAACCAGCAAGGTAATTAAATTGTCAAAGAACAAACTGGCACGGTGGCCGTAATCTGGCAGTAATCTTACTTTTTACAATCCGCACCAAACAATCCCAATCCAAAATGGCTGGCGTAGCCAAGGCAGATCGGTCCCAATTGCGGATCAGCGAAATGAATTTGAATTGAGTAACCCGCATCAACAGGCGGAGGTGTTTTTCCGCGACGTGCCCGAACAAAATGACGCAGGTATAGGGTGTCGGCATTCCATTCCATTACCTGAATTTTGGTTGGCACCGGAAAACCGCGCGACTCCAGTTCCGCGGCGATTTGTCCCACCAAAGTGTTCTTCCCGCGCGACTTGAGGAATCGAGGTGGTACAAATGGTGTGATACTGGTCCAGGCCGTAGCACCTGTCGGGGGTCCCAGTAAACGGTGGATTGGTTCCACCAGTGGTTCGCGCAGGCCGCGCAGCGAATCGAGATTACCACTGCCGGCCAAAGCCAGTTGCATTTCTCCGACGCCGCCCTTGGTCCATGTGCGGCGAAGTGTGCGAATGGCGGATTGCGCGGCATCACCCAATCCCATGGAAGCGTGAATGATGATGTGATCCAACTGCCCATCATTGTCCAGGTCAACGGGAAAAACATGTGCATGTTGATGGCGTCCCTGGAGAGGATTTCCGTGTTCATCTTTGCCTGTCAATTCCGGACAGGAAACTCGTTCGCCGTTGCCAACTCGACCGACAATCGCTCGATGAAGTAGTTCCGCTTGCGGCAAAGTCCTTGACACCGGTGGCAAGCCTGATTTGTTGCCACTGGGAGATGTAATTGCCAATAACATGGTTGTCACCGGGCTGGCTTGAGGACGAACGGTGCGCTGAGGCACACCGACTTCCAGGGAATCACTGCGTCGCCAGTAGACAACGCGTTGCGAGCCTGGCGGTTGGCTCCAACTGTGTTGCTTCCACCATGACGTGTCTTTCTGGAGGCAGTCCAGAATATCAGTCGGATAGGGAGCGATAATTCGAGCGCGATCCTTGAGCAACTTGGCCGTCGGTTTCGACTTGCCCTCAGGTAATGGAAACTCCGAAAGCAAGTTGTTTATAATCTCAGTTCGCCAGGTTAAATACGCGGCAGAATCAGTCGTTGTCAGCAAAGTGACTTGTTCCCAGTTGCGACCCGGTGGAGCGCTGCTGGAATTCGGGAAGGCGTTGAACTGGATATCTTCGATTGCATAATCATCGAGCAACTCTGCCTCGATCCAGCTTTCACTTCGTCCCAAGTATCCGAGACAATCGACCAGCCGCCGAAAAAGGTCCGTTTCATCCACTTCCAGCTCGCAATCCCAATGAACGACCAAGTCTTCGTCTTCGACATTGGCCCACGCATCGAAAACGAGAGTCGTTTTTTCTCGACCCTTGTCCAGCGTCCCAACAGGCATGTAGTGGCGACTATGTGCGGCACTGGCCGATGGGAGTCGATACGATGGCAAACAATGCGACAATTTCTCGAACAACGAACGAGCGAGATCCGGAATTTCAGTCCAATGTTGGGTGTTGTAACCGCAAGCGACCAGCGCCCTCAGCAACCGCCATGGACTGGGTGGCCATTCGATTTGGCCCTCGTTGACATGGCTACCGGACGGGGTCGCATGGTAACGACCGGCGGGAAAGCGGATTTTGACGGTGGGCATTGATTACTCCTCGCTCTCTTCGTCAGTGTCTGCTGAATCTTCGTCCGCATCTTTGTCTGTATTCTTGTCAGCATCCTTGGCTTTTTTCAGATCATCTTCGAACTTGACCGTGGTGTGCGTCATCAAATTGGCACAGGTTTTGATCGCGGCGGCAACGGCAGATTCCAGGTCAGTCAGCGAAGGCAAAGCAAACTTGTTTGGTCGCGAGGCGACAACCTGCTCGCGTTCGATCGGTTCCAAATCGCAAGCTGTTCGCAGTCGCAGATCGCCATCCAGCAATCGGCGCAGTCGATGTAAGGCCAGCAAAATCAACAATTGCTCAGCGTCTTTG
>JANNWZ010000221.1:0-18907 GCA_031409295.1 Mariniblastus sp.
ACCAAGCACAGTGTAACCGATCTCAGCCTGTAACCAATCCGCAACGTCAGGTATAGCTTTCACCTAGTACGCTCTAGTGTAACCGATCTCAGCCTGTAACCAATCCGCAACACACTTCGCGACGCAATCACCAGCGATGTCAGTGTAACCGATCTCAGCCTGTAACCAATCCGCAACCTATCCGATCCACACTCAACGATAATTGCCGAAGGCAAAAAAATTATTCTAAAACTTGGCAACGTGGGATGTTTGCGGCGATTGAGTCGCGAAAGTATTCACCGTTCAAAACTCTTTCGATTGATCCTTGAAAGAACGCCGCACGTCGGTCTGACTCAGGATGAAATCTTGGCTCGTGACGGGCGTTGCTGTTTTCAGTTTGGTTGGATTCTGTCCATGGTATCGAACGATGGTTCGTCAATAAATATTCCTCGGTGCCAGGTACGAGCTTATCGAGGACTGCAGTTCGGTCCTCGGCCAATGCCCAACGCTCCGATAAAGCAATTTCCTAGGCGTTGATCGGAGTCAAAATGGTTCCGCTCGCCAGACCAAGGATCGCGCTTGCGACGAAAACAAGCGAATGAATCGGCCGGCGAATGGAATTCTCGCGGTGGTTGAATGTTTCTTGGGTTCCCGACCCACTCTTGATTGACTCAGTGGTCGGTAATCGGATCCATTGTTTTTGATGGGGCCGTCAAATTGCACGACCCTGGGAAAAGGGGGAGAATGGAGCAGGATGGAAGGTCCAAACAGAATTGGTTGACTTGGTGAATTTCGACTGGACTCTTGCCGCCGGTTTTCAATTACGTTTTCAGACGAGCCGTAAGCGTCGTGCCGACGGATGTCGACGAAGACGTTAACTTCCTCGACGGGATTTTAGATAAAAATAATACCATGGCAAAATCCCAGTCGCCCGTTTCCGAGAACTCGCCGTTGGTCGCCACAGGCAAGACGAACCATGATTTGCGTGACCGTCGCTTGCTGGTCAACAAGCTCACTGTGGGCGATGCCAGACGATTATTGTTGCATGAAGGAGTTGAGCGGTCGGTATTCGAAAACGTGATTGATCTGGGCTTCATCTTGGTCACTGCTGGGCTGGTGGCCAACGCAATCTGGAATTGGGACGCCAGTCTCTGGCACATTTTGTTGCCACTGCTGGCGCAATACATAGCGATCAATACGTGCATTCCAATTCTGCAAATGATCTATCGACTGCCAGATTTCCGGAGCAACGTTGCCAAGTCTCTGGGCAATATTGCGGGCTGGTTTGTCATTGTCGGCGCGATCGTGGGGTGGCGCGCCAATTCGGTCGGCATGCCATGGACCCTGCAGTTGCAGCTGGATTCCGCGATTGTACGTGACTGGATCGTCCACCATCAAATACATTGGCCGATTGCTACGGCGTATGTCGGATTTGCAATAACGCTTCCGGCCCGATTTCGCGCCTACCGCGACTTTGGGCCACCGTTTGTTTCCGTTAGTTTTGGCTGCGCGGTCAGGATTCTGATCCTGTTTCTTTTTTTGTTCATTGGCTGGATATTCTTGTTCTCGAATTCTCAATCGAACAAATTGACAAACCAATCCGGGGCCTAGATTTTATGGGGATTGCTGCTCGTTGCCGACCTGCTCGCCTGGTACGGATTATTGGATATCCGGCGCAGGTTGCAGCGTCTAAATGCGCAAAAATCCTGATAAGTTAGGGGCCAACATCAATCCCATTGGTAGAATGAGGTGAGCATAAAATTGGCGGTTGCGTCGAGGAAAATATTTTCGCTGAAGTACTTTCGTTGGACGATTGGATGAATTGCCATCTCGCTGGACCGGCTTCGGCAACGTTGCCGTTGAGGAAGTTAAAACTAAGTTGCCAACTTGTAAATTCCACGGAGAATTGGACCCGCTGCGCAAGCAAGAATTCCACTGCCCTAAAGTTCATCAACACGGAACGAACTTCATGATTCAATGCCAAACCCCAGCCTTGGCGGGTTGCCTCGCGATCGCGATTGGGAGCTGGATTGCAGTTTTTGTCAATCCTGTGCGGGCCCAGGAGCCAGAGCAATTTGCACCCGCGCTACCAGAAAAGAACATTGTCCTATTTATTACGGATGATGAGAGCGCGACGCTGGGATGCTATGGCGATCCGATCGCGGTCACACCAACCATTGATCAACTGGCGGCAGATGGAACGCGGTTCACCCAGGCGTTCGCGACGACGGCCAGTTGTAGCGCCAGTCGATCCGTTATACTTTCCGGATTGCATAATCATCTAAATGGTCAGTATGGCCATGCTCACCATTTTCATAAGTTTGCATCGTATCACGATGTGGTTCGACTGGCATTGCCGAGGTTGCTGAGCCAAGCCGGCTATCGGACGGCGCGGTGCGGTAAATTTCACGTCGCGCCGGAAGCCGTTTACCATTTCGACGAACAGATCAACGCGAATGAACGCTCCTCGGTCGCGATGGCCGAACAGTGCCGAAAATTCATTGACAAACCTGCCGACAAACGACCTTTTTTCTTATACTTTGCCACCACTGATCCCCATCGAGGAGGAGGCGTCGTCCAAAATTCGCCACTCAAATTACAACCAGATCTGTTTGGCAATTTACCCGACGGTGGCCAATATCCCGGAGTTGAGGAAGTCTTCTTCGATTCGGCAACGGTACCCGTTCCGGCCTTTCTGACGGACTCGCCTGAAACACGCGCTGAACTGGTGCAGTACTATCAATCCTGTTCACGCATCGATCAGGGGCTAGCGCGATTGGTGCAGATCCTTAAAGCCGCCGGAGTCTATGACCGAACGTTGATCGTGTTCACGTCCGATCATGGAATGGCTTTTCCGGGGGCCAAGACCACGGTCTACGATCCCGGCTTGCGAGTTCCATTGGTCGTTCGCAATCCCTACCAATCCCACCGCGGCGTTGTTTCCAATGCGCTGGTCAGTCACGTCGATATCACGCCAACGATCCTGGATTTTGCGGGAGCCTTGGATTCGGCAGACAATCGCCCGAAACATCCGATCGATGCACCAGCGTTTTGGAAACAGCGGGGCGAAGCGCTCGAGGAGAATCGTAATGGCGGCAATGCGTTTGACCACTATCATGGCAACTCGTGGCTGGGGATCTTGGGCGATGACCAAGGAACTCACCACGAGTTCATTTTTGCCTCACATACGTTTCATGAAATCCAGATGTACTATCCCATGCGCGCGATTCGCGATCAGAAATATAAATTGATTTGGAATATCGCCTACAAACTCGATTTTCCGTTCGCTTCGGACTTATGGGCCGCATCGAGTTGGCAAGCCCAATTCCAACAAGGACCGCACGCTGCTTACGGACAGAAAACGGTTGGCGATTATCTGCAGCGTCCTCAGTTCGAGTTGTTCGACGTCCAGTCGGACCCTGGCGAGTCCGTCAACCTTGCTGCGGATCCAACCTATGCTCCGGTCTTGGCGGAATACAAAGAGAAACTAAAACAGACTCAACAGGCATTAGCCGATCCCTGGATCATCAAATGGACTTACGAGTAGGCTATCCTCTGCACCAAACCAAGAGCCTTATTCGTTGCAGCCTGAGTCACAATTCGAAATCGGGTGGGTAACATCAGTCGGTGGTCACCGCTGAACTAGAGAGACCAATGATTGGTTACCGGTTTGTATTTAGGCGACGACGTTTCATGGCAAGGCTCAGGCCACCGACTAACAACAAAGCCAACGAACCGGGTTCAGGTACAGCAGTCAGCGAAAAATCGTTGCCTGTGCCGCCGATGTAACTCGCCTGAAAAGTGTTCAAGCCGTTGGAGAATACGAATCCTTCCGCGATGTTTTGAAATTCGCCGTCGATCAGGTCCAGCCCGTCATTGTTGATCACAACGAAGGACTGCCCCTCGGCAAGTTCCCCAGTTCCCAAGTCAGCAAACGAGAAAAACGAATCGGCATCCAGGCTCACCGTACCCAAGACGTCAATCAGGTCTGCAATCAAGTTGTCGCTGTCCAATTCAAACTCCAACATCGCGTCGGAGTTCAGCGTCAAGTCGCCAGTCGTCAATGTTCCAATGCTGGTACCTGGGGCGATGATTGCGTCCTGGGTCCCGTTGTTGTTACCGACAACGACGGCATTGTTGATGACTCCGTTGCCGCCGATCATGCCGGCGTTAACCAGAACGGAACTTGCGTTGATGCCGTTGACCAGCAATCTGCCGGCGTTGACGGTCGTGGGACCGCTATAGGAATTATTGCCACTCAAAATCAGTGTCCCCTGGCCGAGCGTGCCCCCGATATCGGCGTTTTTGGTTAGCCCGCCTGTTCCAATGATGTTGCCACTAAATGTCGTCGTGGCAGCTGGCGTATTGGTGACCACATTAACTCCGCCGGTGTTTAGTCGGACTTCATTGGCGAGTGTCGTAGTTCCAGTGGTGCGAATCAGACCCCCGTAGGATCGAAGCTCTCCGGTAAAAGTAGTGGCGTTGGCCAATTCGAGAGTGCCTGTGTTATATAGGTTTGTTCCACCAGTAGCGTTAACGATTCCGCCGTTTTGAATCTTGAGCTTGCCAGTTCCACCGGCGCCGGCAGAATTCCCACCGATGTTCAATTCGCCTGCCATGCCCCATCTGGAACCGACACCATCAACTACCGCATTCCCGACCGCTCCCGCTGAAAATCCCAAATAGCCGTTGCCAGTCGTATCGGCGACACCCCCATTAAGAACTTGAAGACTTCCGGTCCCAGCGTTGCCAATGAAAAACGAACCTGCAGCAGTCCACGTCGACCCGACATCGGTGACACTGATCGACCCATTCGAACCCGCTTGAAAACCGACATGGCTCCTCAACGATGTGATCGCACCCTGGTTAAAGACGTTGAGGTTGCCCATGCCGGACTCTCCCACGATGACGTCGCCAGTGTTGTTCCAACTGGTCCCGGCACCGCTGACGTTTCCCGACCCGTTGGCGTTTGCTGTTTTCCCAATGATCGTGGTCTGGCTTGTGATTCTTCCGCCGGACCGAACATCGACACTGCCGGTGCTGCCTCCGGAATTTGCGACAGTAATTGAACCACTGTTGTTCCAAATCGAACCAACGCCCGAAATGTTTACCACACCGCTTCCCGAGTCTCCAAGCAACATATTTTGATTGGTCAACCGACCGCCCCCCGTTACACCAATGAAACCAGATTTGCCCGATGCGCCGATTGACATATCACCATTGGAAAAGGAAGAACCTGCACCGGCAATTTCAATTTGGCCATGTTGTAGAAACATGTATCCCGAATTGGCAACCGATCCTCCATTGGAAATTTGAAGCTGGACCGGAGCGGAAGGGGCGCCATACAATTGCAGGTAATTCACACATTGCCATCTTGAGTTAACGCCGGAAACGGATATCGACGTACCGCTATACATGGTCGCAGCACTGGAATCCACGCGTCCGCCGTTTGAAATCTCCAATGAGCTAGTGTTCGCGCCGTTGAGTCCATGCGTCAGGCTTCCCGCGTTAAGGTAGGACCCGTTACCAGTCACCCGCAATCGACTATTGGCATCGACAAATGTTGCGGCGCCAATCGGCGTGCTATTCAATACATTGACTTGGCCACCGCTCGAAATACTGAGTGCGCCACGATCGACAAAAATTCTTGCACTGAGCGTCAGTCGTCCAGCGCCGGATACTTCCGCAAATCCTTCGTTGTTTCCGCCCAGTTCGAGAAAATTTGCGACCGCCCCTGGCGCGTCAACAAACGCGAGGCCGTTGTTATTAATCTCGGCGATCGATCCGGGTTGTGGAATTCCCGCGTTCCAGTTACTTCCGACGAACCAGTTTCCAATAGCCGGATTCGTCCAGCCTGTTGTTTGACACCAGGCACAATCAGAACCCAGAAACACTCCCAGGAAAAATGTGCCACAACACAGGATTCGGCAACCCACGTTGGAATTGACTGGGAATTTTAAGCTGGCCATTGGTAAGTCTCGCGAGAAAGATGTTGGATTGATGGAGCTTCAGTCGGATTGAGAGCCTGTTTTAGAATTAGCGCTGACGACTCGATCGGCGGACGCCGCAACAGAGCAATGCCAGGCTGGCGATAAATGCGCCTGATGGCTCGGGAACGGGATTGACCCCAAACTGGAGTTTGTCAAAATTAACGGCGTCGTTGATAGCGATGGCAACATCCATTCTGGCGATATCGGCCGCGTCCGAAACAAAGCCATTGAAACCGTATGCCGACGCACCGTGACCTGTGCCGGAATCAAACAGATCGAACGTGCCCAAGAGTAAATCTCCTGAATCGTAAAACGTCACAGTCGAACCTGAAAATTGGACGTCTCCGCTCCAAAACGCCACCCCCATTTGCGGGCTGCTGAAAATCGTTGAGAAACCGCCGCCGCCGTCGCTGCCATTGTCGCGAGTGAACATCGACTGGGCGCCTTCATAAACAAAGTCACTCCAAAATTTGGGCACTCCGCCATTTTGGTCAGCAAAGGTCACACCGATATTGAAATAGTTCGCGGCGACCGGCCCACCAAATCCCTCGAAGTCGACTAGCTGACGATCGGAAATTGACGATTCCCACGCCGCCTCGCTCGGTGACGTTACGATATCGCCAACCGCCAGCGTGGGTGACCAAATTGCAGCGTTCAATATCAAAATCGCAGCGGCCAGAGGATTGTAAAAATGAACCATGTTCAACTCCCAGAGGTAAGGATTGTTTGTAATTGTCAACGCAGTAAAGACCTGCCGGCCCGCGTTCACCTGCTCAAGAAAACCATTTTGCGCCGGCAATTTTCGAGACAACGATTGAAAGGAAGTTATTCCTCCACGAGTAAATTGCGATCCGCACTGGAAACGCACAAATTTCCAGAAACTTTTTTCAAGTTTGGCGAAATCGGGTGCTGGAACAGAATTTCGCTGATTGTGTTGTCAGCTCACATGCTGGATAATTGTCGGCATGAGCCAAGACGATCGATTTGCAGATTTCATTCGTCGCATTCGCGCGGGCGATCATACTGCGGCAGAAGAATTGGTTCGGCTGTATGAGCCCGTGGTGCGGCGCGTGATTCGACACAACATGTCCGATCCGCGAATGACGCGGATGTTTGACTCGGTAGATATTTGTCAATCGATCTGGACCAGTTTTTTTGTCCGCGTTTCGGCGGGACAATTTGATCTGGAAAGTCCGGGCCAGTTAACCAATCTATTGATGGCCATGGCCAAGAACAAATTGGCTTTCCAGTCGCGGCGGAATCGTTTTCAAAAACGAGATGTGAGGCGAATCGATCCGACGGGGGCGCCACTGGAAACAATTTCCGACCAACAGCCTACCCCCAGCGAATGCGTGTCTGCGAAGGAACTTTTTTCCAAAATGCAATCGAGTCTGACCGATGAGGAACGACAAATATCTGAATTGCGGCGAGCGGGGCTAGCTTGGGAAGCCATTGCGACGACGCTGGGTGGAACGGCACAAGCCCGACGGATGCAGCTGGATCGCGCGGCAGATCGAGTCACGCGTCAACTGGGTTTGGGGGATTGACGATATCGCAATTCACATGCTCTTCGTGCGCGCAATCGGCAGTTAGGCCCACGATTTCGCCCACGTTTTCGGGCGTTCCTTTTGGAAGCCTAGTATTGCTAATCAAGATTCGCGATATCCCGTTTGAGTTGCTGAATCCGAAAAAGCGATCTTCGGCGGTTTCGCCCGCGAAACTACCATCTGCGATTGAAACTGGACCAATCGTGCCCAGTAAAACGTTACCTGCGTCAATCGCTTGAGAAGTTGTTGTTCCGAAACCATCGGTACAAAAACAGAAAACCCGACCTGACCCAGGCGAAGCCAGCTCCCATGCAGTTATTTACACCGGAAAGAGGTTTGAACGCTCTAGGTTCCCGGGGAACCAAGCACAGATGTTGAAACCTCGATCGCAATATTGGGATCAATACTAATGGCTCGTTCACGATCGAGCCAAGCCCGTTCGGAATTGCCTAGTGCCGCGTAGGCTTGGCTGCGGTTGAAGTAATATACCGCAGTTTCAGGTGTCCGCCCGATACAGACGCTGAAGGCCGTTACGGCCTCCTGGTATTTGCCGAGTTTGTAGGAACAGAGACCATGATAGAAATTCGGCCATCGCCCACCAGGCTCCAGCGCCACGGCTTGTGCTAAATACCTTTCGGCACCTGCCGCTTCTCCCGCTGCTAGATACGCACGGCCAAGGGCATAGTTCGCCCGCGCCGTTGTCGGCCGAGGAGTGGGTTCTGCGATATCCGGTAACCCCAAGGCCCGCCGGCGTGTGCGCCGCTCGTAGTGTAGAACATCGCTCGAGCCCAGCAACGCATCCGCTTCATCGATCAGTTTTAGTGATTCTCGTTGCGCTGCCGATTGGTCGTCGCCGCCACTGTTTTGCATTGTCAGATCAGCTGCGAATAATGCGATGTCCTGAAGATCGTCCACAACATTTGAATCTGCAGTCGCGGGGCAAGTCACGAGTATCCGTTCGCGTTCCCCCCAGAATTCGCGACACTTCGCGGCGAGGGAGTGCATCGAATCACGCGGCATTCGGCTCGCGCAGTACCGTCCGCGAACCTCTTCGGCAAGGCTGTGCAACTGGCGACTAAGTTCGAGACGTTGGGCCGTCACGAGGCCATTGCGAAGTCGAGCTTGCAGTTCTCGCTGAAATGGCAACGACTCAATCCGGGAAAGGCCGCGTTCAAAGACGTCAACCGCGTCGGCATATCGAGCATCAGCTTGAACTAGCTCATTGCCGATAAGCAGGGCTCGCTCGGCTTCGCGACTGCGGTCGTCGATCTGCCAAAATATCCCTGCCGCTAGCGCCAGGGCCATCATCGCGGCAGATGCTCGCGCAGTGCCCAAACGAAGAGCGTTTGGCCGTCGTCGTCGCCACTTTTGCCAGCGCTCGCTTAAGCTGCGATTTCCCACATGAACAAGCGGGCGATGAGCGAGGTGTCGCCGGAGGTCCTCGGCCAATGCAACGGCGGATTGGTAGCGATGATCGGGCCGGTGCGCAAGGCACTTGTTGACAACATCGGCAAGACCGACGGTGACTTGGGAGTTTTCGATTGTCAGCTGGCCACCCAACAGTTCTTTTAGCACAGCCCCGAGGGCGAATATGTCGGCTCGATGATCAACAGCCGATCCGAGCGGCTTGCCAGCCTTGAGCGATTGCATCGCGTCCCATTGTTCGGGTGCCATATATTGGCGCGTACCACCGATCCGGCCGGCAGGTATTTGATCTGGTCGCAATGCTCGGCTCGCAAGATGAAAGTCGAGCAGCAGCGGTTGGCCGTCGTTCGCGATAAGAATATTCGCTGGCTTGATATCGAAATGTATGCAGCCGCGATCGTGTGCAAATTGAAGTGCGTCGGCGATTGCCGCCACAATCCAGCACGCCGCTCGCGCAAACGACTCATTGCGGTAACCACTTCTCAAAGTCAATTCGTCCGGGCCGGCAATTTGCAGAATGTCGAATCCGGACCGTGAACTTACGGCAACACCTTCGAGTCGATTCAATACCGTCGCGAGCGTGGCTCGGCCGAAAAAAGGCATGCAAATAACGCGGAGGTTACGCCCTCCATCAACGACAGCGTGAATGGGGACGATATTTGTGTGTTGTAACCCGGCGAGCAATAGATGTTCGTCGCCAACATTGGCTGTAATTTTGAGGACGACCGACCGGTCTGCGAGATCGGATTGTGTCGCAAGATAAACCCGGCCTCCCGATCCACTCCCGAGAACTTCGACGATTTTGAACCCACTTACCAAATCACCGACCGTCGGAAACTCCAATTCCGCCAATTCATTATCCGCCTCTTCTATTACGTTGTGAAACTCGATCATCAAGCGAAGCCGGTCGGCCCAACGTGGAAAGCGTCCAAAGATCTCCGACGCAACATCGACTTGCCCAGTCGCGGTGCGAAGACAGAATTCCTCGTAGATGACGTCGATCGCTTGTAACGGGTCGTGCCAAAGATCAGGCCGCTGATTCAAAAGAACTTCGCTCAAAATGCGATCGCCGTTCCGCCAACGAATGCGCAATTCTTCGGCAGCTTTGAGACCAGCCGATGAATCAATCGTCGGTGAGAATTCGAGGTTCATTCCTTGTCCGCCTCCAGGGGACCACACGACGATGAAAGCACCATTTCGCGAAGAACTCGGCGCACGCTTCCCGCGTGCATGCCAACCTGTTCAGCGATTTCGCGTGGACTGGCACCGGCACGACGCATCGTCAGAATGGGCCGATAATCCGCCGGACAATTTTGCAGTAATTGCTCCCAAAGCTCATTGGCGATGGCGGTCTCGCTTGGTCGAGGTTGGGTCGTAGCTGGTAACTCGTCGACTTCAATTGCCCCGAGTCCCTCGTGCTGTACGGCCATCTGGTATTGGCGGACGCGATCGATAAACCGATTTCGAGTAGCTCGCACGAGGAAGGCGCGAAGCTGAAGTACTCCCGCGAAGCTCGCTCGCCCTTCCCGAAACACGGTGAACATATCTCCCCAGACTGACTGGACAATATCGATGGAATCGAATTTTGAACGGAGGTGATCGGGGAGCATCCGGCGGACAACTTTGCGAAGATAAGGCTCGTACGCCAGAAAGATTTGCTCCGCCGCCTTTTCATCGCGGCGGTTGAGTTGGTCGAGCAGAGTCTGCAATGAATCCACGTTCATCGTTGTACAGGCCCCGTTAGCTCAGGCCGTTTTCGGCGCAGTGACTTCAACGCGAAAGCTTGCACGCCGATGACGAAATAGATGATCGGGAGCACTTGGTATATCCGGTCGCGCCAGCCGCCCGATTCGTTCAACAAAAGTTGATTTAGGCTATCGAGAAATTGACTGAAGCCCCGCTCGACGGTCTCGCCGTCAAATGGCACCCATTCACGGATCGTGCCCACGATACCTATGGCTGGTACCATAACTTCATTAGCCCACACTTCATTAACCCAGTTCGAATCATCCGCGAGAGGCGATGCTTCCCTACCAAGTGCTTCGGTGACATCGTCGCAAGGTAGGTTGCTATCGACAAATGCAACTTCGCCTAATGGCGATTCGGATTTCGTAACCCTCGGCGGCACCGGACTGGGCAGGGCGAACGGTTCTTTTTCTGAACGATCCGTGTCGTGCGATCTTGAATTGGGTTCTCGGGCCAGTACACTCCGATCCGTTTCCACGATTGCCCGTAAATTTTTTCTTTCGCTTCCAATCGATTGTACTGGAAACGGACTTGGTGCCGCAATTTCCTGAAGTGTCGCCTCGAACTGATCGCCGTTTGCCGTTTCAAAGGCCATTTCGTAGCTGACTGCACCCGCTTTCGAAATACTAACAACCTCGGTAACACTTACCCCCGGGAAGATCCGACTCGCCCAGTGCTGGATGGAATTTGGCAACTCTAACACTGGCAGCTGTTGCTCAACCTCTTGTAGTTCGCCGTCCAGGCCAATCTTGAATTCGACGGACGTGCCGAACCGTTCTGCACCCACCACATAATTTGTGACGCCTTCATCGGTCTGAATGAACGCGCTAACTGGTTGCCAACCAGCCAAGGCCTCGTTGATCTTTCGCTGGATCGATGGAGGAAGGGATGAGAGTTCGATTTCGGTTTCCCGCTCTTCCAACGGAGTATGGCTTTCCGATTCAGAGACTCGCTGAGTGGCAAGTGGTTGGTGTACCTGCGCTGCGACGACGTGACCGTTGGAAGCATGGGTTTCAAGCTGGGGCCAAGCGGCACTAAAGAGCCAACGCGCTTCGAGTGGCCCAAACACAAGGCAATTAGCCCGCGGTCGTCGCGTTTTTGTCATCGGCGGTACTTCGAAATCGATCGACAGACAGGAAACCACTGCGCTCGCAAGCTCAGAGATCACTGACATTCAGTTATAACTCAGAACCGCACCAAATGGAACGTAATTTCGTGCAGTAACTTCCAAACAGAAAAAAGTGCCAGGAATTTCTTAAGAAATCGCGCTCGTCCGGACCGTCATGTCCGTTCTCTATTCTTGCCGACGAGTTCGCTGTTCTGGCCCGCTTGTTCTGGCCCGCGATTGGTCCAATCCTAACTTTGCAATCATGGAGCTTTAAATGATACGCCGCAATTCAATTAGAAAACTGCAATTTGAGCCGCTGGAGTGCCGTCGTCTGCTGGCAGGAAATGTCACGGCGGTCCTGCACGGATTCGACCTCATTCTCGAAGGCGATACGGCCGACAATTCCGTTCAAGTTTCTCGCCTCCCCTCCGGACTTTTTCATGTCCAAGGCCTCGAAGGAACCACGGTTAACAGCCAGACTGCCTTCGACGCGAGCGCCAGTGCTCGTGATATCGACGTTTTTTTTCAGCAAGGGGGCACCGATCGGTTTACGATTCAAGGAGGCTTCACTCTCCCAGGCGATCTCGATGTTCGCTTGCATGACGGAAATGTCCTCATCGAAGGTTCGGCCGGCCCCGTGACCCTTCGCGACCTCAGCATCCGCACTGGGCCCAATGGCGATGTGACCCTCCGCAATGAAGTCGTTGTGCGAGGAAAGACTGCTATCGAGTCAGCAGGGACTGTAAATATGGCCTCAGGCCGGGCAACTTTGCCGCGATTCGCTTCCGCAACATTCACCCATCCGTTGACCGTCAACAATTCGTACTTCCCACAGGTGCAAAACTCGCAATTCAGATACGACGTCACCGAGGGAGGAACGCTGACGGAGCGCATTGTCGTCAGTGTGCCGGCCACAACCAGGACCATCCTGGGAATTCAAACGCAAGAGGTTCGAGACACCGTCTATCGCGCCGACGGTCAGCTCTTGGAGGATACGCTGGACTGGTACGCCCAAGACGACCAAGGCAACGTTTGGTACCTCGGCGAGGATGTTACCAATTATTTGTATGACGACCAGGGACATTTCTTGGGCACTACCTCGGGCGGGTCGTGGGAGGCCGGTATCAACGGGGCCGTGGCGGGCATCATCATGGAGGCCGTCCCAACCGTGGGTGACCGCTACTATCAAGAGTTCAACGCCAACGATGTACTTGATCAAGCTGCGGTATTGGCTCGAGGGCAGTCGGCCACGGTGCCCAAGGGCACGTTCACCAATCTCTTGCGTACCCGCGACACCTCCGTTAAGGAACCGACCGGTTTAAAAGATAAGCTATACGCGCCAGGGATCGGCATCATCGAAGAAATTGGGTTCGACCACATCACGGGCGACGTGATTGAATTGACCAAGCTCACGTCGGTCACATTGAACGGCGTCGAAGTCAATCAATTGGTTGCACCGACAACAAGTTTTGGTACCAACGTGTCCGGTCGTTTCGTCGGCGGCATTCGGTTTAATGGTGAAGCCAGTGTTGATTCGGAAGGCGCTCTGACAATCATTGGTGCAACATTCAAAACATCGTCGGAATTCCTCGGGACCAGCGAGATTAGTTTGGCTGAGTCGCTGCTGAGCGGACCATCGAGAATTTCAACTGCTGACACCATCGGTCTTCGCAATGTGGAGACTAGGAACCGAATCGTCGTCAAGGGCGCGGAAAATGTCAGTGTTCTATATTCGCGAATCCGCCGCGAATTAAAAGTCGTAATGGGACCTGGCGATAGCACGCTAGCCGTCAAAGGTTCTGTCATTTCCGAACTGCACGCTAATGGCGGCCTCGGCACAAATATATTCGCCGACCAAGGAGGCAATTCGATTGCGAAACGCAAGTTGATTCGGTTCATTTGATCCGCTTGCGATTAGTTTTGTCCCTAGTTTCCCAAATGCGATCATCGCGATGTGAGGAAATCGCCATGTGACGAAATCGACGATGGTCGCCGGAGATGGTTTTACGACCAGCGGGAAAACAAAGAAATTGAGCTGCTTGCCCGACTACCGAAACCGAATACACTTTGCATTGACAGCCAGGACACTACCGATGCTTCGCTCCTATCCCTTTCCAAAATGAAATCACTCGAATCTTCAGTCCTCTCTGGGACAACCTTCCATTCGAATGATGTAAAAGCCCTGTCGTTCGATGACGTTGACGACGTTGGGCTCAGCATTTTCCGAGTGACAGAATCGGCACCGCGATTGCTTTAGCTCGGCGTCGCCAAGTCCGACTTTCTTCAGCCACTGGCAAGCGAACTCGTATGCCGTTTCCGCACTTGTTCCCGTTGGAACCAGTACATCGAAATGAACCGTTGATCCTCCAGCGGACTTTGCATAAGTATCCCAAACATCAACGATCATAGTTTTCTCCATAAATTGTGGCAAAACAAAGCTTTCAAGTGGTAAGTTAAAGGTGTCAAGTACGCAAAACGATCGGGTCGATTGCCGACGACATGTTTAACACAGCAAATCAGCATCACTTGAGACAACTCGTTTCGCTGTTGTCGGATTCCCAAAACAGGAAGCATGTCGCTAATCGTCGACAGGGTTGCTTTGAAGCTGATTTGCCAAGGCTCGACTTGGCCTTCGCTGGCGGCTTCGGTCATCACTTGGCGAACCAAATTGTAAGCCATCAAGTGGGCGCGAAGCTCATTGCGAACGCGATGCGGTTCCTTGCAGCGAAGGTGTTCCATTTGCATGATGGTTTTCAAACTGCCTAGATTTAACTCGGCATGCCAGCGACGACGAAACAGTTCAGCAACGTTTTCTTTCGTGTACTTGGCGTCATCGAGCAGTGAAGAGTGAACGATAATTTCACGAGTACGGAAGCCTTTGTTTTCAATTCGGATTCGGGTCTCGCGAATGATCAGCAGCGGAGGATAAGTTTGATATTCCTTTTCGCTCATCCACTTGGGATGCACCGGTCGATCGAGGTGAATGAGATGATCGTCAGGCCCCAAACGTTTGCCGGTGCGAAAATCGCTGGAGCGAATTTGATGTTTGCGGATCACGAAATGGGCTCTCCGTTTTCTCATGCGGGCCATCTCGAACCAGCCCGAGTAAGCCCGGTCCGCGAGAAAAATATCGTCTTTTCCAATGCCGGAATCAATTGCTCGAAAGAGACTGACTTCGTGGGTCAGCTTGCCTTTGTATTTGCCCAAGGCGGCTTCCAACACCACGCCGGTCGACAAAGCAAAAAGCACAACCACCCCCATCATGGGAAACCCACAACCGGGAGCTTGAGCTTTCAGTTGCGGGTAGGCGGCTTGATTGGCGGGTGTGTCAGCCATCGTGAGGGTGGTTCCATCAGCAATCACGACACGATGCCCCAGCCAAAGCCAGGCATCAGGCGCGTGATCTTCGATAGCACGACCGCTGTGAGTCACCAGCCGATGCATGGCCTGTTCGTCGAGCTGATCGCGCGCAATACAATAAGCTCCCGTCTGCGAAGAACAAGGCTTCAGCCCACATGCTACCCGATACGCAATCAATTTGGCGACGGCCGAAACGCACCCATGATGCATGCTCATGACTTGCGACAAAAAAACCCAAACGGTGACAGCGGTATTGTAAACTCGCGCCGAATTCAGAATCGAGCTTGCTTCGCCAAAGACCAATTCGATACACTCTCGGGTAATCAAAGAGGCAAAATAAAGATCGCCCGTTCGGCGAGCTTGATGCACACGATTACGAAACGAGCCCAGTTTAATTTGATCCACGAGGGCCTCCTTGCCTGATGAAATTGGAACGTCATAACTACAAATTCATCGCAAACGAGGCCCTCTCCTGTCAACCGCATTTAAATTCAAACCACCCAATCACTTACGTCGATTAAGTGCCATTCGTGTCAAGTACCTTTTTGGCGAAACAGGTAGGTTGGTGATTGATTTGTTGTGTAAATCCAAAAACAGATTGCATTCTTTCGAAGTAAAAGCCGAGAATTGAGCCCGTTTTGTTTTTTGGGAGTATGCTTTTTCAATCGAGTTTTTAATTGATCGCGATAATCGACAGCGAGGGGCGATCGGTGCCAAGAGCGAATGCGAGAGACGGAAAAACTGGTGCCACACCAACGAGTTTATAAACAGATCAAGTAAGAAAATTGTTTTGCGATGCAAAACTGCCGAATCAGAGCTGGTCATAGGGCAATAGCAGGACAGATTGTCTGGCTTCATGTTTTGCGAACACGGTATTGGAGTAAACGAGCCAGACCAGTGCAAAACCGTCAAATAGCTTCGTGCGACCAGTTGGGTGGATGCACTATCTTTGATGACTCGAAAAAAAACGAAAAATGTCCTCGTGAGACCCGGGCAGTTCTGCAACAGCTCGGTGTCTTCCGGATGCGTCGCCTCACCAGTTGAAACTCTTTTAACCGGCGTCTCGCCAATTTCGCAACGTCGAGGCCCGTGATGAGTCCCGAAAAAGCTCTGCCGTGCGGGCAGCCTCCAAGGATTGGGATCATTTTTTAGCCGAGATGTTCTGCGCAGGAAATCACTATTCCAGGATGAAGATCGACTCGAACTTTCTGGCGTTATTTCGATACCCTGGACCAAACACTAAATTGTTGGTGCCATCCTGAAAGAGTGTACCGCCGGACTTCTTCAAGATGCCGCGATCCTTGCCGGATTTATCGGCATTGGCCGTAATCGAATCAAAACCTCTCGTTCGGATGTCGTAAACATCGTTGTAGAACCGGGTGTAATCTCGGTCAGCAAAAAACTCGTCATTCAGGTGTGAATCCACCAGTGAAGCTCGATCATCGGAGCCGCTGGCTGCGTTAACGGAAACACGAGCGACTCGGGAAAGACTGAGCGAATAATCACTGCTCGACAGCAACATGATCCCGGTATCCAGCGATCCATAGAAACGATCATTGCGTGACGTGCCGGCAATCTCGGCTCGATCCACGCCGGCCGTACTGAAAAAATATACCTCTGCTCTGCCGCGCACGCGCAGCGTCGAAATTTGGCTGGTCATGGTCCCCAGATAAGGATTAGATGACCATTGATCATTCCCAGCAGAGTCCCAGACGGCCGCAAAGTCCGTGATGTCATCGGCTTCGAATTCGATTTCCTCGCAGCCCAAGCCCGCAAAGAATCCGGCCTGTGTGTCCAGGCCGATCCGTGTGCGGTCGAGATAGGCGAAATCACGCGAACCGGGGATTCCAGTGACGAACAATTGATCATTTCCCAAGCCGCCATCAAATACAACTCGACTGTAACCACTCAAATCCAACGGCAGTCCATTGATCACCAGGATACCCGAGGCCGCGTCATATTCGGCCACATCGTCGCCGTTGGTACCTGGCATAATAAACTTGCTCGGAACTTCCGCCGCTACAGGAATGTTGCTGATCACGCCGACCCGACCAATCTCGTCAACGTAAGCCAGACGATTGAGCCCGGCACGCACCAAGTGAATTCCGTCTGCCGTTCCAGTGTTGGCCGCTAGGTTGACAGAACCGATTCTCAAGAAGGAATCCGTTTCGTAAAGGTATAACTGGCCGTTGCCGAAATAGTAGACGAACGCTCCTCCATCAACGGGTTCAACAGACATTCGGCTGACGAGGCCGGTCATGGTCCCCAAAATTGTCATTGTTACGGGATCGATCACCGGCCCACCCGTCGAGAATACCAGTCCCCCGGCTGATTCCAACCGACTGCCCGCCAGCCCATCGGCAACGGCCTCCTGCGCAACATTGGTGCCGTTAAGTCGAAAGCGAAACAAACTGGCCGCCGAAGTATATCCGTCGCTGCCGACCATCGTGCTGGGCCCGGTGAAAACGATACTTGTCGGGCCATAAGTGTAATTGACTGTTCCCGTGATCGACGAGCCGTACACGCTGGAAATCTCGCCAGTCGCCGATGACGTGATGTCGTCTTTTGAAACGATCACATTTTGGAGCGAGTCAGGAACAACAGCAAAGTCTTGAGCGATGGCCAGTTCAGGGCTTCCCGAACCATTCGTCAACGGAATCAGGGGACCACGGGTGTTACTGGGGATGTCATAGGTCCGCATTGCCGCCGCACCATTGATACCCACAAACAACCTCCGCGAGTTGGTCGAGATGTCGAGCGCCGCTGGCTCCGATCCGATCAACAACTTGGAGACGACGCTCAGTGTTTGGGGGTCCAGCGCCACAAGGCGGTTGCCCAACTCCGTGCCGCCCTCGGAGCCAACGGTGATCCAAAGCCAGTTGCGTTCGGCGTCATAGACAATTCCTTTGGCCTTAAATTCGGCGGAAACGACCGTGGCATTGGCCAGTGGAAACGCTTGGCCAATGGCATCGCGTTCTGCGCTCAACGCGATCAACAAACAGCACGCCATCGCCAAAAGAAAGGCCAATGATTTACTCATAAAGTTTCCAAAAAATCGTCGGTATAAGAGGATGATAGAGTGCTTGTCAAAAGCGTTAATCAAGCAGCAGCTGCTAACCTTGGGATTTCAAAATAACATTGAGATCAACCTTAAAGTCGAACGGCGGATGGAATCATACCAACCGCGACGCTGGCCGCGTCGCCCACGTGGCGGATGCAGCCTGCATCTGCAGGTAAGCGTACATCTGCCGCTCAGCTGACTCTAATTCTAAGTGAAGGAATGTCAAGGATCAGTGAGGTGCAATTCCCACTGAAAAGAAAAGTCTGGCGGGGTCAAAAGAATCGGACGGCTCAGTCTTTTCCGTCACCACGGGATGGCCTTATCAAATCTGGTGCTGATTTAACCACGAACCCGTTCAAATTTTCCAATTTTTTTAGTTTTTTAATGGTCCAGCAAAAAGTTTCTGTTCCAGGTTACCTACCGGTCGGCATATGACGCGTGTCGACTCTTCTTTTGAAACCGGAGTCTGGCGTCCGTCGGTTTGCATGACCACGACGACGCGATGATCGCCCGCTGCTTGCCCTTTGGCGCGCACCAGAGCGCTGGGGCCACCAGAGCGCTGGGGCCACACCAAGACAGTTTTCGTTAAGGCAAAATTCGGTTCGCTTCTGTTATCGGGGCAAACGCCATCACTAAACTGCTAGCATTTAACGACAATTCGTAATGGCGGTTGTCTGGCCCCGTTCGTTTC
>JANNWZ010000222.1:0-6720 GCA_031409295.1 Mariniblastus sp.
ATTCTGCATCGCGGGCGGTCGGTAGTTTTGTCGAACCGGAACGGCCAAACGCTTCTCGCGCTTGGCGCGACTTGATCTTAGAAATTTCTACCAACCGTTGATCGATGGGCATATCCAACAAGCGAAATTGCTCCGCCGCCCCTAACGTCTTTAACCAATCGTAGTAAGCATTCATGACTCCCGTCAGATTTTCGCGGTCAGGGTGATTGGACAATTCGTTGTGAAAATCCTGCCGCTCGCGTCGCTCCGTGTCCGACAGCGCGACGAATTGTTCATAGAGTCGACGGACATCTTGCATTTTTTCCGCACTCAGAGCTTCCAATCGCGTTTGCCGTTGGGCAATGGTTTCGCGCGGCGGAAAAACACCGGGTTGGTCGTAGGCGAACAAGTCAACCGGTAACTCATCATCGGCACTAACCGCATACGAGTCATCTTTGGCGAACAACCCCCACTCCGCGAGCTTGGATAAAAACGAAAAATTCAAATTGAGTTTCTCATATCGGTCGAGGTTTTCAATCAACAACAGATTATTGACCAGTTCGCGATGCGGTGACATTTTGACGAAACGTGTAGTGGCATAACCCACCGCAAACAAGACGAGCGGCAAACACAAAAACAGGCCAAAACGCAGCGGCCAAAGCCAAACCGGCAGGCGTTTCTTGGCGGTTCGTTGGGCATCCTGGACGACCATTTCCATCGTCGTGCGAACAAACGTGTCGTCAGCTTGCCCTAAGGGCAAACGGTCGAACAAGTCCCAAGTCCGTTGCAATGCCTGCATCTCGGCCAGATAAGCCGGATCGCTACCCAGTCGTTGTTCGACGCGCAACACCTCGCTCGGATCCAACTCCCCATCAAGGTAGGCGGTTAATTCTTCAATCATGGACGAGGGTTCGATGGTCATGAGTTTCAGTCGTCGCTTCCCTCAAGGGCAGAATCCAGATCCATGCCGGCGATAATATGGGGAAGTCGACCGGTTTCGATATAGGGTTCCAGGATCGTCTTTAGATTGCTACGGGCACGGGACAACAATGACTTAACCGCCTGCGTCGACAGTTCCATGGTTTCAGCAATTTCGAGATAACTCATTTCCTCAAACCGGGACAACATCATTGCCATTCGTTGTCGCGCCGATAAACTCTGGATCGCTTCATGGAGCACATCGGATAGCTCTCGTCGATCAGCCAGGCGGGTCGGCATTAGGCCACTCTTTTCCTGGGCCATCGTGTCCAGCGGGCGGACTGGCATCGATCCTGATGGAGATGAAACCAGATTAACTTCTTTGCGTCGAGACGACTTGCGAAGGGCATTGCTGGCAACGTTGTGGGTAATAGTATAAAGCCATGTTGAAAACTTGGCGGTCGGCGTGTAATTTTCGCGGGCTCGATAGATTCGCAAGAATACGTCTTGAGCCAAATCTTCGGCTTGGGTGCGATCCGATACCAAGTGTTGCAGCACCATAATTAAACGACTTTGATGTTTGGCCACTAATTTTTCAAACGCCGCCGCATTGCCCTCGCGCACCTGCAGCATTAACCGCACGTCAGGATCGAGCAGTTCATACTTCAGGACTGGATTAATTGCGGAATCGTGGGACGACAAATCGGTTTTCCGTAATGTATGCCGGCAATTCGAACTACCGGCAAGCGCATTGCGCCGGCCGTCTTTCGAGGCAGGGAATTAAACACAAAGGGCTAAAAAAAGTTCCGCGCTGACTGGTCACCTATCCGTAAATGACCGTTGAGTATCGGACAACAAGGGGACCAATTGCTGGCGACGAAGTTGACCGCAGGCGGCATTGATCTTATCCCCTTTTCGCTGGCGAAATCGGATTTCAATTCCGGCGGCCTCCAGAATCTGTTTAAATCGCTGAATGGAACGATTCGAGGGAGTCGTGTAGGGCAGACCCTCGACTGGGTTGTAAGGAATAACATTCAACAACGCGGTTCGATTTTGCAACAACGCCGCCAACTGGGTCGCGTGTTCCTCTTGGTCATTGATGCCACTCAGCAGTACATATTCAAAGGTTAGTTTTCGTCCCGACGACTCAAAATAGTGATCAGCTGCGGCCATCAGCGCCGCAATGCCAATTTTTTCGTTAATCGGAACCAGTTGTGTTCGCAAAGTATCGTTGGGTGCATGCAATGAAAGTGCTAGTTGGTATTTACAGTCTTGCCGAGCCAGCCGTTGAATCGCGGCCGGTAGTCCCACCGTCGAGATCGTGATGCGGCGCGGGCTAATTCCCAAACCCGTGGGTGCACTGGCATAACCTAATGCCTCCAGTACATGGTCTAAATTGGCCAACGGTTCACCCATCCCCATCATGACAATGTGGCTCAGTCGTTCCTCGGCAGGCAACAATTTTTGCAATTGCAGCATCTGTTCCAGAATTTCACCGGCGGTCAAATTCCGCAACACGCCATCGAGTCCACTCGCGCAAAACACACATCCCATCGCGCAGCCGACTTGGCTGCTGACACAAATCGTGCGACGGTTCTCTTCACGCAGCAACACGCACTCTATCAAGCCACCGTCGGGCAACTTCAATAATAATTTTTCCGTACCGTCGTCGGAAGTTGAATGCGTCACAATCGTGCTGGTAAACGTCGTAAACGAACTGGCCAACAGCTCGCGCAAGGGCTGCGGCAGATTGGTCATCGCCGAAAAATCACTAACCCGTTTCTCCAGAATCCAGTCAATAATCTGCGGTCCTCGAAACCCAGGTTGTTCACGACGGGCCAGCCAGTCGTTGAGTTTCGGTAAATAATCCAGGAGATGCTTCATGCCGTGAGACTCACGAGGGAAATTTCTTCATGTGAGATTGATCAAGCTGCTGGATTATTATAGCCAAAGTGTTACCGTTTGGGGGGAACCAATATTTTTTGCCGAAAGCCAACGCGATGTCGCCGGATGATCCAGTCTGCCTATGTTTTCATGTGTCGCGCCGGAAAGTAATCAATTTTGTGCGCATTGAAAGACCGCAACGCGCCAGTCAATTGAGTGGTTGCTTTGGCGCCGGTACGGGTTGCGGATGGTGTCGACCCTTTTTGGAACGAATCTGGCTGGCCGAACAGGCCAGACCCAACGACGAATGTTCTGAGCAAATTACGGTTGACGAATCAAACCCGGACTTGACCACAGAGATGACCCCGGCACGGTACGCACTACTCCGCACGCAGTATGTGTTGCGCGGTGGAGGAACGCCGCCACCCGGTGCAACACCGATTGTTTCCGAATAAATACGGCCTAACCGGGTCCGACAGAACCAAAAGGGGCGTATTCAATCCATGTCAAAAAAGGTACGATATCGCCCGGTTTGGTAAGCATCCCCCCTTATTCATTAAGATAAATTGTGATGGCGACAAAAAAAACGACCAAAAAAGCAACCAAGAAAACTGCTGAAAAGACCACCGTCAAAAAAACCAAAACGACCAAGAAAGTCGCCGAAACCGAACTTGATGCCGATGGCAATCCGGTAAAAAAGAAGCGTAAGACCCGCAAAAAGAAAACCGAAGAAATTCGACGCAAATTGTTCTGGGGCGTATTTAATCATGCTTTGAAACGGGTTGCGCTCTACGAATACAACCAGAGAAAAGCCGCCGAAAAGCGGGCCGAAGAGCTCAGCCCCGAAGGCAAGCCACCGCACTTTGTCCAAAAAGTCAAAGAAGATGTTGTGGAAGAAAAAGAAGTCTCAGCGGAAGTCGCCGGCAGCGAAGCAAAGACCGCAAAAAAGAAGGTCAAAAAGAAATAGGAATTCGGTTTCCGGCCCAATTGGATCCCGGTTCATTTCACTTTGGTAGCGTCATCCCATTGCGATCAGGCAACGTTGTGCCATTTCGACTTGGTAAAGTTTGGCCACGGCGATCTGGCGATGTATTGCTGCTTCTGTTTGGCAACGTTGTGCCATTTCCAATCATAGGATTTCCGTTGGGAAGTGTCATTCCGTTTCGCAGCGGCAATGTCGCGTTAAGCCCGTTGGCTAAGGATGTTCCGTTTCGTGTCGGTAGCGTTATGCCATTGCGATTGGGCAGGGTTGTCCAGCGAGGAGTCGACGCAACATCCCGTGGAAGCACCGAGGAATCCAACCAAGGCGTCAATTGACCGAACCGCTGCGCGGCAGGCATAGTGGAATCTCCGGCCAATTTCTCATCAACGGCAGTTGTCGACGCCCGCGGTGCTGCACGCCATTCTGCCGGTTGGTAGCGCTGTTGATTGCAACCAGCGAATCCCGCCATTGCCAGCCCCATTGCCAGTGCAGCAGACGGCAAGTTTCCAATAATAGAATCACCCATTGAATCAAGACTGCAATTTTTAGGCAGTCCAACAGTTTGCGAATTGAGAAATCGTCCAGACGATAGAGTTTAACAACGGATGGTTTCTTCGTCAAAGTCGAACAGCCAACCAAGCCGGAAATGAACGTTTCGTTCGCAAAACGTAGATTCGTGATATCTCAATCCGTTAACTTGGCTTTGTCGGAATAGTTTTACCATCCCGGTCATCTGTCACAATCAGATTGTGCTGCATTCAAAGGCGAAACTCAATTGGTGGTTGGTTTTTTGGCCGATAGCACTTTTGGTCATTTCCAAATTCGCCTGAGTTCATTCCCCAGTGGATTCATTACGGACAGCAGGGCGGAAATCGGAAATGTGTTAATTGTCGTTGGGTCACTCAATTGGTTCATCGGATGAACCAAACCAAACGACAAGAAATTGTGAATCCTGTGGAACAGCGCACTCAATCAAGCCTCCAAAACACACTTGAAAAAGTGAACTTCGTGCAGATGTTGCCAGACAACATCCAACGCAAGTTAGTGAGGCGGCCGAAAGCACTAACCGCGTTCGAGAGGTTTGGAAGAATTTCCACCTGATTCAATACTCAAGGAGACGAGTCTCGATGAAAATTAAGTTTGCTGCGGTAGCATTGCTGTTGAGCAGTGCACTGTGTTGCAGCGACAGCTTTGGTACGGACCTGCTCAATCGGATGCTAGGTCGTGGCGGCTGTGGATGCGACGCAGCCCCTACTTGTTGTGACACACCTGCCCCTGCTTGCAGCGGCCGTACTTTGTCCTTCAATTTGAATATTGGATTGCCGGGTCGAGGCCTGTTGGCCGGACTTCGCGATCGCGGTTGTGGTGGTGGTTCGTGTGCTACTGATTGTGGTTGTGGAGCCCCTGCGGGTGGCTGTGGCTGCGACGCTCCAATGGCCAGCTGCGATTCCGGCTGTGGTAACGGCGGTGGATTGCTGAGCGGAATGTTCCAAGGTGCTCGTTGTGGCGGCTGTGGTCTGTTCAAAGGTGGTATTGGTAACGGTTGTGGCTGCGATCTCATGGCATCCACACCTTGCGGATCTGCTTGCGATGAAGTGGATTCTTGCGGCAACCATTGCGGTTTGTTCAAGGGTCGCTTGCGAGGTCGCATGAGTGGTTTGTTTAATCGTGGTTCAGATTGTGGTTGTGGCGCACCGGCAGCTAGTTGCGGTTGCGATGCTCCCGCCGCCAGTTGCGATTCACCGGCTCCATTCATCAATGCCGCTCCAAGTTGCGGTTGCGATGCACCTGCGGCTGCCGGTTGCGGATGTGCAAATGCACCGGCTTGTGGTTGCAATAGCGGAATGAATATTCGTGGACGGATGAGCAATGTTCTGGCACGTATTCCTCGGCCAATGCAAAACCGAAATTGTGGTTGCGGCGCTCCTGCCGGAACTGATTGCGGTTGCGGTGCCGCTGTGGCTAACGATTGTGGTTGCAATGGATCAGCTATGGCCAGCGATTGTGGTTGCGGAAGTTCACGGATGACTTTGATGGATCGTTTGCGTGGCCTTCGAAATGCAGGCGGCGGTTGCGGTTGCGGCAGTAACGCCGGCTGCGACACTTCGTGCCCAAATTCAGGTTGTGGATGCAACGGCGGATCCGCACCGGCTATGAATTTTGGTAATGCCCCGGTTCAAAGTTACGACAATAATTCGGTGATTGCCGCTCCAACAATGGCGCCAGCTGATGTAGCCCCGATGGCTGCTCCAGTCGAACCAGTTCAGTCGGTTCCCGCTGTCGTCCCAAGTGGCGATGGTGCCTACCGTTCGCGAACTCCCATGGTTGACCCGAATGCTTTTATCATTCGCAATGCTGGTTATCGTAACTAACGTTGAGGTGGGTTATTACGTCGATTTGACGACCCTTCCGACTTGACAACAAAGAAATGGCTCGATCTGGCAACAGATTGAGCCGTTTTTTTTTGCGCCGGTGAACTCTCTTGAACGACCGATACCGAGAAAGATTGTAAATTGGATTAGCGTCCGACCTATCGAATTGGTTCGGACACTCCTCTAACACCAGTTGCTCGCCAGTACTCCGAGTTTTCACCGAACATCGCTGCCGTCCCAATGCCTACGTCACCCTACGCAACGATTCATCAGTACGTACTTCCAGACCTAATCCAACTGGATCGTTTAGGGTCGGCGGGAGGATTCAGCGGTGCCGAGATTTGGAAACTTCAGACTCGGGAACGGAACTATTGTTTACGTCGCTGGCCCACCGCGCATCCGACGTTCGAACATTTGAGCTGGATTCACCGAGTGTTGTTACACGCGGCGAATAATGATTGCCCTTTCCTGGCTGCGCCGGTCCGTAATACTCGCGGCGAAACGATCACGCGCGTGGATTCAACGTTGTGGGAAGTCTCTCTCTGGATGCCGGGTAACGCCAATTTTCATCGTGACCCAAATGAA
>JANNWZ010000223.1:0-7785 GCA_031409295.1 Mariniblastus sp.
CTGATTTACGTTGCTCCAATTCAATTGGTTGGCCATCTATTATAAGTTGTTATCCTGTAACTACTTCGCTATGCTACCAATGACTAATTGCAAGCAACTAAAGTTCTCATTCAAAGCCAATATTTGTCGGTAACGACAAGGGTTGGCACCCGCAGCTAATTACTGCCGCCGACTTCGCGGCTGGAAGGACCAACGGCCAAAGCGATTGAGCTGCCAAGCGACTACTCATCACTCAGGTGTGGTTTCAGGACAATGAAGTCTAATCCCACCATATATGACTTCACGGCTTGAGAATTAGCTCCAACAATTTCTATCGTCAATCGATGAGGGCCAGCCGTCATCGGACGAGTTCCCAATGTCAACACACCGGTTGTGATCACATCGGGGCTGAACAAATCAATCGGCTCGCCAAGTTGACTATCATCCCAATACAACTGTACAATTCCGTAGTCGCGGGCTTGGGTCAAGACAACCTGAATTTCATATTCCCCGGCGGCGGGCACAACGATCTCGACGGCTAACCGATCTCCCGGCTGGCCTCCTTGCCACCATAAATGATCGTTACCACTCCAGCGGTCACCGGGAAACGCCCTCATGTCCTGACTGGTAGCATTACCGGCCGTCTTCTCGACAATTTTCAGCGATTCCCCTTCGAGTCCCCCGAGAACTTTTCCCGTGGCCGTGTCGATGACAGCCTGCAGACCTCGCGCCGAGACTTGAGCGGGACCCGACAAGTAAGTCACCAGATTACTTGTCTCTTCCAGGCTCAGGGTATCGAGCAGGCCGGTCGGCATTAAAGACATATCCGACAATTTGCGATCCTCGACATCCGCTTTAGCAATCACCACAAGGTCATTGATCGTCTTCAGTGTCAACGCGCTGGCGGTTTCCTGTGTGATCAAACCCGAAACGACTCGGCCATCGATCAATTGCAGCAACGTCATTTGATAGTCTTTACCAACCACCGCATTGGGGGCGATCAAATTCTCCAACAAATAGTCCAGATTCGCTCGATTGGATCCTGTTAGATCGGGACCGATCTTTTCACCAGCACCGAACAATGTATGACAGGCGGCGCAGTGTTTTTGGTACAGCATCCGACCATGCCGCGCATCGGCAGATTCCAGTTTCTCCGGTGTTAGTTTTTGTTTGAACGCCTGGATGACTTCCAGTTGTTCGGCAGACGATGCGCTAACCTTGCCCCACGTTTTGGAAACCCGACTTAGCAAGTTTTCGTCGGCCAAGGCTGCGAGTTGACGCACGTGAAACGCATGCACGTCAGTCCGAGGAACAGCACCCGATTCAATCGCATCCAACAATTTGTTGGCATAGCTCACGCGCGATGACAGTGTGGCAACCGCATCCTCGCGAACGGCCGTCGAAAACTGGGCATATCCGGCCAATAACGCGCTCGGCGTCCGTTCGTCGGAGTACGCTGCCAGGGCGCGAATTGCGGAGGACTGAAGTTCGGGTGTGGCCAATGCCACAAATAACGTCGATGCCAGTTCCTGATCGCGACCTTGCAGCAAAATTCCCAATGCCCGTTGCCGCTCACCAAGCGGTCTTTCGGCATCAGCCAACGTGGCCCGCAATTGCGGAAAAACCCGCTGGTCACCAAACACGACGGCCAGCCGATCGATCAAATCGTTTAACTCGGCGTCATGTTTGAGTGCAGCCAGTTTTTCATAGGTTGTCACCCAACTGTCCGGCAGCGCGACATTGACCTGTCCTTCGAACGCCTGCAACACCTCGCGCAACGACTCGCGTTGTTGTTCGATCGTCCAACTCGGCATCGCGGCCAATAATATTTCCAAGGCGGGTCGATCGGCGGCGGCACGTCGAAAAATGTATTGGCGGATCAAGGGAATTTGCGACAACCCGGCGACGCGCAATGCGCGCACCGGGTCTTGGGCAACCAACGGCTCAAGTCCATACCAGATCATCAACGGCAGGTTGTGATCGGTAGCATCTTCTCCGTGCTGGACCAAAGCTTCAGCGATCGCCCAGCGCTGTTCCAGTGGCAAGCGCTGCAGCGCGGCTGCGACATACAACCGCAGGATGGGATCCGATTGTTTCTCGGTAGCCAAGCGGTTGAATTCGCCAACGATAGAACCGCTCACCGACTCCGATTCGCATAACAATTGCACCGCCCACGCGGCCACGTAGTCGGACGCATGTGACAACAACGGGACCAGTTGTTCGGAGCCGAGCAGTCCGGTTGCCTGTCCAAGCCACACTCCCCGCAGTACTCGCGTCTCATCGGCGTGTTGTAAAAGTTTGGTGATTTCTGCGCGAACTGCCGGTGCATCTAATTTGCCAAGGCTGGCTCGGTATTGCAATAACTGACGCGACATGCGCACAAACCAATCATTTCGGTGCAGCGCCAGGCGGGCTAATTCCGCGTCACTCAATTGCGCTAAATCGACCGATTTTCGATCGGGAACTCCATACGCGACGTTGTAGACGCGGCCGTTAGTGCGATCCCAGATTTCGGGATTCGTTCGGTGGCAAGCATTGCGGTCGTACCAATCGATTAAATAGACCGAGCCATCGGGCGACGTGCGCAAGTTAATGCCGCGGAACCAACGGTCGTTGGCAAGTAGCAAATCGTCACCATGTCGCCCCACATAGCCGCTGCCGCTCCGCACCAACCGATCCATGTTCACGCGATTGCCGTGAATGTTGTGGAAAAAAATCTGATTGCGATAACGGTCGGGCCAATTATCACCCAGATAAATCAAGGCCCCACAATGCGCATGCCCACCGCCGGCATCCGAAGTGTCATCCTTGATATCGGGTTCGTGACCCCACCAAGCATGATCGTTGATGCTGCCGGCGAAGTGCGAATGGTCGGCAATCGTCTTAATATCATCGTACACGTGTTCGCCAAAATGTTGGCCGGCCTGTCGTTGATAGCGCCCACCCTGAATGATGTGAAACAAATGCGGGATCACGCAGGCGGTGGCGAACGCTTGTCCTCGATCATCGAAATCGACGCCCCAGGGATTGCTGGTGCCGCTGGCAAATACTTCGAACTTATGTCTGGTTGGATGGTAGCGCCAGACTGCCGCGTTCATTGGCGTGCGTTCCTGGTCTGGCGTTCCTGGTCGACCAATACGACTGTGCGTGAACACGCCATGACAACCATACAACCATCCATCCGGTCCCCAATTAAATCCGTTCAAAGTTTCGTGGGTGTCCTCATAACCAAAACCGTCCAACAGGATTTGGGGCTGGCCATCGGGCCGGTCATCACCGTTCGCATCGGGAATGAACATCAAATAGGGCGCAGCGCCTACCCACACTCCGCCCATCCCGACTTCCAAACCGCTCACCAGATTCAGACCTTCGGCAAACACTTGGCGTTTGTCGAACTGGCCATCGTGGTTGGTATCTTCCAAGATAATAATCTTGTCGAGCCCTGCCCCTTCAGGTGCTCGAACGGGATAAGTGTAAGCTTCGGCAATCCACAATCGTCCGCGGTGATCAAACGCCATCGCCACGGGTTGATGCACGTCTGGTTCGGCCGCAGCCAATTGAACATGGAAGCCTTGCGGCACGGTCATGTAATCGGCCGCAGCGGTTCCTGACAGATCTTCGACCAGCGGTCGACGGGGCTTGGGCTGGGCTGCCGCGTAAGCGATACCGGTTTGTTTAACGGCCATGTGCCGTAGTACATGACAGCCCAACATTCCTCCGGTCACAATCTCGAGCAGTTTATCGCCGGTGACATCAGCGATCACGATTTGCCGACCAATGCCGCTGGAATCGTCCGCCAGCATCGGGATCCATTCAACTCCTGCGGCAGTTCGGTTGAGTTTAAACCAGTACACCACAGCGCCCGCATCCCAACGGGGGCTTTGGCGGTGGTGCGACCAATACGTTTTTCCGGTGACGATATCCAACAGTCCATCCCCATCGATATCAGCAACTTGAACCGAATGCGGTTCGGAAAAATAGACTCCATAGGGATTTTCCGACGGGCGACTGCCAACGATCAAGTGTTGCCGGAATGAAACACCTCCGGCCTCGTCGCGTACTTGCTCCCACCAGGCCAGACCAAACCCATGTGCGTCGAGACTGGTGACAACATCGTTCAGTCCATCGCCATTGACGTCGAAGGCATGCATTTCTGCGCCGCCTGGTCCAGCAAATTCAAAGGGATGAAACATCCAGAGTTGGTCGGTAAGTGTCGTGGGTTGTTGGAACCAACCATCTTTGGTCAACAAATCCAGTTTCCCATCGCCATCGATATCACCGGTTCCTAGTCCGTGTCCAAAACGATCGGGTGCCGACGCTCCAGAAATCGGTTGGAATTGCCACGCCTCGAAGCTCCCGACAACGGGTTTGGCAAAACCAAACATCCCTTGTCGCGTACAGACTAACTCAGGTTGGCCATCGCCCGTCAAATCAGTGAACGCGGGCGACTCATTGGCAACTCCGTCCATCACCTCATGCTTGTTCCAATGCTGGGATTTTCCATTGGTTTCCAGGTCAAACTTGCCAGGATTTTCATAAACGTACGCCGCTGTGCCGGGGAAACCGACGACCAACACATCATTGTTTCCGTCGTTGTTGAAATCTTGAATCCAGGCGAAAAAGTGATCGGCATATCCTTCCATGGGTTGCGGCTGCGGCGGATAAATTTCGTGGGATAATTTAAAATCAGGACCGGCGTACCAATGCGGGCCATAGACCACATCGGTGATTCCATCGCCATCAATATCTCCCGCTGCCGTTCCTTCGCTGTAATAGACCCGCGTCAAATTTTGCCGCTGAAACGAGTGGACGATACCTGTCGTCGCACCGGGATTCTCATCGCCAAACGAGGTCGTCGCCGAACCATTTCCCAAGGCAATTAGCAGTGTCAACACTGCCCATCGAAATTGAACGTGAACAATTTCTGATTTCATTCCCAAACTCCGGCAGGTTAATCGTTTCCCGATTTGCAAATAATCTAGGGGTGCCAATCGCAGCCCGGCAGACGGCACCCTTAGATTCAACGACTGGATTGTATCCGATGCGCGATGGCCTCGTCCGATTCTAGTCCGGTCGAGGACAAGGCAAATTTCGAGGATCGAACTTGAGCGAATTGGCACACTATGGCGCGAATTCGTTTGGTCGGGGGTAAGTGTTGGCAACAATTTCGGGGGCTAAACAACGTCATTTGGACGAGGGTAAGTTAAACCGACGGTGGCCCAAAATTTGCGTGTGCCACCCAGCAAGTTCCACTACTTATTCACCGGAGGTTGCTATGAAGACTATCTTTTGTACAGGTTTCATCTTTTTTTCGGGACTTTTTTTAGCCTACATTGACCATCCTACCAGCAGCAATTCGCCGGCTGCATCAAGCGCGGGATATCAAGACCAAGACGTCCAAGATCCGCAGAGTGATATCCGCGCCAAAGCTCGGCAATTATTCATGCGTGGAAAACTGAGCAGTAATCAAAAAATCGTTGAAGGACTAACCACCAACAACTTCCAAATGATTGCTGAAGGCGCGAACAGCATAAAGCTACTTGTCAAAGGCCAGCACTGGTTCGTACTTGATACTCCCGAGTACAGTCGCTTCAGCACGGATATGGAGCTCGCCGCCACTCAACTGCATGATGCCGCCGTGGCCAAGAACATGGAAGGAGCGGCCTTGCGGTATTTTGATATGACACTCAATTGCATTGACTGTCATCGTTATATCGAAACACGTCAATTTTGAGTTCGAGTTTCCAGTCCGCTGGCCGTACGGTTGGACCGCTTGGTCCGACCGGCGGCCTTTCGTAGATCAGGGTCGGACAGCGATTTGCATTGGCAGTTCAATCTTAACCCCCTCACTCACTTCGAATCACGTCCATGCATCGCCCGTGTGGGCCGGTCTTTTTGCAACTGGTCGTTGGCGTTGATGCGAACGGGTGATGGTACTCTGAGTTGGTTTTTTTCTTCCGCGAACTCGTCGACGCCAATCGAATTCCGCTGGACTTTGCCCGACACTGTCGCCTCGAATTCAAAATCCGGGTCGATTTGTTTTTGTGCCGAGATGAAGAAGGGGCGAACAATCGATCGACCGTTGGGCATTGGTGAGGAAACTTGCCACGGCAATCCCAACACATCTTGCGAAGTAACCGGTTTGGCGACAATGCTGAAAGGAAACCAATAAAATGCCCCGATGCGAAATACGCCGGACAGCGCGAACAGGCTCATGAATGCCACCGTGTTGTTGCCCAACTGCGTCAATATCAATCCACCCAACATCGATCCGCCGACCATCGCCAGGCCATTAAATGTGTTGAACCAACTGAGTACTCGCATGCGATGGTGGCTGGGAATGCGCTCGATGAACACCAACGACATACCCAGTTCATAGCTGGCCCACATCGCACCGCTGGCCATTTGAACCAAACACAGGACGGCAAAGGATTGATGAAAAAACCAGAGGCTGGACATCGGTACAATCCCGATCGCGCCGCACAGCATCAATCGCCCGGCACCGGCGTGTTTCGCAATCCGTCCGGCCCAGGGCATCATTAGCACTCGGCCAAAATATCCGAGCAAGATCAAGGCCATGTAATCGGAATAACTCAGGCCCATGTTTTTTAACATGAACGGCGCAAAATAGGGGCCCGAGATATAAACGGCAAATTGCATCGCCACAAAAAATGGCAATGTCGACCGGATCAATTTCCCTACATCTGGGCCTTGTCCGATTTGCAATGCCGCGGCAATGTTCGATGCCAACCAGGTTTTCTGTTCGACTTGACGGGCGAGTACACTTACGGACATCAATCGCAACAACCCGGCCACGGCGAACAGTCCAACGAAAATTAGTATCCTTTGCGATTCTTCAGCCTGGCTTTTTAACAACAATCCGGACGTGGTGATCGCGGCAATCAAACAGAGTTGGCACGCCCTCATCCGCACCGAGAAATAGCGGGCGCGAACTTTTTTTGGTACCACGAATTCGATCCACGTATTCCAAGCCGGCCCCGTGGCCAAACCACTCGCCCAATAGATCGTCGCGATCGCCAATAGCGAGCCGAAATCGACCCGGTTGCAATAGGCCAGCATCGACAACGCCAGCAAACTGAGACCCTGGAGCGAAGCGGTGCAAATCGTCCAAGCACGATAGGACCCCAACAAATTGACTCCCCAAGGAGTCAACATCTGTAAGGCGCTTCCCAGCAGATAGGGCACGGTTGCCAGCAGTCCCACGCCGATTTCGGACATTCCGACCGCAATGTAAAAAGCAGCGAAATAGGTTTCGCTCAGACCCACCATGAGCGCGTGACAGCCTCCCTCGTAGGTGCAACAGACCAGATTGCGGCGGACTTTCTGTTTCGCAGATGAAGTTTTCAAGAGCAAAAATACGTGGGGAGAGCGAATGGTTCGGCCGGCAAATTCGCGGCCAGCAAGCCCGAAAATCATGAATTCGGACCTATCCACGTATCGACATTTCCGGTCTGGCAAATTAGTCAGACTGGGACGAAAATCCTGCCGGTGCTGCGGTCGCCTGAACGGACGCCTTGCCGGTAGGGCGCAGGATGATCCCTAACCCAAGTTCACTTCCATGTCGGGTTTACCAAAAGTGCCCCAATTGACGGAATCTCAGTTGTTCGGACGACGTCCCGAACAAACTACTTGGCAGGCTTGGAAACAGCTGGGGGCCAAGTTTCGTCTTTGCCGTAGAACATCATGTGCTGCCACGGCAGTTTTTCGAATTCGGAATCGAGTTTGAAACCATTGGCGGACATTTCACGTCCGATTTGACGTTTCGTCATCTTGTGCAGCGGCTTG
>JANNWZ010000224.1:0-5773 GCA_031409295.1 Mariniblastus sp.
CAAACAGCGACTGACAATGTCGAGACTATTTAAAGCTGGTTTAATTGTAATTCAACGAGTACCTCAAGCCGGGCTAAGAAAATAATCTGCGAATATCCGTTTGATCTACGGTCGATTTCGAACATATCGGGGATAACGAAAAACTTTGCGGCCGTTGGCGACGGAGTTGCCGGAATTGGTATCGCTGAATCGTTTGACCGCAGATCAAGCAGATTGGCGCAGATGAGTATCTCAACTCATGTAATTTTGTAAAGCGAATTTCGGGTTCAGCAAATATCCAAGGAGTCTACCAAAGCATTATTCACAGGTTTTGTCCGAAACTAATGCAAATGTGTTTTTTGAGGTGTAGGGCAATTTTCGTGTAAAAAATTTCGTAACCGGGCACCGGCCGTTGGGGAGCTTCAAACTATCCACAGTTCCTGTCAAATTCACGAAGCAATCCTTGGTCGTTAGCGG
Source organism: Mariniblastus sp. (assembly GCA_031409295.1). Lineage (GTDB taxonomy): Bacteria > Planctomycetota > Planctomycetia > Pirellulales > Pirellulaceae > Mariniblastus. The sequence continues at coordinate 457 of JANNWZ010000224.1, forward strand.
CTGCCATTATTTTAGATTAGTGACTGGACAATTCCTGGTAATCCATCAAAATTTGAGTCCTGATGCGTCGACGCGATTTCGAAATTCACAAAATCGCGAAGCAAAGGTTCGACAAAAAATTCCAATTGAGGCGAAAAACTACCGATGGCCGACGAAGATTTTGATGTCGCTTCATTGGCCGCGTATTTACACTTGACGCCCGATCAAGTTCGCAAAATGGCCGAACGGGAAAAATTGCCGGGTCGACGAGTCGGCGGCAATTGGCGATTCTCGCCGGCTGAAATTCACTTGTGGTTTGAAACCCGTATCGGTGCGTCCGACGACAAAGAATTGTCGGAAGTCGAACGGGTTTTCGAGCAACAATCGGCTCACCCGTCGGCTGGCGAGTTCAAAATTTCAGAATTATTAACAGCCGATCGAATTTTCATTCCCTTGGCCGCCCGCACCAAAAACTCCGTCATTGACCAAATGTGTGAGCTGTCCAGTTTTTCGGGAGTGTTGTGGGAACCGGCGAAAATGGCGGAAGCCTTGCGCTTGCGGGAAGACCTGCATCCGACCGCGCTTGAAAACGGCGTCGCGCTCTTGCACCCTCGTCGACCGATGTCCGGGATTATGGGCGAGCCATTTTTGAGTTTGGGAATCACGGGTTCCGGGATTCCGTTTGGTGGACCGCGCGGGTGTCTCACGGATCTGTTTTTTCTGATCGGTTCCGTCAGCGAACCACAACACTTGCGGGTCCTCGCCCGATTGAGCCGACTGCTACAAGTTTCGGACCTGCTGGTTCAGCTACGCGGGGCTGAAAATTCGAAATCGGGCTGGCAAATCATTGCTGATTTTGATAATCAATTGGGCTGACATTCGTCATCCACTCCCCATGGAAACCACGATGGAGCGCAATATTCTCGTTACGGGCGATTATTGGCATCGCGATTTCAAATCATTTTTGGCTGGTGTCGATCAAGTCACATTGATCCCCGTCAACCGAATCAGCAATACCTCGGCCGACCAACAATTCGCTTTGATAGTGCTCGCTCAATCGCAACCCGAACAGATTTCCCAAACCAGTGTGGAACAACTGCAGGCGCGATTTCCGCACACGCCAATCGTCGCAGTTTTGGGCAGCTGGTGTGAAGGTGAGCTGCGTACCGGCAAGCCCTGGCCGGGAGTGTTGCGAATTTACTGGCATCAATGGCAAGGAAGATTCGATACTTTCATGGGCCAAATGGACACGGCTGGCATTTCCGATTGGCATGCCCCACGAACTTCGTCCATGGCCGACCGATTTCTTCGCCGGGACCAACCGCACTCCGTGTTACACAGTCACATTCGTTGTATCGGTGTCAGTACGTGGACTTTGTCGCAATATGAAATGCTGCGCGATGCGATCAAACATTTCGGCTGGACCAGTAGTTGGATCGAGCTCGCGAAAGAGAATGCCGCAATAAACAGCGTGGATGCCAATCCTGTTTTCCAGGGGATTTTTGTCGAGGCCGAATCGGTGTCGCCGGAACTGGAACAACGCATCGAGTGGTTGCAGTCGCAATTCCCCTCGGCGAAATTGGTCGTGGTGGCTAATTTCCCGCGTGAGAATCTCGTGCGTCGAATGAGCGCGTTCGGCGTTTCTGCCGTAGTCTCGAAACCTTTCGAACTGCAGGACTTGCGTTCCGCTCTCGAACGCGCCTGCGCGAATTCGGTCCTAAATCATGGCTAAACCGCTGCAAATTTTTTTTGGTAGTTCCCTCGTGAGTCCGATTGGGCTATTGGAAAATCGCATCGACGTAGCCTTGCGCGGGAACCGTGATCGTCAACGTCCCCCGTCCGTGAGCGTCAAGTTCAATCGGCGATGATAGTCTACCATTGATCGATACGGTCGCTCGTTCTCTCAGCCCGCTATAATAGAGTGGAACCCGAATTGTTTTGGTGATCGCGGCATCCGTGGGGTTGTAGGCCGAAAGTAGCGCGCGTTCGGTCAATTCAGGATTGACGTGCAACATCCAATCGATATCCCGTCCATCCGCCCGGTGGCCGTGGATCAAATCGGACTCCAGAATATCACGGTGTTGCTTGTACCACTTCACTACGCCGGTAACCATCGCTTTCGTTTTCTCGGTGTCGTACAAACGCGGCCCGCGATAACAGGCTTGGACTCCTAATCCCAAATTGGATCGCAGCATGATTTCATAGTGCTCACAATGTTCCTCCAGAGGCTCGATCGTGGCTGCCGCGCCGCCGCCCTGATATTCAACCAGCGGAACAAACATCCAACCCATCGAGGGAGTTTTCGTCCAAGTTCCGTCGTAGATGTTCTGTCGAGTATGAATGCGTTGCTGTTCCCGAGGCAGCGACCAATTGACTTCGCGGTAGCCCATTCCACACTTGTTCGCGCCGCTTAAGTAATAGTAGTCCGGCAAATTCAAATACACGCCCCGCCCGCGCAGATGTTTGAAAAACGCCGTCCAGACGCGCCAATGCACCCAGCGCGAATCGTCAATGCCTTTCTGCAGCGGCGGCCGCGCTGTCGTGTCGACGTCTCCAGGATAAGGTCCATCATTTTCGAATGCCATGAATCCGGTTTCTTCGAACAGAGTGTAGAGTCGCTTCAAGTAGCGCTGCCCCCAGGGACTGGTAATCGCGGGACAAACGCCATGGGCGTTAGTCATTCCGGTCGGTGGAATGATGTTGTTTCCGACTCCGGCATCGCGGGAAGAATACAGCGAATAACTCCCCAAATGAATGCCTTTACTCTGCGCATAATCATTGAGTTGTTTCCAATGCAATCGGTAATCAGGTTGATCATTTTCCGCATCGAATCCTGAACCGAAAGACAGGATGATCATTTCAAAACCAGTCTCCGCCGCTTGATCGATTGCGTTTCGTACGACCGTCTCGTCGGCTGACTTGCAATGCAACATCAACGGGTTTTCGGTTACCCACGGGGCAATCGTGCGATAGAATTTGCGCAAGGCCAGCCCGCACCGCTCGCGATCGGTACTGTCGTGAATCAGCTCAAAGACGCGAAAACTCTCGAACGTTTGCCCGGGTTCGATCTCCTGGGATGGCCCATACGTCGGTTCCACAACCATCAAACAGGGTTGTTGCTGTAGGTAGTTGACTTGCGTCGCATAGAGCGGATCAATTCGCCAATGAACCGAGTCGCGATTGGCGTTGCGATAATCGAATCCGCCGAACGCCATATCAGTTTCCACGTGTAATCCAGTTGGATTCTCCAACGGCACGCCTTCGCGCGTTTCAACTTGATTGTCATGCTCGATCGTGGCAAGAATTTCCGCCGTGAATCGATCGACGGTCAACGTCTGTTTCGTTGCATTTTCTACAGTCAACCATTTGCTGATCGCCGGAATTCCGTCATACATTTCGTAATGCACAGAAACATGGACGCCAGTCAGGTCTGGCAATTCATAGTCCATTCGCACGTACACGCCAGCGGGAGGCCACTGAGCATCAGGAGCGTGGTGTCGAACTTGTTTCCACTCCAATCGAGGCTTTGGCCGGCCAATCGAAATGGCGCGAAACTGAAATGAAGCCGGGTCAGCCCGCAGATCATCAATCCAGGCCGGAGTCAGAAACGCGTGATTGGGTTGACCGCCTAATCCACCGATCGGATATTCGGTCCCGTTGATGGTCACACTTCCCTCCGGAAGCACCGCTCGCAACAGCGTTTCGCCGGTCATCAAATTATCCAATCCAACGGTGGCGGCATTCGGCTCCGTGCGAAAAACCCGGCGGATCAGGCCGTTGCTGAGGATCACCTCGCGTTGGGATTGGGAAACAGTCGCCTTGAACGATGCGGGGTCCAGATGCCAATCGGTTTCCAATTGATAGTTGGTGGGCAGGTCAGCTTTCAGTCCGCCGTTCAATATCGTGATAGCCAAAAGCAACGGCAGCAAGTATCGATTCATGGGTGGGGATGTCCGTTGTTGGCGATGAGTTTTGGCTGGTGTTGAAACCGTCAGTTTAGCTCATTAAGAAACTTCAAAATATTCGGTTGACTCCCTGACTTAGCTAGTGTACTATTTAACTAGTAAACCAATCAGGCAGGTTTCTCAACGAAGGATTTCGGCCATGTTTTTCACGATTGATGCCAGCAACGGCGTCCCAATTTTTGAACAAGTTGTACGACAGGTGCAATTTGCGATCGCTGAAGAAGTCCTGCGGCCTGGACAATTGCTGCCCAGCGCTCGCACGCTCAGCGTCGAATTGGCCATCAACCCCAACACAGTCGTCCGCGCCTTTCAGCAGCTGCAAGCCGAGGGGATCCTCGAATCGTTGCGTGGTCGCGGTCTGGCTGTTTGCGCCGGAGCAACCAAACGCTGCCAGGCCGCGCGGCGCTCGTTGGTCGCCGAACGGTTGCGATCGGTTCTGACCGAGGCCCTACACGGTGGTTTGAGCGTCGACGAGATCAACGCAGTGGTCCATGAGCAATTGACCGACCTCGATGGCAAAGTCACGTTGGTTAGTTCCTCGGCTGGATTTGGTGGTGCTGACATCGGTGGCCAATCCTAAAGCGACTCAACCAATTTCGATTCAATGAAAACAATCGTTCACAAATTTTCAAGGTAGTTTCATGAACCTCTGCATTACTGCCACCGGCCTTCAAATGCGATTCCCAGGTTGTGACGCGCTCCAAGGAGTCGATCTAGCGGTCCCGGTTGGGTCGGTGTTTGGTTTGCTGGGCGAAAACGGCGCTGGCAAGACGACATTGATCCGCATCTTGACTGGTTTCTTGCGACCGACCTCCGGATCGTGCCGCGTCTGTGGTCTCGATCCAACAGTCAACTCGCTGGAGATTCGTCGGCGCGTCGGTTATGTTTCCGATGCGCCAGCACTCTATGATTGGATGCGTGTCGATGAAATCGGTTGGTTTGCGGCCGCGTTTTATGATGACGCATTTCTGGTCCGGTATCGAGATCTCGTTGATCGGTACGAGCTGCCTCGAACCCGAAAGATTCGGCATTTGAGCAAAGGTCAACGCGCGAAAGTCGCGTTGGCCTTGGCGGTCGCGCCCGATCCCGAACTGTTGATACTCGACGAGCCCACTTCAGGACTTGATCCGCACGTGCGCCGCGAGTTTTTAGAAAGCATGGTCGATCGCGCGGCGACCGGCCGAACTGTGTTGCTATCGAGTCATCAAATCTCGGAAGTCGAACGGGTGGCTGATCGGGTGGCGATTCTGCGCAACGGACGAGTCCAATTGGTCGACGAACTCGCGACGCTAAAAGAAACCATTTCCGAAGTGACCATCACGCTAGCCGATTCGCTGGTCGCGTTACCAAGTCCTGTGCCGGTGCCGCAGGAC
>JANNWZ010000225.1:0-18449 GCA_031409295.1 Mariniblastus sp.
GTCAGCTTCGTTTGACCTATGGCCAACCTTTTCGAGTTTGGTTGCGTTTGGAAAAAGAGCAACCGGTCGAGGAAGAGGTCTTTCTCGGCGACATCCCAATCATGCTCGGCGGCGGTGAGTTCATCATCAATGGTGCCGAACGAGTGGTGGTCAACCAATTGCATCGCAGTCCCGGTATCGATTTCGTGATGGACGCCGATACGACGTCCGATCGAAAACTCGCCAGTTGTCGAGTCATTCCCGAACGCGGCAGTTGGATCGAGATCAATGCCACCAAAAAAGATTCGTTGACCGTGCGAATTGACCAGTCCGGCAAATTTTCGGCACTGACTTTGCTGCGGGCCATGGACCCAAAGTACAGCGAAGATGCCGCCTTGTTGCGCGCATTTTACGAAACCGCCAAGGTCAAAGTAGTCGATGGTCGCAGCGCTGGAAAACTGGAAGGCAAAATCGCCGTCGACGACATTTTGTATCCCAACAATAGCAACCGGGCCGGCGAGATTATTGTCGAAGTCGGTCACAAAATCACCAAAGAAGCGGCTGAGTTGATTTGTACGGCCGGCGTGAAGGTCGTGGAAATCATGTCGGCGCCACGTTCCGCCTTGATTTTTAATTCACTGATCGAAGATAACACCTCGTCTCATGAAGAAGCGTTGTTGCGAATTTACCAAAGACTGCGTCCCGGTAATCCACCTGCGTTGGAAAAAGCTCGGACTTTGTTCAACGAAAAATTCTACGACGAAAACCGATACCGGCTCGGCCGCGTGGGGCGATTTCGTATCAACCGCAAACTCGGTCTCGGCGTTTCGGAAAAAGAAATGTGTTTGCGGGCCGACGATATCCTGGCTTCAATCAAGTATTTGCTGGAATTGTCGACCCCCGGCAGCAATGCGCGGATCGACGATATTGATCACTTGGGTAACCGCCGTTTGCGAACGATCGAGGAGCTGGCCTGCGATGAGTTGCGAAAGGGCTTCCTGAAACTCCGTCGCACAGTGCAAGAACGCATGAGTATGAAAGAAGTCGATGACATGACGCCGCGCAGTTTGGTCAATCCAAAATCGATTTCTGCAGCGATCGAATATTTTTTCGGTCGCGGAGAATTGTCGCAAGTCGTCGACCAGACCAACCCGCTGTCACAGTTGACCCATGAACGTCGACTATCGGCCTTGGGACCAGGCGGTTTGAATCGTAAACGCGCCGGCTTCGAAGTCCGCGACGTGCACATTTCGCACTATGGCCGGATTTGTCCGATTGAAACGCCGGAGGGTACGAACATCGGTTTGATTTCGAGCCTGGCGATTTACGCCAGCGTCGATGATTATGGTTTTCTGGTCTCGCCCTATGCCATCGTCAAGAATGGTAAAATTACGGATCAGATCGCCTGGTTGCGGGCGGACGAAGAGACGGAGGTCTATGTCGCACCGGCTGACACGAAAGTTGAAAACGGTCGGATCACTGGCGAAAAACAATTGGGTGGAAATATTATCGCTCGCTTTCGTGCGGACTTTGAATTGGTCACTCCAGAAGAAGTTTCCTACATCGATATCGCACCCGCCCAAATGGTTGGTGTGTCGGCCGGTTTGATTCCGTTTCTGGAACACGACGATGCGAACCGCGCGTTGATGGGTTCCAATATGCAACGTCAAGCGGTCCCGTTATTGGTTGCCGAGCCGCCAATCGTGGGCACCGGTATGGAACGGGACGTGGCGGAAAACTCCAGTATGCTGGTTCGAGCCAAACGGTCGGGCAAAGTGACTTACGTCGATTCCATGCGAATTGAAATTGGAAACGATGTCTATGATTTGAAAAAATACGTCGGACTGAATGAACGGACCTGCCAAAATCAAAAACCATTAGTCGTCAAAGACCAAAAAGTCGAAAAAGGCCAAGTCATCGCCGATGGGGCGGCGACGTTTCATGGCGAATTGGCCCTCGGCCGCAACGTGTTGGTTGGCTTCATGTCTTTCGATGGTTGCAATTATGAAGACGCCATTATTCTCAGTGAAGAGCTGGTCAAGAACGACACGTTGACCTCAATTCACATCGAGGAATTCGATGTTGAAGTCCGCGAAACGAAACTGGGCCGAGAAGACTTCACGCGAGACATTCCGAATGTCAGCGAAAAAGCGCTGCGAAATCTCGACGAGAATGGAATCGTCCGCGTCGGTACCTACGTCCGCCCCGGTGATATTCTGGTCGGTAAAGTTTCGCCGAAATCGAAAACGGAATTGACTCCCGAAGAGAAATTGCTCCATGCGATTTTCGGTCGCGCCGGTGAAGACGTGAAAAACGATTCGTTGGAAGTTTCTTCCGGGATTGAAGGGATCGTAATCGATGCTCAACGGTTCTCGCGTCGGATGAGTCTGACCGAAGAGGAAAGAAAAGTTTTCGAAAAAGATCTCAAGGCAGCCGAAGCGGATGGCAATGAAAAAATTGCCGATCGTTTCGGTCAAATGGTGGCCGAGATGGAAAAAATTGTCGGCAAGACCTTGACTGACGAGGATGATACCCCGCTCGTCCGTGATCAGGATCCTAAATTTGTCGCCGAACGGGCGGCCAATTTCCGGCTGGCTCCAATTCTCGAACCATTGCGCAGCGAGGACAAGATTTCATCGCTCAATGCGGTCTACAAAGACCGCTGGATTGAAGTCGAGAAAGCCATCGACGCGCGGGACCGTTCCGTTAACAGCATGAAACGCGGTGACGAATTGCGCAGCGGTGTGTTGCAAATGGTGAAAGTCTACATCGCCACCAAACGCGTGATTTCGGTCGGCGATAAAATGGCGGGGCGACACGGAAACAAGGGTGTGATTTCAAAAATCCTGCCGGTGGAAGATATGCCCTATCTCGAAGACGGCACGCCCATCCAGATCATGCTCAATCCGTTGGGAGTTCCCTCGCGGATGAACGTCGGACAGATTCTGGAAACTCACTTGGGCTGGGCCGGTTCGAAACTTGGTTTTCAGGCGATTACGCCGGTGTTTGATGGCGCGTCAGAAGAGGAGATCAACGCCTGTTTGGCTGAGGCTGGTTTGCCAGCCCACGGCAAGCACACGTTGTACGATGGCCGCACCGGTGAGAAGTGTACTCAGGAGACCACCGTCGGTTATATCTACATGTTGAAATTGCATCACTTGGTCGATGACAAAGTTCACGCGCGGAGCACTGGTCCGTACTCATTGATCACGCAGCAGCCGTTGGGCGGCAAAGCCCGCTTTGGTGGTCAGCGATTTGGCGAGATGGAAGTTTGGGCGCTCGAAGCCTATGGCGCCGCTTATATCTTGCAAGAACTGTTGACTGTGAAGAGCGACGATGTTGAGGGACGAACCAAAATTTATGAATCGATGGTCAAGGGTGAAAACACTTTGGAAGCCGGCACACCGGCCAGCTTCGATGTGCTTACCAACGAAATTCGTGGTCTCGCCTTGAACATGCAACTGGAAAAACGCCGCAGCTAAGTTGTCAAATCAAGGTTGGGCGTCGCGCCTGACTTTCAGAATCCAGCAGGTCAGGCACAATGTCTGACCTGCCTCCCTTGAATCAACCAACACAATCAAACACATCATAACTACCTGACGATTAATTTCAGTCGCACCTGTTTAACCGTTACGTACTAACCATCCCAGAGGGTGAACCCATGTCCACAGCTGACACCACCTACGATCGCGTCAACGATTATTCGTCCGTCAAAATCTCGCTTGCGCGACCCCACGATATCCGCAGCTGGTCAATGGGCGAGGTAAAAAAACCGGAGACGATTAATTACAGGACCTACAAACCGGAAAAAGATGGCCTGTTTTGCGAACGGATTTTCGGTCCGGAAAAGGACTGGGAATGCGCCTGCGGCAAATATCGCGGCATGAAGTACAAAGGCATGATTTGCGATCGTTGCGGTGTGAAAGTAACTCACTCGCGCGTGCGCCGCAAACGCATGGGACATATTGAACTCGCCGCCTCCGTGGTGCACATCTGGTTTTTCAAAGCCATGCCCAGTCGGTTGGGTAATTTGCTGAACATGAAAACCAGCAGTCTCGAAAAAGTAATTTATTTTCAGGACTATGTCGTCACCGACCCCAAGGACACGACCTTGGAAAAACAACAATTGTTGACGGAAGAAGAATTTCGTGCCGCCCGCGCCGAGTTTGGCGAAGGCAGTTTCAAAGCCAACATGGGCGCCGATGCGATCCGCGAATTGCTGGCCGATTTGGACTTGGTGACTCTCTCCGGCGAACTCCGCACAGAATTGGCCGAAACCGGTTCGAAACAGAAACGCAAGGATCTGACCAACCGGCTGAAAATTGTCGAATCGATTCGTGATAGCGACAACAAACCGGAATGGATGGTGCTGGAAGTGATCCCTGTGATTCCGCCAGATCTGCGTCCACTGGTGTTGCTGGATTCAGGCAATTTCGCCACCAGCGATCTTAACGATCTCTATCGCCGCATTATCAACCGAAACAATCGGTTGCGAAAACTTGTGGACTTGAATGCTCCAGAAGTGATTATCCGCAACGAAAAACGGATGTTGCAACAGTCCGTTGACGCGCTGTTTGATAACAACCGTTGCAAACGTCCCGTCCTGGGCAGTAGCAATCGACCGCTGAAATCCTTGACCGATATGATTAAAGGTAAACAAGGACGATTCCGCGAAAACCTGCTGGGTAAACGCGTGGACTACTCAGCGCGCAGCGTGATCGTGGTGGGCTCCCGGTTGAAACTGCATCAGTGCGGCCTACCGAAAAAGATTGCTTTGGAGCTGTTTCAACCGTTCATCATTCGCAAGCTAAAAGAACTGGGACACGCCGACACGATCAAAAGCGCGAAGAAAATGCTCGAGCGCAAAGACGAAGAAGTTTGGGATATTCTCGAACAAGTGATTCGCAATCACCCCGTCATGTTGAATCGCGCGCCAACCTTGCACCGCATGGGAATTCAGGCGTTCGAACCCGTGTTGGTCGAAGGCAATGCGATTCACTTGCATCCGTTGGTGTGTAAAGGATTCAACGCCGACTTCGACGGCGACCAAATGGCCGTGCATTTGCCTTTGTCGATTGAAGCGCAAGTGGAAGCACACACGTTGATGTTGTCGACAAACAATATTTTCGCCCCGTCCAATGGTCGGCCGATCATGAGTCCGTCGCAGGACACGGTGATGGGTTGCTACTACACCACTCTGGTGTTGCCGAACCAAAAAGGGGAAGGGATGATTTTTGCTTCGCCCGACGAAGCCGATCATGCTTTCGCTCAGGGAGTCATCAAGCTGCACGCAAAAATCAAGGTGCGTTTGCCCAAGGGCCGCTTCGTGCGAACTAACGAAGAAGAACGCGCTCCCACGCGGATCATTGACACCAGCTATGGCCGCGTATTGTTCAATATGATGTTGCCCGAAGGGATGGATTTTTACAACTACACCCAGAAAAGCAGTGACCTCGCGGTCGTGATCTCGGACTGTTATCAGACATTGGGGCGGCGCGCCACCATCAATCTGTTGGACGACATGAATCAGTTGGGCTTCCGCGAAAGTACCCGCAGCGGCCTGTCGTTTGCGACGGACGATTTGGTGACTCCGGATTCCAAAGAAAAAATTGTCGCTGAAGCAGAAAAAGAAGTCCTTAAATTCCGTAAGCATTACGATCGTGGTGTGATTACTGAACAAGAACGCTACAACAAAGTGCTGGATACTTGGACGCACGCCCGCGAAAAAATTACCAAGGAAATGATGGCCGCAATGGAAGCGGATGACCGCGGCGGTATGGGATACGTGAATCCGGTTTACCTGATGGCTCACTCCGGCGCTCGCGGCGGTGTGGAACAGATTCGCCAGCTCGCCGGGATGCGGGGCTTGATGGCCAAGCCGACCGGTGAAATTATCGAGACGCCGATTAAAGCCAACTTCCGTGAGGGGCTGTCGGTATTGGAATATTTCAGTTCGACGCACGGTGCCCGCAAAGGATTGGCCGACACGGCATTGAAAACTGCAGACTCGGGATATTTGACGCGGAAGCTTGCTGACGTCGCGCAAAACGTCGTTATCACCATGGAAGATTGCGGAACCACCCGCGGGATTACCAAGGGCGTTATTTATCGAGGTGAACAAGTCGAAGTTCGACTCGCCACCGCGATCAATGGCCGGGTTTCACGGCAGAATATCGTCAATCCCGTGACGGATGAACTGGTCGTCAAAGATAGTCAAATGATCACTCCCGAGATTGCGCGCAAGATCGAGGAAATGGGTCTGGAGAAGATTCAGGTTCGCAGCCCGATGACCTGCAATGCGTCGCTCGGTGTGTGCCGTCGTTGTTATGGTATGGATATGTCGACCGGCGATCTTGTGGAAGAAGGCATGGCGGTCGGAATTATCGCGGCACAGAGTATCGGCGAACCGGGTACGCAGTTGACAATGCGGACTTTCCATATCGGCGGTACCGTCAATACGGTCACCGAAGACAACGAAAAAACCTCGCGGAAAGCCGGGAAAGTCAAAATCACTCGGATGCGATATGTAACCAATGATAAAGGGAACACCGTTGTTTTGAATCGAAACGGAGAGATTGCGATTCTCGACGCCAAAGGTCGTGAATTGGAAAATCACAAAGTTCCTCAAGGCTCAACGTTGTTGGTTGCCGACGAGGAAGAAGTCAAAGCCAACCAAGTTCTCTGCCGTTGGAACCCGCACGCGATTCCAGTCCTGTCCGAAGTCGCCGGTCGAGTTCGGTTTGAGGATATCGTCGATGGCGAAACAATGCAGACCGAAAAAGAAGCCTCCGGAACGATTCGGCGCACCATCATTGACTTCAAAGGTGACATGCATCCGCAAATCGTCATCGAGGATTCAACTGGCAAACCGATCGATGTGTATTATTTGGCCGAACGGGCCAACATCATGGTTAGCGAAGGCGAACTGATTTCGGCCGGATCGACCGTGGCGGAGACTCCTCGTGAAGCCTCCGGCGTTTCGGACATTACCGGCGGTCTGCCGCGCGTTACCGAAATTTTCGAAGCCCGGAAACCAAAAGACCCAGCGGTGCTTGCCGAGGTCGATGGTATTTGCGAAATTCTCGCGGAAAAGAAACGGGGTAAACGAACGATTTTGGTTCGCAGCGATAGCGGACTCGAAGTGGAACATCTCGTTCCGCCAGGAAAACGATTTCGCGTTCACACCGGGGATCATATCAAGGCCGGTCAACAATTGGTCGACGGTCCCTTGGTTCCGCATGATATTTTGCGTGTTTCCGGTGAAGAGGCCGTGCAACAGTACCTCTGTCATGAGGTGCAACAGGTTTACCGTAGTCAACGCGTCGAGATCAACGACAAACATGTCGAGATCATCATCGCGCGGATGTTGCGCAAAGTTAAGATCGATTCGGCCGGCGACACGAATTTGTTGCCCGGTTTGATTTGTGATCGCTTCGATTTCCAGCGAGTCAATGATAACTTGAGCGAGTCGCTGAAAATTTCTGACCCCGGCGATAGTGATTTTGTTAAAGGCAAAATTGTTCCCAAGGTCGTACTTGAAGAAACCAACGCCAAAATTGAAACTCTAGGTGGCAAGCCGGCAAAGGGTACCAAACCGAAATCTGCGACTTATAGTACGCAGCTGTTGGGGATTACCAAGGCTTCGGTGCAAAGCTCGAGTTTCATTTCAGCAGCCAGTTTCCAGGAAACCACCAAGGTCTTGACCGAAGCGGCTTTGGCTGGCAAAGTCGACAATCTTGTCGGGTTGAAGGAAAATGTGATTCTAGGGCACTTGATTCCGGCTGGCACGGGTTTCAAAACATTCCAGGATTCGGAAGTGCAATACAATCTGGAAGCGATGCGCGAGGTCGCGGCGAAGCCTTCTACAGCGCTCGAGGATAGTTTCCCATTGTTGGAAGGTGCACCGTCAACTGCAGGACCGTCCAGCAGTGGTTATGGAACTGGGGGTGGCGGCGGATTTGATTCCCGCGGTTCGCAAGCTGGCTCCGGGCGTTCAACCGCCTCTCCCGATGCCTTGACGGCACTGATGGGTGGGACCGATGACTTGACCTTGATCGAAGGAATTGGCCCCAAGATTGCGGAATCACTGCGAATGGCCGGTATCGATAGTTATTCGACGTTGTCCGCAACCCATCCGAATCAAATCAAGCAGATTCTCGAGGAGCGCGGGCTCGGTTCGCATGACCCTTCGACTTGGCCAGACCAAGCTCAATTGGCCGCCGGCGGAGATTGGGACAAATTGAAAGAATGGCAGGATGTAATTCAAAGCAGCACTAGCCATTCCACTAAGAAAGCGTCTCGGGCGGATTCGGACGACTTAACCAAGATCGAGGGAATTGGTCCAAAGATTGCTCAGCATTTGAATGCTGCTGGCATCCGTTCTTTTTCGGAATTGGCCTCGAGCAGTCCGATGAAGATTCGTGAAATCTTGGATGAAGTAGGTGGTTTCGCGGCGCACGACCCCTCCACTTGGCCAGACCAAGCTCAACTTGCAGCCGCTGGGGATTGGGACAAATTGAGTGAATGGCAGGCCGAATTGGATGGCGGCCGGATTGCTGCTGAACCCGATGATTTCACGAAAATTGAGGGTGTTGGCCCAAAAATCGCCGATCTTTTGACCCAATCGGGAATCAAGACTTTTATGCAACTTTCCAGAACTACTCCCGAACAGATTAAGGAGATTCTCGTTGCAGCAGGGGGGATTTATGCGACTCGAAACCCAGCGACTTGGCCCGATCAAGCTCAATTGGCCGCGACTGGCGAATGGGAAAAACTTAAAGAATGGCAAGATGAACTGGCTGGCGGCGTTTAGTCAGGTCTCCGACATTTGAATTAGCGATTGACAATTTTTTAGAAAACATTACTTTTACGGGCTTCCCCTCAAAATTGAATTTGAGCGGACTAACGTATTAACCGGCTTGGAAGACGAATGCCAACGATTAACCAGCTTGTCCGCAAGCGACGTAAACAAAAACGAAAATTCACGAAGTCACCGGTTTTGGAAAAATGCCCACAAAAGCAGGGTGTTTGCCTCCAAGTTCGGACGATGACACCTAAAAAGCCTAATTCCGCGTTGCGGAAGATTACTCGCGTTCGATTGTCGAACGGCAAAGAGGTAACGGTTTATATTCCGGGAGAAGGCCACAACCTGCAGGAACACTCGATCGTTCTTGTGCGCGGCGGTCGTGTTCGCGACTTGCCTGGTGTTCGTTATCAGGTCATTCGCGGAACTCAGGACTCACTGGGAGTTGATAAGCGTAAACAATCGCGCAGCCGATATGGTGCGAAAAAGAAATAGATTATTGGAACTTGGAGTCGTTTTCGGGAATTGCGGATCGCAAAATTCCGGCTGACGACTTGATTTGCCACAGCTGAGAATTCGTTTGGGGCTTTGCCCCGTCAACCAACAGACTACTTAGAGAATCTGGAAAATAGACAGTTATGGGAAATATTACCGCCAGCCGAACCCAACTCAAACCGGATCCTAAATGCGATTCGTTGTTGGCGAGCAAGTTCATCAACTGCTTGATGTGGGACGGCAAAAAATCGACAGCGCAAAACGTCTTTTATGATGCGTTGGACGAAATCAAAAAACGTTTGCCGAATTTGGAACCGATCGAAGTTTTTACCCAAGCGGTAGAAAACGTGAAACCGCACATCGAAGTTCGTTCCAAACGAGTCGGTGGAGCTTCCTACCAAGTTCCCATGCAAGTTAACCGCGCGCGCCAACAATCGCTGGCTATCCGCTGGATTCTGACCGCGATCCGCGACAAGAAGGGCCGTCCGACACATTTGCGTTTGGCCGATGAATTAGTGGCCGCCTATAACCGTGAAGGTGCCGCTGTTACCAAACGCGAAAACACACACCGAATGGCTGACGCGAATAAAGCATTCGCGCATTTTGCCTGGTAATCGCGAACAATTAGCCTTACCGCCTGGTCTTCCCAAGGCGGTTTTTTTATGCGCTGGCAGGAATTCCGCAAGTTGAATTTCGACTCTACAATCGTTGACGAAACATGGCCCGAAAACTCGAAAACCTGCGTAACATTGGCATCATCGCCCATATCGATGCCGGCAAGACCACGGTCACTGAACGGATGCTATTTGTCAGCGGCATGAAACATCGCGTCGGCAAAGTCGATAGTGGTACGACGACAACCGACGAAGATCCGGAAGAACAGGAACGCGGCATTACAATCTATTCGGCCTGTGTCACGTTCGACTGGCACAATGTCCATATCAATTTGCTGGACACGCCCGGTCACGTTGATTTTACGGCGGAAGTCGAACGCAGCTTGCGAGTTTTGGACGGCGCTGTCGTGGTGTTCAGCGCTCGCGAAGGTGTGCAGGCTCAATCCGAGACAGTCTGGCGGCAAGCGAACAAATACAGCGTCCCGCGGATGGCGTTTATCAACAAATTGGACCGTGAGGGAGCCAGTTTCGAACGCGTGTTAAACGAAATGAAGTCTCGGTTGGAAGCAAACCCGCTGGCAATCCAAATTCCAGTCGGACTGGGACCGGCGCATTTTCCGGATCCGTTTCGCGGCGTCATCGACCTTATTCGGATGCACATGCTGACTTTTGATAATGAAGGCAAAACAGTCATCGAGGCCCCGATTCCGCCAGAGCTCGACGACGCTGCACAATTCGCGCGACAGGAAATGTTGGAGTCGTTGTATTCCTACAGCGACGAGATGACAATGCTCGCGCTTGCGGAAGAGCCAATTTCTGAAGAATTGATCCGTGCGGTCATTCGCAAAGCGACACTGGAACGGCTGATCCAACCCGTGGTTTGCGGTTCGGCGCTGCATGGCATCGGCGTGCAAGGCGTGCTCGACGCTGTCGAATATTACTTGCCCAGCCCACTCGACCGGCCCCCCGTGCGCGGGACCAATCCGTCGAAACCAGACCAAGTGGAATTTCGTAAACCCGATCCTGACGAGCCATTTTGTGGTTTGGTGTTCAAAATCCTACCGGCGAAAACGGGGGATTTGTATTGGATTCGAGTTTACTCTGGCCAACTGTCGACCAATTCCCGCGTCTATTGCCCGTCGCAAGACAAAAAAGAAAACGCTGCCCAGCTATGGCAGATTCATGCCACCAAAAAAGACAAAGAAGGCCAACTGGACCTGGTGACCTGCGGTGAAATTGTTGGTGTCATCGGACCGCGCTATGCAGTCACCGGGGATACGCTGTGCGATCAAAAAGCCCCCATCCTGCTGGAGTCGATCGAGTTTCCCGAGACTGTCATCCAAATGGCAATCGAGCCGGATTCGACGGCCGAGCGAAAAAAGTTGGCTGAAACTCTGGAACTTCTAAAACGCCAAGACCCAACTTTCAAAGCGAAGGAAAACGAGGAAACGGGCCAGACGTTGATCGCCGGTATGGGCGAGCTGCATTTGGAGGTCATCAAAAACCGATTGTTGCGAGACTTCAATTTGAAAGTCAAAGTGCACAAACCACGCGTCTCGTATCGCGAGACAATCAGCAAGTCGATTGAAGTCACGGGTGAATGTCACCGACTGATGGATGGTCAACAATTGTTTGCGAAATTGAAATTGCGCATGGAACCGGACGAAAAAGTCGAATCCGGTGTCGTGGTGCGAAATCAGATGCCGGTCGATGCCATGCCTCCGGAAATGGTGCAAGCCGTTAAAGAACAGATCAAAGCCCGCGGGGACACTGGCGGCGCGATCGGTTCGTTTCCGTTGGCGAAAATTCGCGTTACTTTATTGGATGCCGAGTCGACCGAAGAATCAACGCCCGTCGCCTTTTCCATTGCCGCCGCTGACGCGTTTGAAAAATCACTCCATCAGGCGGGACCCATACTGTTAGAACCGATCATGAAATTGACGATCACGACGCCAGATGAATACTTCGGCGAATTGTCTGGCGATCTGGCGAAGCGACGGGCTCAGATTGTGAAAACAGATCAAGTCGCCGACATGACCACAATCGTCGCGCATGCTCCCTTGGCGGAACTGTTTGGATATTCCAGCGCGATGCGTAGCCTCAGCCAGGGCAGGGCGGGCAGTTCGATGGAACCTTTGGAATATGCCCCGGCACCCGATTCGGTTGCCCAAGGATTCGCCCTTTAAGCCGAATCCGTAGCAGGAGTTGGGTTTGGTCATATTCGCACTTCGTGGTGGGCGATCAAACGCGTCTGGTTGGATTCGAGGGGCTTGCGAATTCCAGGTAGTAATTTTCGGGCGGGCTTGCGGAATGTCAGGCGAGTCGGAAAAAACGGAAAAGTCAGGTATTGAACCGTTTTTCCGGTTGGATTCTTCCGTTTGTTGACGCATTGGAATCAATGGCTAGAATCTCTGTCTGCCGATTGTAAAACTATCGGCAAATAAATCATGCGACCCCAGATTTGACCCACCGGGCCCGAAACGGGTGCCAGTTGATCCGTTGTTGGCCCTTGAAACTTAACCCAAGACAATTCCTTTTCCTGGAGACCCTCGATGGCTGTTGAATTTAGTAGCGAGACTTTTGAAGCTGAAGTACTTAACTCGGACCAACCCGTGTTGGTAGATTTTTGGGCCACTTGGTGCGGTCCTTGTCGCCAACTGACTCCGGTCATTGAACAATTGGCCAATGAAAACAGTGACGCCAAAGTGGGCAAACTGGATGTTGATGCCCATCAGGAAATCGCCTTGAAATACGGTATTACCAATATCCCAACACTGTTGGTTTTTAAAGGTGGTCAGATTGTGGAACGCTTGCAAGGCGTTCAACCCAAAGCCAAATTGCAACAATTGTTGAATAACCACAAGGCGTAAGCCCCCGTGGTTCAGAAATCCGCATCGACAACGGCAGCAACAACGCCAGGTTGGGTATTGTTGCTGCCTTTTTTTTTGCTGGTCGGGATGTTGTTTTTTTCACCCAATTTTCGCTGGCAACAGGGCGAAGATCGCGAGACACCCTACGGCGCGGATTACCTGCAGGATTGGATTGGCGGAAGCATCGTCCTGTCGAGCGATCGACAGCGACTCTACGATCTTGAATTCGTCAAAGAGCTCCAACATGATCCGGCAAAAATCGGATTTACCTGGCCGGCGGAAAAATATTTTCCGATGGTTTATCCACCGTTTCATTACGTGTTGGTAAGTCCTTTGTCGCTGCTTCCCTATCGCTGGGCCGTGATTCTGTGGAGCGTCCTGTCAATATTGGCTTTCTGCGCTACCGCTTGGTTGCTCGTCCGATATCAGCAGACTGTAGCGGCGCGATTTCCGCTTTGTTTTGGCGCGATGATTTTTTTTGTACCGTGGATCAAGTGCTTGAGCATGGGGCAGAAATCTACGCTGCTGCTGTTGTTGTTCACTGGTACGTTTTTGTTGTTGCAACGCGGCCGCAATTTTCAGGCCGGATTGGTCTTTGGTTTGGTAGCGATCAAACCCCAACTCGGATTGGTGATTGGTGCCGTGATGTTGATCAAGCGTCAATGGAGTTTTGCCTGCGGCGCAGTCTCAACCATCGGCTTGCTCAGCGGAATTTCGTGGTTGATCCAGCCAACCTGGTGGCCCGATTACGTGGGCATCGTTTCCAAAATGGGTCATTATTTGGATACCGGCGGGTATCAGCTGAGCGACTCGCACAGTTTTTGGGGCGGTCTGAAATTGTTGTTACCGCAGCTGGACAGTCACTGGGTAAATGTCCTCACCCTGATAATTTCGTTGGCGCTGTTATCGCTGGTGTTGTGGACTCTGCGCGGGAAATGGGAGCCCAACAATCACATTTTCGCGCAGCAATTCTCGATGTTAGTGTTTACTACGGTTTTACTTAGCCCGCACACTTACACGTATGACCTGACGATCCTGCTACTACCGATCGTATTAATCCTCGCGCATTCAGATTTCCGTCCTAAAACATGGCGTGCGCGCGGATTATTGGGGCTGACCGTATTGCTCTATGTTTTCGCGGGAGGATTCCCTGAGTTAGCCAATACAATCGGATTCCAGCCAAACCTGTTGGTGATCGGTGGGCTGGTAATTTTGTTGTCAAATAGGGAGCGCGAATCCTAGGTCGATGGCTTAACGACCACGCGTTTTTGGATATCGGTTTCGATTGAACCAAAGACATCTTCGTGGCGCTGTACCGACACGTGTAGTGCGTGGAGCAATCGTTTGGCGGTAAAGAAGTTCAACACGATTCGTTGACTGATATCGACAGGTTTATCGTTGGTACCCATGGGTTGGGCGTTCATTCCGAAATCAATGATCAACTCTTCGGGAGATCCTGTGACGCGACAAAAATTGGCGTAACAGCTGATTGCCTTCGACTCGTCCACAGTGATGGGGCGTTGTTGAGCCTGTTGAGCGGCTGGACGGGGCGCTTGTTTTTCGATTTCAGCCATGGGAACCTCATGTGTTTGATTGGATTAGACTTCCAGTAACCGTAGAATGTCCCATTGACGGGATTTTTCGTCAACCTGAATTGACGATTGAAATTTCATGGATTCGAAACGGTAAGTTACAATGATCTTGTTTTACTGTTTGGATAGGTTTGCTACTTAAAATCTTAAATCAGCTTTTATTGAATAGGAACTCCTTCGCGTGAACCTCTGGAAAATTATTGTTGTTGGTGTTTTGACGGGACTGACCGGTGTGACCTCTGTTTCGCATTCTCGAGTTTCAAAGATTGGCGGTGTTTCGTTGCTGGAACCAATGGAGGATCCGCAACTGACTAACCAGGAACCTGCAACCGCGGAATCAAATAAGGACAGATTGGGGATCGCCTCGAAAAAACCCGCCACCGGGGTATTTGTGGAGCTGCCCGATGGGACTTTTATGATTCCCTATACAACAACGATCCCAGGAACGGATGTCGAGTTTACGATGATTCCGATTCGCGGTGGAAATTTCAAGATGGGCAGTCCCGAATCGGAAGACGACCGGGGGGACGATGAGGGGCCGCAGTTCGAAGTAACCGTGGACCCGTTCTGGATGGGGAAATACGAAGTAACGTGGGGCGAATATCAAAAATACATGAAAATGGATGATCTCTTTCGTCGCTTACATGTCAAAGGACTACGACAAATAGCCAAGGGGACGGAGGAGAAAGCGATCGATGGATTGACGGCGCCATCCAGTTTGTACGATCCAAGTTTTACCTATGAGGCAGGTGAAGAACTCGATCAACCGGCTGCGACGATTTCCCAGTTTGCGGCCAAACAATACACGAAGTGGTTAAGTCTCATGGCGAACGATTTCTATCGGTTGCCACTGGAATCCGAGTGGGAATACGCTTGTCGCGCAGGAACAACAACTGCGTATTATTTTGGAGATGACCCGGAAGAACTGGAAGATCACGGTTGGTTTTTGGATAACTCGGACGAAGAACGACATACTGTGGGAGAAAAAGGGGCCAACCCTTGGGGACTGTATGACATGCATGGTAACGTCGCGGAGTGGGTGCTCGATCAGTATTCGCCGGACGGTTATACCCATGTCAAAGGGGACACCGTGACCGCAGCAGAGACTTTTAACAAACCGACCGAAATCGATCCTCGCGTGGTGCGAGGAGGTTCTTTCATTTTGGAATCAGAACAATGTCGCAGTGCGGCGCGGCTACCTTCGACAAAAAGTTGGCGCTCTACAGATCCCAACATTCCCAAGAGTCCTTGGTGGTACACCGATGAACCGGCTACGGGAGTTGGCTTTCGATTAATGCGCCCACTAAAAACAGCCACGCGTGAAGAAAAAGAAGCAGTGTGGGCCGCCGATGTAGATCGAATCATGTATGAAGCCAAAAACCGTATTCACGACAATGGACGCGGACGGTTTGGCACCGTCGATCCGCAATTGCCGAAGGATATTCGCGAATTGGAAGAGGGTGGTGAGTAATCGGTCGGACCGATGATCATGATTCGAGTAATTTATGGGTCTACTGAGTGGCAGATTTTAAAGGTGCCGTGGATAAGCGGTTTTTTCTAAAACGGTAAACAAACAAGGCCAAGTTCGAACATTCGAACTTGGCCTTGATCTCATCTCAAGAGCGTTAGAGCATTCAAAATGCTGTCGCCGTCTCGATTTACAACAATTTGGCTGTTAGCTGCAGCAGTCGTTATGTCGGCTGCGACATAGTCGATCAAGCAACCGAACGCGCTGTGGCTTGCAAACTGGTGCGCAAGTTGGGCGGCAAACGGGAGGGCAAGCGGGACGGCAGACCGGCTGGCAAACTGGCCGGCAACAAGTCGTCACAGGTGCACAAACCGGAGCAGGGTTGTAGCAAACAGGTTGCGGTGCACAAACCGGAGCTGGGTTGTAGCAAACGGGTTGCGGTGCACAAACAGGAGCACAAACGGGCCGACAAACTGGCGCACAAACGGGACGACAAACGGGTTGGCAAGCGGGACGACAAACGGGTGGGCAAGCGGGCTTGCAACAGGTTGTCGAAGGTTGGCAGCAATCGTTTTTCTTTCCGCACAGGCGGCTAAATAATTGGGCTTCAGCCGAATTACCAACCAAAAACAAACCAGTAGCCAACAAGGATAGTATTACGCGGTTCATAGATCACGTCTCCCCAAAGTTAAGTGGAACAAAGCAGCATTGCTTAAACTTCCTAGACAGTAAACTCTGCCAAAAATAATGTCAACCAGCGGCCCCATTTTTTGAATCGGGGCTGGATGTTTCGAGATGAAAAATTGACGTGAGATTTGGGTGCATTAGGGGGCAAACGATACCCGTGCGAAAACGCTCGCTAGGCAAATCGTCAATTGCGGCTTCGGTTTCTATTGGCAGGTTTTTGTAACCAATTTCCGACCCATTCGATTGGACAAACTCACGAATTAGGGTTTCGGATTCTGGACCAGGCGATGTCGCGAAAAACATACTTGCGCGCCACACGTTGAAAAACGACGATTTTGCGTATTTCTTTGGAGAATCGTCTATTTTTCCGGAAATTCAAAAAATACTCCGAAAGGGGCTTGAGCAAATCTGAAACGCCCGTATACTTTGGCCCATCGCTCGTAGAGTGATGCACGGAAGAAGCCATGGGTGGCTTCAATCGAACACCAAAAAGTGTTGGTTTGACAGCGGCTGCCCTCAGTAAGAATGGCCTTTCTAAGAAATCGAAATTAGCTGTTGACGGATTATAACGAAACGCTAAAATCTTCGATTCGCCTCAAAATTGTCGATTTGGTCGACAATAAATTGCGGCTCCAGTTGATGCCGGTTTGTGCTGATGTTGCACGGCAAAATTGCCGATGTGAACTGCTCAGCGTGAATCGCCGTCAACTTGTTTGATGGTGAAATTGTCGGCCGAGTGCCGACAGCATGTTCTTTGACAATTTGGTTTAAATAGTAGATGGCATCTGAATGTTTGATGCTGTCGCTGAAGGTTGGCTTCTATGCGGGGGCCGACGGGAGGTGGCAGATTTACATCATCATTCGAAAAAACACCACTCTTAAGTAGCGTCGAGGCAATTGCATTGTACTTGGTCGTTCGGTCGAACCTTCGGGTTAGATTGATCGGTTAGGCGAATGTTGTTGTCTTGTCAAAAGATTTAAAAATGAAGCGAATATCGTTAATCTGGATCTGTGGTTTAATCCAAGTATGCGATTCACCTTCGGCCGTTCGGTTGGCTGGTTTGGATTTTTCCAATTTAGCTTGTCGAGTTGTCAGGGAGAGTTGGATATTTGTGGTCAAGCTACTAAGGGTATATGGGGGATGTCTTGGCATTAGAAGGCGACGAAGGGCGTGGAAGTCTGCGATAAGCCTGGGGTAGTTGACAAACGAACTATGATCCCGGGATACCCGAACAAGCATGTGCTGAATACATAGGCACATTGTGGCAAACCCAGTGAACTGAAACATCTAAGTAACTGGAGGAAGAGAAAGAAAACTCGATTCCGTAAGTAGCGGCGAGCGAAATCGGAACAGCCCAAACCATGGAGGTTTCCTCTATGGGGTAGTAGGACTTTGCACATGGGAGTTACAAAATTCCAGCTAGAAGAATCCATTGGAAAGTGGAACCACAGAGGGTGACAGTCCCGTATTTGAAAGTTGTGAATCTCCCGCAGAGCACCTGAGTAGGCCCAGTCACGTGAAACCTGGGCTGAATCCACGGGGACCATCCCGTAAGGCTAAATACTCTCTAATGACCGATAGTGAACTCAGTAGCGCGAGTGAAAGATGAAAAGAACCCCGTTTAGGGGAGGGAAAGAACCTGAAACCATATACCTACAAGCGGTTGGAGCACTATGATTCGTTCAGTGTGACAGCGTGCCTTTTGCATAATGATCCGGCGAGTTGTCGTATGCGGCTCGGTTAAGGTCTTACGGACCGGAGCCATAGGGAAACCGAGTGTTAATAGCGCGACCATTGTCGTATGCGGCAGACGCGAACCCCAGTGATCTACCCATGAGCAGGTTGAAGCGCGGGTTATACTGCGTGGAGGACCGAACCCACTTGGGTTGAAAACCGAGGGGATGACTTGTGGGGAGGAGTGAAAGTCTAATCAAACTGGG
>JANNWZ010000226.1:0-27484 GCA_031409295.1 Mariniblastus sp.
TTGTTCCTCGTCATGAATCGCGACGATGATGTGATGGACGACGGCGTGATTTCCGATCCGGCATTCGGCGGCCTGAATCCATTTGTCTTCGGTGAAGCCAGGATCAACGACAAAGTACTGATACTCGATCACGCCTGTGGCCGGAACCTGATAGGGCTCCTTGGTCATGGGAATCACGACGTCCGGCTGGCCAATTTGCCAACCCGTTGCGAATTCAAGCGGAGCAGGCAGGTCGGCTGGATTGCCGGCCGGTGCCCCCGCGGCAACCCATTGTTGAATCTGTTGCAGTTCCAAGTCCGTCAGGCTGGCGTCGTTCTTGAATTCGCCGTGCTGGGGGTTGGCGTGCCAGGGCGGCATGCGACGTTGGGTCGTGATTTCTTGAATCATTTCGGCCCAACCAACGACCTCGTCATAATCGTGGAGGCTGAACGGAGCAACTTCCCCTTCACGATGGCAATTCAAACAACGGCGTTGCAGGATGCGGCTGATCTGGTTGGAATAAGTAACGGGGCTGGATTCGTTAGCGTTCAGTCGTCGACCAATCAGACAGCCAATCGCGTCCGTTTTGCTGACCGCAATCGGTTCGTCGTTCAAGAGTGATTTGATGGCATCGATCAGGTACTTGTGATCCGGTTGATTTTTTCGTTGACCATAATGATAACGATCATCGATCGCGCCGCGATATTGAAGTCGATGGTTTTTGTCAAACAAAAAGACTTCGGGCGTTCGTTGAGCGGCAAAGCGATCGGCGACGACATTGCCGGGGTCTTTCAACAGCGGAATGGGCAGCCCCTCCAATTGATTGCTCTTGGAAAACTGTTGAATCTCAGCCAGCGAGTCATGTTGGTTCGCATTGATGCCGATCCATTGCAGTTCCTGGAAATTTTCATTTCGGGCCAGTTTCGGCAGGTCCGCAACATAGAGTTTTACCAATGGACATTCGGTTCCAAAAAAGAAAATGACCAACGGCTTGTGCAGAAATTGTTCGGACTTGAAACGCTGGCCCCAGGCATCTGGCAAGTCAAATTCGGGCAGTGGATCGCCGATTTCGAGCGTGGCCGCCGGATTGACGACAACGGAATCGGGAGAGTCCTGGGCCGACGACCAATTGGGGGTTGAGACCAGAGTCAGCAAACTTCCGCAAATCAATACGGTGAGATTTCGGTACAATGAACAAACGTTGGACGAAGGACGACGCATGCTTTATTTCCTGGGTTGGGAAAATTCAATTTTTGGAAACGACAACTCGGATGGGGAGATGTGGATTTGGTGGCCGAAACCAAATCACAAAACGGTCAAAATTCACGGCTTGACGGACAACCGGTTGAATTCTTGCACCGACCAACGCTGATTGGGTTAAACTATCATGACTCATTTTCGGATAGAATCCAATCGCAATCAATCATCGTTAGAGTCAATTTTTTGGGGTGTAGCCATGCTATTAAAAGCTGTTTTGGTCGGCGGCCTGACGGTCGCCTTGATTTCGTGGGGAACGAACGATGATCCAATTCCTTCGCCGGTGATTCCAATCGATAATTTACCGGCGAAAATCCAACTTGACGGGGTTCCCAATGGATTGGTTTCGCGACCAAAATCGCCGGAACAGAATCCGCTGACAGCTGCGAAGGTCCAACTGGGACGGCGTTTGTTCTTTGAACCGAGGTTGTCCAAGGACGATTCGGTCGCCTGTGCCAGTTGCCATCAGCCGGAGCATGGTTTTGCTAGCCCGGACCCGCTGGCGATCGGAATCCATGGAAAACAAGGTCGCCGGAATTCTCCATCGTTGATCAATCGGGGTTATGGCACGAGTTTTTCGTGGGATGGCCGAGACCAATCGCTGGAAGATCAAGTCCGAGGCCCGATCACTAACGAAATTGAGTTGGCGAGCGATATGGAAACGGTCGTCAAAAAAATCGGGGCGGACGAATCGTATGTCCAACAATTTCGTGAGGCATTTTCGGACGGCGCGGCGAATGCTGACGGTGCCACGTTTGTTACCGAACAGAATCTGGTGTTCGCGATCGCCAGTTTTGAGCGAACGATCCTATCGGGCAACTCGCGTGTAGATCGGTTTCGATCGGCGGAGTACGAAGCGCTCTCGCTGTCTGCGCGGCAAGGGATGTGGATTTTCGAGAGTCGTGGTGGATGCTGGAAATGTCATACCGGTTCAAGTTTGAGCGACGAAAAATTCCATAACACGGGCGTCGGATTTGGCCAACCAGGACGCGACGAAGGACGTTACGAGTTTTCAAAAGATCCCCAAGATAAATTTCTGTACAAAACGCCGGCGCTGCGAGACGTCGAACATACGGCGCCCTACATGCACAATGGCAGTATCAAAACGCTGAAGGAAGTGGTTGAGTTCTACAACCAAGGGGGAAGTCCGAATGATCCGGATTTAGATCAAGACCTCAAGCCGCTAAAGTTGAGTCCCGAGGAAGTCGACTACCTCGTGGACTTTCTCAAGGCACTTTCTGGAGAATGAGCTTGAAATGACACGCGGAGTTGGTTTCCCCAAGTGTTTCTGAATTAACTTACGAAAAACAAACTGCGATGGCTGAAACGCGAAACATTAATGGTGTCAATTTGCAGTTGGCCGATCCTCACGACATCGACAGCCAGTGGATTGGCCAACGGGAAATTTTGAAACAAGTGTTGGCTTGTTGGCTAGTCGTCAATGATCTGGATTTGCCTTTGTCGCCTCGTTTGGTCGGTCCGCCAGGGATCGGCAAAACCGCTTTGGCGATGGCGGCGACGAAGCAACGCCAACAAGAGCTCTATATTTACCAGTGCACGTCCGATACGCGTCCCGAGGATTTGTTAATCACGCCGGTGCTGGCCGAAAGTGGCCGGATTGCCTATCACGCATCGCCGTTAGTGGCGGCCATGATTCGTGGAGGTGTTTGCATTCTCGACGAGGGAAACCGGATGAACGAAAAATCCTGGGCTTCGTTGGCGCCATTGTTGGACCATCGTCGGTATGTGGAATCGATCATCGCCGGCATTACGGTCAAGGCGCATCCGAATTTTCGTTGCGCTGTGACGATGAACCAGGACGAATCCACGTTTGAAATTCCGGACTATATTCTCAGTCGTTTGCAGCCGACATTGACCTTGAAGTTTCCGGATCGCGAAGACGAAAAAAATATTTTGCAATATCATCTGCCGTTTTGTTCCGATGATATGCTGGCAATGACGGTTGATTTCCTGCAAAACTCACATCAATTGAAATTGGATTTTTCACCGCGCGACGGCATCAATCTGTTGCGGTATGCGATGAAGCGGATTGCTCAGGAAACGGAACATCCCTTGTCCACCGACGATGCCTGGAAAGAAGCGTTGGAGAAATGTTTGGGCGACGAAGCTCTGGATTTGAAAAAGTTGGCCGACCAGCGATTACGAACGCTGGGTGGTCAAAGTTTGCCGATGGGACTGGGTGATTTCTTTTTTGCTTCCGACGATCCCATGCATCCCGGCTATGACTTTGACGACGAAGATGACGAGGACGAAGGCGATCCGTTTGATGAGGACGAAGACGGCAATCCGCCCGACTACCCGGCGGGGGACGGTGAGGTTCCGTTTTGATTCACGAACTCCTGGAGATCGGGCCGCGCGTGACGGCTTTGCCAGTCGTGCATGGCAGCGGCGATTTTGCCTGGGAAGTGCGCCGCCTGATGTTGGCCCACGAATTCGATTGCCTCGCGGTCCCGCTGCCGCCTTCGTTTCAAAGCCTGGTTGAAACGGCCGTAATTCAGTTGCCGATTCCTGGCATCGTAGTGCAACCCGAACTTTTTTCGGGTGCGGGTACTTTTCGAGCGCCGCCGGCCCCGGAATGGAAATTGTCCAATCCCGATCATGAAAATTCGTTGGACGGTGACGATTCGGAGGAAGAATGGGAAGGACTCGAAGATGACGATGACGACGAACCTGAATTGCGGGCCAGTTACGTACCAATCGATCCCTGCCAACCGGTAATCGCTGCTATCCGGACCGCCTTGGGCGATCGTCTGCCAGTTCGTTTCATTGATCTGGAAACCAGCTCGTTCGCTCCGCATTCGCGATTGTTACCCGACGCCTATGCCTTGAAACGATTGTCCATCGAGCGATTTGCCGCGGCTGTGTTGCCGAATTTGATCCCGCCAAACGATCGACAATGGCGGCTGCGGATTAACGCCATGGCGTGGAATTTGCGCCAATTGTCGATTGATTTTCGCAAAATTCTGTTCGTCACGAATATCATCGATTGGCCCTGGATTCGCCAATCGTTTCAGGACCGTGATTTGCAAAAACCCGTTGATGAACCGGTTCAGTCAGCTGCCAGTTACCGCTTGCACAAAAACTCACTGTATTTCTTGATGGGTGAGTTGCCTTTCATTACTGACCTATATGAAACAGCGCGCCGGGAACTCGGCGACGATGCAAACCTGAGTATCGACGGAGTGAAAGAACTGTTGATTTCAGCGCGCGAAAATTATCAAGCCGATTATCGGCAACGGGCCAGAAAAATCACCCCCAAACTGCTTTCGCAAATTCTAAAATACACGCGCAATTTGACGTTGATCGAACATCGCTTTACGCCGCAATTGGCTACGATTGTCACCGCGGCGCAACAAATTGCCGGCGATGGTTATGCTTTACATGTACTTGAAACTGCCAAGCGGTATCAGTTTCATGGCCCCTCTCCGAGTGTTGCGGAACTGGGCGAGGCAAGTCTTTCTATCGATCGACTTCGCCTTCCCGATGACAACATTTACACGGCCGCCAACCGTTTGGCGGGACCACCGCTGATCTGGACGAATCTGCAGCTGGTACCTAAACCCGATTTGCAACAATTGCAGGATTGGCAGCAGAAATGGGATCCGTATTCGCAATGCAGTTGGCCACCAGAAGATGAACTGATCGAGAGTTTCCGACAGACAGTGTTTAACCGAGCTCGGGAGGTTATGGGCGCTGACCTGGCACAAACCGAAAAATTTACCACCAGCATACGGGATGGTATCGATATTCGGGAAACGGTACGTCACTGGTATGACAATGAAATTCACGTGAAAATATTGCCACCCACGCAGGGCAAATTGGATGCCGCCGTGATGCTGTTCGATTCGCCAGCTGATCCGCGCATGTATCCGTGGCGCACGACCTGGTTTGCCGAGCATGAGAACGAATCGACGCTGGCGTTTTTTGCCACCGACTTTTCCGCCCAACCGGTAGGGCCGGGAATTTGTCTGGCTAATTATGGCGGTGCTTTATTTTTGTTTCCGCCGCTGGCGATTCGAGACATCTGGTTGGATGCGAGGTTAGATTTCGCGACGACGCTAGAAGAGCGCATACTGGGGGCGGCCTGTTTGCATTCGCGCAGTCCGCATGTTGCTTTATTGAGTTCCGCGCCACCGGGCCCGGCGTGGCGACAATTGGCCCGGCGATTCAAAAAAACCTGGGTGCATTTGCCGTTGGGAAAATTCAGCGATTCCACGGTTCAACAATTGCGCATGGTACACGTGCTCAATGGTCGTGATGTCCGCAGCTATGCTGCCGATTTCATCCGCCGAGTGTAGCATCGCGGGGGATTGTTTAGCGCCGGCGACTTCCCAATTGGAAAACCACCGTCTCTAATGTCAGACGGTAAGTCTGGTCTTCCGATTACGAGTTTTTTGAGTAGCTTCATGAAAAAAATCGAATTGTTCCACAGTCTGGTCAACCTGGCGGCAGCCGACAAAAAATTTACGGAAGAAGAAATCAGTTTTTTAGTCGAACGCGCCAATCAGTGGGGTATCCCGACGGACGAGTTCGAAACCGCGATGGCCGGTATTTCCACCGGAAAAATCGAGGTCACCATTCCGGAACGGTACGAAGACCGAGTGCAGTTGATGAAAGAAATGCTGCGTTTAATGGCCGTAGACGGAAAAATGCCGGAACCCGAAAAACGCTTGTGTGCCCAAGCCTCCGGCAAAATGGACTTTACTAGTCAACAGTTCAACCAGATTCTGGATGAAATCATCAACGAGGGCTGATCGGCGTTTCGTTCATCGGCCGGCCTCGTATCGGTCGCAGTTATCGACCGCGATTTCCGCTTTGCTGTTTTGACAAATAGTTTTCGCCGCGTCCCGCCAGTGTGGGTGTACGACGTTGCTGGGCAACAATCGCGCGGTCGATCAAATACCGATTGCTCCGAATTGCTTGGGAGAAATTCGGATCGTCAAAGTGCCGCGCAGCTCGATCGTTTACATAGGCGATCAACTTCAGATCTTCAAATGGAATCCGGTTGTCGATCAACCCAATCTCATGGGCATACTTGGCCGAAAATCCCGGCAACAGAACTTGCCAAGCGTTTTCCTGAATTCGGTCAGGGCGGATTTTGTTGACATGTTTGGTTAGGTTTGTAGTGCAGTTGTTCGTAATCGTATTGTAAAACTCCGGATTCTTGGCCAACCCATTCATTCGAATGATAATGTCGGCGAACAACTGTTGGGCCTGTTCGGGCTGGGCAACTGTGGGGAACAAATAAACCTCGGAATTGTTGTTGAACGATCGTGATCGGATCAAATCACGTTCGGCAGCCAGCACGTAAATCAACTCGTATTCCCGCAAGAACGTCGCACTCAATTTGTAGGTTTCTCCGAGCTCTTTGCGGACCTCGACCGACACGCCGATATAGGTGCCATCGTCGAGGCCGAAACTAAGCATTGTATGGGCGAGGAATGGTTTCGGATTGAAGGGAACCATAATGAAGTCGACGGTTTGGATCTGAGACAGATCAATTTCCCGATCGAAATGATTGACGACAAAATTTTTGTCGGTCACATAGTTACAATCTCGAATGTTCCGCAAAATATAGTGGGTGCCCGTGATTTCAGCGGAGGTCAGGATCGCTTGATCCGGTGTCCAATTGCGATCATTCGAGGGTTGCCAACGGTTGTCGGCCCGATTGACGTTTAAGGTCTGACAACCTGTCGTGGCAGCCAGGAAACCAGCGCAAACCCATAGACACGTTAGTCGATAGACGTTCCGGGACGTCAGCAAGTATCGGCTGGTTCGACGATCGGTACGAACGGGTGAAGACTGTTTCACGTCACGACTTGCGTTCAATCAGTTGGGGAATTTTGTTTCGAACCGAGTCGCGTCTGAAAACGTGCCTCGCGGGCCGACCGAGTTTGGTTCAGGTGCGTTCGCCGCTAACGGAATCGGTTTGGTCTTGTAGTCGCTTTGGTCGGGAAAAGGCAAGAGAGAATGTGATAGCAGCGCACCCGAGCCGCTCTGGTTGTCACCAGCAGAGCCGTTGAAAACATGAACTATTGGCGGTTGATATTCACGTTTTTGACGCCTTGAACATCAGTCCATTGATCCGACAAACGATACAAAATTTTGTCGGCCACAAGCTGATCTCGAACTTTCGAATTGGGAGACTTCCAAAACCACAAATTGGCATAGGACCGTGGCGTTCCTTCCACGACCAACATATCGGTGGCTTGATTGTAACTGACTCGATCGGCGGTGGCTTCGAACGTACCGCTGGTAATGTGAGCATTGCCAGTTGCCAGCAGTTCCTGTGACGGTTCGTCCGAATTGCGTGGCGTCCATTGGGCCAATTTGAGTTCTTCGCACGTCACCCGCACGCTCTCAGGCGGAAGCGACTGGGCGATATCGGGATCGAGAACATGCTCAAATGAACTGACGGGTGCATGCAATGTCCGGACGTTGCCGCGAATAAGCAACTGTTTGTCGTTCGTATTGGCCTCCGCCGAACCGTCAAAATTCACTCGCACAAACGTGATACCCATCGGCGTATCGGGTTTGGGAGTATCGGGTTTGGGAGTGTTGTTGCCCGCCTTGCCCAGCAACGTGGTATTGCCACGACGATACAACATCATCACGCCAGGGCCCTTGGATTTCACTTTGCCGGTCGAGGCATTCAGGGTCACTTGCGAAGCCAAAAATTTCTGTTGCTCGAGTACGGCTCCGGTGCCATCCAGGGTTTGATTGGAAATGATCGAAGGCAGCTTCGCTGGCTGATTCGTCAGCGCGCGATCGGCATTCGCGTCGGCCAATCGAAAAATTCGTTGGGTATCCGCAACCTGATCAACGATGATAACCTCGCGAACTTCGAGACTATTTTCCGCATCTAATTCGAGGTTACGGAAATTGACCGCTTGATTCAATTGCAGGCTCAACCCCTCACTATCGGAACGAGTGATGATCGGATTGCCGTCACCCGATTGGCCTCGCGCTTCCATTTTCACGGCGTCTTCAAAATAGACCTTGCTTCCGTCAAAGACCATGCCGCTGGCCCAAGTCACGCGGACTTTTTCGTAGTTGGTTTTGGCACTGGATTCAGCCGCAGTACCGGACGTTGGTTTGGATAGTTCCTGCGGAGGATTTTCCAGTTGAACAACGCCCGCCCCTTCGACCCATAATTTATTCGCAGCCTGATCGAGGTGTACCTGTTGTCCTTCCAGTCGCAGTCGATTGGCACTGACTGTGGCGGGCTGATTCGGTGTTCCTGAAACCATCAATCGCACCTGTTCCCCGTCTTGTGGCACGCAGCGCAGAAAATTCCCGGTCACGGTGAGCGGTGGAGTATCTGTTTCCGCAAATACCGAGGCGATTTCAGCAATCGAAACGTTGCCCGTGGCGGTCAAATCCTGAATCTCGGTTTGTTCGCCATCATGAATTAGTTTGAGATTCACTTCGTCACCATGGAATGCAAACTTCTTGGTGGCCGGCTCGGGGGCAGCCAAAATCTCCTGTTCGAATCCGCTTTGTGCGATGGCTGGATCTTGTCGCAGAGTTTGCCCGTCGAATACTCCCGTATCTTGAGCGAACGAAGGGCGCCGTACTTTCGTCAGCGCCGCGTAGGCCAGTTGCGACACTTTTTCGCGCGATAAATGGGAACGGGATTGCAAAGGTGTATCGCTCAGTTGCCACGTTGCCGTCAGCTTGTTCGTCATCCCATTGAGCCGCTGGGAGACAATTTCAACGTTCTGGTCAGCAACCAATCGGTCGGGTTGATACTGCGGAACCATTTTGATCGAGCCATCGCCGGCGGTTTGTTCCACCAACACCTCATTCAGCCAAACCTGCAGCTGTTGCGCATTAATTTGGGTGGACTGATCGAGTCGAATTTTGCAACCGCCATCGAGAGTGATCAGATGTTGCAAGCCGTCCGGCTCGACATTGAGCAACTTTTTCCATTCCACAAAAAACTCCTGGGTGGTCTCCGTCGCCACCCGCAGCAGACTACCGGGGCCATCCGCCTTGATGGGACCGAGACCGCCATTCGCTTGCAATGCATACGAAATTCGATGGGCTGTGATCCGCAGGTCCGGACTGATGATGGTGACCGGCGGATTGCGCGCCGACGTGCGTTCGGCGAGAATTTTTCCATTGACGATGTCGTAACTGAGTAAATCACCCGTGGCCTTGGCGCCCCGCCCGGCGGAAAAGATTACCGCCGGTGCTCCCTCGGCAATCAATCGGCTTAATTCCCAATCCCCTATTTGCGGAGTCTGATCAGTGGGTCCGGCCTCAGCGACGGATACCAGAGATTCCTGAATATCAAACTGAACCGTCAAGATTTCGCACTGAATTTGGTCGCGCGACTCATTTTCTACGTCCACGACTACCCGATCGCGAAACTTGGCGGTCCGTTGTTGGAAATCGAAAACAAAAGGACCCTTGCAAGCAATATTCACGGGTTGTTCACTGTCGTCAGCGGTTGTCTCGCGGGAATGAAAATTTTCCGAAGCCGGGACCGGTGTTGGTCGTTTTTGCAATCGCAAAGAATCGAGAAATGCCAACTCGACCCGCTTGATTCCATTGACACTGGCGAATCCATCGATCAGTTGATTGGCGTCCGCATCGTGTGCGAAATCGATCGACAGATTTCGACCGCTTCCCCGATTGCTGCCAATCACGAAACGAACCTCGGAGATCGTGAAAATTCGATCTTTATCAATTTGAACATTGCTGGTTGAGATCGCGATGGCATCATCGCTGACGGGACTGCTGGCGGGACGGAAAATGTCCACGACGCCGACCAACCAAGCCGATTCCAATTTTGACTTGCCTCCCAACGGATCGACTTTGGGATTGTCGAATTTCAAACGAGCGCCCTTGAGACAACGCAAAATCGTCGGAGGTGAGGGGGAACCATTTGCCGTGCTTGGGTCGGTCGAAGTCGTCGTAGTGGTTAGCAATGTAAACGGGAGCACCTCTAAATAACCCCCTTCAATACGTTCGAAATCCCGAAACAGGATCGTGCCCTGCGTGGTGACCAACGTCTTGCATTCGCCGTTTTCCCAGGCATCCGGCGGCAGTAATTGGGTGAGGCTCGATTTGTCGAATGTCGATCGCGGGAGATCCACGTTCGGTGTGACCGGACGATACTGCACTACATTCGGTGGGCCTTCGATGGCGGGCACGAGAAGTTTTACATACAGTGAATACAGCCCAATCATCCCGGCTAACGACATCAAGTACAACGCAAATGAGTTGACGGCGATGGGACGGACGATGTTGGCGGTTGCACTGTTGGACAAAGTTTCGAATTCCGTTTCTATTGGATTGTCAGGCGTCGCGATACGATTTGACAATTTCGTTCCAGCGGTCCTGGCTTTTTAAAATCGTTTCCACAAGTTCCCGAATCGCTCCCTGTCCACCCGCCGCGCGCGTCGTAATATGAGCTGCCGCGCGCACTTCAGCCGCAGCATCGGCTACTGTGGCCGCCAAACCAACCTGTTGCATCAGTCTCAAATCGGCCAAATCGTCGCCGATATAACACACCTCGGCGCACGAGATGTTCAACTCTTCGATTATCTCCAGCCCAATTGGCAGTTTGTTATCCGAGCCCTGACGAATGATCTCGACACCCAATTCCGCCATGCGTAATTTTACAATGTGCGACGAACGCGCTGTAATGACTCCAAATCGATGCCCAGTCCGCTGCCATATTTTGATTCCCAGGCCATCTCGGACGTGAAACTTTTTGGTTTCAATTCCCTGATTGTCAAACTCGATTCCGCCATCGGTCAACACGCCGTCAACGTCCGAGAGAATCAATTGAATCGGTTGCATTCGCTGATCGAGCTTCATTACGCCAGTCGCAATTGTTGGTTCATGGAAAAAACACGCTTCCCAAAGACTGGCCAACGCCAGCACCTGGTTTTGGTGGCGTTCCGATTCTAGTTGTCCGACAAATTTCCAGCAATGTTGCCACATGCTAGCGGTGTTTTGGCGGAACCCGCGACGAACTGGAAAACAAATTTCGTCGGGTGCTTCGACAGATCTGCTTCATGGCAGGTAACTCAGCGACTCGCAAAATCAGTGCCTTGGACAATCGCTGCTTCGTGGGGAAGTCTTTTGCAAGCTCGCTCTTCGGCCAATCCAATCACAGGCCAATCCAATTACGGAGATTGTTGCGCAGAAACAAAAAGGCACTCGAAAGTTAACGGCAGATGGCCTTGGTCAAGCAACACGCATTCAAAATAGTCTCGCAGCCGCTGGTACTTTGCTCGTCCCAACAATCCTGGAGCCCGTTGGCGGCTGGCATTGGTGGCCCCCAATTGTTTGACGCTCGCAAACATTTCATCCACGGAGCCGAAGCGGGATGTTTCGCAGTGGGTACTTACTTGAGACGCCTCGAATCCAACCGCTTCAAGATGGGCCGTCAGTTCGACATCAGAATCGAAGCGATGCACACGCGGATACGGATCGTCGATCGCCTGCCAAGCGGTTTTCCATTGGTGCAGGGTTTGCGGTCCGAACGTGGAGACCAGCAGTTGCCCTCCCGGTTTCAGAATTCGTTTCATTTCGGCTAACGCGATTCGTGAATCGGACCATTGAATAGCGGCATTAGAAAATACCCAGTCCACACTATTGGCAGGCAACCCGGTTTCTGCCAAATCCGTAACGAGAAGCATTATTCCCGGATTGGATTGCAATCGTTGCGTCGCTTGTTCGATCATCCCGGTTGCCAAATCGACGCCGATCAGTTTCAGTTCGGTTTTGTCCGCGATCCGTGCCAAGGCCTGTCCTGTCCCGCACCCCAGGTCAACCAGCGTACCAGTGGCCTGTATGGGAATTTGTTCGATCAATCGATGGGCCATCCGAATTTGAAGTTGTGCGACTTCATCATACGAAGCCGCCGCGCGGGAAAATTGCCGCGCGATTTGTTTTTTTTCTAAACTCATTCGGCAATCACTTGGGCGAATTGCTGAAGATCTTTCACCAACGCGGCGGGTGATTCGAGAAAGCCCAGGTGACCTCCCGCGGTGAGCTTACACTGGTGATCGGCGGCGACGATTTGTTCGGCAAGCCATCGGCTCGCGGTTGCTGAGACCACTCGATCATGAACCCCCGCCAAGATCCTCGTCGGGACTCGGATGCCGTGAACCGTTGTTCGCAGGTCGGTTTCGATCAGAAGTCTTAAGCTGTGCTGGAGAGTAGACCAGCTCGGACCGGGCAACGACAGGATGGACGATAGTTGCTCGCGGACCAAGGGTCGTTGATGCGTTTGTAACAACAGAAATTTCTTTAATCCCGTTTCATAATTCAGTTCAAACGAGTCCATCAATTGATTCAATGGCTCGAGGTGCATCCCCCATTCCCAATCGGGCGCTGCCATGAATCGAGGCGTACCGGAAATAATTTGCAATCCTGAGAAACGTTCCGGATGCAGGATTGCTGCCTGCATCGCGATCGTGGCACCCAGGGACCAACCCACCCAAACCGCTGACTGTGGCGCAGCTTCGAGAACGCGATTTACGATCGCTGATAGAGAATACGAACCGCGATAGTCAGGGTCGTGTCCGTAGCCAGGCAAATCCAACAGATGCAATTCGAAAGTATCACTCAGCAGCGGGACCAAAGGTCGCCAGACTTGCGAATTGACTCCCCAACCGGCGAGCAATACCAACGGCACCTTGTTCGTCGATGGGGGTGAGTTCATCACGCCAGACCCTCGCCCAACGCAGCAACCAAACGCGCGATTTGATCGGCCGTATGTTCTGACGACAAGGTGACCCGCAATCGCGCAGAGCCCGGCGGCACGGTCGGCGGGCGAATCGCCGCCACCCAAATTCCGGCGTCAAGTAATTGTTGGCTCAACCGAACGGTCAATCGCGTCTGGGTGGCCGGATCATCGACTGCGGTCGAGCGGCGCACGAACACCGGTTGAATGGGGGTCTCGGAGTCGCTCAACTGCAGGCCTGCCGAGAGTGCGAGTTGGCGAAACAGGCGAACATTTTCCAGCAACCGCGTGCGGCGCTGCGGTTCCTGTTGCATGATCTCGATCGCGGCGAGCGTCGTGGCAACTACCGCCGGAGGCAACGCCGTCGTGTAGATATAGGGCCGCGCAAATTGAATCAACGATTCGATCCACAACTGATCACCCGCCACAAACGCGCCGAAACTTCCCGCTGCTTTTCCGAATGTGCCGACCAGCAACACGTGACCGGCAATCGGAATTTGGTGTTGCTGCAGGCATCCGCCGCCGTGTGGTCCCAGAACGCCGAATCCATGGGCATCATCGACGACAAGCAATGTTTCCTGTCGTGCGCAAATCTGATTCAACTCGGCGACTGGCGCGACGTCTCCATCCATACTGAAGACCCCATCCGTAAACAACATCTTGAAGGGAGCGGTGGACTGTTGCAGCAATTGTTCAGCAGCGCGATGGTCCCGATGGGCGTAGCGCGTCATTTTGGCTGGACCGAGTCGACCCGCGTCCAACAACGAAGCATGATTGAGTTTATCTTCCAGTAGAAGGTCGTGGCGGTCGAGGAACGCTTGAGGAATTGACAGGTTGGCCATATAACCGGTCGAGAAAACCAACGCGCGCTCGGCGTTGACGAATTGTGCGATGGCCGTTTCGAGTTGTTCATGCAGCTCGCTATGACCGCAAATCAAATGCGACGCCCCACTGCCTGCGCCCCATTTTTTCAGCGCTGCGAGACCGGCGGCGATGAGTTGTGGATGATTCGCCAATCCCAAATAATCGTTGCTGCAAAAATTCAGGAGACTTTTCCCACCGACGCGAATGGAAGGCGACTGAGGGCTGCTTGTGCGGGTGCGTTTCCGCCACAGTTGCTGGTCGCGCCGCTGCTGCAGCCGTAGTTCCAGTCGATTTTTCCAGGTCATGGTCAAGCTGTTAAACCGGGAGGACGAAGCTCCCGCGTTAAACCCGTCACTCGGTGACGATTCCCAAGTTGGCGAATAACTCCCGATCGTGATCCACCGTTGCATTACCCGTAGTTAGCAATTGCTCACCATAAAAAATCGAATTTGCCCCGGCCAGAAAACACAACGCTTGCCATTGGTCATTCATTGCTTCCCGGCCAGCGGATAGTCGCACGTAAGCAGTTGGCATCAGGATGCGCGCTACGGCAATCGTGCGAATAAAATCAAACGGATCCAGTTCTTTGGCGTCGGCCAACGGCG
Organism: Mariniblastus sp.; assembly: GCA_031409295.1. GTDB lineage: Bacteria > Planctomycetota > Planctomycetia > Pirellulales > Pirellulaceae > Mariniblastus. Next base: position 14,434 of record JANNWZ010000226.1, read on the forward strand.
TGCCCGGAATTCGGACTAAATTATTAATCGGCACACTCTCCGGATGAGGATCGAGATTGGCCAGTGTAGTTAATAATCCCACCCGATCGGCAGCGGACTCTCCCATGCCAACAATCCCACCGCAACAGACCTTCATACCCGCCAAGCGAACGTTTTTTAGAGTATCCAAACGGTCCTCAAAGGTCCGTGTAGTAATGATCTCGCCATAATACTCCGGCGACGTATCCAGATTGTGGTTGTAGTAGTCCAAACCTGCTTGATTCAGTTGTTGGGCATGTTCCGGCGTCAACATGCCGAGCGTGGCACAGGTCTCCAAGCCAAGCGCCTTTACGGCTGCAACGGCCTCCGAGACGGCTGCGATGTCGCTGTCTTTCGGGCTGCGCCACGCCGCGCCCATGCAAAATCGGCCAGCGCCGTTGGCTTGTGCTAAACGGGCGGATTCGACAATTTGATGCAGCGGCAGCAAACGTTCCGACTTCAGTCCGGTTTTGTAGCGAGCGCTTTGCGGGCAGTAAGCGCAGTCTTCAGGGCAGGCTCCCGTTTTGATGCTCAACAGACTGCTAAGCTGAACCGAATTCGGTTGATGGTGTTGTCGATGAACGGTTTGAGCGGCGAATAAAAGATCGTTGAAGGGTTGATCGAACAATTGTTGGACTGCTTCGCGAGTCCATGGATTTGAATTCGACTCAAGCGTCGTGTTAAATAGTTCGGTAGATTGCTTTAGCATCGGGATACAAACCAAAATGGGGGCCAACAAAGTCGCTTTATTATGGGTTTCAAGTGGAATTGAGCAAGCACCAACGGGAAATACGTGGCTTTGGCCCGCGAATTAAGCGAAGAATCTCAAGTCGTAGCCAATTCGATTCCAGCGGTAGCAACTCGTGCAAGGTGTTGAATTTCGGAGGCTTGGATTACATAGGGTGGCATCACATAAACCACATTCCCCAGCGGACGCAGCAGACAACCATTGGCCAGACCATGTTGGTAGACCTTTAGACCGCGGCGTTCCTGCCACGGATAGGGCCGCCGACTGGCTTTGTCGGCAACCATTTCAACCGCCAGCACCATTCCGGTTTGACGGACCTCCGCCACGTGCGGATGGTCAACCAGATGAGCAAAGGACTCCGCTATGACTTGGGACAATTGTCGATTGGCCACAATTGTATTTTCGGACTTAAATAATCCCAACGTCGCATTGGCGACCGCGCAGGCCAGGGGATTGCCGGTATAACTATGCGAGTGCAGAAACGCTCGCAACGTTTCGTAATCGTCGTAAAACGCTTGATAGATTTCGTTCGTGGTCAGCACCGCCGACAACGGTAAATAGCCCCCGGTCAGTCCTTTGCCGACACACATGAAATCGGGTGCGATGTTCGCTTGTTCGCAACCCCACATGGTTCCCGTGCGGCCAAACCCCACCGCGATTTCATCAGCGATCAAATGTACGTTCAACCGCGAACAACATTCACGCAAGCGATGCAAATAGATCGGATGATACATGCGCATGTTTCCCGCGCATTGTATCAGTGGTTCCACGATGACGGCGGCAATAGTATCGTGATGTTGTTCCAGTTCGCGCTCGAGAATCGCAAATTTCCGCAGTGACATCGCTTCCCAGCTTTCACCTGTCTCGCGGTGGAAGCAATCCGGTGACTCGACCGTACGGCACTTCATCAGCAGCGGCTCATAGGTCTGTTTGAACAACGCAACATCGCCAACTGCCAAAGCCCCCAGTGTTTCGCCGTGATAGCCGCCGGTCAAATTAACAAATTCGCGTTTGCTGTGGCGGCCGACATTTTGCCAATAATGAAAACTCATTTTTAGCGCGATCTCCACTGCCGACGAACCGTTGTCAGTCAAAAAGACACGGTCCAACCCCGAGGGTGTCAGGGCGACCAATTGCTCGGCCAACTCGATCGCCGGCTGGTGACTGAAACCGGCAAAGATCACATGCTCCAACGAATCAGCCTGCCGGGTCAAGGCCGCATTGATGACGGGATTGGCATGTCCAAAAATATTGACCCACCAGGAACTGATGGCATCGATGTAGGAATTGCCATCAAAATCATACAAATAGACTCCGGCACCGCGCTGGATAGGAATCAGCGGATAGCGTTCGTGGTCCTTCATTTGCGTGCATGGGTGCCACAATACATTCAAGTCGCGTCGCAGAAGTTCATTTTGCATGCCGCCAAGTATGCAAGAAAGCCATGCCGACTGCCAGTCTTATTTTTTTTCGCCCCGCAACACCAAAACCGGACAAGGGGACAATCGTGTGACTCGTTCCGCTACGGAACCCATGAAAAAATGCGCAATGCCCGTCCGTCCGTGCGACGAAATCACCACCAAGCCAGCTTTCAGGTCTTTCGCCAATCTGGCAATTTGGCTGCCCGGGTCGCCAAATAGAACGGTGAAAGTAATTCCAGGATACTTTTCAGCGGGCACCGCCTTGCGAAAACTCTCGGTCAGATTCTCGCGCAAACTCGATTCATCGAGGGGTTCCCAGACGGCGGGTTCCATGGACGCCGGCAGAGGCATGACATTGACGACATGAATCTGCGAATTTGAATCAGCCAATTCCACAGCTGTCGCGAGCGCGTCTTGGGACATCTCGGAAAAATCCCAGGGCACGACAATCGGTTGTTTTGTCAACAGCGGCATGAATCTCTCCCTTTCAAGTGGTCAGAAAATGGGACAACGCGATTAAACCAAGGGCTTATTTTTGGCGGTTTTGTCGGATGTACTTATGGCACCGTACACAACTCAAAGTGACTTCAAAAAAAGCCAAGGTTGTGCCGTCGAGGTTTTTTTCGTGGGCTTTGTCTCGCAAACGCTCGGCGCTGGTTCGAAACTCGCTGCTCATTCTCAAGTACGCCTCGGACTGAATGACGTTCCAGCCGGATTCCTGACTAAGCAGCATCATGTCTTGAGCGCTTCTGGCAATCAAGTCAAAGTCTTCGGTTGCCAACCCAGAGACGACGTCCCGCGAGTCGTTCAATTTCCGTTTCATGAATTTCGACGTGTCAATTTGCAGTGGTTCGTCCTGCATTCCCCACGCCGCCACTCCCGAGCCAATTAACAATAGGACTAGTGCGAAAACAACTGTCGTCTTCATGTTGGTATTCCGTTTAATTAAAGAAAGAAGTCAAATTCGGCTCGGTGCCTGTAAGCCAAACCCGGCGGGCCGTTGCAACAACCTGGCGCACGAGACTTGGTTACGTCAGCAATTGGCATACCAGTCGTGAAAAATGTGCAGATCAAACCACGACACTTGGCGGAATCAGTTTTCGATGAGAAATTTCAAGAAACGCCAGCCAAAGCTCGCGTGCGAATCCGCTCGCCAATTCACCGAACTCGCTCTTTTGGCAAGCGTTACTCTCGCCGAGGCACATTCAGCACGGCGGCAATCCCATTTTAGTTTCCGTAATTGATGGTCGATGGGAAACCTAGGCGGATCCAATTGGAACCGAGTTTTTAGTTTCTCGTGAAAACAGGTGCAAATTAGTGTCTTTCGGTCGCCTGATTTTTTTCGTACCAAGGCGAACTTGGACTTTTGACTCGGGAATCGTTTCAACCGCTACCGTCATCGTCTGAATTACTGTTCCCATTTACTTGCCAAGTGACCACACTACCAATGCTGTTTACCCAATTGTTCAACTCGCTTGGCGGTCTTGTATTGCTGCTTTCACCTCTGGTATTGCCGCACGAAAATTCGAATTCAAATATCTTTTTGGCCAATCTCATGATCAAGGTCATCGACGCGGTTGACGAGGGCGAATCCGAGACCGACGATGAATTGTTGATTGCCAAGCCGTTGGAAAAACGGGTGATTTCACCAGCAATGGCGGCCCGGCAAACGAAAATCGAGCACTGCCTGCAGCGGTTTTATACGAAACATGTCAACGCCGACAAACTCCGTCCGTGGAGCATCATGCATGGCGTACTGGCGTATGGTCAGCGATCGAAAGTGGTTACCCAAGGCCATCTAGTCAATGCGGTCGATTATCTGTGCGCCAATGGAATCGGTCACGATCGGCGGATTTTATCGCTTAAAGAAGGAAAATTGATCGCTGGTGTCGGTCAAGGCTTTCAGGGTCATGAAGGCCAATTGCTGGCAATCTTGGCACAAGTCCAAACTCCGATCGATCATTCCATTGTTGTGGATGGAGTCGAGTTTACCGTTCAGGATTTGGTCGACTACGAAAAAAGTACGTGTCGTGCGAATACGGAGTTAACGTTCAAATTAATTGGATTGGCGTGTTATCTCAGTTCTGATGAAATGTGGAAAAATGATCAAGGCGAAGGTTGGGATATTTCTCGATTGATCAACGAGGAAATTTCCCAACCGATCAACGGGGCAGCCTGTGGCGGGGTGCATCGGTTGATGGCGTTGAGCTACTCCTTGGAAATTCGTCGCGCTCGGGGCGAACCGATCGATGGACAATGGCAGCGAATCGCCAGTTTCATAAAAAATTATCATCGCAATGCGATTGAACTACAGAATCCTGACGGGAGTTTCAGTAGCGAGTTTTTTGAAGGGATCAGTCAGACCTCTGATCCCATGCGAAAGCTCTATACAACCGGGCATGTGCTGGAGTGGTTGGCGTTCTCCATGTCGGACGAACAATTGGAGACGCCGGCTATCGATCGGATGGTTGATTTTCTGATCGCTGGCCTGGAATCAATAAACAGCCCATCACGGGAATTGAATGGCACCGATGTGGGACCTACCGGTCATGCGTTGCGGGCGTTGAGATTGTATGAATTGCGCGTTTTTGGCAAACCATCGCAGCATGATCTACTGGCCAGCAACGAAGCTCGGCCGATCGCCACCCCGACCGAGGTTCTCGGATTGCAGCCGAAAATTCAAGCTGTTTTGCCATCGAGCCTGTCGAGCTCCGGCCAATCAGCCAACCCGATTTCCACACCCACCAATCGCGGCGGGCGATTTATTCGTCGACGTTAACTGAGATATTTACATTGGCGACACGCGGAATCATTCGCGCCTGGGCCAGTTAGCAGGTTCGCCAGGGGTGAACCTGAATTTCCAACCACTGGAATTGCAAGGATGCAAATCATGAAACTGAATCGTTGGTTAACTCTTGTTCGCCTGACAATCCTGTTGGGATTGACGTTGCTGATCGGCAATGAAATCAACGCACAGGCACTCGTGCCCGGAACGGGAACACAGGTGCCGGAAGTCGGCGATGACTTCGAGGATCCGACCTGGGAGTACCAACTCAGTCTTCCCAAAGTTTTCAACAACGGCGAAACCACGGTCGCGAATAACTTGCCGGGAGGCGCGGCAAGCAATGGACGTTGGTACGAAGGCTCCAAACGCGGGCAACCCGATACGATGCGCCGCGTTGTGACTCCCGCTGGTGGACTCTCGGGAAGCACCACCGCATTGGCACTGCGTTCGCTGCAAACAGGTTCCAATCGTCCCACGTTTCAACAGCAACAAGACGACTTGATCGCCAGCGTCAGCAATCGTGTCGGCAAGATTCCCGTATCGCAATCACCCAGCGTCGTAACGCGGGTCTGGTTTCCTCCGATTGACCAATGGGAGCGGCGCGATGGCTGCCATTTCGCGTTTCGAGTGGCGATTGAAACGGAATCTGGCCCGATCCAATCGGCCAGTTATCGCGGACGAAACGTCACGTCGATGGGAGAGAGCTGGCCCGGTTTTTTTGTGAACCTGGATTACAAACAACCCGCCGGCGCGACGACCGCGGCGACTGCACCGCGGGCCTATTTATGGATGAAAGCCGACCAACGGGGGCAGCAGATTAGTGGACCGGAAATTAAGCAAACCGGATGGTGGACGTTTGGAATCAGTCTCTCACCGGATGGTCAGGTACACTATTTTGCGAAGCCCGGCATTGCAGATTTAACCGCCGCCGACCACGTTGCATCGAGCTATCCACATGGTCAAAGCACCGTTCAATTACGAAATTTCTTCTTCAACGTCTGCAATGGGGACGATGGCCGCACGTGGTCCAGCGAATTTGTCATCGATGATCCAAGCTTGTACGTGATCCGCTGAACAAGGAAATGTCGAGACAGGTCCGCGCTGGGACCTATCTCTCGTTTCTCTCAAACAGCTCAGCGGAATTGCAACGGCTAAAACTGATTGAGGGCAGCGTCAGCACTCTCAAACCAAGTGGCAATTGCGGTGTCGGTTGTTCGGTAATCCAATTTCACTCGACCATTGCTCCTACTGGTACCGAGGACCGAATTTTCAAATCCAAAATCGCTGAAGACCCGGTCTTGCATCGTCTGCGTCGATCGCAGGGAATTCAGTGACCGATTGGACGTGACGGCACTCGATTCAGGCGTGGTTATCTTGGCAAATCTGTCATCTCGATGATTGGCACTTGATACGTTTCGAGGTTGATAAACGAACTTCGAATCAGATGGCGTTCCAGTTAAGAAACCTTGCAACCTGTTGGTCGCCAAAACCGAGGCTGCATTTTTGCCGATGGACGATTCCAAGCGTGGCGAAACTCGCGGATCAACGACGATTTCGCGGCGGATTCCGTTTTCGCCAGATTCGCCCGCCGAACGACCAAGCGCGGCAGTAACAACGATTCCCGAGAGTCTCGCACCGCGTCGGATTGTATCGCTCAGCAGGCCAATGTCCAATTTGCTATCCGCCACGGTGGTGGAATAACTACGAGAGACATTCGTGCCGAGTTCCAATGTCAACGGAAAGGTCACACCTTCGACCAGGACGTTGAAATTCGCCAGCGTGGCGGGGTAATTGACCCGCGCGACCGAAAAATCAACGATGCCAAAAATTAGTTGCACATTGTAGGCGCCATTGGGTAAGTCAATTTGAAAATTACCGGACGTGGCCAATAACAGGTCGCGCGTCAGATCATCGCCGATCGTCATCTGATACGCCAACAAGTCGCTCGAAGCAGTCCAGCCCATTCCAGTAAACGCATTGTAAGCATTGGTGGAGAAGCCCGTGGCCCCAACCTGTACCGGGCTGGTGGCCGTTCCGAGATCGATGGGTCGGCCCAAAGCAAATGCGTCGTCGTCGCCAATCGAAGCGGTTACCGAGCTGGTTCCCAGATTCAAACCCACTGGGCTGCTCAGTGACATGCCAAACTGCTCGATCCCTTCGGTGAAACGGTCGCCAAAGATATTCGTCGGGATGTTAACCACTGTTTGGCCGGCCAAAAACGTGGCAGTCCCGCTGACCGCTGAATAATCGACTCCGCCCGTGGCCGGGTTGGCGAAACCAACACTGCTGGTCGCGTAGTTGACGGTCACTGTTGACGTCGGTGCCGCGGACAATGTGAGTACGAAGTTTACGGATGACGATCCGGTATCCCCTTCGGTAATCAAACCGGCGGGTCCAGACAAATTGACCGTCGGAACGACACCCGGAGTGATGACGATGTTGACATTGTTGATGTCAAAGAAAATATTTCCCGATCCTTTGACCTTAATCCGAGCGGTCGAAGAATTTATGTTGGGAACCGTAATCGCTTGCGAACCATCATTCGGTGTCGCTGCCGCTAACAACGTCGGATAGGTCAGGCCGCCATCGGTCGAAAGATAAATATCAACATTGGCCGTGTTGATGCCGTTGGCGTCTGTGCCAGCCACATTCCAGGAAATCGTCTGCGCCGAATTTCCTATCCAAGACGTCGCGGCATTTTGACTGGTGACTGAGAAAAAACTGCCCGTGTTAATCACCTGGATCGACATGTCATCGCTGGCAACCCCACCGCCCCCGGCGGAATTGTCGCGCACCACCGAGCGGAAGTTCATGGCAGCCCAAGCAACGGTCGGTAGTTTCTCACCGATGGGAACCGTATTGGCCAATAAATTGGATAATCGTGGAAACACACGTGTTGGATTGGTCGTAGGATTCCACGTTCGAAACAGCGGACTGGCACCATTGTCACCCGCGGCCAGGGTCGCCGCAGCGCCGAGATTGCGTTGCTCCCAACTGTACGTCAACACATTTCCAACATTGGCGTCCGATCCAACGGCTGTCAATTCGAAGGGCGTTCCCGTTGGAATCTTGTAATCCAAACCGGCATTTACCGTCGGAATACTATTTCCGGTGCCGGAGTTTACTCCCACGCCGGGAATCGTCCCGGTAATAAACGCTCGAACTGAATCGATTGAAACGGAATGCATCATGGCATCGCTGTTGGGCTGCAGATCATCGGCGCCGCAAATCCCGGCGTAACCCATAATCGATGAGGCGCTGCCAGGTTCATAGGCCGAACCGGCGCTACGATTTCCACCGCCACAGTTACCAGTAACGCTATTGAATGAGTGATTTCCACCGAACTGGTGCCCCATTTCGTGGGCCACATAGTCGATCCAGAACGCATCGCCATTGGGCGAAGGACTGCCGGTGACGCCACGTGCTTTATTGCCTGCGATTCCCACGACTCCCAATCCGGCAACCCCACCACCGCCCGTACTGAAAACGTGACCAATGTCGTAGTTCGCGTTAAGAATGACAGTATCGATCTTAGTTTGGTTTTCTCCCAACATCGTGACACCGTTGTTGTTAGTGTACCCATCGGTTGCCGAATTGGTAAAAACCAAACTGCTATTGTTGGCGACCAACACCAATCGAACTGCCAAATCTTTTTCGTAGACGCCGGTGACTCGATTCACGGCTGTTACGATGGCGGCCTGACCCCCTGCCACCGTTCCACCCCAAAACGCCGTGTATTCTGCGGTCGCAGCGTTGGCCAACCGGAAGGTTCGCAGCACGTCGCCAAAGGGAGCTGCCGGTTGTGGCGGGTCACCTACGACAGGAGGATCGGTCGGATTAACCGGACCATTGGATTGCGGGCCTCGCAGGGGATTGAGATGGTCTTCGTGCTCAGGTTGATGTCCATCGCTGTCGATGAGATCGGATTTGAAATAACTGGCATACAGGCCAGTCTGCCCTTTGAAATACGGATCAACGTAATAACGGCCTGAAGGTGATAACACTTGTGCATGGAAACCATGCATCGTGGTGTCAAACCGAATCGTGGCGCCGGGATCATCGAGTCCAATTCCGCGGTACGTCTTGATATCCGGAAATTGTGCCGCCAGGCCGGGTTCCATAATCGGCGATTCAACCACCGCAAACCTGGCAAAAGTTTGGTCGGGCCGCGGAACGGAAATTGTGACAGCGCGATCCGCGAACCCCGGTGTGAACTCCAGCGGCGCATTTCGCAAGACGCTGCCAATGGATTGTTCTTGCAGGTCGTAGAGTCCGAAGTTGCGCAGGTTTAACAGGCGGTCGCCGGATTGGTTTTGCAATGCGTTGTGACTTAGCCCCAACCACTGACCGTCGGGAGCCACCGACAACAAATTGGCCACCAACAATTCGCGGGGTTCGAGAACAGTATAGTCCAAATAAGTAACAGTGCGGATCAGGCGAGAATTGAGTGAATTCGATTGGCGGCGGGGACGATTCGACGAACGATGGCGGCGTGACATATTAGATCCTCATGACAACTGAAAAAATAATGACGGCGTGTTCGAATCCAAACAAATTCGATACAAAATAATCACTGGAATGCAGCGTAATCAATCAACTTTACGAACGAGTTACAGGTAGCCTATAGGATGGACTAGGTTGTATCTGATGTCAATAGACCAAACCCAAGGGGTAGTTTCTCGACGTTAGAAATTCCACTCCCGCTTGGTCGAGTGAAGAATGCAACTCTGTGGCAGTTGTTGAACGAAGGAGCACTTCTGATGTGGTCAACGGAAATCGCCCGCCTTTTACCACTGGTTACATTTTTAATTTTTTTTGGAGAAAACTTGAGGGAGTTTGCAGCGGAGCTCCATTAGTTGATTGAAGCAGATCGCAACAATTTGCGAGAGCTTGACACGGTAGGCAAGCAGCAAATCGTCCCGGTAATCTGAATGCGGGGGAGGTTTGTACCTGGTCGAAAGCGTTGATTCAATCCCGAATGAAACCCGTTGAGTTTATGATGCTCCTCAAAAATGATTCCTTGCAAAAAAAATGCCACTCCCGCATCCTGCTGGAATGGCAATTTTCAGAATTACGATTTCCAGCCGCCGAAAACGACTGGAAGAAGCTTTGAACAAAAATACAAAACGGAACTAAGCGCGGCGGCGACGGAACAGGCCACCTACGCAAAGTCCAACCAATGCCAAGGCCGAAGTTGGCTCTGGAATTGCCACAACAGTGTAGGCAACGCTGTCGATACCGATAAAGTCGCTGTTAGCTCCCGCAGGGCCAGCATTTATAGGATTGTAATTGAAAGCAAACCGACCCGAAGTTGGACCACCCAAACCGGATAGAACCACTGAAAATTGGGTCCAAGCGGTTGGATAGCCGGCAAGCGTTAGGCCAGGATTAACTGTCGTCAATGTAGTTGCAAAATCAAGGTTGCTTGTGCTGGCGCCGCTGGTGCTAAATGCCAATCGCAGACGGTCTGGAAAGGAAACGGTAGGAACAGTTCGAGTGAAAAAACTAATGGTGTCACCATTGTTAAACGTGCGAACTGGTGACATAAAGTAGCTGTCGATAGCGTTTGAGCCGGTTGAACTGTTAAAGTTTGCATTCAACATTTCTGTACCGGTGAGCGCTGGGAAAACAGTATTGTTTGTGAACCAACCCGTAGAACCCACCCCTCCAGGGCTTACGTTCAAGGCGTGCCAAGTTCCCGAACTCAGGACTACTGGGTCTCCTCCCAACGTGTTACCGAGAGTCGTACTGGTCGGCATACCAGTAAATTCCTCAGTAAAACTTTGAGCATTCGCATTCACGGTCATGGCGACCAACAACATCGCACAAGAACCAAACTTAATCAAAGATCGCATCATAGTTGTTTCTCCAAATAATATAAAGAAAGTGGACCCGCAAAATCGGAACATTGAGTCCCATCATAAACAATCCTTAATATCGTTCAACCATTTTTTAGATTTTTTTTAGATTTATTTGTAAGTATCAAGTAAGTATGTTTTTGCCGATTTTTCCAAGTTTCCGGTTTTTTCCGGTCGGACGAGTTAACGGCAAGCCGAAGGCGATGTTCGTCCAAGGCCCGTCCCCCTCCAACCTCAAATGCTCGTCGAGCAAATAATCAACCGCCCGTCCGGCGCCGGTACGCGCAGTCTTTTACTGCCATTGAAAGTCGAGTCTGGTACGGGGATAATCTCTGCTTCTTCGCCAAAATGCGTACCTGCGATTTCGCGACTTGTATTCCAATCGAAACCTCCTTCCAAATCCCATGCATCTTCCGATTGGCTTTCGTTTCGCAGGCGTATGCGCTCAAATCAAGAAATCGGGCTTGCCGGATCTGGCATTGATCGTGACGGACCAGCCCGCCACAGCGGCGGGAGTCTACACCCAGAACGTAGTCCGAGCGGCCAGCATCGATTGGAACCGCTCCATCACTCCCACTGCATCCTTGCGAGGCGTAATCGTAAATTCAGGTAACGCCAACGCCTGCACAGGCCCGAGGGGCATTGTCGACAATGAAGCCATGGCTGCCGCCGTGGCAAATCAAATCGGTGCTGGTCCCGGCCAAATTTGCGTACTATCAACCGGAGTCATTGGTCATTTGTTGCCAATGGACAAAATTTCCACCGGCATCGTGGATGCCCTAAGTTCACTGGGAGATTCGCCAGCCCACTTTGACGCGGCGGCCAATGCGATTTTAACGACCGATCATGCCGCCAAAACGTTGCAGGCGAACTTTACGATTGAAGGCCAGTCGATTGCTATTGCCGCCATGGCCAAAGGGGCCGGCATGATTGGCCCGAACATGGCGACGATGTTGGCTGTCGTTCTGACCGATGCGAATTTGACTGCGGAATCGGCTCATGCGATCATCGGACGGGTTGCCAATCGGTCGTTCAATCAAATCAGTGTCGAAGGACACACCAGTACCAACGATGCTTTGTTGTTGATCGCCAGTGGTGCCGCAGGTTCCCGGCTAACGGGAACTTCGTTGGTGGAATTTGAGTCCAAGTTGACCCAAATTTGCATTGAATTGGCCAAAAAAATCCCCGCCGACGGGGAAGGGGCCACGCATCTGATTTCAATCCGGGTAACGGGTGCGGCCAACGATCCGGACGCCGATCGAATCGCGCGGGCGATCGCCAATAGCGCGCTGGTAAAATGTGCGATCACCGGAGGCGATCCCAACTGGGGGCGGATCGTTTCAGCCGCCGGATATTGTGGTGTCTCGCTCAAACCCGAGGAAATTCATCTGCAGATTAACGGTCACGAACTGTTTCGAGCCGGTACTCCCACAAAATTCGACGCGAAAACGGTCAGCCAATCCATGCGATCCAACTTCGACACGGATATCGAATTGACGGTCGGGCAGGGGCTGGGTAGTTCTCAGCACTGGACCAGCGACTTGACCGTGGCGTACGTACAATTTAATTCCGAGTACACGACCTGAATTAGAATTTGAGTTGGGAGACAATGACGATGAGCCAGATAGTCTTTGTTCAACTCAGCCGCTTGGTCGCGCGATAGGGGGATGCTCATACAACTCATCTTACAACACAAGTGGTGAGAGCAACGAGGTACCCCGAAAGGGGTTTAAAGCCATTAGTCGGTGGTTGAGCGCAGCGACACCACCGTAAAGTTCTATCAATCATGCACCCTGAAAGGGTGCCAGCCACCGAAAAAAACATGAGCTACATCAGCATTCACGCTCACATCGTTTTCGCGACAAAAAACCGACATCCAATGATCCAGTCAACATGGCGGGAGCGACTTCATGAATACCTCGGAGGTACTGTCAAAGGACTGGATGCATTTTCCCAAGGCATCGGTGGCGTCGAAGACCACATTCATCTGCTGGTCGGATTCAAAGCAACCCATCGACTATCTGACTTCATGCAAGAGCTAAAAAAATCCTCTTCCACCTGGGTTCACAAAGAAATTGGCCTGAAAGAATTTGCTTGGCAAGAAGGCTACATCGCATTTTCCGTCAGCCAACCACTCGACCTGCAGTTCGACGATACATCCAAAACCAGGAAAATCATCATCGCCACAAATCACACCAGGAAGAGTTGATCGAGTTACTGG
>JANNWZ010000227.1:0-29155 GCA_031409295.1 Mariniblastus sp.
CCGTCGTTGATTTGACTGGGATGCAATCGCTCGGAAAAATCCGTCTAATGAGGATTATTGAACCGATCGGACTACAATGGTCGGATACGCGGTTGGCGCATCCTTGAATTCGTGGAATCGCTGTCTCGTTTGGAGAATTCACCAACTTTCCATCCGTTGGTTGCGTATCCAATCGAACCGGCAACCTACCTACCTTTTTTGAGAAACCCATGCCTGAATCCCAATCACTCGACACTTTCAACCAGGTAGAAGCCCTCGAAAATGTCGGTGGCAGTGCCGAATTGTTGTTGGACCTGAGTCAAACGTTAATCGAAGAGTTGCCAAAACTTCTTTCGGCGGCGCATCAAGCGATCACGTCCGGCAACGCTGCCACAGCCAGTCGGTCGTTGCATTCGATCAAAGGCTCCGTGACTCCGTTTGCTGCGAAAACCTCGTATGACATCGCTTGGGAAATGGAACAGGCAGCCGCGGCCGGCGACCTCAATGGAGCGACCGATCGCTTGGCGGACTTGGAGCTGGAACTCGAGCGATTGGTTGCCGCCATGAAATCCGCCAACCTGTAATCTGCATCGCGTTGTCAAGTTTCGCTGGCCGGCATCCGAAACTTAAACTGCGGTTCGGAGCTAGCTCCAGCGCTCACCAAGCCTTTTTTCGATTACAACGACTAGGACGACGATGGGTTTTCTATCCGGCAGCACCACGTTTTCACGTTTTCGAATTTCCAACGATCAGACCGGCGAATTTGGTGATGAACATCTTAACACGCTGGCCGAACATGTGATTGGTTCGGCAGCCACCGACCTCAGTGAATCGGCTGCAATGGGATTTACCGGTGGCGCGCATTTGTTGGACACGCAATTTGACGCCGCCAAAAACATCATCGGTGAAGCACTCCATTTCGGAATTCGCACCGATTCGATCGCCGTCCCTGGCCCCATCAAAAAGGCCTGGATGAAAATCGAGTTAACAGGCATCCTGGGCGATAACGTGGGTGGCCGACCCTCCAAAGCCCAACGTGAGGAAGCGCAAGCCGCCGTGGACGCGCGTTGTGCCGCCGAAGCCAAGAAAGGCAAATTTCTCCGCATGACGGAGACCTCAGTGCTCTGGGATGCGACAACTGAAACCCTATTTCTCAGCAGCAACAGCGAAAAATCCAACGAAGCCTGTTTGGATTTGATTACTCGCGCATTCGGTTTGGAGTTCAGCCCCGTGACCTCCGGTAAGCTGGCGACCGAGTTCGCCGAAACCGCGAAACGAAACTCGGAACTGTTTGGCATCTCGCCGACCTTATTCTTGCCGGACACCGGTTCCTCCGAAATTGTGTGGTGGAACGGTATGAACGACAATTTTGATTACTTGGGCAACGAGTTTTTATTGTGGTTGTGGTTCCGGTGGGACACCGGCAACGACACCATCACATTGTCGGATGAATCCGAAGTCACCGGGATGTTTGCGCGTTCCTTGTCGCTGGATTGTCCGCGTGCCGAACATGGAAAGGAATCGATTTCATCGGAATCGCCCGTGGCACTCCCGGAGGCAGCCATGGCCATTCGGATGGGCAAACTTCCACGGAAAGCGGGTTTGATGTTGATCCGCAACAACGAACAGTATGATCTGACGCTGCAAGCCGAAACGTTCGGTGTGGGTGCGGGGCGAATCAGTCATCCCGGCACTGGATCGACCGAAATTCGCGATCAACTCGATCGCCTCGAGAGCATTCGCCAAATGTCCGACACGATTGATTTTCTATTCGAAGCGTTTTGTGAAAAACGAATTGGCAAATCATGGCTTGCGGAATCCAAAAAAATCACGGAATGGCTGCAAAACGAAACTAAACTGCGAATTCAGAAATCCGCCGCCTAGTCCATGCAGTACAATTGTCGGCTGATCGTCAGGCCCATGAATTTTCTTGGCAAGGTAGGTTAGCGCGATGCAGACCACTGTTTTCAGTCTCTTGTTAGGTCTCGTGTTGGCAGGCGTCAGTCACGCCAGTCCGCGGCAATTGGAAGCGTCCCTTCTTAAGCCCGCAGTTGCCCTCGCCACTGGGACGACCCAAGTTCATCCGAAGACCGCGCCTCCGAACATTTTGTTTGTGTTTACCGACGACCACGCCTTTCAAGCCATCAGCGCGTACGGCTCGAAAATAAATCAAACGCCCAACATCGACCGCTTGGCCCGCGAGGGCATGCGCTTTGATCGCTGCTATGTCACCAACAGCATTTGTGGTCCGATGCGGGCGGTAATTCAAACCGGAAAATATTCGCATCTCAATGGTTTCTTTGTGAACGGCAATCAGTTTGATGGGACGCAACAGACGTTCCCCAAATTGCTGCAAGCCGCTGGTTATCAAACGGCAGTTATCGGTAAGTGGCACCTGGGTGAGCATCAAGTCCCGCAGGGTTTTGATTACTCTGAGGTGCTGATCGATCAAGGCCCGTACTACAATCCGCTAATGCTCAAAAACGGTGAGCAAGTAAAACATGTTGGCTATACCACGGATATCATCACCGACCTGGCGCTGAACTGGTTACAACACGATCGTGATCTCACGAAACCTTTCCTGTTGATGTACCAACACAAAGCTCCCCACCGCAATTGGCAGCCCGGGCCGCAACATATGAAGTTGTACGATGACATCACGATCCCTGAACCGGAAACACTGTTCGATAATTACTCCGGACGCGGTACTCCGGCAGCGACACAAGACATGTCGATCGAAAAAACGCTGACGCCGGACGATTTGAAACTGACTCCGCCAAGAAATTTGACACCCGACCAATTGGCGACTTGGCACGCCGCCTACGACCCGCCAAATGCCGAGTTCGAGGCCGCGAAATTGACTGGCAAAGAGCTGGTGCGCTGGAAATATCAGCGCTACATCAAAGACTATTTACGCTGCGTTGCCAGTGTCGACGATAATCTCGGTCGCGTGTTGGATTACCTGGACCAAACCGGTTTGGCCGACAACACGATTGTCATTTATTGTTCGGATCAAGGATTTTATCTGGGCGAACACGGTTGGTTCGACAAACGCTGGATGTATGAGGAATCGTTACGCACTCCGTTCATTGTTCGCTGGCCAGGGGTCGTGAAACCGAATTCGGTTAACGCCACCGACATCGTCTCGCCATTGGATTTTGCCGAGACGTTTTGCGAAGTGGCTGGAGTGGAGATTCCGGCCGATATGCAAGGGCGCAGCTTGGTACCCGTATTGCGTGGAAACACACCGTCCGACTGGCGCACCGTGTTCTATTATCAGTACTATGAATTTCCAGCCGTGCATTCCGTTCGGCGACATTATGGAGTCACCGACGGACGTCACAAATTGATCCGGTTTTACGAACCCGATGTGGATGAATGGGAATTTTATGATCTGGCTTCGGACCCCCAGGAGTTGCACAGCATTTACGGAACCGCCGCCGCTGCCGCCGACCAGACCCGGATGATCGCGGAGTTGACTCGCTTGCAAACCGAGCTAAAAGTTCCCGCCGAAGACCCCCCTCGTTCCTACGGAAAGTAAATGCGACGCGGGCCGCTCTAGCTACGGTAACTTTTGCGGCGACGAATTGCCATTCCGGAAACCAGGAAGGCAAACCCAACTGTGGCAAACGACGGCTCTGGAATCGCGGTGAGATTGAAATTCGGATTGAAGAACTGGCTCAATTGAGCATTAGCGAAAATATCGGCGGCACTTGGCAGTCGTCGCAGACCCGTTCCGATGGACGGGAACATCAGCGCGGTTGAAATATTCAGGTGGGCGTTAAGTGTGGGGCCCGAATTATTCGTCGGAATCGCACTGCCCGCAAACATCAACGGACTGGTGATGTCGACATCATTGTCCCCCGAGGTCTCCAGTCCATAACTGGTGTTCGCACTGCTTAAACCCAGCGCGTGGCCGATTTCGTGCAAGGCGACGCTGAACATATCCGTTTGTCCAACTGCATCGCCGGTGGCCACCGTAAAAACGCGCCCTTTGTTCATCGAACCCCCACCAAAATTCTGAGTGGTTTCCGTGTAAGTTGTATATTCCGAATTGCCGTTGAAAATCGGATTGCCGGCGTTAAGTGTTCCGTCCAGAAAAAACGAACTCGAACCACTATTGTCAAAACGAATGAGCCCAGCCGTCTCGCGATTCGGTGTACCCGATTGTGTCGTCAGACTATGAACTCCCAGCGTACCGCCCGATAGACCTTCCCAGCGGTATTCAATGTTCAGCGAATGGCTAAACGAATTGCTGTTAAATGCCAACTGCCAAACGTCGGCTGCAGCGCGCATGACGGTCGATAACGTTCCAGCACCGGTGGTTGTGGGCGCCGTCCCGCCGCCGTTGGTGAGATTGATAATCAAGTCCGCGCGCGACTGAAAACCAGACACGCCAAAGAATACCAAAGCGATCAGGCCCACCGATAAATTCGTTGGCTTAAATTGCATACCAATGCTCCTGGATGACTCGAAAATTGCTTAGTCGGCAAAAATACCCCGTCATATTAATCTACAATCTCAGTGCAATCAACCATTTCGTCTGAGATTCAAAAAAGCGGTTTCGTGCTAAGCGTCAATCCAGCCCTTCATAGTGCCGGCACATCGCGATGACCAAAGACATGGAGCAACTTCAAATCGTTTACGTTCAAGCGAATTCTATTGGCCTGCCCTTTGCTCCTCGTCCGGACTTATTCTCGCTAGAAATTTCTGCTGTCGCGGGCTCAGCCACTCATAGGCTGCGGTAGTACTGTGGGGGATCAGTGAATTGATCTTTGTTAACTGCATGGAATTGAGTCCAGGGATTTTTCGCACCGGGGAGGAACTTGGAATTTGTTTCTTCTGATCCGCTGCCGCCGCCGGTCGGTAGCTGTTGTCAAGTTTTCCGCCAGGCAGGCGACCCAAGGCTGCTCCACTGACGGTATAGACTCTCTCAGCACACTTGACTTGGGCGGCTTGGTCAGTCAGTGACTCGAGAGTCAGCTTATTCGAATCGTACTCAACCAGCGTAACTTCGCGTCCATCCAGCCAACCGGCTTCCGTTGAAACCACTCCCTCAATTCTGCCCAGTTCATACTCGCCGGTCCAAAAGCAGTGCATTGAAAACGCTGCTCGGGCAATCTCCTGTGAGCTATTGTCGATGGCGAGCGTTTCCAAATACTTGGGAACTGGACGTTTAGCGGCGTTAAGCGCTTCGATCATCCGACCCGCCACGGCGCTGATCGTCCAAACTTGATCCTGGCGTGGAATCACATCACTGCCAGCCGCATCGAGGAACCTGACGACTTGATAATTCCAGGCGGGTTCCTTAAATCGTTTTAGCAATTCCGCATCGGTTCCCTGATCGAGATTGTTGTAGACCACGACCGGCAAGAACAAGTCTTCGATCGCCTCGACAATTAACGGCTGAGAAAGAACTTCACGACCGAATTTTTGACAACCTTCACAACCAGGGACTTCTTGGAAAAGCACCAACACCGGCTTTCCAGATTTCTTGCTTTGGACCAGCGACGAGTCCAGCTCTCGGCTCCATTGGACCAATCCGATTTCGACAGGTTGATCCATTTGGGCAGTTCGCGTTTCGGACTGGGCCGCAGCGATCGTGGCACCGGTAGTAATCAAGGCTAAAAACAGCAGTGGTTTCATCGTGGGACTCGTGGTAACTGACAATTAGAGGTTAAACGACGTTATCACACTGCGGCTTGCCGTTAAACGATTTGATCAAAGACGCTTCGCTTGCGGCTGGCTGCTAAACGGTTTGATCAACAAACCGGTGGTATTGAATACATGCCGTTCCTCGTTATTTTCCGGGACCACGGTCAGCCGGTCAATGTTATGCAGATTCTAACGGGAAAAAGCCGGAAAAACCACGTTTTCAACCTCTAGATGGCGCGAGCCAGCCGCCAGCCTAAACTGCGAAACGCCCGTTCGAATTGATTCGTTATTTCAAGAAAAGTCCCTTTTTCCACGGGAAAACTGCCCCTCACGAAAAAACCAAAAAAACCAAAAAAAAACCAAAAAATTGCGGTCCAAGTATTGAACGGAAGAAAATACCAGCTAGTTTAATGTTCGTGTTGAATGTGGAGGTTCTATTGATTGTGCAGCCCTGGTGGGTACTTCCAGCTTTCGTCTTTTTGAAAAAGGATACAGTTTATGAAATTTAATTTGACTAGAAGCGTGGCCGTTTTGGCCGCGATGGCTTGTCTGTCGATGAGCCAGTTAACGGTTCAAGCTGACCTGTTGTGGGACAACGGTCCGATTATTACTCATCTTGCCGGCATGACAGCTCCCGCCGGAGCCGATCGCAGTGCAATTGCGGCTGGACCTCCAGCAGGTTCTACTTTCGGGGTTTCTGGAAATGGAGGCGGAACGATTCGGCTGGCTGATGACTTCACCGTAGCCAATGCGTTTACCATTAACAGCATTCAGGTTTTCGGATATTTGACCGGTGCAACTGCTCCCGGCGCAACCGGGGTGACGATGCGAATCTGGAGTGGCTTGCCAGGTACTGGAACCATTGTTTATGGAGATACCACCACAAATATTCTCTCAACGACAGGTTGGATGGCTAGTCCATCAAACTTGGGTGTTTTCCGTGTAACAAATACGGATACCGTTGGGAACACTCGGCGACTCCAAGAAATTACTGCCAGCGGTTTGAATATCAATTTGGCTGCCGGTACCTATTGGCTTGATTTCGCTTACACCGGGCTCAACTTTACGCCTACCGTGAGTAATCCGGCCAATATGGTGCTAGGAAACGGTTTGCAATCCGTCGATACGGGTGCAACCTTTGCGAATTTGCTGGACGGTACAGCTCCAAATCAAGTTCAAGCCGCCGTTCCGTTTATCATCAATGGAACCCAAGCGATTCCTGAACCCACCACAATTTCGTTGCTGGTTCTGGGAGCGTTGGCTGGTGTTTCCCGACGTCGTCGATAAACTCCGGTTAATCTTAAGAAAATGTAGCGAGGCTCCCGCAAATTACTGCGGGAGCCTTTTTTTGTGTCTAATTTCCGGGGTAGGTAACAGCCTATGCCACCTTAACCGGACTTCTTAACCGGTCTTTGGACCGAACCAACTGGTTGTTAGTAGTTTGCGGTCGAGATAAACTTTTAGTATCGCGATGTCATTTTTTGTTTTGCCTAACCCGGATTTTCAGAACGATCATGTCACACAAAAAATCAAAACCGTCTCGTTCCCGTCGCCAAAAAAACAACGTCAGGCGAACCAGCGGCCTGAACACCGGATACGAGCCGTTAGAACTACGCCAATTGCTGGCGAACCTCATTGGCCCATCCCCTGATATCTACGTTCCGGCCAATATCAGCAATGTGTTTTCGCCGGATGCAGTGACGCTGCGGGAAATGCTCGCGCGGACCGCCGTAAACACCTACGCTCCTGGTGAACTCGTCGTCGCGGTCGAATTGCCGGTGGCCCGAAATCAAGCCACGAATTTCTTGCGAACTTACGCCTGGAATAATTTGACCGGTATCAACACCGTTTCGGTGATCAACACGATGATGACCGTCGCGCGTGATAACCATCACAGTGTCGCGTTGGTTCGTCTGGATCTGGGACCAGGCGCCGATGTCGTGGCCGCGATGACCCGATTGGACCATCAAGCCGATGTCTATTGGAGTTCGCCGAACTTTGTTTACTCCGGCGCGGACCCGCGCGACTTTACTCCCAACGACCCCAGTTACGCCAGCCAATATCATCATCCCTTGATGTCCAATAATCTGGCGTGGGATATTTCGTTAGGCAATCCCAACATTCGAATTGGTGTGACGGACGATGGTGTTTTGCTGACCCATCCGGACTTGGCGCCTAACATTTTTGTAAACGCTGGCGAAATCTCCGGCAATGGTCTCGACGATGACAGTAACGGTTACATCGACGATGTCACCGGTTGGGACTTCAGTTCCAACAACAACGATCCGAATCCGAATGCCGTCGCCAACGATCATGGTACCCATGTGTCCGGGATCGCCGCCGGTCGCACGAACAATGCGATTGGAATCGCTGGAACGGCAGGACTGTCGACGATCATGCCGTTACAGTTTTACGCCGGCACGGGGGCTTGGACCGCTGCGGTCATCAACGCCACGTATCGTTACGCGGCCGATATGGGAGCGCAGATTGTGACGACCAGTTACAACGTGGATAGTTGGGTCGGCGATCCCGTGTTTACCGCCGGGCTCCAGTACATGTACGATGCCGGTGTGTTGCATTTTAATTCGGCTGGGAACAATAATGCCTTGAATCCTCCGCGGCAAGTGTTCGAGCAGTCCTTGTTTGTCGCCAGCACCGATAGTGCGGATTTGCGCAGCAGTTTCAGCAACTATGGAACCGGTATCGATATTTCGGCGCCTGGATCCAACATTTTTTCGACGATCGCCGGCAATAGTTACGGTACCAAATCCGGCACGAGTATGTCGACGCCCAACGCCGCTGGGGCAGCAGCGTTATTGTGGGGTGCCAATCCAACCTGGAACCGAGACCAAGTGGCGGCGCGGTTGCTGGCTACGGCAACCAACATTGATGCTTTGAATCCCTCGACCGCCGGATTATTGGGAACGGGTCGCGTGAATACTTTTGCGGCGCTCACGACGGCGCTGGCTGCACCTAAAATCAAATCGCTTACCGGACTGCCAGCTCAAAGTTCCGTGACCAACAATTTTTCAGTCGGTTCCTTTACCGTTTCGTTCAACCAAGTGCTGGACCCTGCATCCGTCAACAATTCCGCCAATTTTGTATTGCGCGAATCGGGCGCGGACGGCATCTTTGGCAACGGCGACGATCGAATTGTCCCGCTCACGGTTAATAAGACATACCGTGTCGGTACCAACGAACTGACCTTTACGATTGGTGGTGCGCCGTTAGAGCCAGGTAATTATCAACTGTCGTTGGTTTCCGGCGGGCTGAAGAATCCTTTTAACACGGCGCTGGACGGCAACGGCGATGGCACCGGCGGTGATAATTTTATCCGCAGTTTTACCTTGGCACCCAACACGGTTCAGTTGCTCAGCCAGGGATCGCAGGTCTATGAACAACGATATTCAGCCAACATTTCGACCAATGGCGAAAAAGATGATTACTATCTGAATTTAGATGCCGGACAAAAACTATCCATTTCAGCGCAGGCCAGCGGAGCGTTGGTTCCGACGATTCAAGTTCGTAATCCGGCGGGAGTTTCGATCGCCAATGTGAACGGCAGTGCGGGCGTTGCTTTCACCAGTAATCTGGAAATTAGCACCGCCGGTCGCTATCGCTTGACCTTCGGTGGCGTGGGCGCCAGCAGCGGGTTATACAATGTGCGGATCGTGCTCAATGCGGGGCTGGAAATTGAGGGGCTGAACAGTTCCACCAACAATACCTTAGCGACCGCCCAGGGAATTGATGCCACCGCGATTGGATTGGGCACAGGGATGGCGGATCGTTTGGCGGTTGTTGGTCAATTGCCTTCCTCCGCTGGTACCGCCCTTTATTCCGAGAATTTCGAGTCGGGCAGTCTCGGTTCGCAGTGGACCACTGCCAGTTCGACTGCCAATGGACGTATCCGGATTTTAGGATCCAGCGGGACGGCTGCCGGAAGTTTTGCGATGCTGATGGATACGTCTGCGAGCAATGTTAATAATCGCAATCAAGCCGATTGGACCGTTAACCTGGCGGGACTGACGGCCGCCACATTGCGATTTTCGCATACCAGTCTTGGCGATGAGGTTCATACGTTACCGGCGTCATTTACAGGCTCATCCGATGGTGATGGGGTGGCGATCAGCGCCAATGGCACGAATTGGTTTACCGTTTTTTCTCCCACCACAACCTCTACCTCAGGATTGTGGATTCAACAGAACGTGGATTTGGTGGCCGCCGCAAACGCCGCCGGAATTTCACTGAACTCGAATTTCCGGATCCGATTCCAACAGTTTGACAATAATCCGATCCCAACCGATGGACGCGGTTACGACGAAATCTCGATCTTGACGCCGGCAGCCGGTGAGGATTGGTTTTCGTTTTCGCTGGCCGATGGTGAATCGGCAGCCCTCGCGGCCTCGCGATTGGCAACGGTCGGCAGCGTGAATATCGCACTCTACAATGGAAGTGGCACACTGCTGCGATCCGGTGTCTCGGCCACCAACATCAGTAGCTACATTTCACGATTCCAGGACACCACCACCAACGGCGTGCGCGATAACTATTTCGTCCGCATTACCGGTTCCGAAGCGGAATTCAATTTGTTGGTGACCCGAAACGCCGAGTTCGACCGGGAAGCAAACGATGCGACGAATTCAACGGCCCAGGACATTAATGGATTGCGAGGCGCGTTTGGATTCGCCACAACCAATCCAGATTTCTATTCGTTTACCGCTACGGCTGGCGAGGCGATTCGATTCGACGCCAGCTTGCCGGCCGGTGGTCCCGACTTGTTCGTTAACGGACTTGGTGGTTCTAGCAATCTGCAATTGCAATTAATCGCCCCCGGTGGCGCCACGGTGGCGACAGGAACATCCAATGTTCAATTCACGGCAGCTTCCAGCGGAACGTATTACCTGCGCGTGGCAGCGTTGTCAGGCAATGGTGAGTATTTTGCGGAACGTGCAATTCCATCGAGTGTCAAGGTGGAAACCGGCACCGTGAACATGGTCGGCCTGGACTTGATTTCCGTAACCTTCAGCCAGACGTTTGTCGATCCGATTGTCATTATCAGCCCGCCCGGATTTGCAAATAATTTACCGATCCTGGCCAGTGTCACGAATGTCGGTCCCAATGGATTTGACGTGCGGCTGAGTCTTTGGAATACGGCTTTTGAAACACCTGTTTTTGAAAACCTGAAGTACATCGTATTGGAACGCGGTGTCACGACATTGCCGAACGGTTCGCGAATCATCGCGGGCGAAGCCTTGGCTTCCGATGCTACGTTTGTCCAGCAAACTTTTTCACAGGCTTTTGCGACGGTGCCCGTCGTGGTGACCTCCGCCGAACTGAGTTTCGTCCAGTATTCGCGCACTTCGCGCGTGCGTTCGATCACAACCAACGGATTCGAGCTGGCGACCCAGTTTGCTGAACGGTCAGGTTCACAGGCCGATGAAGAAACCCCCGTCTACTATCTGGCAATGGAGCCCGGTCGTTACAGTTTCGGCACTTGGGAGATGGAAGTCGGTTTGACTCCCACGCTAGTTTCCCATCTGCCCAACGCGTTCAATTTCCAGCAACCTTTTGCCGGAGCTCCAACCTTACTGGCGAATATTCAGACGTTCAATGAAAGCGATCCGGCGGCCTTGCGGCTGATTAATTTATCCGCCACGGGCGCGACGTTGTTCATCGGCGAAGAACAGACGCTGGATCTGGAAATGAATCACGCGCCGGAACAAGTGGGCTATGTTGCGCTCTATCAAACCGGCCTGTCGAGGTTGTCGAATTCCAACCCGCGCGGCAAGGTTCTCGACGAATCGTCGAATCTCCGGATGTTTGCCGGATTAAATTTTGTCAACTCGCCGTCGCTGAATCGCTCAACGAGTTCGCGTGTCAACGGTCTGCAGCCAACTCAGGAGATTATTGCCAACCGGGAGGTGGCGATTCGTACTTCGCCAACCAACCGCAATGATGTTTCCAAAACTGGATCTGGGGAGCCGGTCGTTTTAAAACCGATTGCCTCATCAAACAAGCAACAGCGCAACGACGTGGCTTTTGACGTGGCCTTTGCCGGTTTAGACTGGGAAATGCACGAACCGGTCCAGCCAGTGGGAACAAACCGAGCCCGCTATCAGGGGCGCTCGCGCAGTTAACTATTTTCGCGGACCTGCCGAACACGGAGACTATTTTTTTCGGACCTGAAGAATATTCCGGCAAGCGGCCGAGTAAGGGCTACCAATCGCAACCCGAGACGTTGCGGGCTGTGGATTTAATGCCCGACGAGCCTGCTATGTTTAACGGCAATACCGTAGGCGACGTTCAATCGAAAACTCTTTGCCGGCGGCTCGCCGTGAAGCGAACGGTTCAACAAACCGGTAATCGCGGGACCTCGTGGAACGTCCCGCGCTAATCTATCGGGCTGGGATCATCCAATCGGTGCTCGTCTTAGCGACGCCCGGTTCGCGTAAATCGCGCCTCCGCCTTTCAGCTGTTTAATATCTTCATTCTCTCGTCGTTTGAAGTAGAATCAGAGTTCCACCTGGTCTCGAATTCAACCCGTTATTTTTCCTGAAAACCGATCGACGTATCTATGGCCGACCCATCCAAACCAACCGATCCGACACCGCGCGGGAGCAACCAGCCTGATCCGGCTACCGTCAAAGCAGAGTCGGCGCAACCATTGCCAATTCGGGCAGCCCCGGCTCCTGCCCCGCGAAAAAACTATGTTCCGCGTCAAACCCAGATAACGCCCGAACTGGAATCGCTGCAACGGCGAGCCGGAAAACAAGCATATAAACGGGCACAAGGACGAAAAATTCTTCGAATCTTCGCTGTCGTTGCGGTTGTTTGGATCGTTCTGGGAGCACTCCTCGGATACGTTTATTTCGGCGACAAAATCGCCGTCATGTTGGGATTCCAAAAAGACGACGTAACCGATTCAAATAAACCAACGGATCGAGTACCGACAGTTACGACAGTTACGACAAACAGGATTAGTTCGTCTGAACTTTTATCACAATTGGGTGAGCTGGATCAGCAAATTTACAATGACACAACGACCGCGAAATATGTTACTTGCTTGAAGAAAAAAAAGCTGGCTGAACAACTAATCGAGCTGCAAGAGAATAAGGATTCTGTTTCGATCGGCGTCATTGAGAAAATCAACTCGCTGATTTCCTTGTCGTCATTATTTGCGGAACAGGCGACCGACGAGCGAGAGATTCGCGAAGAATTGAGAACTGTCTCGTCGGAGTATCTCCTGTCGGAAAATCCCCTGATTGCCAGTTATGCCAGAATGGGTATCGCGACCGCGACTCTGGTTGACTATCTGGCTCGTCCCTCGGATGAAAGCTTGACCGCGATCTCCGCGTGCTTTCAATCTGCACTAGCCGAGCTTTCGCCACAGGCTGTTCGACCGATGTTGGTTATTATTGCGCTGTTGAATAAAATACAAGATCCTCAACACGCGCAACAGTTGAAACAGTTGTTGGCCCAGAAATTGATTGGCCATGGCGATGCCAACTTTCGAGAAATGGGACAAGCGTTGTTTGATCAATCGGTGATTGGGATCGTAGATGTGGAGACGCTGCGGTCTACCGTTTCGGAGGGTAGTGCGCTGGCGATCGAAGAATTACGGAAATTGATCGACGCCATAACTCGGTCGCCGCAGCTCGGTCCGATAACCTATCTCATTGCGCTCTCGACCCTTGAACCGATTCAACTGACGAGCGAGCAGGCCCTGGAACGAGAGCTGATTGGAAAGCTGCAGATTTCTGCCGCCCAGCTGTCGGATGTATCGATTCGCGAAAACGTCCAGCGGATACTACAACAATACGAAACCCGACACGCCTTGATTGGTAATCAATTCCGGTTTGATAGCGGATCGCCGGCAGAACAACCGCTCGATGCGGCTGCGGAGGCCACCGTGATTGCGTTCCTGTCCGGTCAACCCACCAACACCAGTAATTGGCTCAAGGCATTCGCTAATATTTCAAACAGTGACGGTCGCGTGCGATACCTGGTCGTGTGGTCTGAGTCGGAACCATTAGCAGCGGAAATCCAAGAGGAATTTACCGCGGCGATGCCCAACGCCAAATTCATTTGGCCACCCTTCAATCAAGCCTATCTGAAACAATGTCCACCCAATTGGTTCCCGTACCTGGTACTCGTCGATAAGTCTTCCACGACTCTGGCGGTTGGGATCAACATCGAAAAAATCAACGATCGAATGGCGAAATCTCGAATCTCAGAGAAGTAACCTGGCAAGCATTCGCGCATCAACCGCGGCTTGGCGTGCGCGTTCAGGACCGAACGCCGTGAGTCAACCGCCGAATTCAACGCCGTTCATTGTACTGGGCGACAAATAGAGATGCTGATTCGCCGCGTCGATAATCAGGTTAAAGCGTTTAAGAATATCACCCCCCAAGACGCTAATTTTCTGCTTTCCCAACGCTCCTTCGAACATCTCGATTGGGACATCCGCAAAATGGATTCTTCCCAAACCAAGGGACGACAATTTGACCTTTTTTGTTTTCAAAACGTTGCCAAAGGCATCTTTCAGCTCTCGTTCGCTGATCGTTGGTAGCTTGGAAGCGAGTTCGTGTGTGCTGACAAACTCATCATCAAGCAATACCGTTCCGCCAAAACCGGAATGGATCATGAACTGATTCGTAAATTTGCTGTCTCCAACAGTTAGCTCGCCAACGACATACATGGCGCCCTGGTGAACCGAAAAATCCAATCGCTGGTAGGTCGAAGCGGTTTCGGTGGCATGGGGAGGAAGCGTCGTGTGAATGACAAGTTCACGGTGGTCAAAATTGATCTCGAGGATCTTGCCGGCAAAAAGATTGGGCCCGAATTTTCCGTCTGTCCCTGGCCCGGAAAGTTCATCGACGAAAATAGTCTGCTCGTTCCATTCCAAATTCCCGATTTGCAACCTGTTGCCCGTGCTGACACTCGCTTGGGCAGTTCCACCCCAACTCTGTACCTCGACCGACTCATTCATTTCAAGGCTGGGAATTTTTTCGACGGCGGCACGGGTTAATGAAATCGAGTCAACGGCAGTGTGAAACATCAAGTCTAATTTGTCGGTTCCATTGATTGTTACTTGTACGGAGATGTTATTCGATTCGGTCAGCGTAAACGGAATCTTCGTCACTGATCCAAGTTGTTCGACAGACTCGGTCGCGTTCTCCTTCTCTTGGCTACGTTGCATTTCTGGCGAGGAAAGTCCTTGTTGGACCTTGTTCGATGCCCGGTCGAATTGGGGCCACAAAACAACTGTGACGATCAGCGATAGTAACGTTGGGGCGGCGATCATGCGTTGGTAAATATCGATATTCGATTAAGTTGGAGACTAAGCCCGATAAATCTTAAACGCTTCAATCGTCGTCCGCAACGCGATTCGCCACTGCGATTCATCCACGGATGAAATAGTAAGGCAAACTGGAATGGACTAGTTTTCGAAAAAATGACTCCGATCTGAGATCGTGCCATGGTGCAAAAATTTCAAAATTAAGCACGAATGGTTAAGTTTTCGAACAAAATGAATGAACATGGATGAACAAGAGGTACATGATGATTTCAATTCGCTGATTGATTCACTTGTGTCGTGTGAATCATTTGTATTCGAGTTTCGGATTGCCAAAATTGATCAGTAGGCCGACCTCGATTCCAGTTGCCTTTAGATAGTTAATAATCTGGGCCTGGTGCTCGGGAGCAATCGCCTTTGCAGCCTTAAGCTCGACGATGACTTTTCCTTCAACGACAAGGTCGGCATAGAACTCGCCAACGATTCGTTGTCGAAAGTGAACATGGAGAGGATGCTGGCAATGCGCTCGAAATCACCTGTCCCGGAGAGCGATTGCCAAGGCTTTCTTATAAACTGATTGAAGAAACCCGGCTCCCAACTAATTGATGACTTCGAATGCACAACCGATGATTTTCTCAGTGATTTCTCCCTACTGTAAGTCGGATCAAGAATCATCCTGTAAATCCATGTTCGTTTCTCCGGTTGTGTCGACGGGTGATGGCTATGCCAGTTTACTTATGTACAGTTGCTTAGTTCGAGTTTTGCATTTTTTGGAGTGCCGTGATTTAGCACTGCTTTGAATTCGTCGCGTGAGGGAGAAATAATCAACGGTATGGATGAAAGCGACCATCAAGATTTTTTCAGATGGGACGCGATCAAGTCGGCTAATCCTGGGCTGTTAAAAATTTGGGGTTGATACACAGTTCTGTGTATTTCCATTGAGTCCATGTTGGTTCTGCCTGATTTGCTTTTCATCCCCTGGGCTGTTAAAAATTTGGGGTTGATACACAGTTCTGTGTATTTCCATTGAGTCCATGTTGGTTCTGTCTGATTTGCTTTTCATCCCGATAGGGATTTCAAGCCATTAGCCGGGGGTCGCTGCGAAGCAGCGCACCCCCGGAAACCCGAAAACAGACACACCGACCCGGAAAGGGTCGCAGATCTGCGACCCTTTCAGGGTCGACGCGCAATCTTCGAAACGGTTCCAGTGG
Organism: Mariniblastus sp.; assembly: GCA_031409295.1. Taxonomy (GTDB): domain Bacteria; phylum Planctomycetota; class Planctomycetia; order Pirellulales; family Pirellulaceae; genus Mariniblastus. The sequence continues at coordinate 16,141 of JANNWZ010000227.1, forward strand.
TGTCGCTGCGCTCAACCACCGGCTAATCGCTTGAAATCCCTATCGGGATAAAACCTGCGCAATCCAATGCTTGTCACAACCCCAAATTTTTACCGACCCAGGCTAATCCAAAGCTACGCCGGGCCGCAGCACGCCAAAGAAATGCAAAACTCGAACTTAGGCCCCATTTCAAGAATGATGTCTGCTGACCGCGAACCTTCGTTGCATTGCACTTGGACAAATCCTTTAAGTTGAATTTATTCCACTTTGCTACCCCCCAAGATGGTAAGATGGACTTTCGGTCCGAAGCGCGTCCGGCGAAGGCAATATCTAAGCAATCACGACCGCTGTAGGTCTGTTGGCGGCGAAGGCAACCTGGTTGAAAGCGTGTGTTCATCTTATGAGTGACGTTTCTGTAATTCTGGTCGCAATTGAAAACGGAGATCAGCAGGCAGCCCATCGGCTGCTGCCGCTGGTCTATGAAGAACTCCGCCACCTCGCGGCTGCAAAACTGGCCCGGGAGAAACCAGGCCAGTCTTTGCAGGCCACCGATCTGGTTCACCAAGCCTGGATGCGACTGGTCGGAAAAGAGGGTTCAGCAACCTTTGAAGGCCGGAAACACTTCTTCGGCGCCGCGGCTGAAGCGATGCGTCGGATTCTCGTCGATCAAGCGCGCCGGAAACTGAGCGTGCGGCATGGTGGCAACATGCAACGAGTCGCCGAGCTGCCCGACGTTCCAGATATTGAACAGAAAGTGGACCAGACCCTCGCCGTTCATGAATTGCTTGACAATCTCGCGGCTAAACATCCACGCCAGGCGGAAGTCGCCAAGATGCGATTATTCCTGCAATTCACTTTCGACGAAACCGCCCTGGTGCTGGGAATCTCAGTCGATTCTGCCGAAAACGACTGGAAATTTGCCCGAGCCTGGTTGAAACGCGAATGGAGTGAAAACAATCAAACAAGGTAATTCCTGATAATCCAAAAATTCTCTTCGGATTATCGGCGGATTTCTCGCATGATGATGTGGAAGTCTGTTTTCATGATTGCTGGGGAATTCGATGAACGAAAGTGAACTGTTCAACGCGGCGGTGAAGCTGTCGGCGGCGGATTGCAATAAATTTTTGAAATTGGCCTGCCAAGACAACCCGGAATTGCAGGGCCAAGTCGAGGCATTGCTCAAAGCTCATTTCGATTCGGCGACCTTTCTGCGCGAATCGGACGACCAACTGGTGGAACGCCGACTGATGGAATTGTTGGCGCAAACAGCAAAACCGTCGGAACATCCCGGCACCATCATCGCCGGACGCTACAAACTGATTGAAGCCATCGGCGAAGGAGGGATGGGCGCCGTCTGGCTGGCCGAGCAGAAAGAGCCGGTCAAACGCAAGGTCGCCATCAAACTGATCAAGCCCGGCATGGACTCGAAACAGGTGCTCGCCCGCTTTGACGCCGAACGTCAGGCCCTGGCGATGATGGACCATCCCAACATCGCCAAAGTCTTCGACGGAGGCATGACCGAACAAGGACGCCCGTACTTCGCCATGGAGTACGTCAAAGGCGTCCCGCTGACCGAGTATTGCGATCAGGCCAGACTCTCCCTCAAGGAACGACTTAATCTCTTCACACCCGTCTGTCAGGCGGTACAACATGCCCATCAAAAAGGGATCATTCACCGCGATCTGAAACCCTCCAACATTCTGATCTGTCTGTACGACGGACAGCCGGTACCCAAAGTCATCGACTTTGGATTGGCCAAAGCCATGCACCATTCGCTGACTGAGCATTCACTCCACACCGCCCATGGAGTGATGGTCGGAACACCGCTGTACATGTCTCCCGAACAGGCCGAACACAATAATCTCGACGTCGATACGCGGACCGACATTTATTCGTTGGGAGTGATCCTGTACGAACTGCTAACCGGCAGCACGCCCCTGGAGAAACTGCAACTCAAAGAAGCCGCGTTTAACGAAGTCCTACGCTTGATCAAAGAAGTCGAACCACCCAAGCCCAGCACCCGATTGAGTAGCAGTCTAAGTCTCCCCAGTATCGCCGCCCAACGCAGCATCGAACCGAATCAACTAAAAAAATCTCTCGTCGGCGATCTGGACTGGATCGTGATGAAAGCCCTCGACAAGGAACGCAGTCGCCGTTACGAAACGGCCAGCAGTCTAGCGCGCGATGTGGAGCGGTTCCTGCATGACGAAGCGGTCGAAGCCTGCCCGCCCAGCACAACCTATCGACTGAAGAAAATGTTGCGCAGAAACAAGGGAGCAGTGTTAGCCGCCTCTCTCGTTCTGCTCGCACTGATCGTCGGCATGACCGGCACGATCTTTGGACTGTTTCGCGCCAACCTCTTTGCCGAACAGCAGCAGTTGGCCAAAATCGAGGCTGAGACCCAAACGGCACTCGCGAAGAAAGCAGCCGTCGACGAGAAGGCGGCCAACGAACAATCCCAAGCCCGATTGACTCAGATCGAGAAAGGTAATGCAGTCCTCACGTCAATCTTCGACGACCTGAACATCGGCAAGGTCAAGGAAGGGACCGAGCCACTCGAAGCCGTACTGGCAAACCGACTTATTGTGGCAGCTGGGCAACTGGACGGGGAATCCGTTGGCGATCCGTTGGTCGTAGCCGGACTGCAAAACAAACTCGGTGCGGCGCTGGTGAATCTGGGCTACCCGGCCAAAGCTATTCCGTTGTTCCGGAAGGCAAAAGCAACCCGGGCTGCCAAACTGGGGGCTGATCACTCCGACACGCTCACAAGCATGAATGACTTGGCGGGCGCCTACCTGAAAGACGGGAATGTCGATTTGGCGTTGCCCCTCTTTGAAGAAACGTTGAGGCTCTGCCGGGCCAAACCAGGCGGGGCCGACCATTACGATACCTACCGCACCATGAATGACTTGGCGTGTGCTTATCGGGCGGTTGGGAGAATGGACTTGGCTCTGCGGATGTTCGAAGAAGCCCAAACATTCGCAACTGCCACATTGGGTCCCAACCACCACAACACGCTTGTTGCCATGAATAACGTGGCGATGAGCTACGAAACTGTGGGGAAGCGCGACTTGGCCCTGCAGCTTCTGGAAAAAACCCTGCCGATCGACAAGGCCGCGTTGGGCGCGGACCATCCCGACACCTTGGTCTGCATGTGCAACTTGGCCGAAGTCTACGAGCGAGTCGGAAAGCTCGACTTGTCGTTGGCTCTTTGGGAAGATGCCCTGAGACTCACAAAGATCCGGTTGGGAGCCGAACATGTTGACACGCTTGGCTGTATGAGCGGTCTTGGGGCGTGCTATCAGTCCGCCGGAAAACTCGACTTGGCTCTGCCGTTGCTCGAAGAAACCCTTCAGCTTCTGCAAGCCAAACTGGCGACTGACCACCCCAATACGCTTAAGACCGTGAACAGCCTGGCGTTGGGTTACCTGTCCGCCGGGAAGTTCGAACTGGCTTTGCCGTTACTGGAAGAAAACCTGAGGCTTACAAAAGCACTGAGGGGTGCCGACCACCCTGGCTCGATCACCAGTATGAACAATTTGGCGGTTGGTCTCTACGCCGTGGGAAAATTCGATGACGCTCGGCAACTGTACGAAGAAACACTCCACCTCCGGAAGACCATACAGGGGGCTGACCATCCTGACACGATACTTTGCATGAATGGCTTGGCGTCGAGCTACAATGCTACTGGAAAACTCGACTTGGCACTGCCTCTGTTCGAAGAAATCCTGCGACTTCAGAAAATCAATCTGGGGGCCGACCATCCCGACACGCTCGACAGCATGGCTGATCTCGGTAGCGCCTATGTAGCAGTCGGTCGCGGTGAAAGCGCGACAGAAAACTTCAAACAATACATCGCCGGACAACGACAGCGCCTTCCCGAAAGCGAACCGGAATTCGCCGCAACGTTGGTATTTGTGGGAATGGAATTGTTGAAATGCCAACAATATGTTGAAGCCGAACTACTCCTTCGGGAATGTTTGTCCCTTCGCGAGAAATTCGCGCCCCAAGACTGGCGGACGTTCAATGCCCAAGCGGCACTCGGCGGATCCCTGCTAGGCCAGAAGAAACTCGCCGAGGCGGAGTCGCTGCTGGTGACCGGATACAATGGCATGAAAGAGCGTGAGCAATCGATCCCGCCAGCGGGTAGCACACGTATCCCGGAAACACTTCAACGCCTGGTCGAGCTTTATACACTCAAGCACGTCGCCGAACCGGACCAAGGTTTCGATACAAAGGCCGCGGAATGGCAGCTAAAACTGGATGAATTCAAGCCCGTTGAGCAACTCAAGTCGGCGGATGAATTCAAGCCTGCCGATGAATTCAAGCCTGCTGCCAAAGCCGAAACTCCACTCGCAACGGGCGACGACTAATGACGAGGCGCCGCCTCGTACCGGACGGCCCCACTGATTCGGCAAGCCTCATCGCCAATAGAATTGGATACCAACGTGCGAGCTGAAAAATGCCGGCGCCACACCAAAGTATTTTTTCGATTCATTTTTGCTATCAACACAAATACAAAAGTCACCGCACTACTAGCTCCCCCAAAGAGTACCGTGCCCTGCTCACTGGTTTGATAATGGGGTTTAACCACGAATCATCCGAATTAAACGAATCAAGACGTTTCCAAAAGCTCCCAGAAAAACACTTCTCAATGGATTCGTGTTATTTGTAAAATTTGTGGTCGATTTCTGTGTTCCCAAAAAATTCCAATGGCCGGCTGCATGCTGGGGCGACACCAAAGTATTTTTTTCAATTCATTTTTTTGGTATCAACAGAAATACCAGAGTCAACGGACTACTGGCTTGACCCTTTTTGTTCTCCGCAAGCCCAGGAGGCCCATCATTCCGATCATGGCGAAAGCGGTCGGTTCGGGAATTGGTGTGAACAGACTGATGTCATTGCCATCGCCGCGACCGTACGAAATTCGTAAATCCTGACCATTGAAATTCCCGATCAGTGACCCTTCTCCAAGACCCGAGAAGAACCCGGTTCGCGTCCCGCCGATCTCCATGATGAGAAACTCCATGCCCGAGCTTAGCTGAAAATTGTCCCACATTGCAGCGGACAGAGAGCCTAAAATCGTCGCGTTGCCGGCGATAATCATCTTGTCAAAGTCGCCATAATTCAGCCCGCCCAACTCGAACAAGGTGTTGGAACCGGATCCAAGCGAGACGTTGCCTCCGAAGTTGACAACCGCCGGACTGTTGCCAGGACTGAGGTCTCCTTCGAAGAACACACTGCCGGTTCCGGTATAATTGCCCGCTCCCGAAACACTGCCGAAAAACACGCTACTGCCCTGCTGGCTGGTCCGGATCTCACCGTTGTTGACAACATCATCGTAAAACGTCGTCGTCGCGTTGCCCGAAGTCACAATCAATCCGCCATTGTTGTTGGCGACATCACCGACAATATCCGTGGTGCCGCTGAAGGCCATGTTGCCTTGATTGATCAAGCCCGCACCGGCAAGAAATTGGCCGCGACCGGTGATCAATCCACCAGAAGCATTGTTCAGACTACCACCAAACTCGACCACGCCGCCAAAGTTGTTGATCCGCCCCGCGTTGGAGTTGTTCGTGCCGGCAAACCGCAACCACTCGCCAGAAACTGTGCGAAGCTCCCCACTGGCCGTGTTGCTGATTCGGGAACCAAGCAGACCATTACCGTGAATCATGCCGGAATTGACCAGATGCACTCCACTGGAATCAACGGCATTGTTGGTGAGTCCGGTGAACGACGAAGCGGCGTTTATTCCACTGAGGTTCACGGTGCCCGCCAGCGAACCGCTGACCGCGTTGATCCGTTTAAAGCTGTTTTGTTCCGTCGTCCCAAATTCCAATCGTCCCCCGTTCAAGTTGACACTGCTGGCTGAATTGATCGACATGTTTCCGCCGACAGTGACCAGACCGTTGTTGTAGATATTCAGCGTTCCGGTGCCAGAATCTCCAATGTTCAGGAATCCGGAACTCGTCCATTTCGAGCCTGCACCCGTCACTGTCGCCGTACCAATGCCGTAGGCTCTACCGATAGCTGCGTTCGTGTTGGCAACTTCTCCGCCCGCCGCGACATTCAGCGCCCCGTTGCCCGATTCACCAACAACCAGAAATCCGGAATTCGTCCATTTCGAACCTGCTCCCGTTACCGTCGCCGTGCCAATGGCCCCCAATTGGTTGGCGATTAGTGCGTCTGTGTTGGTCACGAGTCCACCCGTTAGGACATCGAGCGTCCCGGTGCCAGAATTTCCAACTAGTATGTATGCAGAATTCGTCCATTTCGAGCCTGCTCCCGACACCGTCGCCGTACCAATGCCGCCCGATTCATTGCCGATTGCTCCGATCGTGTTGGCCACCTCTCCACCCGCTTGGATGTTGAGCGTGCCGTTGCCAAACGTTCCAACAACCAGATAACCAGAATTCGTCCATTTCGAACCTGCACCCGTCACCGTCGCGATACCTGTGCGGGCGGGACCGATGCCGATTATTCCGTCCGTGTTGGTCACTGCTCCACCCGCGTCGACATTCAACGTCCCGAAGCCGTTATTTCCAACAAGAAGGTGTGCAGAATTCGTCCATTTCGAGCCTGCGCCAGTCACGGTCGCCGAGCCAATGCCGCCGTTGTTGTCGTTACCGATAACTCCGAAGCTGTTGGTCACTTCTCCACCAGCCTGAACGTTCAGCGTACCGTTGCCAAGATTTCCAACGGTCAGACTTTGAGAATTCGTCCATTTCGAGCCTGCACCAGTCACGGTCGCCGTGCCGGGGCTTTGGAATTGATTGCCGATAATTCCGATGCTGTTGGTCACTTCTCCACCAGCTTGGACATTCAGTGTACCGTTGCCAAGATTTCCAACAACCAGATTTCCGGAGTTCGTCCATTTCGAGCCTACACCCGTCACCGTCGCCGTGCCATTGCTGCCGGATTGCAAGGCGATAGTTCCAGCCCCGCTGTCCACTTCTCCACCCGCTGAGACGTTGAGCGTGCCATTACCCGTTTGGCCGACCATCAGACCAATTGTGTTGTTCCAGCGTGAGCCGTTTCCAGCGATCGTTACAACGCCCGAACCGTCGTTGTCACCGATTGCGCCGAAGTTGCTGGATACAAGCCCTCCGGCCTCAACGTTCAGCGTGGCGCTCGCAACGCTGCCAAAAAAGCGGTCGCCCACGCTAAGAAGGTCGGTGGTGTTCCACTGGGAGCCATTGCCAGAAACGGTCGCTGTCCCGCCGTGAAGAATCGTCTGGGTGCTGTTCAACACGGCTCCAGCCAGAACGTTTACGCCATTTCCCAGGACCCGGAATCCCGTGCTTCCTTCAACCGACATCCTGGTGCCAGCCGAATGCGAACCGTCGAGCGTCAGGGTTCCGCCGGTGAATAGTTGTGCGCCGCCCAGGCTGCGCAAATGGAGCCCTCGAATGGTGAGTGCACCTTCTCCGCGAATCTCCAAGTCACTGTAACTGCCGGCGCCGCCAGAACCGTTGATCGTTAACTGATGTTGGAGGCTGGTATCAGTGTTCAGAAACGTGGCATTGCCGTGATGTACTTGCAGAAAGCCCACAGAAGGCGTGTCAGTCGCCGTAATGGTGTCCCACCAGACCTGATAGGTTCCGGGCTGCTGGAACCTGGCCGTTCCGCTGGCACCCGGCGCTCCAGATGGGCTCCAGTTCGAGCCCACATCGTAGTAAGCCGCGCCGTTGGTTGTGTTGATCCAGTCCCTGACCTGGGCCTGGAGAGGCAATGCGTGACAGCTGACGGCGATCGTCACCGCCAGCAGGATCAGGCGGGTAACGGACAAGCCGCCTCCCCGTCGATGGGTGGGGGGAATCGCTGGGAACGGCGAGCACGAGTTGCGAGTGATGGTCGAATGAGTCATGTCTATCACCAGGTCAAGGGGCTTGGATTCTTTTTCAACCGGGACAACCTGCCGCCGATCAGGGGTGTTTCCCCCGAACGTAACTGCGCGAGAATTGCAATCGCGTCGTCCATTGCCGCGATTTTTTGAAAAAAGAAAAGAAGTGCAGAAATTGCCTTCCGGGAGAGATGCCGGATTCCCCCGGAATCGAGTACCTGATTCGTCCCCCGATATGCGGCCAGTGCCTGGTGAAAGTGGGCGTCCCATCTTCGTCGAGAGCCACAGTTGACGGGTTTCAGAGCCTGCCTTACGATTCGCAGTTCGGCATGATCAAACTGGTTCCGGTCGGCTCAGTCACCGGGCTGCCGATCGTGCACTAACGCTTTCACCCCAGTTGAAAGTCCCCACGCAAGCATGTCACGAAAACGCAAACGAACATCGAACAACCTTGCAGACCAATCTTCCGGGGCGAACATCGCCAGGTCGACGCAGGGTGCCCGAAATCCGTCCCCACCTGGAGCGGAACTCTACAAAGACATGACGATTCGCGAGGCCCGCCACATCCTCTCTTGCGAAGGTGGCGAACTGACCGTGCGCGAACTTGTGATCGAGATCGCCTGGTCCATCGGGTTGTCCGCCAGCCTGGCTTGGGCGATCGCAGTTGGCCAGGCAACGGCATGGCACATGCTGGTCCCCATGTTGGCCGAGTTTATCGCCTATCTGCTGGCGTTGCCAATTTTGCAACTCATTTTTCCACATCCGGCACTGCTCAAGGAAAGCCGGAAGAGCCTGCGGATGATCGCAATTCTTGTGGTCGTAATTGTAGCCATCCCCTGGTTCCAGGCTCGTTCCCTCGGGGGCACTTTTTCGATGCAATGGAATGCAGAAAGCGAACTGGTCTGGAACTGGATCGTGGGAACGCACATGCAATGGCCGATGCTGATCGCTGCGATACACTCGGTCCGCAATGTGACTCGCACGGTCAGGCACCTGGTTCAACACGGACCTCCGTTTCTCGGTCCAGGCATGGGCTGTGGAATGCGAATCGCGATCTTCTTTCTGGCCTCCGTTCTGGTGCCATCGGTTGGAGCGTTGATTCTCTCGCTTCTCAAGGATTTCGGGGTGCGATGGGCGCCGCCGTTGAATCTTGTCACGTTGGCCTGGGTTCTGTGGGGCTGCTTGCTGCTGGCTGAACTCTGCACCCTTTGGTTTCGATGGGACGTCCAGCACCGCCTGGAAAAAAAGGGATACACGGTCCCTGCGGAATAAGCAATGTTGGCACTCGCCGGAACACTCCGGCTGGGTGCCACTGGCTATGCCGCTGTCTTACAGTACTTGAGTGGGCATGACTGGGTGCCACTGGCTACGCCAGTGTTCTTGATCCCGGAATCCATGGTGCATAGAAAGCGCCACCCAACCCAGACGAACTCGGGCTCGAACTGCCAAATCGGGCCCAAAGAGTAAAGCCACGGGCAGGCAGTTCGTGCCACGCCAAACACTGGCCAGCTCATGCGGGGCGAAAGCCGATTCGGACATTTCCGGAAGTTTCCCGAATTTCAGCGACGCATGTCGTTCCGGCGCGCAGTTACAACGCCTGAAAGGGAACTTCATCGAAGAAACAGGACGAGCAACCGGTCGATCGGGTAGAGCCCGAATCGGCCTTGCTTGGGCTGTTCGGACCGGTTCGTTCCCGACAGTGGACGCTGGTTGAATTTCCAATGGAATGCCGAATTCGTGTGAATGGATTCGTTCAATGTGATTCAGGAAGCTCTTGCCGATACGGTTCGGCGCTTCCCGGATTGTTCGACAACTGAAATTACTGGAGTATCCGTGATGAAATACAAACAGCACCGTGCCAATCGCGGTCAGCGAAACTTTCCGCATTTTCCGCAGTACGAGCAGCTCGAAAATCGCGCTCTGTTGGCTGCCGTCATTACGGTCAACTCGACGCTCGACAGCAACGTTCGCGACAATTTTCTAACGCTGCGCGAGTCGATCCTCGTCAGCAACCGCACCCTGGCGGTCGCAACGCTGTCTGCGGCCGAGCAGGCCCAGGTCAGCGGCAGCCCGACCAACGCGGACACCGATACGATCGGATTCAACATTCCGGGAGCGGGCGTGCAGTCGATTTCCACGGCGACGGCTTTGCCGGCCCTCACCGATCCGGCCATCGTGGATGGCTACACGCAGCCGGGCGCGAGCGCGAATACCCTGGCGGTAGGCAACGATGCGGTGCTGCAGATCGAACTGAACGGGTCGGGAACCGTCGGTACAGCGTTGTTTATCACTTCTGGCTCAAGCACAGTTCGCGGCTTTGTGATGAATCGCTTTATGAGAAATGCGATCGAGCTGCAAAACGGCAGCGGCAACACAATTCAAGGCAACTGGATGGGACTCATGCCGGATGGCGTGACGCTGGCGGCAAACGGCGACGAACTCGGGTCAACGGGCTACGACATCTTCATTAGTAATAACTCGTCGAATAATACGATCGGCGGTACGGCACCCGCCGCCAGAAACGTATTCGAAGGAAACGATGAAGACGGTGCGATTGGCGTCACCACCGGTACGGGAACAATCATTCAAGGCAATTACATCGGCACGAATAGCCAAGGAACGGCAGGGCTAGGCGCTGGCGGTCTTCATGTCGGCTCGGACAATAACCTTGTCGGGGGAACCAATTCCGGTGCCCGCAATGTGATGAGCGGCGCTGGCTATCTGACGATCGGTATCATCGACGGACCCGCGTCAAACAACATGATTCAAGGCAACTATGTTGGACTAAACGCGAGTGGCACTGCGGCGCTCGCGAACAATGTTGGAGGCGTGCTAATTAACGGTCAGGAGGGAAATCTGATCGGTGGCACGACGGCGGCGGCGCGGAATGTGATTGTTACCACGGGAATTGCCGGCATTCGTGTGTCAGGACCAGGCCCCACGACCGGCGGCAATACGATTCAAGGGAATTACGTCGGAACCAATGCCGCCGGCACGACGCTGCTGGTTGCCCCAGGAAATTTAGGGTATTTCGGCATCTTAGTGGAGGGCGGGAAGAACAATCTGGTGGGCGGCACGATCGCGGGCGCGGGAAATGTGATTGCCGGATACTATGTTGGCGTGTCGCTGGGGCGTTCCGACGGTCCTGACACGTTTGGCAACGTGGTCCAAGGCAACTTTGTCGGGACCGACGCGACGGGCATGGTGGCCCTTGGCAATGGCGTAGGCATTGAGTTGTTTGGACCCGAGGGAGTCTATGCTAACACAATCGGCGGGACGGCAGTCGGAGCGCGCAATGTCATTTCCGGCAACCGGCTGGATGGGATTTATATCGGTAGCGATGGCGACCCCGATCTCCAGCCCTTGAACATTTTCCAGGGCAATTTTATCGGCGTCGCCGCCGATGGCATCTCTCCATTGGGCAACGGAACGGATAATTTACCCGGTTCCAATAATGGCATTTTTGTACAAGGAATCTTCGACAGTCAGATTGGCGGTACAAATGCCAACGAAGGGAACATCATTGCGTTCAACGCGGGGGCGGGCGTCGCGAACTTTTCGGACGTTTTCGGCACACCGATCGCCATTCTCGGCAATTCGATTTTCTCGAATGCCGGGTTAGGCATCGATTTGGTTGCGGCGACGGACCCGGCCAGCGGCGTCACGCCGAATGACCCGGGCGATGCGGATATCGGTGGGAACAATCTGCAAAACTATCCGGTCATTACGTCGGTGACAACGGGCGGCACGACGACGATTAATGGCACGCTCAACAGCACCGCCAACGGCACTTTCCGCGTCGAATTGTTCGTCAGCGCGGCCGCCGACCCGTCGGGTTTTGGCGAAGGCCAAACCTACTTGGGTTTCACCACCGTCACGACAGACGGCAGCGGAAATGGGAGCTTCAGTTTTAGTCCGGCCGTAGCCGTTCCTGCTGGTCAGTTCATCACCAGCACGGCCACCGATGCCGCTGGCAATACCTCTGAATTCAGCGGCGTTCGCATTGTCACGGTACAGCCCACACTCAGCATCAATGACCTTTCTCTGAATGAAGGAGTCAGCGGGATCACGGCGTACACCTTCACTGTCACGCTTTCCGCCAATCCTTCGTCCAACGTCACGGTCGCGGTCAACACGGCCAACGGCACGACCAATCCGGCAACTACCGCCGACAACGATTATTCGGCCATCACCAACCAGGTGCTGACCTTCGTCCCGAACGGATCGTTGACCCAGACTGTGACCGTCAATGTCACCGGCGACAGCAAGTTTGAACGGGATGAGACGTTCTTTGTCAATCTGTCCAGCCCGACCGGCGCGACGCTCGCAGATGGACAGGGACTGGGGACGATCCTGAACGACGACTTGGCACCGACGCTCTCCTTCAGTGCCGGCAATTCCGTGCTGGAAGGGAATGTGACGGCCGATGACCGCAAGGTCCCCTTCACGATTTCGTTATCCGCAGTTTCCGGTGTCGATGTCTCTGGCACGATTAACACGACCAGCGGCACGGCGACCGAGGGAACCGATTTCGAGAGTGCCGATGGAGTCGCCTTTGTGATTCCAGCCGGCCAGACACAGGCCACGATTCTCGTTTCGGTCATCGAAGACACGACTTTCGAGCCGGACGAGCAGTTCACTACGACCGCGATCGCGTCCGATCTGACCACGGTCAGCAACAGCGGCGGAGCAGCCGACGGCACGGGCACGATTGAAAACGACGACTCGATGCCCTCACTCAGCATCGACGACGTTTCCCTGAATGAAGGAGTCAGTGGAATCACGGCGTTTACTTTTACGGTTACGCTTTCCGCCAACCCATCGTCCAACGTCACGGTCACGCTGAACACGGCCGACGGCACGGTGAACCCGGCAACCACGGCCGACAATGACTACGCGGCGATTATCAACCAGGTGTTGACTTTTGTGCCAAACGGTCCACTGACCCAAACGGTGACGGTCAACGTCACCGGCGACGCCAGGTTTGAACGAGATGAGACCTTCTTTGTCAACCTGTCCAGCCCGACCGGCGCGACGCTCGCCGCTGGCCAAGGACTGGGAACAATCCAGAACGACGATCTGGCACCGACACTGACCTTCAGCACGAGCAACTCCGTGCTGGAAGGGAATGCCGCAGCCGATGATCGCAAGGTGCCGTTTACGGTCACTTTGTCGGCGGTTTCCGGTGTCGAT
>JANNWZ010000228.1:0-7899 GCA_031409295.1 Mariniblastus sp.
GGCCAGCCAATTGAAAATGCTGGATTTGCCGACATTGGGTCGGCCGACGATGGAGACTTGGGGGAGTGACATTGGAACGCAATCGTAATAGGTTGGTAAACAAACAGTAGTCAGCGATGGGAAAGGGATGTCGGCAAGAAATCCCGTAAGTCATCGCTGTTGGAATCAAGTTCTCCAGGAAATGCAACGCTCCACGGACGTGGGGATTGACCGATCGACGATCGGCAGTGCTGGTTCTGGCTTGTCTCCTACAGTTTCTGTCAAATGGTAGTCAGTTGTCAATGTTACGGGACCCAAGATTGGTGAATTCAATGTCGGAAAAAGAGAATTTAAATGACTCTGTCGAGGCATTTGAGGTTTTGGCAGTTGATTTGAAGGCCATGATGGGACAATACCTGATGCAACTGGCTCAAGCGGGAGTTGAGACATTACCCAAAGGAGCGAATCAATTTTCTTTTGTCCCTGTTCCGCTCCAAACGACATTACCAAGGAGTTTGGACAGCACGGCATCAACCGTTACCCCCTCAGCTCCCAGCAACTCGGAAATCCTGGCCCAACCAATTGAGCCCAACCGGGTTTCCGAATCTGGACGCGAATTTGTGGTCGATTGGCCAACGGGACAGTTGGACATTGCTTCAAACTACCCTGCGGATTTGGCAACAGTCCGCGAAACAGTTGGGGTGCCAATCCATTCGGACGTCAATATGCGTCCCCAGTCAAATCACCAGCCACCCACAAAACGAGGAACAAATGACGAACAAAGCTATCCGCCAGCTGTACCGTTGTTGCGCCGGCGGGAGGAGTTGGCCGTCATCCAGGCCGAAGTTGCTGGTTGTACACGGTGCACAGAACTGGCGGCGACTCGAACCCAGACGGTATTCGGTGTGGGAGAAATCGCGCCTCGATTAGTGTTTCTTGGTGAAGGGCCAGGAGCGGATGAGGATCGGGCGGGCGAGCCGTTTGTGGGGGCTGCCGGAAAATTGCTCGACAAAATCATGGCAGCCTGCAGAATAACGCGCTCCGATGTTTACATTTTGAACACGGTGAAATGCCGTCCACCGGGTAATCGAAATCCCAGCCAAGTCGAATTAGACCACTGTTGGGGTTACGCGGAGCGCCAACTGGAGATCCTACAACCCGAATTTATCTGCTGTTTGGGATCGGTCGCCGCCAAACGACTGCTGAATTCCAACGTGCCGTTGGGGCAATTGCGGCAAAAATTCCATACCTATCGCGGTAGTCGCGTGGTTGTCACTTACCATCCAGCGTATCTGTTGCGGACCGAATCGGCCAAGAAACACGTTTGGGAGGATATGAAGATGCTGATGCAAGAAATGGGTGTTGACTTGACGAAGTAAGACGGGAGACCGTTTTTCCACGCGAAAGTTAGATTTTGGTGTCGAGCGACGGATCTTGTCCTTGGATTCCTGAAGTCAATAACTCGTGGAAATGGCCGAGGAAATAGACGTTCGCCGAAAATCGGTTCACCCCCAAAATCGGCATTTTCGGCCTGCAACACGATTCCAGGAAACGATGTCGAAGAAAACCAAGGATTTTCTTGCCTAAGTCTTATTGGGCAATTAGTATTAAGTTGGAAAACAATTCAATGCAAAAGCCTGTGCGGGGCAAGAATTTTATGCGCACAGGTTTTTCATTAGGCTGCAACGGCGAGTCATTTCGCTTAACATCAGGAAACTGATTGGAGAACCAATATGCTTGGTCGATTTTCGCGTAACATTGCTATTCTCTTCGCTCTTGCGGGGACTGTCTCGATCGCTCAGTCGTCCGCGCTGGGGCAGCAACCCCCAGGAGGAGGCGGCAATAATAATAACCAAAATGTTGGCGGTATTGAAATCGATGCCGAGGGTGTGCTTACTCAACGCGCGATTGTCGGCAATTCCGGATTGCTGAATCAACAGCGAGCCCAGGCTGCGCAAGCCACTTTGAACAAAGACCTGCAGACTCCCAACTCGCTTCGCAAGATTTCGCTAACCCGTCTGGAACGAGAAGTCAAAAAATTGGTTGACTCGGGTAAGCCTGTGCCGGCCGACATGCTCTATCTGGCTGGATTGACGAGAATCACACATGTTTTTTATTATCCTGAAAGTAAAGACATCGTAATTGCTGGTCCGGCCGAGGGGTATTTCATCAGCGCAGAAAATCATGTCATCGGTACCCAAACGGGCCGCTCGACATTGCAGCTGCAAGACCTAGTCGTGGCATTGCGTGCCTTTGCTCCCAGTGGCGACAAAACGCGAGTCATTTCTTGCTCGATCGATCCGACCCAAGACGGTCTGTTGCGAATGAAAGAAGCCGTGGCATACGTTGCTGAGCAATTTCGACCCGGCGACGAAGCTGCTGTCTTGAAGCTGTTTCGCGAGGCTCTTGGAATGCAGCAAATTACGATCCAGGGTGTATCGCCTAAAACTCACTTTGCCCGGGTTTTGGTCGAAGCAGATTACCACATGAAACTGATCGGGATTGGACTTGAACAACCGCCTGTCCCTATTACCAGCTTCATCGAAAAAGCCACTCCGACGTCAGTCGCAAAAAATTCACTGCAGCGTTGGTTTTTTCAACCCAACTATGAATGTGTAACTATGACCGAAGACCAAACCGCCATCCAATTTACCGGTAGCGGGGTAAAATTGGTCGGCGAAGACGAACGCGTGTCCAAAGCCGGACAGCGCACCGTGACTAAAGGACTAAACGGAGCCAGCAAAGCCTATTGCAGCTCCTTTACGAGAATGTACGACAAACTGGCCGAAGTTTCTCCTCTGTGGGGCGAACTGCGAAACTTGGTGGATATGTCCATCGCCGCTGCGTTTATTCAAAAAGCCGATTTGTTTGCTAAAGCCGAGTGGTCCATGGAATTGTTTGGCAGCGAATCGAAGTTTCCTGTTGAAGTTTTCCATGCACCGTCACAGGTCGCACCCGTCGCAAATGCCGTGTGGAAGGGTCAATATCTGATGACTCCCATCGCCGGTGGCGTGAATATTCAGCCGCGAGTCGCGCTAAATTCGGACTTGGTAAGACAAGACACCGATGGCAAAATTGCTTCAGTTAAGGACGAAACCGCGAGCAAGCTGCAAGGTCTTGCGGATGGCCAATGGTGGTGGGATTAAGTAGGTTTTGGGCCACCCCATGGGGCCTGCAAAATAATAATCCGTAATCGGGCGGCCTCAGGGCCGCCTTTTTTGTTGCCCTCGATTGAAATAAGCGGGAATAAGTATCTAATTCGATTTATCAGGGCCTTCGAGAAAATCTCGGACGCACTCCGTTCGTTTACTTGCGTGGCAAATTGCCGATGATCAGAATGGGTCGCTCAAAAACAGGTACCTCCGCCTCACTGGCTTATCCCGGTTTTGGATATCCAACGGCCGGGGGTCAATGCCGCATCTATTTGTCCGGAGTCGTTTGGCAGGAACCGGTAGTGTTCAACCTGCGGCAACGCATGATGATTCGCATGCTGGCTGGTGTGATGAAAGCCACGACCGAAGAATTAAAGAGTCAACCATTTCAGGATCGGATAACGCCGTTTATGGCGGAGGCCGATGGACGCCAGCCAATCGTTGTCGAAATCGCGGGACGAACTCATCGACTGGGAAAAAAAACTCGCAAGAACGGCCACTTTCGCGACTTTGTAAGTCTGTCGAACACCGAGGTCGAATCGGCCACCGAGGTCGACGAGTTCGGAAACCGCACACTTCCCTATCGCCTTGCGGTGGCTGATTCTCGAGGTGCGCCAACCACGGGTTTGATTTATTTGCTGGATCGTCGGGGCACGAGCGTCATTTCGGATATTGATGACACTATTAAGGATTCCGCAGTCGGTGATCGCCAACAACTGTTAAGCAATACTTTTTTGCGAGATTTTCGCAGCGTCGCTGGGATGGCTGATGTCTATCGCCATTGGTCGGATCAAGGAGCGAGTTTTCATTACGTTTCGTCGAGTCCCTGGCAACTGTTTATTTCGTTGTTGGCAATGAACGTCGAACATCGTTTTCCAGCTGGCACCATGCACCTCCGAAATTTTCGTTTGCGGGACCAATTGTTGAGAAAAGTCATTTTGCGCCGACAGGGCAAGGCCACCACGATTCGATTCCTGTTGAACAACTTGCCCGAGCGAGATTTTGTGCTGGTCGGCGATTCAGGCGAGAAAGACCCCGAAATTTACCGAAAAATTTGTCTTAAGTACCCGACGAGGATCAAAGCAATGTTGATACGGGAAGTTCCCAATCGTCCTTTGGAAGGCGAGCGATTGCGCCGGCTGACCGATGCACTTCCCGCCAACCGGTTCCGGAAATTCACTGACGCTGCCGAACTTCAAGACTTGTCGAAACGAGTGTTTGAAAATTAGCTGCGAGGAATTAGGAGCCAGGTTCAGAACTATGGACTAATTCAATCTCATCGGACGCGAGACGGCATTGCCAGCTCGCATCGCCCTGCGTTTAACGACTCGACTCAACACGGAACACAATGACCCGCAAGCCAACTGAAATTCGACCGGTCAAAATCAAACGGAATTTTACCAACAAAACGCCGGGTAGCGTGCTGTACCAATGTGGCGGAACGGTTGTGTTGTGTACCGCCAGTATCGACATCAATTTGCCCCCCTGGATGCGCGAGAGTGGACAGGGTTGGATTACCGCCGAATACAGCATGTTGCCGGGCAGTACCAATCCTCGCAAACGACGCGATCGTGAAAAAGTCGACGGAAGAACGACTGAGATCCAGCGCTTGATCGGTCGCAGTTTTCGCGCCGTTGTCAATCTGGCAGCCTTGGGACCACGTCAAATCACGATCGACTGTGATGTACTGCAAGCGGATGGGGGCACGCGCACCGCCAGTATCACCGGTGGAATTATCGCGCTTGTCGACGCGATCAACTCCATCAAAAAGGAATTGCCAGACCCACAGATTTATCCATTACGCGATTCTGTCGCGGCGATCAGCGTGGGAATTGTGGACGGAGTTCCGGTTACCGATCTCGATTATCCGATGGATTTTGCCGCCGCTGTTGACATGAATATCGTGATGACCGGAAAAGGTCAGTTTGTTGAAATCCAGGGAACCGGCGAAGAATCGACTTTCACTGAAGCCGAATTGGCAGCTTTGATAAAACTGGGAAAACGGGGCATCCAAGAACTGACCGAAATACAAAAAAAATCGGTGGGCGCGCGATGGCCGTCGTTTCCTAACCAAAATTAGCGTCTAGATTCCCCAGTCGCCTAATCTCCACTCCTCTCCCCAACCGTCGCGCGGGATCGATAGAATTCTCGTTTGAAAACAGCAGTCATCTGGCGCGTTCGCTAGCTGCAATGATCTGGATTCAAACCCTGAGATTCACTCGTTGATGCCTATGGACCACTGTCAGTTTAATGCTGGCAAATTGTCAAATTGTATCAATTATTCGAATCGTAACGAAAATTCTCATGAGTCTGATCTTTCCATGTCGATGGTTTCTAACACATGTACCACTTTTGCGGGTGTTAAGTGCGCTCGTGATGTTGGATAAATTAGACCTGATAGCGTCGAGACACGTCTCGGGAGACATCGATGAAGATAAGATTGAGCCTCTTCTGCTTTGCAATGGCTGTTTTTGCCTCGAACGTCGCGGAAGCTCAGCAGGCACTCAGCTTTGGTGACCAATACGGTGGACAGCCCGCCTACCAATCCGTTTCCGGCGATCTATTCGGCGGATCCGGTGGCGGCGGGGGTGGAACCGCAGCCCGTGGCGGCATATTGGGCTTGGGAGGATTGGGAACCGGCAGTGCCGGTCAACCTGGTCGCGTCTGGCTCCAGTCCAACATAGCTGACCGGGGTTTGGGCTATCAAGGAACTTACATGACCTTGGGTGCCAAGAATCGGCTATTCGAAGATCGCTTCGATGGCCGTTGGTTAGTCGAAGGACAAGTTCATCATTCCATCGAGGACAATGGTGGGTTATTTGCCAACATTGGTATCGAACGGATCTTCTCGGTCGACGCTGCCAATGCGGACGTTAGCTTTAGCGCCTGGTATGACTACGACGGAGACACCCAATCCGATTTTTCTCATAACTTCCATCAGGTCGGTGCCAGTGCCCAAGTCAAGACGCCTAAATGGGACGTAATTGGAAACGGATATTTCCCGGTCGGCATTCAAGATTATTCCTATGGCGATCCATCGGGGATCAATTGCTTTGTCGGTAACAACATCGTGTTGATTCCGGGGATTGATAGTGCTTTGGAGGGCTTTGATGTAACTTGGCGATTCCGACCAGCACCACTGGCAATCGTAAACGGATCGATCGACATCGGCGGATATCAATATAGTTCCGGTCTGGTGAATGCATTCGGCGGCGGTCGCGTCCGGATGGGCTTTCAAGCCTTTCGCGGGATGATCGTCAGTGCTGAAATCAACCATGACGAACGCTTCAATACGACCGGCGTGTTGGGTGTGGGTTGGATTTTTGGTGCTAACGGCAGCGGTTTCGGTAGCGAGTATTCACGTCTCGGTCGCGATCTGGAATCAGTCGTTCGCAATGACCACATCGTGCGATTCAATCAAGACGTTCGTCTCGCGATCGACCCAGCGACGGGTTTGGCCTACAACGTGGTCCATGTAAACAACAACGCCGATCCAGCGTTCCAAGATGGTACGGCGGAACGACCGTTTGCTGCCTTGCTGACAGCTCAAAACCTGAGTGCCCCGGGTGACATTATCGCGGTGAATTCCGGCGATGGCACCGATCGAAACATGGATGCGGGAATTAACTTGCAGGACAATCAAAAATTGTTCGGCACCGGTAGCGAGTTGTTGATTCCGCTTCAGGGTGGAACGTTCTTCAGTCTGTGTGCTGATGGAACCGGCAATGCTCCCACGATTTCCAATACTGGTGGATTCGCCGTCGTCACGATGGCCAACAACAACGAAATTGCCGGCATCAACATCGATGCAACCGGAGCCCAGTTCGGTGTCTTTGGAAACGGCAACGGGGGCAGCTTGCGCAGCAACACGATTTCGAACGCCACTCTGGATGGAGCGAGAATTTCCAATCCGACAGGCGACTGGAGCTTTCAGGAAAACACCTTCCAAAACAATGGCGGATCTGGCCTGCTCGTTTTCAATCCGCTGGATACCAGTTCCAACCTGGAGTTCTTGTCCAATGTTGCCAACGGCAATGGTCGGGACGGAATTACAGTTGCCAACTATGATCCAGCCTCGATTGTGTTCCGCAACAATACAACCAATGGCAATTCGCGACATGGAATGTTGCTGCAAAACTATTTGAATTCCTCTGGAAACACGGTGCTGATCGACGATCATGTGGCAAATGCCAATCTGAGTTCAGGTATCTTTATTGATCGAGGCGACGGCAATCTGCAGATTTTGGATTCGAACATTACTAACAACATTGGTTCCGGTTTGACCATCCGCAATTGGACCAACAACATCCCGACTGACGAAATCATCGTCGGTACTTCGACCGGTGGTACCAGCAACATCTCACGCAACGGAGCCTTGGGAAATATTGAAGTCTACCTCGATGTTCCTGGCGCCCGTTCGAATGTTACGATTACGGACCAAACACTTAGCAATGGCGTTCGCGGTGTCTATGGACGTGCTGAGGGAATTGGAACCGTCTTGAATATGGACATTATTGACAATGTGTCAATTAACAACAACATTAATGACGGGATTCGCTTGGTGTCTCTGAACAGCGCGACCATCAATACGCGAATCGGTAGTACCGATCCGGCTGATCTGGAACAAATCATCGGCAACGGTGGCGGGGGTGGCGATGGTATCGTGTTGTTTGCTCAAGGAGCCAATGGCCAGCCCGCAGCTCGTATGAATGCGGTTATTGAAAATGTGAATATCAACAACCAATTCAACGTCGTGATTGATCCAATT
>JANNWZ010000229.1:0-7108 GCA_031409295.1 Mariniblastus sp.
CACACGCTCTGCCGCCCGCGAAAAGTCGGCGTGGTCCGCGCCACCGGCTGGCCCACGGTCTCGATCCGCACGCGGTCGCCGCGGATGAGCCCGATGAATCCCAGCGCGGCGGCTAACTGCTGGGCAAATCGCAGTTTGGCGGGCGTGCCGAAACGCATCGAGTCGCTCTCGTCGAGCAGTGCGAAAAAGTGAAGATCCTCCTCCTCGAAGAACAATTTGAGAAACAGCCGATCGAGCCGCGCGTAGGTGTTCCAGTCGACGAATCGCAGATCGTCGCCGTGAACGTAGTTGCGAAAGTCGGCGAACTCGACGCTTTGGCCGCGGCGCTTGCTGCGGCGCTCGCCCTTCATCCGCCCGCGAAAGACTTTGCGGCTAATCAGCTCCATGCTCTCCAACTTGGCTAACAACGCCGGGGAGAGCAGGGGTTCTGAAGATTCAGATTTGATTGTATTGAGGGGCATGTAGTTTTCAGTTTTCAGTTTTCAGTTTTCAGTTTTCAGGGTTCGAACGCTTTTTGTTGGGCCTTTTAGTTGTCGATTTTTTCGGGGACTTGGTCGAGAATCTCCAACAGGATTTGGTCGGATGAAACGCCTTCGGCTTGGGCCTCGAAATTGACGATTACTCGATGTCGCATGGCCGGCAAATACACGCGTCGCACGTCTTCGAATGAGACATTAAACCTACCCTCGAGCAAAGCCCGGACTTTCGCGGCCAAGGCCATGGTTTGCGCGCCGCGGGGACTAGCGCCCCAGCGCAGATATTGGTTGGTGATCGGGGTCGCGAAAGGTCCCTCGGGATGAGTCGCCAGATTCAGGCGGACAATGTAATCGCGCAAGTGATCGGCCATGATCACTTGGCGAATCAACGCTTGCCATTGGAGAATTTCGCGTCCATCCATCACGGCATTGACCGTGGCGTGAACTCCTTTGGTGGTTCGATCCAAAATCGTCGCCAATTCATCACGACTGGAATAACCGACATTCAGTTTGAATAGAAAACGATCTAGTTGGGCCTCGGGCAATGGGTACGTTCCCTCTTGTTCGATCGGGTTTTGTGTCGCCAAGACAAAAAATGGCTTGTCCAACACATAGCGATGCCCCGAGGCGGTGACCGTACCTTCCTGCATGGTCTCCAACATCGCTGATTGCGTTTTAGGAGTTGCGCGATTGATCTCGTCGGCCAAGCAAATTTGCGTGAAAATCGGGCCTTTTTGAAACTGAAATTGCCGTTTCCCGTCGGGCGTCTCGACCACCATGTTGGTCCCCAGAATATCGGCTGGCATCAGATCGGGAGTAAATTGTATCCGATTCGATTGGAGATTCAGCGCCCGCGACAAGGTTGACACGAGCAATGTTTTTCCCAAACCGGGCGCACCTTCGAGTAGACAATGACCGCCAATCATCAAACAAGTCAACACGCCGTGTACGATCTCGTCATGCCCAACAATAATTTTTCCGACTTCATCTTTGACAACTTGGTAACGCTCACGAAAATTAGCCGCCTGTTCTTGAAAATTCAATTCATCATTCATGAGAAAATTTGCCTGGGTTGATAATTGGTTAAGAGGGTAGCGGCTGATGGGTAACGAACAACGAATTGGTTGGTGGGTGTGAAAAAAGGAAGCGTCACGTATCGCGAACTAAACAGCCACTTATGTGCGCCGTCAGACCAGGGTGATCAAAGCGGTCAGGAATCGTTATTCCGTTTCTGTTTCTTTTGGGCTTCGCGTTTGGCATCGAGCAGACGGGATGTATAAGTATTTTCTTTTTCCGCATCGAGTTTGTCGCGAGGAATTTTCGGCGGCAACGGGGGAGTTTTTTCAATCTCACTGGCCAGCACATCATCGAGTTTTTGTTTTCCGGAAATCGGCTGATCGGTTGCCGGCTCAAATCGGGTCGCACTGCGACGAGATTCGATCTCTCGTTCGATTTCTGCTTTTCGTGATTGCAGCCGAGAAATGGCAATTTGCGGATGTTGAGTTTCCACGCGGGTCAATCGAGAACGGGCCTCGCGGAACGCCGTACCCACCCAATCAAACGAAACCGCCACCCGCCGCACGAAGACATCGGCAAAAAAAACGCTTCCGCAAATCACCAACAACAACGGCCAGATATCCTGAATGCCGACCGCCGCCGTTAGGGTGGGACGAAACGTATTGGTTTGCAGGAGTTGGTCCAAACCGGATTTGGAGAGCTCACCCTCAATGATGACCCCCGGTTCGCCCCCCTGGGGCTTGAATTTCGACAATGTGTCCAGCAACGCGAGATTTGCTTCACGGTCCGAGTACTCAGACGAATAGGGAACACTCGCCCCGGCCGTCAATCGTTCGTAGCCTTCGCCGGGAAAAATCGAAAACAAAAAATTTCCGGAACCTTCGATGTCCTGTTCCGCAACGTAACGTCCCGGTCCGACTTGATTGAAATCGAGATCGAAGTCCTTCATTTCAGGGGAGATGCCGCGACCATTCATTTCGAGAAAATTCAGGAATTCATCTTTTTCATTTAACGCGGTGACGACAATTCTCGCTTTTCCATCTTTGACTTCGGTAGCGACTGAAAAATTCGCATCTTCCGTAATGGGTCGCATCGAGTAACGAATCATCTGCACAAACAGTTTGTCGTAGAGCGCATTGTTAAACCATTGGGCCGTCCAACGATGCCCCGCATCGGATGTGAAAGCGATGGTGCGGCCGTTGCCAAATCGCCAAGACGCAAGCAAAGTTGAGTTTTCGCCACCGTCGCTGGGCGGGTCGCTCGACAACGCCAATTGCTCGACCAGATTGCTCTTTTTTACTGTCGTCATCACATAACCGACGAACGGCGGCAGTTGGCTCACGTCGATCCCTTGCAGAATTTCGTGCGACGAAGTCCCCGCGACCGGAACGACCGACATGCCGGAGGCCGATTCCTTAATCACGGGTTTGGCCACGCGACGCGCCTCGCGTTGATAAATTTTCGGTAAGGCCTTCGGATCCTTGACCACGTAATAGGTTCCGCCCGTGAAACTGGCGATTCTTTTCAGCGGCGTGCTGCCAGGTGGACCATGGGTCCCAATTGCGACCGTCGAGATTTTGATTTTGTTGTCAACAAATGACTGCAATAACCGAGTGGTGGGTGGCGTTGCATCCCCGTCACTGATGATGACCGCATGCTTCATTGAGGCATTGACTTTCTTCAAGCCAGCCAACATTGTTTTCATCGGGGCCTCAAAATCCATCATGTCGCCAGGCGTCATTCGGTTTACCAAACCCAACATCGTATTTCGATTTTGATAGACTCGATCGACCCCATTGGGCAGCTTCCACAGCCAGTTAGGATTGCCTCCCATGTTGTTCCACTCGACGACGCCACAGTAGTCCATCGGTCCCAAGACTTTGATCGCTTCTTCGGCGGTCTTGATTTCCCAAAAATTCCCATTCGGCAGTTCACAAGCATGCATCACCAACGCCAATGCACCCACGGCACTGATCTTGTCGTTCTTAATCTGAAAGTCAATTGGCATCGCAGCTTCCAGCGGTGAGTTGGACCAACCACCGGCCCCAAACGAACGATCGCCGCCCAGCATCACAATCCCGCAACCCATGTGCTCGCAATTGTCCACCAACATTTTGATTTGAGCATCAGAAAAAGACTGAATTTCGCCACCTGCTTCATCGCCGGCTGCGCGAGGCAGATTGGCGAGAATGATCGAGTCATATTGTAATAACTCCGCCGTCGAGGAATACAATTCGGCGGTCGTCATCGTTTCGACCTCAATCGAATTGGCTTGCAGGCGTCCGATCAAATGTAAAAACTCGCCGGGGTAGTAACCATCTTCGATCAGCAAAACCTTGCCCTGACCTCGGACGTGTGTGAATGCCGATGCTTTGTTGTTCTGTTCAATTCGATCGTGCAATTTATCGTTCGGTACAAACGTGGCGTCGTAAGTATAGACGGCAGAACGATCCAACTTCGAAGTGAACCCGCGTATATTTTTGCCTGGTTCGAGTTCCACATCTTGCTCGGAGACAAGTTCTTCGGATTGCGGCGTCCGGCGAGTGATTCGCAACTTCCCCGAAACCAGACCTTTGGGATTGGCATCGGTAAGCTTTGTCTCGTTGGTAATGACAACACGAGTTTCAAACTCCTGTCCTTTACGGATGTCAGACGGAATCACCAATTTATCGACCGAGACTTCGGAGTCCGCGAGCAATTGGATCGGAATGACATCGATGCCGATGCCGTCTTCAGCCATCGCTTGAGCGACCGAGGTGGCATCACCCAAATTCTGATTGCCATCGGACAGTATCACAACCCGACGAGCGGTGTCTTCTGGAAACGATGCCTTGGCCAATTTCAGCGCCGATTCCAGTGACGTGGCGCTGGTCTTTAGATCATAGGCCGACTCAATTCGATCGGGCAACGGCAACTCGCCGTCGTACGGAGCCATCTCGATTTTCGCGTTGCCACCAAAAACAATCACGCCCGCCATGTCGTTTTTTTGCGCTCGTCGATGGTTGATGACTTCCCGATGAACGTACAACAACATCGATTCACGCTGTTCAGCGGGAATACTGTCGCTTTGGTCGAGCAAATAAATCACGGTCAGCTTGTCCGTTTTCTTTTGCCATTGTGTTTTGGCAAGTGCCGCCACCAGCAATAACACGACAATCGTCCGCAACATCAATGCGAAAAGTCGACGCCATTTCCCGAGCCCCGCCAGACTGTTAAAACTAAGCACCAACATAATGGGCAAAATCAACACTAGCAGCAGAAACCACGGTCTCTCAAAGCTAAGATAGAATCCAAGATCCATGAAGTTATCGGGGGCTAGCGGTTTTTTGACGGCAATCGCGGCAGCTGGAATCCAACGTCAGACAATATATCAGGAAACCCTATCCATTTGGATCATCCCCCGACTCTTTTTAGGCTCAAACAAGCCATCGTCAAACTAGCAGTCCGTCGGCAGAAGGAAGTTGGAGGATAACGCCCCATGAGTTCCGAAAAATCGACTGCGATTATCTTGCGAGTGATTGAATTCAGCGAAACTAGCTGCATTGTCACGATGTTGACGCGCGAGTTTGGTAAACTAACCGCGATTGCCAAGGGTGCTCGCCGACCCAAAAGCCCCTTTGAGGCTGCTCTTGACGTACTGGCGATCTGTCGCATAGTGTTCCTCCACAAATCGTCAGGAGCGATGGACTTACTGACGGAAGCGAAACTTGAACGTCGGTTTCGAAATGCAACCGGCAATTTGGAATGGCTCTATGCCGCTTATTATGTCGTAGAATTATTAAGAACAATGGTGGAAGAAGGCGATCCGCACCCCGATTTGTTTGATCTCGCGGTGAACACGATTTCCGAAATTGATCGGAGTGACAGCAGAACTGAGTGCACCACAGTTTCGCCGGCTCCAGAAAAATATTATGAACTAAATCTTTGTTTGCTGCGTTTTGAAGTGGGATTACTGAAAATATTGGGGCACATGCCCATGCTGACTCAGTGTGTGGATTGTGGTCGAGAACGGACGACAAATAATCGCGTTAGTTTTGGCTTGACCGCGGGCGGAATCATTTGCCAATCCTGCCGAACGTCGCAGACTAATGTGGTCGGAGTCAGTGCGGCCGGAATTGGATTGTTGATTGATTTAAGTGAGATTTCGAGAGATGAAACCAGGACTGACGGAAATGTTGAATCCGCTGGTTTATTGACCGTGAATGAAGGGCGCGAACGTTACGCGAGTTTTCCGTCAACTGAATCGATCGAGTCGGCCACGGAAATCCGCAAATTAATCAACCATTACTTAACCCATTTACTGGGATTCGAACCCCGGTTGCATCGGTTTTTGAAGCAGCTTGCAGTGTGACACGGAATACGACCGGGTGGTCGAATACGACAAGGAAGTCGAAAATGCGATGTTGGTTAATTTTTTTCCTATTGCTCCCGCTGCTGATTAACAGCAGTGGTTGTCAGTCGTTTCCCGACGTGAAAAAATCCTTTGGAAAACTACCAGGGCTCAAACGTCGGGGTCCGAAGCAGGAATTGTCCGACGAATTGCTTGATCCCTTAGGCGCTCGGAATACTAACCGACTGCTGTGGGAAGATCTTTCTCCCAGCCAGATCGGTACCACGCTGCGAACCCGTGGCGGCAAAAAAATTGATGAATCCGCTGCCGCCGCCTACTACGAAACAGGGATCTCGAAATACGCCGAAGCAGTCGCCGTTATGAAAGCCGAACCCACCGGAAAACGCCACGCCGACTTGTTCATCGAGGCCGCCAATCAATTTCGTCTGGCCGCCTCGCGGTACCCGGATTCGCAATTGGAAGAAGACTCGCTTTATTTTGAAGGGGAATCATTTTTTTTCGCGGATCACTACGTGCAATCTAATCGCGCGTTTGAAAAACTGGTCGCCAATTATTCCGGCACGAGATTTTTGGATTTAGCTGAACAACGACGTCTGGCGATTGCCCTGTATTGGGATGAACTCAGCGAACAGTCCAAGGGACTTAAGATCGGCGACCCCAAACGCCCCAAGGCCGGCCTGGCTGGTGAATCCCGCCGGGTATTGCATCGGATTCGAATTGACGATCCGACTGGTAAATTGGCCGACGACGCGACGTTGGCGCTGGGCAAAGCGTTCCTCAAAGACAAACGCTACTACGAAGCCGCTGATACGTTTGAAGATTTGCGCCGCAACTATCCCGGCAGCAAACACCAGTTCACGGCTCACATGCTGGAATTGGAAGCTCGGCTGCAAGGCTATCAAGGAAAGAGCTATGACGATACTCCGTTGCGAAAAGCCGACGAACTGGTGAAAACTATCGCGCGGCAGTTCCCGGATGAGTCGCAGAAAAACATGGAGTACCTGGAACAACAACATTCCTTGATCCAGAACCAGATCGTGGAACGGGACTATTCGATGGGAAAATTCTACGAAGATCGGGGCGAGAATCGCTCGGCTAACTACATCTATAGCAATCTCGCCAAAAAATATGACAACACCGATTTTTCAGCTACGGTTCGCCAACAAATTGCCGAAATTGAAAAATTGCCACCGGAGCCCAAACAGCACGCCAAATGGTTAGTCGATATGTTCCCCAAATCCGAAGAAGACCGACCGGTGATTGC
>JANNWZ010000230.1:0-7809 GCA_031409295.1 Mariniblastus sp.
TCCCACGATCTAAAAACATCCAGGGGTAATCGATCTACGCCACCGTGCCAATGATCAAGCTGCAGGCTCGACCACTGGCATTAACTCTTAATAGCTTCCAAAATAAAACTCTGGATGTCTATAATCCAGATACTAGGGGAGCAAATGCCGATAAAATTTCATCAATTTGGAATCCCAATCACGGAAGTTATTGCGGGACTAATCCTTAGTCGTTTTTCGCAGCGGGGTTTTTGTTTGTTGATGGAGGTGGATTGGGGGACGATTGTGGATCGGATTGCGGTTCACCTTGTTGGCTGGTTTTCGAGTCATCGTTATCCGGCTGAGCTTGGAGCATCAGCGAGGCTTGTTCGTGAATGATGGCCGCGATGACAAGCTTTGCACTTGCCTGGATCTTTGTCGGAGTTTCGACTTTCGGGTTGCGACTTTCGTTGACGTTAGTTGCGCCGCCCGACAGTGAAAAGGTGAGTTCAGATAAAGTAATCGACCCGTCCTCGTTGCGATCCGCGTTAATTGGCGGGCGGCGACGCATTGCGGCGACTTCCTTTTTATCCAGGCTGCCGTTTTGGTTTTTGTCGTAGTTACTAAAGAAACTCATTGCGATGGCCTCATATTGTTTTAATTGAGCTTCATTTAATTGAGCTTCACTAAAAACTTGTTCGATACCCAACATATCGCCAGTTTCTGACCACGATGCGATGACTTCCATCGCTGCATCTTCGCGAGCTGGTCCAAATTCAAATGGAAGCGCCACAACAATTCTCTTGGGCTCGCCGACGATTTCGCCATTCCCAAGTCGAATGCTTTCGGCGTTGAGCAGCTCCATTAATTGTTGAGACTCGTTGGCTGTCGCAGCGCGAACGGCTTCGATTGATTTACGAGCGCTCTCGTCGAGCGGACTCGACAGGCTGGCCCGAATCAAAAGCAGATCAAGTGCGGGCGAAGCCAACCGCAGACCACCAGTCTCTCCCCTCGCGCTCACAATGTTAGCTCCTCTTTCATCAAAACGAAGTACCATTCGCCCGATCGACGGCTTTTTCAATATCTCTAAATCGACCCAATCTCTAATTTGGCCGCCCCTAGCCGTGTTAGTCGATAACAAGCCCTGCTTTTGAAGCGTGATTTCGCTCGCTGAGCAAGCCAACAGGGTTTCGTCGAGCAATCTGGGGAGTTGGTTGATCAAATCAACAGGAGCGTGGGCTTGAAGAACATTCAATATCGATGTCCATTGAAGGAACTCGGGGTCTTCGATTCCGTACTGTTCAATAGCGCGAAACGCCGCAACAAACAGCAGTTTCCGGGCGGTTCCCGACCCAATTAGCGATTCGAATTGGTTCCCGTTAGAGTCTTTCAAGCCCACAATAATCCGCGGGCCGAGATGCTTGGCTTCCAGAACGGATGCGAGAAATTCCTGAACGAATTCCTGAGAACTCGAATTTCCTTGGGCAACCTGGAGTATAGATCGAGTGGCCAAGTTGATACCAGCAATCCCGGAGAACAATTCCGGTCTGGATTCCAAGCTCAGCAATGTTTTTTGAAAGCGGACCGCATTAGCCAACCCTTTCTCTTGGCGCAAATGGCGCAAATTATTGGGCAAGGCATCGATTGCAAGCAGTTCTACCAACTTTCGGGTTGTTTCGATGGAACTGCTCATCAGCATCGACTCGACGGCTTGGTAGTCTTCATCGGATAGTCCCGCAACACCAACAATTTGTTGAGTCCAAGGGGCAGGATTGCCGGCCAAAATCGCCTCCATCGCGAACTGGCGACATCGAGTAGTCATTTGTACATCGTTTGCACAAAGTGCGGCCACGCCGGTAATTGCTTCACCTAGTCGATTGGTGTGCGTTTCGAACTTGAGGACACTCAGCCACTCGTCGACCGTTTTGCCATCATAAACCGGTTGGGTCGGGGTCGTTGAACTTGCGACGGCGGGGATTTGGTTTTCTGCTGTTTCATTCCAGGCAATATTGGCACGGCGATCTGCACTGTTGACGGTGACACGAGCTACAACCTTCTCGCCCCGCTTCAGCACAAACGTGTTTTGGTCCAATACAAACCGGTCCGTGCCGTCGTTGATTCGAATTTCATACTCGCCAGCATAGACGCGCGTGGTGTTCTCACCTGGAACAAGTTCAATCTCCTGACGAACTTTGCCCCCGGCCAACAATTCGACTTGCAGATTGGGCACATCGGTTTCAATTACAATCTGTCCCTTTTGCGTATCGAGAATTAGCACGATTCCAAAGTACGCCATTGCAAACACCCCCAACAGCAGCGCCAAGCCAACCAGAGTTTGCCAGATCCGGCGCCATCGCCCGGCGCCGCTGGTCTTCAGTTTCAGTTGCGGTGCTTCGGCGCGAGAAACCAGGCTGGCTAGCGATGGCGCGAGACTGTCACCACGATCCAGTAGCAACGTTGAGTCTAGAGGTGCTCCGAGCGCACGTTCCACCAATCCGGCCAAATCGGCACCTGTGCTGAAAGGCTGCAACGCCTCTGCTAAATGCGCCGCACTGGGAGGACGATCGTCGGGATTACGCGCCAGCGTGCGGTCAATCAACTCGGCCAAGGGCAGGGGCAAATCGGGCCGCAGCGTTGCCACGCGCGGCGGTCTTGCATTGGCCAATAGGCGCAGTTTTTCCAAGGGCGACTGGTTGCTGCTGGCGGCATAGGGTGCGCGTCCACACAACAGGCGAAACAGAGTTGCGCCTAACGAGTACGCATCGGAACGGGGACTGACTTGGTCGGGTCGGTCGGCTTGTTCGGGTGCCATGTAATCCAGCGTTCCTAACAATTGTCCGACAGATGTAATTTCGACCGAGACGCCGGCCCATCCATCGAGATGAACCAATCCGAAATCAAGAATTTTTACCCGTCCCGTTCGGTCGATCATCACGTTGGACGGCTTGATATCGCGATGCACAATGCCATGCGCGTGCGCGTGATCTAGACCAAGTGCCGCCACCCGTACCAACTCGCAAGCATCGGCGATCGAAAGTGGACCTGCGGCTCGAGCGATCCGCCCGACATCGAGTCCGTCAATGAACTCGGTTACCAGAAATTGAATTCCATGGTGCTCGCCAGCATCGAGGGCCGTGACAATTGCGGGATGATTGAGTCGTCCAACGGCTTGCATTTCTCTCTCGATTCGCCCGAGCGATTCGGCCAAATGCCACCGGGGAACTCGGATCATTTTGAGGGCAACTTCGCGCTTCAGTCGTTTGTGTCGCGCTCGATAGACTTCGGCCATTCCTCCTTTGCCAACCAACTCCAGCAGTTCATAGTTTCCAAAATCGCCAGTAGTAGAACCCGCACCGAAATGAACACGATTCCGTTCAGGGCCGTCGGCAACAGACTGCTCATTGGTTTCTGGACTTCCATTGTGGTCATGATTCCAGTGACGAATGTCAGCGACAGCCTGGCGAATCTCGGCCGGAAGTTCTTCGGTTGTTTGGTTCTCGGTTGAATCATTCGGCTGATGGGAATCGAAAGTATCGTTTGCCAATGAGACCGGTGCCAGATTTCCGGAAAAGAGTTCCGCTTTGGTTTCAACGTCAACGAGAGCCAAGGTCTGTTCGCAATCGCGGCAAGTTGACAAATGCTGTTCAAACTCCATCGCAGTGGCTTCGTCGGTCCAGCCATTGAGGTACTGCGCGATTTGTTCGCGTTGCGGGCAATTTGCGATTTTCATTTCGGACTCCGAGTTCAATTGTGAACGACTTGTTATTAAGATAGACGGGCGGCGCGTGACACTCTATGGAAAATAGTGGAAAATAATTCTGCTACATTTCGAAATGTCCTAGTTCTAACCACGAATTGGCAAAACAATGTCCGGCGGATCCAGTTCAGGTAATTTGACTTCCCCCAGTCTGTTGGCACGGGTGCTTGAGCGATCGCCGGAAGCGTGGGCTGAACTGGTCGATCTGTATTCGCCATTGATTGCGAATTGGTGCCGTCGTCGTGGGTTGGGACATGCCGACGCGGCCGACGTGATGCAGAATGTTTTCATGAGCGTTTCGCGCGGGTTGCTGGGATTCCGCCATGGCAATCGGCGCGAAGGGACATTTCGGGCTTGGCTGTGGGCGATCACTCACCATCGGATTTTGGATTGGTATCGTTCGCGTGGAGAACTGCCGGCGGTCGGAGGGAGCAGCAATCAACGACGCTGCATGGAACAGTCGGATGAGCAGGAACAAAGATTAGCACAGGATGCTGAAAGCGAAGATTCCGAGCCAACGTCGCAAGTCGATTTGGACCGATTATTGAACCGCGCGTTGAAGCAGATCGAAAGTAAAGTTGCGTCGCAGACGTGGCACGCGTTTTGGAAATGCGTGATCGATGGCCAACCGACCGACGTGGTCGCCGCTGAATTGGGAATTTCGCCGACGTCAGTTCGTCAGGCACGCAGTCGGATTCTCCGTCGCTTGCGCGAACAATTGGGTGATTGCTAACGCTGCCCGATGAATCATCGAGTTGGGCCTTCATCAACCCCTGATCCATGGGGTGCTGCGGATGGAATTTTCAAACGATCCGCGAACTGGCCTACCAAAAACACATCGCAGCGACTATGGATCGACCAACAAAAACATGGTTGCTAGCGAAAATTCTTTCTTGGAAATTTCAGATTTCGGTTCGCATCCTGCGATTGACTTGAGCAGTCGACTGATTTAAAAAAGCGTCCCGTCATCCTTCCAATTACATCAGTCTGAATCATAGGCAGGCGATGAATAGAATAAAAATCAGTCCATTGGCAATGGACAACCTTTTCGACTCCCGCCATCCCGCGACCAATTCAACGGTCGCTATCGCCAACCCTCTGACACCACCGGCGACCGACGAATTTTCTTTATTTGTTCCGTTGCATTACGAAAAAAAATATGCCTACCCGTTGGTGGTTTGGTTACATTCTGACGGACAAACCGCAGAACAAATTCAAAAAGTCATGTTGGAATTAAGCCTGCGAAATTACGTTGGCATTGCGCCTCAAGCTCCGTTGGGAAATCAGCGGACCGGTTATTTTTGGGATCAAGAACGGGACACCATCGACTTGGCGCACAATGCAGTTTTGGAGTCGATTGATCAGGCCCAACTTCGGTTTAACGTTAATCGTCGTCGAATTTTTCTGGCGGGTTTGGGGAGTGGTGGGACGATGGCCTTCCGGTTAGCGTTTTCGCGGCCCGATGTTTTTGCGGGGGTGCTGTCAGTCAATGGACCGCTGCCGGTTGAGCAATCGCCGTTACGAGAATGGTCTCGTTGCCGGCAACTGCCCGTGTTTTGGGCCCATAGTCGGCGGTCGACCGAATTCGACCAAGACCAGCTTTGCCAACAACTTCGTCTCCTGCATATTGCGGGTTTTTCAGTGACATTGCGACAATATCCGCAACATGACTTGATGTGTTCCAAGACCATGTCGGACATGAACCATTGGATGATGGAAATGATCAGCTCGACGATCGCCGATCGCCGTGATAGCTAATCACGATTACCGACTTGGAAAGCCGGTTAGCCGGTAAATCGAACACATTTCCATTGACACTCCACGCATCCTTCCGCTACAAGCACGCGTTCGTCGGCGGACAGAACCTGGCCAATCTGCTGTGGGGCCAATTTGTGGTAACGGTGATTGAGCCATTATTCGTCGCTGGGGACCTGGTGACGACCTAAACCAATTTCGGAGTAGCGCGAATGGATTCGCCAGTTCAAAGTCTTGATCGTTGGAAAAAACTTGCGGCTGATCGACGGGTTAAAGCGTTTGTGATCGCGGCGCTGGTCTTGATCGCGATCGTGGTGCTCCAGGTCGGCCAATTGAAACAGAATCGGTCGATGATTGCCTTGTTCGCCGATTGCAATTTGCGCAGTATCGATATTCATCGCATGCAAATCGCCCTCAGCAAATCCGGTTTGACAGAATTCGAAGTCCAGGGAAATCAGTTGCTCGTGCCTCAACTGCAACAGCCTCAATACTTGCAGGCCATCGCGGAACAAAAGGCCATTCCGCCGGAGCTGCGTGGGACGGAATCGGATACGGCGACTTCGAATCCGTTCTTGTCGCGCTCGCAACAGATGTCCATCGAGCGCGAATCGCGCAAACAAAAGATTCAGGAAATGCTGATTCGGTTGCCTTTCGTCGAACAGGCTTGGTTGGAAATGGATGCCGATGAAGCGCCGTCCGCATTTCAGCAATCCGCCAAGTCAGCGGTGATTTCGGTACGTGCGGTCGACGACCAACCGCTGCTCGTTCAACAGGTCGAAACAGTTCGACAAATGATCGCCGGGGCGGTGATCGGTATCGAGTCCGATCAAATTGTGGTCATTGATTTGAGCACGGGTCTGGTTTCTCGGGATGCCAGCCAGCAGAGTTCGGCGGAACGAAAATTGGATGCTCAACGCGTCGCGTTTGCGACGCAGCAATTGCTGGAAAATCGCCTGCGTGAATCGCTCAAGGGTTATCCGGGCCTCAAGGTCTCGGTCGTTGTCGAACCCGTTGAAGACCGCGTGGATCAAATCACAGCGATCGCGCCGACGGAAATCCCGGCCAGCGATACATTGACTCAACGGCAAACCTTGCCGTTGCCAAAACTGGCCGGCGCCAATGGCCAAGTTTCAATCCGCGACTGGCTTGCTGATCCCCAGCCACCAGCCGAAATCATATTAACCAACCATGTCGAATCCGGACCATCGAACAGTATCGCACGCGAAAAGATTTCGGTGTTGATTGATGTCCCGCAGGATTTGTTGGCGAGACTGTATGGGGCGAATAACAAACCATTTTCCTATACGACTCGGACGACGGGTTATAAAACTCACCCTTCGGCAGGCCCAGCGGAACAACATTTCGAGGAACTGAAGTCGGAAATCGAAGCGATAGTCCGTCCATTGATTGGCGACTCAAGTGACAACCCGATCCCGATCAATTTCAATTTGAGTCGTTCGCAAGCAGTGTCAGCCGACCCGTGGCTGGAAACAGCCCGCTCGATGGCATTCGAGAATTGGCCATCGCTGGCCGTATTGTTGGTTGGCCTGATTTTGATTTCCATGGTCTCTCAACAGAGTCGACCGACCCGTTCATCGGCCGCCATGAAACAACGCAATGAAGAGAGCTTGATTTCAAATGATACGCGACCGAACAGTGTTGGAATCGACGAGGACAAACAATCGGCCGAAACGCGTTTATCGCAATTGATCGAGCAGGATCCAGACGCAGCGGCGCGCGTCATTGAAAGTTGGATTCGGGACGCAGCCTAATTTTCGTCGCACAACCGGGTTGAACAAACCGGCTCGCTAGCGATCAATTCGAGCGAATTGGCCTTGTCCGCTGCAGGAAATTCCGCGACAAGACTCGCTTGAAGTTCTCCCGCAGCGAACGCACAAGTTGTCGCATGGCCGTTCAAGTGCGGCCAGACTCCCCTTTAATCAAATTCGTCAGGAAAGGCCGCCGAGATGAATCAAAGTTTGATTTTTGCATTCATCGTAAACACACTGAATTGGCGGCGTGCGACTCAGTTTAGTTGGGCTTTTTGGTCGGTGGCATGGGTCGCCAGCTCGGTTCTGGCGCAAACCGAGTCACAATTTGTCGCGCCGCCGTTGCCGGCATCTTCGCCTCTCGAGCCAAGATGGCCGCAGGAAACTTACACGGTTGATCCGCAATTGCGACCGGCCAATTATGATGCACCGGCGGCAAGCCCGATGATTGCTACCAAGGCTAACCCCGTCGGAACGATGGAATCCTGGATCGATTCAGCTGGACCCGCAGTCGATGGATTTAAGGAAACAGTGCTCCACCAAGCCCAGGGTTTGATGGCCATGGTCACG
>JANNWZ010000231.1:0-5534 GCA_031409295.1 Mariniblastus sp.
AAACCGGCTTCCGTGACCCCCAAGTGCAATGGTACCTCGCTGCGCACGGCGGCAAAACGGCGATTGACTTCGATTACTTTTTGAGGGTCGGAATCTTTCAACGACACACAATACCGGGTGAAATTGATTGAATCGAGAAACTCACAATGGTCAAACGCACTCTCGAGCATTGGAGAGATCGAATCATGAGAATCATATTTTTCTTTTTTGGCTGGATCGACGCTGCCGCAATTGACACCGACGCGCAGGGCACAGTCGTGCTCGGCCGCGACCCCGGCGATGTACCGGACTTTTTCTTGCCATGGTTTTTGCGACTCGTGGTGGTACAAATGCCCAGGGTTGTACCGTAATTTGTCTACATGCGGGGCAACTATTTCAGCTAGCCGATAATTCTCTTGCAAGTCGACGGATAGATTGGCGGTAGTCTGTTGACGAATTTCCGCGAGCGCCGCAGCATCGATCTTGCTGTCGACAGCAATTCGCACTACATCCGCTCCGGCGGCTTGCATTAGATTTACCAACCAGACAGTCGCGTCGATGTCAGGCGTCTTCGTGGCTGTCATGGATTGAACCGCGATGGGATTTCCAGCGCCGATCGTGATCGATCCGATCTTTACAGGACGGGTGGGGTTGCGTTGGATGTTGACCATGGAAGCAAATCTCAAATGTCGTTAACGGGTTTTTTCGGCGGCTGAATTCACCGCGATCAGTTGTCCCATGGTAGGACGATTTCGCGGAAATTGGCAGGTCGATCCCGACGATTTTTTGGAAATTGGCCGAGTCGGCCCCACCTGGGTCAAATACTGGGAAAATGGCCTACAATATCCGCCGTCTCATTGAATGGAAATTTCTGCCTTGGCACCACAAACTCCGCTGTTAAATATTGTCCTGCATCAACCCGAAATTCCTGGGAACACGGGTGCTGTAGGGCGAACCTGTGTCGCGTTGGGCGCGAAACTGTGGCTGGTTCGACCCCTAGGATTTCGCATCGATGAAAAGACTTTGCGACGCGCGGGGTTGGACTATTGGCAACACCTCGAATGGGAGGTCGCAGACCATTGGGACGATTTGATTTTCAGGCTCAAACCTCAACGAATTTGGTATTTTTCCCGATTCGCGCAACGAAGCTATACATCCATCGAGTACAAAACCGGCGATACTTTTGTTTTCGGGAGCGAGACCGCAGGTCTGCCGAGTTCAATCACTTTGGAAGTTCCCGAACAGTTGCTGCGAATTCCGACGACCGACAAAGTCCGCAGTCTAAATTTAGCCACAACCGTGGGCATTGCGGCATTCGAAGCTGCCCGACAATTGGGATTTTCGGGCGTTCAAACCGATTAGTCTCGTCGCGGATGCGAATGTTGATCTGATGGGAGACTAACCGAACAGCTCCGGCGATCAAGCCGATTAGTCTTGTGGCGGATTCGGATCCATATTTTAGGCTGATATATGTGCGGCCAACTCTGACGCTTGGGCTGTTATGTTGACCGTCACCGGCCTTTCTGGGGCTGTGATTTTTCCACCAAAAAGGAACTTGGGTTTGGGCAGCCACAACCGGCTGAACCACCAAAATCTTCAGCTTCCTCAGCCTATCCGAGTTCAAAATAAATTGGGTTTGGGCCTGTTTCTTTGATTGGCGAAAAATGTCAAACAGGCCTCGACAACGAAACCCAATCCCCTATCATATCGGTGCGGGGTGGAGCAGCCCGGTAGCTCGCGAGGCTCATAACCTCGAGGTCGTAGGTTCAAATCCTGCCCCCGCAACTTGATGAAAAGCTCGAAAAAATAGGCATATTTTTACCTTTCGACGTTCGAAAGTGCAGCAAGTTTCCGACGCCATAAAACGGTACATACCGTTTTATGATTGTTCGAAAGGCTGCAATTATGAGAACGACAGGAAAAATTATTCCGGGGTACCGCAAACATCGTGGCAGCGGTCAGGCCATTGTGACGCTGAACGGTAAGGACCATTATCTTGGTCCGCATGGTTCAAAAGTATCGAAAAACGAATACGACAGGCTAATTGCCGAATGGCTGGCCAGAGGTCGGACCACGGAACAAAGCGAAGATCAACACGAATTCGCGATTGTTGAGCTAATCCTTGCCTACTCAAAACATTGCCGACAATACTATCGAAAAAACGGCAAGATCACCAATGAAGTAACCGCGATTCTGAACGCGCTGAAGGTGGTCAAGGAAATCTATGGTCGACAATCCGCTAACGATTTTGGACCACTGAAATTACAAGTCGTCCAGAACAAGATGATTGAACTGGGTTGGTGTCGGTCACAGATCAACAAGCAAATCAGTCGAGTCATTCGGGCGTTTCGATGGGGAGTGTCGAAAGAACTAATCAACGCCAATGTTGCGTATGGGTTGCGAGAAGTGGCCGGCTTGCGACAAGGCCGGACAGCAGCCAAAGAATCCCAACCCGTGTTACCCGTCGCCGATGCCATTGTGGATCAGACGTTACCGCTCGTTTCGTCCGTGGTGGCCGATATGATCCGCCTGCAACGTCTTACTGGAATGAGGCCAGCGGAAGTCTGTCAGGTCCGGCCAAGCGACGTCGACACCACAGGCGACATATGGAAGTACCGTCCCGAGTCTCACAAGACGGAACACCACGGGCACAGCCGAGTCATTGCAATTGGTCCTCGTGGGCAGGACATTCTGAGGCCGTATCTGTTACGGGTATCAACTGATTATTGCTTTTCGCCGATCGACAGTGAGAAGAAACGACGACAACAAAGGACGGAGAATCGCCAGACTCCCAGCCACCATGGCAACCGAGTCGGCACGAATCGGAAAAGAAAGCCAGAAGTAACAGCCGGTCCAACGTATACGACCGATAGTTACCGACGCGCCATCAAACGTGGTTGTGACAAGGCAAAAATACCGGCATGGGCACCAAACCAATTGCGCCATAGTGCAGCCACTAGGATCAGGGCACAGTTTGGATTAGAAGCCGCACAGGTCACGCTAGGACATTCAAACGCCAATATCACGCAAGTCTATGCCGAGCGGGATTTATCCAAGGCGATCGAGGTGGCACGACAGGTCGGATAGCCAGGCGATACCAATCACGAATGACTTAAGCCGCTTAAGGACAATCCCAAGCGGCTTTTTTTTTGCGCCGTATCGATTCGAAATTATTTTTGAGTTTTTTCGCCGACAGTGCTCTTACCTGTTGACATGTTGCTTTTTGTCACACTAGGAAACAGCTTGAGGCATTCATTGCAACCTCATTCATTGCAACCTGAAACGGAGTTAGAAAATGTCAAGCGTGTTCCAGCAAAAACTGATCTCGATCAAACAGGCCACGAAAGTTATTCCAACACGGCCACATACATCAACGATTTTTCGTTGGATAGAACGTGGCTGTCGAGGAAAGAAATTGCAATCTTGGACGATTGGCGGACAGCGCTTTACCAGCGTTGAAGCGCTCGAGACGTTTTTTTCCGCCACAAACAATAAGTCACCAGAGGCATCACTGCCCTCCAAGTCGCGGCAGTCGGCGATCGAGTCCGCCGAACTTGAATTGAAAGAGCTTGGTTTGTAGTCGATCCAATTCGAAAAAAGGCCGCATAACCCGGTTCCACGTTGGGCGATGCGGCAAAAAAAGGAATCGAGACTATGTTACTCAAATTGTCAAAAAATGACAATCTTCGAGCCGCAGCGACGATGGCGACGTTCGAAGAACAACTACTAATTTCCTGCCAACTGGTTAAACCGGATTTGATTCCGGCAGTGCAAAAAACAGGTATTGAGCCAGGAGATTTTGCGGAGTTGGCGAATCCCGAAATCCAACAAATAATCGTCGAACAATGGCATCGGTGGCGAAGTATCGTCATTGGCGAGATATACGCTGAGCTAAAATTAGTGCTCGGAAATGAAATCGGAATCGCTGATCTATTAGCCGAGACGATTGGTGATTTTTGTTCGTGGTGGCATTGGCGCTATTTTTGCCATTGTGTGGCAGCTGCGAGCTACCGTCGGCTGCTGCATCGGCACGCAGTCGAGACGGTCGACGACATTGGCAATGCGACGATGACATTCGCGGAAATCGAGCAAGCCAGGCTAAATCGTGACACAGAACGGTCTGCTACGTATCGGCGGCTGGAGGCAGTGCTGTGAGCCATAAAAACGGGATCACCATCGCCCCACCAAGGCGCGGTATTGCTGTGTCTGGATCAAACGCAATCGGAAAATACCTGGTCGAGTTTCAACATGCTGGAACGACATTGTATCAAGAACGTTTTGACGTGTTCTCCAACGACGAATCAGAGCGGGCGATCAGACGTTACTTGGAACGAGCTGGCTTACAGGCTGAAAAAAAGGCCATCCAACAGTTACAACATGAAATTCAAAAGTCTTGCATTCAAGCGGAAAATGGGCCCAAAGTTACGTTTGCCGGAATCGATGCGAGTGAACTGGCAGGTTATGTCGGTCAGGAAACGGACTGGCTGGTCGAGTATATTTTTTCCGCCGATCAACCAACGATATTCGGCGCAGCATCGAAGGCAACCAAGACGACACAATTGATTGATTTGGCGGTTTCACTCACAACGGAAACGAAATGGCTAGGGGAATTCTGGATTCCACGCCGGCGTAAAACGTTACTCATTACGGGCGAATCAAATTATCGAGCAACAAGCAAACGCATTGATCGGGCCTTGTCGGCACGATCACTTGATTGGTCGGCACTTGCTGGTTCCCTGCGTGTTGAGGCCGTGGATTTTCCGACGCTCCCAAGTATTTCGGATCAATTGAGAATTGCCGAAACCATTGACAAATACAAAATCGAGGTACTTATCGTGGACCCGCTCTATCGGGGACTGGGGACACTCGACACGAACCGAATGGCCGAAATGGGATCAGCCGTTGTTGGCTTTGCCAAGGCCGTCCAGCCAGCCAGTTTGATTATTTCACACCACACCATCAAATCCGCGGCTCGTGAATTAACGACCCCCTGCCTGGAAGATTTATCGGGTGCAGGACTGGCGGAATCATGCGGAAATTGGTGGTTAATCGGCAGAAATGAACCGTACCAATTCAATCGGATTCACGATTTGGCGATTAACTTCGGCGGTCGCGATGAGCAGTCAGGTATTAAACGCATCGTGTTCGATGAGGCGACCTGGCAATGGGAAGTCTCCAGCGGGCATGATTTGAAGGAGCAACGCGAGTCTGAGCGGGAAACACGCAAACAGCAGGCCAAAGATACCAAGTTGAACGAAGCCAAAGCCGGTATTAAACACGCTTTAAAGAACATCAAGACCGCTCAACCCAAACAGTGGATCGAGTGCCGATCAGGCGCTGCAACACACATCACCAGAACCGCAATCGCCGACTTGTTGAACGATGGAACACTGACGGAAATGAAGTACGAAAGCACTCAAGGACGTATCCTGATCGGCCTGATTTTGACTTCCGAAATAGAGGCTCGTCAGACTCGTCAGGACTCGTCAAATTGTTTTTGACGAGTCCAAATACGGGGAGGGTCGTCGTCGTCGTCACCCCCCTTTAGGGGTGAC
>JANNWZ010000232.1:0-21740 GCA_031409295.1 Mariniblastus sp.
AGGCGATCGCCAGAACCGAACACCATTCCGACGGTGGTTGACATTCTTTGGGGGCCTGATTGTATCGAACTTGTCGGGTGACGAGAACGGGTTAGGCCTGAATGGCACTGTCGCGTCGTAAATTCAACTAAGAGCCTATCCCAAAACCTTGCTCTCTTCTCCCCTTTTTAGGGGAGAAGGGCTGGGGATGAGGGGTTTTGGGATAGGCTCTTATTTTGACGATTGGATGGAT
Source organism: Mariniblastus sp. (assembly GCA_031409295.1). Lineage (GTDB taxonomy): Bacteria > Planctomycetota > Planctomycetia > Pirellulales > Pirellulaceae > Mariniblastus. Next base: position 233 of record JANNWZ010000232.1, read on the forward strand.
GTTGACGAATTTCATTGAAGACATCCAATTCGCGATAGATTCGGTTCAGAATCGAAAATGAAATTGCGACTTGGGGCCGGATTTCGACATAGGCTTTTTTACCGACCCCTAAAGTCGCTTGGGTATTGCTTCAATTTTTCGATCTGAATTTGCTTCTATTTCATCAAGGCTCCAACACGATGTCCGATTCCAAACATGCTGATGCCGAACTATTAACAGACCTGCAATCCATCATGGCGGACTCAACGGCCCCGGCTGTAAAACCGGATAGCCTCAAAGCGAAATTGAGTTCCGAACGTCTCGAGGATCGAGTGCTGTATTCCGCGACCTGGGCCGAAGCCGTCGACACCCAAGATATGTCGGCGCTAAAATTGGATGCCCAGTCCGGGATTAAGTATGAGGGAACCGCTGGCAACGATGTTAGCAGCGGCGGTGACGGCAATGACTACCTGTCGGGACTAGCCGGAAATGACACGCTGCGCGGCGGGCTTGGCGATGATCTGATCGTTGGCGGTATAGGAAACGATGCGTTGTTCGGGGATGCTGGCAACGATACGTTTGGCTATCGCGAAGGGGATGGCACCGATCGGTTCAACGGCGGGGACGGCTGGGACGTGGTCGATGCAAGTGAGGCGAAGACGCTGAGCGTATCGAACATGACGGCAACGGACTCGATCGAAACAGTTCTGGGAAGTACTGGCGGCACGCGCATCGCTGGAACTTCTGACGCAAATCAGTTCGACTTTCGCAATACGAGTCTGAAAAATATTTCCGAGATCGATGCCGGCGCAGGAAACGACACAGTTCAAGGATCGCAAGGCAACGATGTGATCCTTGGCGGTGCTGGAAACGACGCGCTCTACGGAAATGGCGGAAATGACGTGCTCAACGGTGGCACAGGTAATGATAGTCTGTTCGGAAACGACGGCGATGATTTGTTTATCTATCGTCAAGGAGACGGTAGCGATCGTTTTAATGGGGGCAATGGCGCCGATATCGTTGACGCACGCGAAGCAAAGAACCTGAGTCTGCTGCACATGACGGGCAGTGATTCCATCGAAACAATCATCGGTCGTGAAGGCGGTACGCGAATCGAAGGCACGACCGCTGCCAATCAATTCGATTTCAGCAAGACTTCGCTGAAAAACATCTCGGAAATTGACGCTGGCGCCGGCAATGACACGGTACGCGGTTCGCAAAACAATGATGTCATTATTGGTGGCACCGGTAATGACAATCTATTTGGCAATAATGGCGACGACACGTTTATCTATCGCGACCGAGATGGCACCGATCGTTTCAATGGCGGCAATGGTTTCGACGTTGTGAGCGCAACAAACGCCAAAACCCTGGGGTTGCTCCATGCGACAGCGAGTGATTCGATCGAAGCAATTGTTGGAAATGAAGGTGGTACTCGAATTGTCGGTACGGCGGCCGCCAATCAATTCGATTTCCGCAAAACTACCTTGAAAAATATCTCCGAAATCGACGCCGGTGCCGGTAATGACATTGTCTATGGCTCGAGTGCCGACGATGTAATTCTCGCGAGCGGAGGGAATGATAGCATTTTTGGCGATGTCGGTACCGATACCGTCAAATTCACGGGAAAATTCTCTGACTACAAGATCGCTCCTGGTAGCAGTGGAACCTGGACTGTGCAAGACCTCCGCGCCGGTTCGCCGGACGGAACCGACACGATTCAAACTGTCGAGAAGTTTCAGTTCGCAGACGGGTTTGCGGATGTGGGCAAAACAGTCAACTTCTTTCCCAATCAATTAGAAATCAGGGGAAACCAAGTCGCCGAAAATTCCCCAGTTGGAACCGTTGTCGTTCAGTTTGGTTCGAACGATGCGGTCGCCAAAAATTTCAAGTTTGAATTGGTTGATGCCAAAGGAAATTCAATCGAGCATTCGGATTTTGCCATCGATGGCAATCGAATTGTCGTTAAAAAAGGAGCCGATATCGACTACGAAAGCTCGAACTCGAGGGAGCTAAACGTTCGTGTAACTGGCTCAAATGGCAGCAATTACGTTACCCCTGTCAAAATCGACATCACCAACGTGAACGAAGGGCCTACGGGGCAAGCATTTCGGTTTTCCGCCGCCGAAGACTCGCGCTTGACCGGCAACGTATTGCGCGGTTCGAGCGATGTGGACGGCGACGAATTGCAGGTCAGCAATTTCTCTCAACCAGCGCACGGCGTGGTCGTGGTAAACAAGAGCGGCGAGTTCAGCTACCAACCGGCCGAGAATTTCCACGGCACGGATTCGTTTACTTATACGATCAGCGACGGCAATGGTGGCACGTTCACGGAAAAAGTCGTCATCGAAGTCAGCAGTGTCAACGACGCCCCTGTCGCGACGGGCTACGTGTTTGCTTTGGAGGAAGACGGATCGGCTGTTGGCAACGTGCTTGTCAATGCTGTTGACATTGATGGTGATCATCTCGTGGTCTGTGATTTTTCGCAGCCTACCCACGGCGAAGTAGTAGTTGATGTCGATGGCAGTTTCATCTACAAACCAACCGCCAACTTTAGTGGAACTGACTCGTTTACTTATTCCGTTGCGGATGGCAACGGTGGTCAGACTACTCAAACCGTTGCACTTACGGTCAAACCGGTTGCCGACGGCGTGACGATTGAAATGTTTAGGGCCAGTGGACAAGAACATCGTCCTTTGTCGCTGGACCTAAATGTGGCCTTGCAAGATGTCGACGGCAGCGAGTCGATAACATCAGTGATGCTCAAGAATATTCCGGCGACGGCGAAATTGTCCGCCGGACTTCACCAAGCTGACGGAAGCTGGCTGTTGACGGCCCAAGAGTTGCGTGGATTGACCATGCAATTCAATCGATTGGGCAATTCGGATTTTGATTTAGTCGTTGAAGTGACCACGCGAGACGGCAAGTTTGAAAGGGTTCAATCGCAAGCTTTTGCTGTTGATGTCCGTCAAGATGCGCTGTTGGCAACTATGTTTCAACAATTCCTTGCAGGAAAACAAATTGTCGAATTCCCGACGCTTGCTGAGATTGAGGACTTGCCGACACGGTTCGAAAATTCTCAGACCCTTGATTTGCAATCAGATTTTCAAACCGAGAGTTCAAGTGAGCAGTTTACACCCAGTCGATTTGAAATCACTTCGGATGATTGGAACAGTTCTCAATGGGATCAAGTTCATGAAAAATTCGGCACAACCGATTCCCTGTGGGAGGTAACAACCAGCCACCAGTCCGGTCGAGTCGTCGAGGCGAACTCAATTGCCATTGAGCAACCAATGTTTCTAATGGACTTTTGCAACCCACACAGCCTGCAAATGGAAGAGGGTGCGAAATACACAGCCAGTGAACTGGCACAGCATTCGATTGAATTGGAAAATTGGGATACATTCATTGACTCGGGTGAAGTGAGTGACACGTCAAAAATGACGGCGGCGTCGTTGTTGACTTTGTTTACGATCAAGGAAGACAATCGCCGGAAGTTGAAGGGGCGAAATGAAATCACTTCAAACGACGACAAAGCAAACGATCCGGACCAGTAATCGTTTTGGAATCGATTCCCTGAGTTGTTCTGAATTGCAAGATTTAGGCATGTGAATCAGAATTTGGCGTCGTTTCGCGGGGATTTATTTGGGATCAACCGGTGCCACTAGCTGGTGCGCACTGGTTAGGACCGGACTTAAGGCTGGTTTCAGTTACAACGCAATTCCACGATTTCGCATTGGGAGGCTGAGCACAGGCCTTCTCTCAGGTAAAAACGTCCATGGATCTGTGAATGCCAACTTGGTAACGAGTCAAACCAATGCTTCAACTCGAATTGCCTTAGGTCGCTGATTGTCATATAAAATTGGCGAGCCACCTCGCGCCGTCGGTTTAACTTAATCCAGCTGCCATGCCATTTCAGTCCGCCCTGCTTGCCAATCCAGAGACGACTCGAGAATTCGTGGAGTTGGTTCACGTCATTTGTGACGATATGTCGGTTGCTTTCTCCGCCAATGACGTCAACCGCTGTCTGGCCGATGCTGAATTGGATGCGGAATCGATGTCCGACAACCAGTTGTTGAATCGGGTAGGAGAGCCATTGGGAATTCAATTCCGGTCAATGGAGGGTTCATTTGCGGAATTGATTCTGGCGACAACGGCAGGCAAACCGTTGTTGGTGCGCAGCAGTGAGGGGATGGATGGGGGCAGGTGTGGCTATTTCGCAGTGCGACAAAAACGGGCGATGGGTCGGGTGCGAATTTTCTCAAATGGACAAACGCGTTCGATCACGCAACGTTCGTTGAAGCGGCAGGCCCATCGAAATGAAGCGGGTAATTATCAGTGGCATTTGCCCCAGTCATCACTCGCTTTTGAATCGGCTTCAGCGTTTAATTTCCGCAGTGGGACCAAGGAGCAGCCGCTGAAGCCATTTGCGCGCCTATTACTGCTCTTTCGGGCGGAAACCGAAGACATTCGCTCAGTAGCTATTTTTTCGATTGTGATGGGTCTCCTCAGCTTGACTTTGCCATTGGCGGTCGAAGCGATCGTTAACACGATTGCGTTCGGTCGATACTTGCAACCCTTGTTGGTATTGTCGTTGATTGTATTTGTCTTTCTGGCGTTCCGAGCGGCTTTGGGTGTGTTGACGAATGTTGTCGTAGAATATATTCAGCGACGACTGTTCGTCCGGTTTGTCGACGACCTCGTCAATCGTTTGTTGCGCGTGCCGCTCGTTCAATTGAAGAAATATAATGGCCCGGAATTGGTCAACCGGTTTTTTGATATTGTGACCGTTCAGAAGGTTACAGCAAAACTATTGTTGGACACCTTGATGTTGTTCATACAAACAATTGTCGGATTGACTCTGTTAGCGTTCTACCATCCGTTTTTGCTGGGTTACGATATCGGATTGATATTCATGATGTCGGTGGTGTTAACGATCTTGGGACGGGGAGCCGTAAAGACTGCCATCGACGAGTCCGCTATCAAGTACCAAACCGCCGGTTGGCTGCAACAGGTGGTGTTGCATCCGTTGACTTTTAGATTTGGTGACGCCATGGGATTTGCCGTTCATCGCGCCGACGAATTGTCATCGGATTTTGTGCACGCACGCGAGCGACACTTTCGCATCGTGCTTCGTCAGTACGAATTTTCGATGACGATGCAAACGATTGCAGCGACCGTATTGTTGGGCTTGGGTGGTTATCTGGTTATCGAAAAACAAATCACCTTGGGGCAATTGGTAGCCGGCGAGTTAATTGTGACAGTCATTTTAGGTTCGTTTGCAAAAATCGCGACTGACCTGGAGAGCTTTTATGATTTGCTTGCTGCAGTGGACAAAATTGGTAAGTTACTGGACTTACCCGTGGATACCGGTGACAAGTTACACTTGGTGCGCCGACCTGGCCCAGCGGGTATAAAATTGGTTGGATTACAATTCAAATCCGACGGCGAGGAATTGAATTTGGAAGTGCGGCCAGGAACCGTGCTAGCCATTACAGGACGAACGAGCGCGGGGAAGAGTAAGTTGATTGAGATCTTGGCGGGGCAATATCAAGCGGCGTCAGGTTATGTATTGTTAAACGACTTTCGAGTCGATTCGACAAGTTTTGAATCTTTGCAATCGCAAGTCGGATACGTGCGCGAGGTAGCAATTTTTGAGGGCACCGTCGACGAAAATATTCGGGTGGGGCGGAATGCAGTGAGTTCCGAACGCCTGAGCGAAATGCTGGAACAATTAGACCTGCAGGATCATGTTTCGGAATTGAGTGAAGGACTGAATACGCGATTGCACGTTTCAGGGTATCCGCTTTCGACCGGTGTCGCAATTCGATTGACTTTGGCCCGCGCGTTAGCTGTGCGACCGTCCGTGTTGTATATAGACGGATTAATCGATGCATTGTCCGATCATGAAATTGAGGACCTGTTGCATCGACTGGAACGTTTCAAAGCGGAAACGACGATCGTGATTTCCACTGGAAGATTGGTGATTGAGAATTGGGCTGATCAGCGAATCAAACTGGGCGATATGCGTGGGGCAGTTAATTCGGAGAACTAGAATATGGTAGTTTTTGCGGATTGGGATATATGAAATGAATGACCTAATCAACCTGGCTCAAGTTTAACGAAATTGACGATACTGATGACAACAAAGCGAACTCTTTCGAATCTGACGGTAGTGCAACCTCGCCGAAGTGCGACGATGCATTTGGTACAGTCGTCGGCGTTCGCCAGGCGATTGGCAAACTTGTTATTTGTTCTGATGATCGTTACGTCATTTGGGTTGATTTTCCTCCCTTGGCAACAAACGTCGCGGGGTTCGGGGCAGGTAGTCGCTTACGTGCCACAGGAACGACAGCAAACTATCCAGTCGCCGGTAAAAGGAGTGGTAGCGGAAGTGGCCCCCGGTTTGGTTGAAGGCTCGCTGGTTAAGAGAGGTGACTTCATCTTGGAGATCCAGCCGATTGCAGCAAACTTGGTGGAGCAATTGGAACTTCAGAGACGGGATTTGGAGAATAAGCTAAGTACTTCGAACATCAAGGCGCAAGCCTACCAGGATCAGGTTGTTGGATTTACCGAAGCCCTCGATTTTGCCGTGGAATCGGCCCGGGAGTTAGTCCTGTCCGCTAAAGCTAAATTGTCCAGCAAACAACAACTGGTTGTTGGCTACGAGGCCAAAGTGTTGCAAACGGGGTTGAATTATGACCGACAAAACAAGCTTTATTTGGAGGGACTAAAACCTCAGAAAGAAATCGAAAAACTGAAACAAGAATGGGATTCCGCGAGAGCTGATTTGGAATCAGTCCAGCAGGAAGTGGCTTCATTGAAAAATGAAGTCGGTTCGAAAGAAAATGACTTGGAGGAAAAACGCCGGCTCGCCCAAACCAAAATAGATTATGCTCGCGCCATGGAACAAGATGCCTTGGGAAATGCCGCGACCACGAGAAAAGAACAACGCGACCTGGAAATCAAACTGGCTGAACTCGGTCGGTTAAAGATTACGGCTCCCCGTGATGGCACCATCTTTCGAATGCCGATTTTCGAACGAGGACAAACGATCAAAGAAGGAGAGTCGGTGCTGACCATTGTGCCTGATTCGACTCAGATGGCGGTCGAGTTGTTCATCGTGGGAAACGACATGCCGCTACTACAACTTGGACAGGAAGTAAGATTGCAATTTGAAGGTTGGCCCGCTGTTCAGTTTCCCGGCTGGCCCTCGGTGTCGGTAGGGACTTTCAGCGGCAGTCTCGCTAATGTCGATGCGACCGATGATGGGCTGGGTAAATTTAGAATATTAGTTACACCTCGCGACCAAGAACAAGCATGGCCCTCCGATCGTTATCTTCGACAAGGCGTTCGCGTCAATGGTTGGGTGGTACTACGCAAAGTCACGTTGGGCTACGAGATCTGGCGACAGCTGAACGGTTTCCCGGTTATCTTGTCAGAAAACGAACCGTCCGAAAAAACACCCAAGGTTCCGAAACTCCCCAAGTAGGTCGATGTCAACAGTCAGAAATTTGGTCCACGCTAATACGGGTGGCGTTGGCGATTAGTTGCTGTTTCGGCTCGTCCGGCTGTCGGAGTAACGGAACGCTCATTCGCCGCTCTCACGAGATGAGGACATTTCGTCCCTCATTCGCGTCGACTACGGAGCCCCGTGCCGAAACGAAACAATTGACCAATCGGTTGATCCCAGAAATAAACGGTTCGCAAACGGGTCCGTCGAATACCAACGACAAAAATACCAACGACAAAAACGCTGCCGTTGTTTTGGCCAGCTTTCAAAAAGAAAGCGAAGATGGTGCTGGACTACGGTCCGCCAAAGAGAAAACAACTTCACCGGAGTCGTTGCTTGGCGATTTACCGACAGTCGAACAGGATTCCGAAAAATTGTCGGCGACACAGTCTGACCAGGTCGAAGAAAGCAGCCAGCCATTCCTCGATCCAGTGGCTGGAGCTGCCCCGGGAAATGGCACCCAAAGTGGTCCCATCGCACTGGCGGAAGTTCTCGATTCGGTTACCACCTGCTATCCACTGATAAATGCGGCAATCGGAGAACTTGAATCCGCCGAAGGAAAAATTATTGCTTCCTGGGGGCAATTCGATTCTGTTTTCTCAGCCTATAGTACTTCGCAGCCACTCGGCTTTTATGAGAACTATCGGAACGGAACTGCCGTCACTCGTCCGTTGTATGGCGGCGGTGAAGTCTTCGGCGGCTATCGGATTGGCCGTGGAAATTTTGAGCCCTGGTATGGTGAACGACCGACCAACGATGGGGGGGAGTTGATTGCGGGGTTTGCCGTTCCATTGGTCAAGAATCGTGCGATCGATGAACGCCGTGCGAACCTTTGGTCGTCGGGCTTTCAACGAGACGAACTGGAATCCAATGTCCAATCGCGGCTGATTCAGTTTCAACGCTTTTCCGCTCAGGCGTATTGGGAATGGGTCGCGGCGGGGCAAGTTGTCGAGATCCAACGAAAGATTTTGGAGTTGGCGGAGTTGCGCGTGACGCAGATCAAGAAACGATTGGAAGCCGGAGACTTGGCCCAAATTACTCAATTGGATAACGATCGCTTTATTGCCAAACGCAAATCCGAAGTAATCAAGGCCGAACGAAAATTCCAACAGTCGGCAATCAAGTTGTCGTTGTTCTATCGGGATTTGGACTGTCAGCCAGTGATCGCGGATCTCGATCGTTTACCGCGCCAAACTTTTGACATGCCACCGCTTCCTAACGACCTGGTCACAGCCGGGGTTGCCGAAGCGATTTCTATTCGGCCCGAAATCAGCGAACTGTTAGCCTTGCGGGAGCAGATTTGTGTCGACCTGCGGTATGCCGAAAACTTGACACTGCCTAAACTCGACGTGAAGGGTTACACTGCCCAAGATGTTGGTGGGGCAAACAGTAGCATCAAAGACAAAAGCCCCTTTGTGATGGAACTTGGCGTTTACGCTGAAGTGCCCGTCCAGCGTCGCGAAGGCGCGGGCAAGATTCGAGTCGCCGAAGGCAAACTGGCTCAGCTCGAAGCCAAGCAACAGTTCCTGCGGGAAAAAATTCGAGTTGAGGTTCAGGATGCCGCATCCGCCGTAAATGCAGCGGTCAAGAACATTGAGCAAACCCGTCTCAATGTTGAATTGACTCAGCGTTCGCTTGAATTGGCTCGCATTTCTTTTGAAGCCGGTGATATCGACTTGATCGAATTGAATATCTACGAAACATCCGTGGCCGACGCGGGTCTACAATTGGTCGATGCCCAATTGGAGTATTGGTCCTATTTGGCCAGCTACGAAACCGCGATTTCGGGCGCGCAATTCTAGGTTCAATTTACGCGTAGCCAAAAAACGTTTAACGGCAAGCCGCAGGCGCTGCTCGCAGGCGACGCGGCTGCGTGGACAAGTTGCGTCTGGCTGTTTTCCGTGCCAGTTATCCCTTGCGTCAATGCAGGAAGTACTTGATCACGACGAATCCCAAAACGACCAACGCGAACAAAAGCAGCGTCATCAATTCCAGTCGTTTTTCCAAGAATTTTCGCACCTCCGGTCCGAAGAAATAAATGGCCGACGCGACCAGGAAAAAACGCGCCGACCGCCCCAAGGCCGAAGCCAAAATCAGGGTCTGCAACGACACGTACTGATGAAACACACCCGCCGCCAAGGTAAAAACTTTGAATGGGATCGGCGTGAAGGCGGCGGCAAAAATTGACCAAAACGCGTGCTCGCGATAGAGGCCACCGACATATTCAATATTCTTTGGATTGACACCGGGCACGTACTCGTAGAAAAATGGGCCGACCATGGTCCACAGACCGTATCCGATGAACCAACCCGCCACACCTCCCAAGACGGAAGCCACAGCGCTGACGGCGGCGTAGTAAAACGATCGTCGGGGTTTCGAAACGGATAGTGCAATTTGCAGCACATCGGGTGGAATCGGAAAGAACGAACTCTCCGCAAAAGAAATTGCAAACAATGCCGGCGTGCCGTATCGCGTTTCCGCCCAGCTGTTCACCCAATCGTAAAGCCGCCGAATCAATCCACTCGGCTTGTCGGGCCGAACGACAGTTGATGAGTCGCCCGAATATTCAGACTCGGTATTGGCACTATTCATGAGTTTAAAAAACAACTTCCCAAACTTGTTGACCGCAAGTTTTCTTCGTATTTACAAGCGCTTAGCGTCGTCTTGCAACGACGACACTTCCAATGGTTCAGTATATCAGAAATCATTGTTCACGAATTCGTCGTCAGTTTGTCGGCAATAATTCCCATCAGACTGCGAGAGTCAGCCCCGATTTGCGACGGCCAAGACCGGCCACAGAACTGTTACCCCGGTCTCTCGTGGGACCTTGTAAACCCGGCGCCCGTCCGACGCAACGAAAACGCCCTATCGCAATCGTCAAAAAACCAGCTGAAAAAACAGCCCGTTTCAGCGTCTGAGACGATGCCGTGCAGGTGCAATTTGGGTGACGACTCAAAACAGAGTACAATCTTTCCAACGAAATAGCGTCCCGTGATAAAGAGCATGGACGTAGCGGATTGCGGGTCGTTTTTTTATGGCATGGTCCAGATAACTTTTGATTGGCGTAAATAGCATGAATTTGAGAACTAGCGAGTTGTTTGGTTTGTTGGTTTGCCTCATGGTGCTCGGTACCAGTCGTACCGTTTGCGGGCAAGACAATGATCGTGGAATTTCGATTGATCCAGTGATCGCTGCTTACCAACCGACAGCCAATCGGATTATTGCAGCCGCGCGAGCGGGTAATGACTCGTATTTGAAACTGCAAGAATTGTGTGATGATATCGGAAATCGATTGGCTGGCAGCGAGGCGCTCGATCAGGCGATTCAATGGGCGGTCCAGTCGATGCAAGAAGATGACCAGGAGAATGTGCGGGCCGAGTCCGTCACTATTCAAAAGTGGTTGCGCGGTAAAGAGAGCTGTGAACTGATTGAACCGCGTCCACTTAAAATCGACATGCTCGGACTGGGAGGATCGGTCGCTACACCCGTTGATGGGATCACTGCAGAAGTGATCGTAGTGGCGGACAAAAATGAGCTTGATGCATTGCCTGATAAACAGATCGCTGGCAAAATCGTGGTGTTCAATGCTGCCATGCCACCCTATTCCGAGATTGCTGGATCAGGATACGGTCAAGTCGTGCAGTATCGCTCTAATGGCGCCAGTTGGGCCGCAGAACGGGGAGCTGTCGCGGCACTGGTCCGATCGGTAACGGCCTATTCGCTCGCCTCGCCACACACGGGTGCGATGCGTTACGATGCAAAATTCCCAAAAATTCCCGTGGCCGCGATATCCGTGGAGGCTGCAACATTGCTCAGTCGCTGGCAGAAACGAGGAAAAAAATGTGTGGTAAAACTATCGATGGAGGCAGCGGACGCCGGCGATGCTCCATCGGCCAATGTACTGGCTGAAATTGTCGGCAGCGAATTCCCCGAACAAATCGTTTTGATCGGGGGGCATCTCGATTCATGGGATGTCGGACATGGGGCGCAAGACGACGGTGCCGGCTGCGTGGCAGCAATGGAAGCACTGAATATCCTGCGTCGATTGAACTTGAGGCCCAAGCGAACCATTCGGGTTGTGTTGTGGACCAACGAAGAAAATGGAACGGCTGGGGCCAAGGACTATTTAGCGCGCCATCAAAACGAAGTTCACGTTGCCGGCATCGAGTCGGACTCCGGTGGGTTCACACCGCAAGGACTGTCCATAGAAATGGAGGATGAAGCCAGGCAGCAAGTCGCGGTTACTCAATTAGCCGACCTGTTGGAATTATTGAAACCGATCGGTCCGATGCGTGTGCGGACGGAATACTCGGGTACCGATGTCGGCTATCTCAAATTGCTCGGGACCGCTTGTATGGGTTTGAGCGTTGACGGTCGGTTGTATTTCAATACCCATCATACTTGGGCGGATACGGTTGACAAAGTGAATTCGAAAGACTTGACAGAATGCGCGATTACGGTTGCGATCGCCGCCTACGTCATTGCGGATTTGCCGATGCAATTGGGCGCGAAAAAGTAATCGTTTCGACTCGCGAAGGGAGTCGATGACGTACCGTGCTTGCCAGAAATGCGTTTCAGCTATGACGCCGCGCCACTCCAGCGAAAAGTTCCTGGAGCGGCGCGCCGCAGTTGTTTTCTATACGGATTCGCTAAAAGACTTGACGATTCTGTTCGCTGTACAAACCTGGTTCGTCGATGCCATCGCCGTCCCAGTCGCCGAGAACAGGTTTATCACTGGCTCCGCCCATTTCGAAGGTCTTGTCAGCAGCGTCCATTTCGCGATTGCCATTGCTGTCAACGATCCATTTGCCGGCCCGATATACAGCAATTTGTTCGATGCCGTCTCCGTTGAAGTCTCCGACCAACGGAATGTCTCCGGCATCGCCGAACCGAGCCGTGAGATCCAGATGATCGAACTTGCCGTCGCCGTTCATATCAAGTTGCCAGACTCCGTCGGTAAAAGTTCCAATCGAACGAATGCCGTTGCCGTTCCAATCGCCAGTGACGGGTATTAATTCTTTTTCACCGATTCCGAATACGTGATCCACGACATCAGCGCGCTGGCGACCGTACGTCGTCAACTTCATGATTCTCGCGCCATGGGCTGCATCTCGCGTTACAGGCGGGATATTTTTGGGTTTGGTAAACGGATCGTTTTCCGGGTTCGGCAAGCCTGGATCGCGATCGATCGCTTCCCGGTCGTGTTCCCAGATTGGGCCGTAGATTCCAATGTCATCTTTGCCGTCGCCGTCCCAGTCACCGACAACGGGACGGTCTTCAGCATCACCCAAACGGGCGAGCAGATCTCCTTCATCCCAAATTCCGTTTCGATTCAGATCCAACATCCAATAGCCATCTTTGAAAACAGCCAGTTCGTCGATCCCGTCGCCATCGAAGTCACCAGCCAACGGCGTACCGCCAAGCATACCGAATCGCAGGCTCTTGCTGGTTTTGAAGATGTCATCATGGTCGTTACCACGAGTTTCGGTAAAGCTCCAGACCGCTTGATCCATTTCAAATCGATTCCAATCCGAGTTGCCGATAAAGCCGGCTTGTTGCCAGACGGAATTGGTTTCCATGCCATCCCCTTCGCCGCGCGGAATGCCTCCGTTAACGACACTCAAGTGCCAAGTGTATGGATCACTGGGCGCGGCAGCCTGCGTTTGGAAAGACCCTCCGCGCGCCGTTCCAATGAATTGCGTAAAGGCACTCGGCTGTGATCCGAACAGTCCTGGAAAACCTGTGATACCTGGTGAGGGTGTCAGCGGGTTGCCGGGTGTTCGGGGTGTGTTTGGGAAGCCTGGTGGAATCAATGGCGGATTGGTTGGGGGCGTAACTTGCGTCACCCGGACTTCGCTGAAGTTGTTCTGTTGCGAGACGCCGCCCGATTGAACCTGGATGTTCACGACCGCATCCATAAGTTGGGCGCTACTGAAGGTCCTCAACACGGCCGCCGGAGCTGTCGCGGCAGCAACTGGGGAATTGTAAGTGAAGCCAGTTGTTGTTCCGACCGTATCGTTTGAATCGAAGTAACCTTCGGGTTGTTGTTGCACCACGATGTAGCTTCCAGCTTTCAGTCCCATAAACCAATATTCACCATCGGCCATCGTATCGACCCAGACGCGGGCTGTAGGGTCTGTTGTACCCATGTGCGCGTAGTGTCCTGGCAATACGTCGGCGAGCGTCACTGGTCGCGGTGAAAGGTCACCGGTATAGTTAGGGTCGGTCAACGCCGCCGGGTCGATATAGTAATACAACTGCATCCGAACTCCCGCCAATGGTTTGTCGGTACCGGCTTGATAGATGCCATCGCGCAGATTGCGGTAGTTGGCTGGCAACAATCCGTCTTTGGTTTCAATCGCTGGACCGTCTTCCCAAACTCTTCCGTGAATTTCTGCGGTTTCATTTTCACAGAAATTATATTCGATCAGCTTTTGGCCGGAAGAAATGTTGATTCCCGTAAGCAGATTTTTGGACGCCGAACCGCCACCACTGCCCGCTTTTTCACCGCCGGAAAAGTAATTTTCAGGTTGAGTCTGGCGAATCGAGTATTGCCCTGGCAACAGACTCTTGAAGGAGTAGTTTCCATTTTGATCAGTCACTGTGGTGGCAATCACGGCGCCCGAACTATTGAGCAGTTCCAAGGTCACACCGGCTAAAGGTTTATCGCCGGCCGATGTGCTGAACACGCAATCGCCATTGGCATCGACATGCACGAGGCCACTGATTTCAGCCAGTTTCAATTCACCGAAATTATACTCGGTCCCTTTGTCACCACCACGCACGGTAATCTTGCAAGCTTCATCGTTCTTGCCTTCACCACGCTGCGTGCCATTGACCAGGCCGAGGGTGTCTTTACCGTCGGCAAAATCGGTCGGCTGGAATTCCTTCACGCAGTATTCGCCCGCGATGAGATCTTTGAAACAGTATTTGCCAGAAGCGTCGGTCAGGGTCTCTTTGATCACATTGCCGGTGGCATCGGTCAGCACCATCCGCACGTTGGCAATTCCTTCATCACGGGAATCTTGCAGGCCATTATTGTTACGATCATGAAACACCGTGCCGCATAATTCGGCGGGAATGTGTTCGCAGAAATCGTAGCGCACGCCGGATTGGCCGGATTCTAATGTGACACTGCTGATCAAGTCATTTCCGGCGGTCCCGCGAGACGTGCCACCGACTTTGCCGACCATAGCACTACCGTTGAGGTAACCGGTTGGCTGGACTTCGCGGACTGAATACGTTCCCGGGCGGAGGTTGTTGAAGGCGTACTTTCCGTTTGCATCGGTGGTCGTTCGCGCTATTTCGATACCGGTTTGATCCAATAGGATCAATTCCACGCCGGCGAGCGGCTTATCGCCTTGACCTGCGTTGAAAATGCAGTCGCCATTGGCATCGGCATGCACCATTCCGGAAATCGAACCCGGCTTGATTTCGCCGAAGTTATATTGAGTGCCTTTGTCCCCGGCTTGTAAGTGGATACCGCAGAATTTGTCGTTGGTCATCACGCCGACACGCGACGATCCAGTCGCGGGGGGATTGATGACTCCGAGAGCATCCTTGCCATCGGTGAAACTGGCGGGCTGTATTTCTTTGACACAGTATTCACCTGGATACAAATTCTTAAAGCAGTAGTTGCCTTGAGCATCGGTACGAGTCTCGGAAATTTTGCTACCATTGGCGTCGAACAATTCGACAACCACTCCGCCGATGCGTTCTTCGCCAGAATCGAGAATGCCGTTATCGTTGGCATCGTGCCACACCGTTCCGCACAACTCTGCCGGGGGAGTTTCACAAAAATTGTACATCACTCCAGCGGTACCAGATCCCAAGTTAACGGCAGTGAATTTGTCATTAGCAGCGTTTCCTTGCGACTGACCGTTGACGGTTCCCAACGATTGTCCGGCGTCCAAATAGTTGGCTGGCTGGATTTCGACGACGGTGTAAATTCCTGGCTTCAGGGCATAGAACTGGTATCGACCACTTGCGTCGGTTTTTGTCGACGCCACGAGCGTTCCGGCTTGGTTGAACAGTTCAATCGAAACTCCGGCGATACCCACGTGATTCGGATCGCTTGGATCGAGACAATCTCCATCGGGCGTGGTCAGACTGACGAATCCGCCAATGGACGTTGGTTTGAGTTCGCCGAAATTATATTCGACGCCGTGATCATCCGCACAAAGTTCAACCTGGTTGACGCGATCATTGCTACCGACCCCGACTTTGTTGACTCCGACCTGTCCGACAGAATCTTTACCGTCGATGTAGCCGGCCAATGGATTCACTGCTGTCGTGGGATAGTTGTTAATTTCAACTACCTCGTATATTCCGGGCGGTAATGACGCCACCGAGTAGTGACCGCTGGCGTCGGTGCGGACAAAAACCGGAGCCGTGTTGGCGAACACGTCGTTATTCACGCCAGGTTTTGCGCCGACCCGAGTGACTTGAATCAGGACATTCGCAATCCCCTGTTCATTCGCATCGAAGAATCCATCGTCATCCGCATCGTGCCAGACATTTCCAGCGATCGAAGCCGGTTTGATTTCGCAAAAATTGTACTGCGTCGCAACAGTGCCACCAAGCGGTATGTTGATGTCGCTGATGATATTGGGTTTCCCGGTTCCATCATTGGCGATCGTGCCGGTTTTCACGCCAGCCACCAAGCCGGTGGTGGCACCGACGCTCAGAAAGCCATCGGGTTGTGTTTCAATCAATCGATATTTGCCCGGGTGCAAATTTAAATTCAAACCAAATTGATAGTTGCCATTGGCGTCCGTCGTCGTATTGGCAACATTGGAGTATTGCCCCGTCGTTTCGTTCAACAATTGCAATGTGATTTTGACATTGGCAATGCCGGATTCAGTCGAATCACGATTGCAATCGGCGTCTTCATCGTGATAAACGGAACCGGATATCGTGACCGGCTTGGGAACCAGATCATAGGCATCCAAGGCCAGCGCGGTGCGGTTCGCTTCGCCCGTTTGATTGTCGGTATTCAGATCCAGCGATTGTTTGGCGAGCCGTCCGCCTTCGGCTAAAAGATCGTCATATTCATCGAAAAAACTCCCTTCGAATTGCCGTTGGATCGGGCCGTCTTCGAGAGTGGTATTTATGGAAATCGCCTTGTCCGCGAACGTATAATGTTGATCGACAAACGTCGCATTAAAGAGTGTTCTTTCAAATTCAACACCCGACGCGATCTTGTCTACGCGATCCCGTTCGACCTCGTCGACATCAATGGTAAATGCCAACTTGTCACCGGCCTCGAAGTTTTTCATGTTGACGGTCAACACCAAACCATCATCCGAAACGGAAAAACTGACAATGTCAGCGGCACTAATACCCCGGCTATTGGCGGCATCAAACAGGAATGGATGAAAGCCACTGGTCCCCGGATGGGCGGCATACGCATCGAAGAACATATCGCCATCGGACAAAATGCCGTCGCGATTTTGATCGCCATTGATCACGAACTGGGATAATTTAGTCGTGGATGATCCACCCTCAAAGGTGACTTCGAAATGGTCGGGCGAAGTATCCTGGCCATCGTCTCCTTCGCGGTACGTCACACCCGCAATTACGGGGTCAGCCGACATGACTCGACGCTGCTCCATGACTTCGAAATAGCAACGACGGAGTAATTCCGCTTTGTTTTTGGCTTCATTGGTCGCCGTGGAATTCTTCCCCAGCACGCGATCAGTAATTTTCTTAAGTAGGCCCATGTGCTTTACCTCCCTGTAAAACGCCGCGGTGATTTGCAAATTTTTGATGGTGATGGTGTGGTTGGATAGGCGAATCCAGCCGCGTGGAAGCGACGAATCAAGTTACTTCAGTGCAGGATTCCAGCCATTACCCAATTCCGTGGTTCGTTGCTGAATGGAAGTGTGTTGTTCTGTGTCCCAGACCCGGACATGGGTGTCATAGCTGCCGGAGACCAGTTGCTTGTCTGAGTATGCGAGGCTGGTCACTGTGCCGGTATGACCCTTGAGCGTGCCGACTTTTTTCAAGTCGCTGATTTGCCAAACGTGAATTTGATTGTCACTGCCGGCGGTCGCGATCAAACCATCGTCCAGTAATTTGGTAGCGTACAGTTTCGAGGCATGCCGAGGGAAACTGCGAACCAATCTCAGATTATTGGGATCGGTGATACAAACAATTTGATCATCTCCAGCACTAACAATTTTTTTGTCGCCGGTAAATTCGATACTGCGGATCCGCTGTCGATGGGCTTTGAACTCTGTCACTTGAGAATGGTCACTGGTTTTCCACAGCCGGATTGTGCCGCAGCGTCCACCCGCAGCCAACACTAGGTCGTCGGCCGAATAGGCCACGGCGTGAATATCAGGACATGGACATTCGATTTTTTGGATCTGATCGCCAGATCGCACATCATAGATTCTCAGCCATTCATCGAAACCAACTGTGGCCAGCTCAGTTCCGCTGTGCGAAAATGCAACATCGATGATCGCTTCAGAATGTCGTTTGATAATTATGGGGGCAGACCATTCTCCGACATTCCAGATCATTAACGTCCGGTCATTGCCGGCCGTCGCCAGTTTGGTTCCGTCTGGGGAAAACTCGCTGGCACGCACCCAATCGGTATGGCGTTTCAAATGCTCAACATAAATCTGCCGCCGTGTGTCATAGATACAAACGACATGGTCGTCACCGACAATCGCTAATAGATCGCCGTTTTTTTGCAGGCTGACACCGGTAATAACCGGAGAACGGTACGCCGCATTTTGTGGCAGGCTTTCAATTACCACCGAACCCCACTTCAAATCGTTGAGAGAATCAAGAGTGCTTGGCCACGCATATGCGAACGATGCAGTTGAGCCGGAAGCCACGAAACACGCGGCAATCGAGCCTAGAAACTGTCGACGAGGAACCATGGACTTCTCTCCTGAGTTGGTTGGTCGGCGCATTCAATGAAATTTGCGGTCTTACGCCGAGCGATGTTTCAACCTTGTCTGTATCGGAAGTCAGTTCGGTTCTCCCTGAATCATTTCCTCTGCGATCGATAAAGTGCGATTAATCGTTCGCGAATGTAGTGCTAAGCAGATAGCACGACGGGTCGCTAGCAAGCAGTCGTCTGGGTTGTGATCGGTTTGAAGGGCACTTTCCCGAGAGAGGGAATTGTTGGCAGGCCAGGCGCCGACAAGATTGGGTACCAACAGAAAAGCTAACCGAAGTTTACAAACTCCGGTTAGCTAAATAATGCAGTGCCCAGGAAACTCAATTGGTTTCAAGCCGACTAGCCGACGAACGGCTTGAGTTTTTCCATTAGGCTATCGATCGCGGGCTGAAGGATTTCTTTCAAAGGGGCCGGAACATCTTCTAGCATACCTTTGACGGCTTCGACAAACTTACCGATGATTGTCGTCGACGCGGTTTTGGCCAAGCCATCCAATTTGTCCAAGCCCAGTCCATCGAGTTTACCAGTGAATCCAGTAATTTTTTCGACAAGTTGCTTGGCACCGCCTTCATCTTTCAGGTCGGTAAGACCGGAGGTGATTTCGCCAAACCCATCTTTCAAAGTCGTACCGGCCTCACCCAATCCAGAAAAATCCAGATTATTGAGATCGAATTTCGGCAATTCAACACTTGGCATCTTCGGCAGTTTTTTTAGTTCTTGTTGAGCGATCGCTGGAAGAACTTCAGTTTTACCTTCAGGTTTATTAAGAACAAATTTCCACACGGCCCAACCGCCGAGAGCCAGCAGGGCGATTGGAATCAGAATCTTCAACAGGCCACCACCTTGCGCAGCGGCCTCATTAGCCGCTTTCGAAGCCGTGTTTCCCATTTGTTTGGCCGAACTAGCCGCTCCCTTGGCCGCTCCCGAAACCGCTTGGCTGGCATTGCCGAGCAAATCACCAAATCCAAGACTGCTGGTCAACGAAGCTGGCATGTATTTACTCAATGTTTGTTTCTGATCGCCCAGCAGGCCACCTAGACCAGTTGCGTCGAGTGCTTTGGCTTTCATTTGACGGCCGATAATTGACATCACGATTGGAGCGACCATCGCCATGAGTTTGCTGATCATGTTTGGGTCCAATCCGGTCGCTTTGGCCAGCGCCGCCAGGATTCCCGATTTACCGCCACCGAGAACCATATCAAGAATGCCACCACCCGATTTTTGAAATTGATCGGACGCTTGGCCCGAACCCATCAGATCACCAAGCTTATCGAGAATGCTAGAGTCTTGATTTTTGGCAGCTTCGAAAACTGCTTTAGCACCTTGAGGCGTACTGGCTTTCTTCATCAAGCTGCCAAGAATTGCGCCGGCCGCAATCTCGAAAGCGGAAGAAGCTTTCTTCGGTTCCATCCCGAGCGCGCCTCCCAACTTCCCCATGACTTGTTGTGAAACTGCGCCTTTGATCATCTCCATGAGATCTATTGCCATTTTTTCCCCTTTCAGTGGTTTGTTTTACTGCGAATAGTTCGTCGACGGGATCCGTGAAGCATTACCTCTCGGATTGAACCACCAATATATGCTTTTACTGTCGCAAAGGTAGCGGGTGACGCCGCAGCTCGCGGACGAGACGAGAATAAAACGACGGAAAAGAGTGCGCCAGATCCCAGCATTGGATTGCGTGGATCGCTGGCGGACGTAACTGCTATACAACCAAATATATCGAACTTTCGGGGAATTCGTGATTGGAAAGTGCGGAATTAATTCGCGGCTGCCCGCCAATATCAGTTGCACACCGACACATAGAGTTAACCTGATGGTCAACCAATCGGATAACCGACAACTGCATCGGTCGGTCGTTCTAGGTCGGTTGAATTGGGCTGCGCTATTTGCCTAAAATCGCCATACTATCGGTCCCTTGACCATATCGTTTTACAAACTGATGTTTGGGTCAGCTGGCGGTTGGGGCAACCACAATCAAATCTAGTTGCCGCCAGATTTGTCAGCGTTGGGAGTTTCAGATTTTGGCTCGGTTTCCGTATTTGGCACTGCCGCCGGAGTTGGCAGATCCTTCCCCTCAATACGGTTGGAAATGATCACACTGAGTTCCGGTTCGACGCGAAAGGCCAGGGCAATATTATATTGGGACATCGAGATTTTACCATCGGGTCCGATCAACCAAAACGAAGGAATGGTGCGCACACCGAAATCGAAAAGCGAACGATGATCCAGACCGCCAGTAAATCCGTGGCTTCCTCCCTTCAATTGTTTCTGGAGGATGTATTCAAGCGATTTTTTCCGGTCTTCGTCCACGCAGATCGATAGCAACTTTAACGGATACTTGTCTTTCAACTCGGCAAACATTTTTTGAATCTTTGCTTGATACTCGGCGCTGGGGCTGTCGGACATCCAGAAACTGACAAACACATAATGATCTTTGAAATCATCCAGCGTCACGATGGATTGGCCATCTTGCGTTTCGACTTTGATCGGCGGCGCTACCGCACCAGCCTGTAGCAACGGTGTGATTGCCACTTGAATCGGGTCGAGGCGAACTTCGTCCATGTCTTTCAGCATCTCAATTTGTCCGAAGATTTCGAAACCATAATTGACACCGCCAATTTCTTTATCGACACGACCGCGCAAGCCATAGATTCCTGGCGGGACATCGTAGATCACGAAATTGCCATCGTTTTCGATTTTGACTTCAAATACATGCGCATCGGCAATGAGTTTTTCCCGGTCTTCGATGAACTTTTTGCCTGGGGCACTGGCCTCGTAGTCGGTGGCCCATTTCTGTTGTTCTTCTGGTTTCATTTCCGCCCAGTTTTTCGGCACCGGTACCGGAGGTAGTTCGATCCGTTGGAACAATTCAGACTTGATCTCCGAAAACGGAACAACGAGATCCTGGTTGTTCCAGGACTTCTGGTGATTCGCATCGAATTCAACTTTACCCTTGATGACCGCTCCATCGTCGGCCAACAAGTTGTTGAAATTCATCCCTGCCAGCAATATCCAGCTACACAAGTTTAGAAATCGTCTCATATTCAGCGATCCGGATCGAAAAACAGTTTTGGAAAAATTGATGCTTGGCCGCCATCGAC
>JANNWZ010000233.1:0-3728 GCA_031409295.1 Mariniblastus sp.
CAGCGACACCACCGGACACCGAAAGACTAACGCGTCGACCCTGAAAGGGTCGCAGATTCTTCGACCCTTTCAGGGTCGTCGCGTTCCGGACGGAACTGTATCCGTTGGTGTCGCTGCGCTCAACCACCGGCTAATCGCTGCCATCCCTAACGGGATGATAAGTAAAAATTCGGAATAAAAAACCAATTGATTTGGCGTACCGAAAAAGTCGAGTCAACCCCAGAGTTTCAGCAGCCCAGCGTTGCACCCACGGCAAACAAAAACTTTCCGACAATTCGGTGCATTTCCTGGAGGCGGGCAATTCAGTATTTCGGAATGCCGCTGTTACTTGAGCGAACGAATCACAGCCGCGATTAATCTCTTTGATCCAGTGCGATAATTCAATTCGATGGATTAGGGGTCAATCGCCCGTTGCGACTCCAAGGTATTTGACGGGGGTGAAAACTTCAGTCCTTGATGTTGATGTCCTGGCATCATTTCAATGGCCCAGGCAATCGCCACCCCCAGCAATAACATTGCTGACAGTTTGAGACGGTCATGGGAATGGAAATGCACTTCAGGCAGCAAATCCCCCAATGAAATGCACAAAAAGATCCCGGCCGAAAACGCCAATGATGCTCCCAGAACCAGATGACGAGAATCCAGCAATTGGTCCACACCAAAGGCGAACAGTAATGCTCCCAGCGGACACATCAACGCGAACACCAAACTCACGATAATTTGTTTGGAGGGTGCCCAACCGCGCGCCGCCATCAACGACGTAATCGAAAACGCATCCAAGGGCTTGTGCAATACGATCGCCAAAAACACACCCAAGCCAGCCAGAGAAAATTCCCGCGAACCAGCCTGTACGGCGGCTGCCAGGGCTATCCCGTCAATCAAAGTGTGAACCGCCAATCCAAAACACAATCCGGCCCAACTCAAGTCCAATTGGCCATCGTGGCTTTCACAATGAACGTGATGATGATCATGTTCGTGATCGCATAATTCTTTGTGTTTGTGTTCGTGTTCCGCATCAACGGCGAGATCGTGTTGGTGGAAATGAAATGTGCGCACCATGAAAAACATGAACAACAGACCGACTAAACAAACGGCCATCGCCAATTCGACATTCTGCAAGACCGAAATCGCGTGCGGTAACAGATGCAACAACGCGACGCCCAACATGACGCCGGAAACGAGGCTAATCGTGAGTTGAATCCGGCGATGCGTCAATTTCACAAATGATGGAATCGAACCACCCAGCGTGGAAGCGATAGCAATCAGCACACAGTAGATGACCAACAGCGTAAACATTTAGCATCAAAGACGAACGGGAGTTCGCGTCCGTGGATTGCCAGATTGAAACCCTACATCGTAGGTCACCCGTTTCCGTTTGCAAAGCCTATCAAACAACCAAAGGATTAGGCCGTTCGCCAGACGGCGCTCAGTCCGCCAACTCATCGAAGTCGGATACTTCATGGCTCTGAGGCAAATCTGTCAATTCGGCCAGGTGAAAGAAGTCCAGGAACTTTTCCGTCGTTACGAACTGTTGAGAGTCCGATTTTTTGTCCGAAATGAACTGGGTCAATAATTCTCGACGGACCAGCTGGCTCAAGATTCCGCCACTGGGCTTACCGCGCAACTTGTCCAGCTGATCTCGAGTCACCGGCTGGTTGTAAGCAACCACGGCCAACACTTCGACTGCCGCTTGGCTGAGCTTGACGGACTTGTTTCGACCAAAAAACTCTTGCTGAAAGGGCAGCAGGGCTTCTTCGAGTTCCAGCTTCAACCCACCGTCGATGGTCTTGATTCGGTACGCGGCGTGTTCGGCGGCATAACGGTCGTTCAAGTGCTTGACGATTTTCGAAATTTCTTTTGGACTGACATCGCGAATCACCGCAGCGATCATACGCGCCGTCAGCTGGACCCCTGGCGGGGTTCCCACAAAAAGCATCGACTCGACAATCGACTCGGGCGTTATTGGACAGGCAGCATTGTCATCGGTAGCGGTCGTCGATTCGGTCGGCTCATTGACAATCGAAAACGCAGTGGCCGCTCGAAGGTGTTCCGTTTCGCCGTCCGCATCCAAGTCGGCATCCGGCTCCTGAGTGCCGGCCACAGAATTAAATGCGGCGGGAGTACCTTTCAAAACTCGCGCATAGGCTTGACTTAGTTTGTCCAGCGAAAACTCTTCGGCATCGACATCATCGTCGAGTGACGTTTCAATTCGTGACTCGGCCTCGCCAACACCACTTGTCGAAGATTCCCTGACGGAATGTTCAATTGGCGTGTCGGCGCCTGGTTCACTGCCGGATGAATCATCGCCCGGCGAGAGTTTTTTTGGAATCTTGCTTGACATGGGGACAGCTTAGAGGACAAGCTTTAGAGCTTGCAAGTCGAAAGTTCTCAATTCAATGCCAGAGAGGTTGCCGATTCCTATGAATTCTAAAATTACCGAGTTTGTTCGAATCGCGATCTGGGGATGTTGCTGGCTGTTGGCCGTCGGATCGAGCAGTGCTCAAGTCGAATTGAAATCACGTACCGTTGTCGAAGCTTCCAGTATTCCAAGTAACAAGTCAACTGAAAATATGGTGGCTTCCGTTCATCCGCTGGCGACTGCGGCTGGATTGAAAGCCTTCGAAAAAGGGGGCAATGCAATTGATGCAGCGGTCGCCACGGCCTTAATGCTAGGTGTTGTCGATAGTTATAATTCGGGAATCGGCGGCGGTTGTTTCGTGTTAATCCGGACGGCTGATGGGGCGTTGATCGCGATCGACGGCCGAGAAATGGCTCCGGCGGCTGCTGATCGCGATATGTATTTGCGCAATGGCGTCGCTGATCCTCAATTGTCTCAAACCGGGCCGCTTGCCAGCGGAGTTCCGGGTGCCTTGGCTGCTTACTACGAGTCAGCATCGCAATTTGGTAAACTTCAATTTTCAGATTTGATTTTGCCCGCAGCCGAAACTGCGGCGCAGGGATTTGCAATTTCCGAAGGATACGAGGCGCGATTGAAGTCGGAACAAACAGCACTTGCTCGATTTCCGGGTTCGGCGGCGATCTTTTTGAAATCGGACGGCACTGTTTTTTCGACGGGAGAGTTGTTGATACAAACTGATCTGGCGAATACCTACCAGCAAATCGCCAAACATGGACCGAGTTGGTTTTATGACGGTCCGTTCGCCACCGCGACGGAGGCTTGGAACGCGAAGAACGATGGAATATTAACGGCGCGCGATTTTGCGAATTATCAAACGGTTCGTCGCCAACCAATCCGCACGTCGTACCGTGGATTTGAAGTGATTGGTTTTCCGCCACCAAGTTCGGGCGGTGTGCATGTCGCCCAAATTTTGAATATTCTTGAAAACTTCGATTTGTCGACATTGGCCCAGGACGATCCGGCGATTTTCAAACACGTTGTCGCTGAAGCAATGAAACAGGCCTTTGCGGATCGGGCGTTTTGGTTGGGTGATCCCGATTTCGTCAATGTTCCCTTTGGGTTGATTGACAAAAAATATGCGAAAACGATGGCGGATCGGATCGATGTCAAACGAGCTACGGCGATTGACTCGCACGGGATTCCCCCCTTGGCCGACGCCAAGTTTTTTGAAAAACACACGACTCATATCGCGGCGGCCGATCGGGCAGGGAATTGGGTCGCAATCACGACGACCCTTAACACGTCTTTTGGGTCCAAGGTCGTTGTGCCGGGCTTGGGCGTCATGATGAACAATCAAATGGATGATTTT
>JANNWZ010000234.1:0-18725 GCA_031409295.1 Mariniblastus sp.
AATGACGGGACTGCTGATGCAATTGTCGATTCCGCGCGTTGCCACGATTCTGTTGGCGACGCTGTCAATGTGTGTCGTCTCGGGTCTGTTGGCGCTGCGGAAATTGTTGGCGGCGGATCCCGCCAGTCTGTTCTAATCAACTCGATGCTCGAACGCGAAACGGCGAGGCAACGCATGAACCAAAACCAATTTGATCTCGCAGCATTGATTGCGGCCTGGGAGCCTGCGCGCGAACAATTGAGTATTCAAGTCGAGCATTTGAATCACTATTACGGTGACGGCGAAATGCGCAAACAAGTGTTGTTTGACAATTGCCTGAAAATTCGCCAAGGGGAAATCGTAATCATGACAGGTCCGTCAGGATCGGGAAAAACAACCTTGCTGACTCTGATTGGGACCTTGAGAAGTGTCCAGGAAGGAAGTTTGCAAGTCATTGGTTCCGAACTCAATGGGGTTTCCGCCGGTACCACGACCGAGTTGCGAAAAAAGATCGGGTTTATCTTTCAAGCGCACAATCTGTTTGAGTCGCTGACGGCCTTTCAGAACGTTAGTATGTCCACCGAGTTGCAAGGGATCGCATCCGACCTGGCCCGACCACGTATCGAAGCGACGTTGCGAAGACTGGGGCTGGGCCAGCGCGTGCACTACAAACCGAAGTCACTTTCCGGAGGACAAAAACAACGCGTCGCCATTGCGCGGGGTATCATTCATGAGCCGCGTCTGATTTTGGCCGACGAACCGACCGCCGCACTGGATGCGGAATCCGGTCGAGAAGTCGTCACGATCTTTCAGGAATTGGCCCGCGAGCAAAATTGCACGATCCTGATTGTCACGCACGATAATCGGATCCTCGATGTGGCCGATCGCATCATTAATATGGTCGATGGCCGCATTCATTCGAATGTGTTGGTGAAAAGGAATGCGACGTTGTGTCAGATTCTCAACGGCTTTCCCATTTTTCGCGATCTGACGCCCCAAGCAATTTCGCAAGTCGCCGACAAGATTGACATGCGGCGTTACCCGATTGGTTCAGAAATTATTCGTCAGGGTGAAATGGGCCAGGAGTTTTTTGTAATCGGCAGCGGTGAAGTCGACATCGAAGTCGATGGGGTGCAAGTCAATAGGCTGAGCCAGGGTGCTTTTTTCGGTGAGGTCTCGCTGGTTAAACAGCAACCTCGCA
Source organism: Mariniblastus sp. (assembly GCA_031409295.1). Taxonomy (GTDB): domain Bacteria; phylum Planctomycetota; class Planctomycetia; order Pirellulales; family Pirellulaceae; genus Mariniblastus. The sequence goes on from JANNWZ010000234.1 coordinate 1,181, forward strand.
ACGCCACGGTCCGCGCCCGCACCGAAGTCGTTTGTTTTTTGTTAAGCAAAGACGAATTCCAATCGGTGCTCGACAGCAGCACGACGTTCGAAGAAGAACTGCGAAAAGCGATTTTCTCTCGGCAATAAGCGGCGCACTCAACACGCTGAATCGCTATCGTAATGAACTCGGTGGCAAGTTGCCCGTTTCATCCTGTCCCATCGCTTGATCCAGTCGGACACGTTCAATCTCAATGGCCAATGACTCGTGGATAATTTCCGATGTTAGCCGCAGTTCTTCGCTCCGTTGTTCCAGTCGTTGTTGGAAATCGACAGGTCGCTCGTCTTTGGCTCGAGCCGCCGATTCGAGCGAAGCGCGGAGGCTGTTCAATCGCTCCAGTTTCAGGTTGAGTAGCTCGCGATGGTGACGAAGGGCATGCAAGTGCTCGCGAACTTCCAAGCGAATCTGATCTCGCTTCGCGGTGACTAGCTCGAGCAATTGTCGTTGACGTTCGGATCGTTCCAATTTTTTCAGACATTCGATTTCATCCCGCAGCGCACATTGCCACCATTTCGCGGGGCCGGGCAACGCCGGCGCGGATCCGGCTAACGGCTGCATCGATGAAAGTACGGTCGTCAACGAATCGGCGGAGAGACATCGCGCATCGCTGGCCAATTGTTCAAGCGCCAACAAATCCCCGCGTTGCGCATAGGCTTGAATAACGGCCGCTGGTTCAGCGGGCTCTGGCGCGCGAACAGGTGCTTCGAACGGTGTCCAAATCGGCACGCTGGGATCAGTCGCTAATTGCAATAAAGCCTCCAGACCGTCATTCAACCGGTTTTGATTGAGTCTCAGCTCGGAAACCTGTTCTGCTACCACAAATCTTCGCCGCTGTAATTCGCCCGGATCGGCCGGCACGTCGATATCTGCCGCGCGAAACTTCGCCAATGTCGATTCCGCTTCGACAAGAATTGCAGTTGTCTTATCGACAATCGGTGGTTGCGCGTGAACCTCAGTGAGCTGGAGATAGGTTTCCAAGGCGCGAGTCGTGTGCAGGCTCCGTTCATATTTTGCCTGTAGCGTCAGGGCATTCGCTATTGCGACAGGCGTTCGCTTCAGCTTCAGCAGCCAATCGCGATGCGATTCCAATTGACGAGCGACCGGGGAGGCCGTGGCTGCCAAGGCTCGGCATTCGACGAATGTCAGATCGCGAATGACAGTGAGCGGTCGATCGGCCAGTGGCCGTCCCATAATCTCGTCGCCGATATCCGAGAGGATAATGGGCCGCCGCATTGGAAATTCAATTACGCGCAGTCCATGGCGCGGTTGCGGTTCAACCGGAGTGCCGAAATCGCCACATTGTTTGGAGCCGGTTTGGCGTTTGGCGTCGAGCAGTTTGAAACGAGGCTGCGCGCAGCCGGACCAACCGCTAACTGCAAAGGCAACAACGGTCATCGAAAGTAAGACTTTCGGTGAACTGATTCGCATGGAACGTGAAATGTCTAAAACGAGTGTCAAGTCTGCGGCGCGATGCGTGTTGTATCGACCAGCTTGACCCTGACGAATGAATCGTTTCCCCTCCGTGAATTAGTTAGGCAAACTCGGCAGTCAAGGAGTCAGTACACCAGGCAGTTTGGGGTGACTTTGCCGGCTGTCGTTGGTCGCGGCGCTAGGTGCCGCGGCTTTTGGAGAATTTTTTCACAATCCAGCGGGCTCCAAATGGAAAAGCACCGAGTAGGGCAAAAGCCAACAGAATCTGTAGCATCTGTTGCGGGGTGAAGATCGCGTTGACCCCTTGCTCTGCTAGAACGGACAGATTGGGAGCGTTCGAACCAGCATAAATATAAACGGCTGTTCCGGGGAGCATCCCCAATTGACTGACCCACCAAAACGTACGAGTTCGAATGGGAGTCAATCCCATGACCGCATTGATCGCAAAAAACGGGACCGCCGGAATCAACCGCAACGTGAATAAAAAAAACGGTCCTTCGCGCTCCAGCGCCTGATTGAAACTTGCCAATCGTGTTCCGAACCGGTGCTCAATCGCTTTGCGAAACAAATAGCGGCTGAGCAGGAAGGCGACCGTCGCTCCCATGGTGGAGGCGAAACTAACCAATAGCAATGCCGGCCCCCAACCAAAATACCAACCGTACAACAACGACAGGGGAACCGCGCCTGGTAACGACAGTCCGGTAACACCCACGTAAATCAAGAATGCGATTCCGACAACCAACACCGGATGATGAAGTTGATACTCGCGCAATCGTGTTTCCTGGTTGGCTAGATTGGCCAGTGAAATTGAATCGCGAAATTGCCAATACATAATGGCTATAAGAATTCCGAGAACTACGACAACCGCAATTTTCTTAAGGGTTTGATCGGTTCGCGTGGTATTGCGCATTGTTATCACGATTAATCTCAGTTGTCTTGACTATGATTGCTAAACCAATCGAACAAAGTGGCCATTCATTCATGCCGAACAGGATTGTAACAGTTTGGTTAGGGATCGATTCGCTGGACCACGAACTCCAATTCAACCGGATTCTGAGGGTCGACCACAATTCCTGATTTGTACCTTTCGATTTCGACATCTTTAAATTGGCTGTGGTTCGACACGTATGGGAATGCGGTTCCGGGAACCATATTCAAAACAAATGCCCCGTCTGAATTGGTCACACAATCCTGTGGCGGGGGCGTTCGTGTCTCGGTTACTCGATTGATCTCTGCCATTAAAACACACATCCACTTTTTCAAATTCACCAAGTTGAATTGGCATTCGCGTTTGGCTGTCGATGACTCGGCCCTTGACTGGAACCAGTGGGCTTAGCGAAAACTCAGGGATTTTGATCTGAGATCCCGACTCACCTTGAACCTCTTGGGAATGAGCGCCCACCTGGTCGTGCCAAACTCAAAGGCTGTATGGCGTTTTGGGAAACAGGGTCACAGTGTGTTCACCATTGGAGTCTGTTTTTACAATGGTGTGTGCATTGTCATTTTCGTGCCTGGAATGAACTCTCACGGCGATCGACACTCCCGCGATTGACTGGCCTGTAACCTGGTCAACGACTCGCCCAAGCACTTTGCAACTCGGCGATAGACTAATTGAAGCTTGGGTAAACATGATTAATTCCTTGTTTCTTAACCCTTGCGAGTAGGCTTCGATTGAGTTTCAATGTTTTCGATCAATGCGCGAATTTGCCGGCCTTCTTGATTCGAAAGTTTGTGATTTTCCAAGTGCGAGTTGACCAGACCAAGGCAGCCCCATCAAATTTCTCGCGCAGAAATTGTTGGACTTGTTCACCCAATGATTGGCTTTTGAATTGCGCTGCGCTAAATTGATGGGCTTGGCCAATCGAGCGACATCGCAGCCAACCTTTGGCCTGCATCCGCGTCAACAACGTTTGTATGGTAGTCTCCTGGCGACTGTTCGCCGGCGACTAATAATCTGAGCAACGTCCCGAACGGACACTGCGCCATTTTTAAATACTATTTCCATAATTTCGGACTGGGCGGGCGAGAGTTGGTCAATCTTGATCGGTTTTGCCATCATTTTCCCAACTTGGCTTTGTTTACATGACTACATTGTGCAGTCATCGTAACTACACAATGTAGTCGAGCCAATGTGCGATGCGGAAAAAATGTCCCGAAACCTGTGCCGGCCAATCTCGAAAAATTTCGCGAGTATTCTCGCGATTCGATCGGGTAAAGTGGGCCAAATCGTGAGAGTAACGCAGAGTCAACGCAACCGTTTACGATCTCGGTCGGCTATCGGGCTGAAGCGACTCGATTCATCACATGATTGACATGACGTGTGAGATTTCTACGACCGTAAATCGGCTGGACAAGGTATTTTGATTTCCAGAGCATCACCGACCGTCGAATGAAATTCCTCGCAGCCCGTCTCCGTCGGTATAGTCCGCCGGTGTGTCGAGGCCGTTGGTTAGCAGCAAGCCTGCTACTTGGGCTTCCGCTTGGGCCAACAACCCTTGCGATCGAATGTACTGGATTGAGGAATCATAATACGCGCGACGAACAATTAGCACTTGTAGAAATGCCAGCTCGCCGGCGCGATACGCTTGTTCAGACAGGTCGAGGCTTTGTTTCGCTTGCGGGATGATCTCCAATTGATAGCGCTGGACAGCGGCGTAGGCCGAATCGAATTCTTGTGAGGTTCGAGCCAGCCGAGCCTTGATTGCCATTTCAATTCGGCGAACGTTGTCGAGGGCTCGGTGGTAATCAGCTTTGGCTGCCGCAATGTTACCGGCATTCAAGTTTTTGATCGGAATCGGCGCGGATACCTGCAAGTTGAGCATTTCCGATTGAGTTCCGAAGTCATATCCGACGCCCATCTGGCCATTCAAATTGGGAATCGCCTGGACTTGTTGACGTTTCAGATAGGCCAGTTTTTCGCAAACCAACGCGTTGGCCACGCGCAGTTCAGGGCTCTCCAACACAATGGTTTCATAAACAGTCGGCCAATTTTTTTCGCTGGGGGAATTTTCCAGGTCAACGGTTAATTCACCTGGTGCCATGTCCGGCACACCGGCGATGGCGGCCAAGTCTTGCCAGGCACCTCGGAATTTGGCTTCGGCCTGTTCGGCCGCCAACGATACTTCACTCAACAGAGTTTGTGCCTGTAACACTTCTATTCTCGTGCCCTCTTCAGCCTTCAACAAATCGCTGGCCACAGAAACACCCTTGCTGGCAACTTTTTCGAAATCGCGAATCGCCTGGCGTTCGGCTTGGGCCGTGGCAGCTTCATAGAATCGAATGCGAACATCGGTCAATACGCGATACCGTTGGGTCTCAATCTCCCATTGTTGCGCTTTGATTGTCTGATTGAGCACGGCTTGATTGAGTGCCAGTTTGTTGCCTCGAACAAACTCCTTTTCAATCAACAAGCCAACTTGGTCAGTATTTTTGTCAAACAGCTGTTGACCGAAAGCCCCCATTGTCGGATTGGGTCCCGTGGCGACTTGCTGACGGAGTCCAACAGCTTTTTGGACGTTCGCGTTGGCCGCCGAGATAACGGAGTTGTTGTTAAGTGCGAGTTGTTCGATGTCAGCCAAAGTGTATGCCGGAATTGGGGAGTTACTGATGCTGTTCGATTCAAGCCGTCGGGTTTCGAATGGCAAACGGGGTGCGGCCGAAGTATCTTGTGCGTTTTTCGTATTGCCTGAATCAACTTCAGCGCCATCCGAGTCGAGTTTATCATCAACCGAATCAATTTTGTCATCGGCAAATTTTTCATCGGCCGGTATTTTAGCGTTGTCCTTTCCATCGTCGTCCTGTTGAAAATCTACCGTTTTCACATACGGCGCGGGCACTTTGTTCGCGGTCGCTGGTGAAGTCCTGGAATGGTTTACAACCGGATGCAGCGCTGAATTGGAATGAGTGGATACGGCACGAATCGCCGTCGCAGTTCGCCCATGCTGTTGAATCTTCGTTCTAACTTGGAGGCAACCCACGGAAACAAATAGCGTGGTGCTGACCAAGGCCAGACCAGTTGTCGTCAAATTGTTGGCTCGATTTCTCAACGGTAGGCCTTGTCGATTGATTCAGACAAATTGCAATGGCGGTCGCAATCCGATCGCCGAAAACAGCCTAACCCCAATGGAAAACGACTTATCGATGAAACCGTTAGGACAGTCTTTATTGAATCAATCGGCTCAATCGTTGTGAAACCACCGTGAGAATCGGCGAATTGACGGACAAATTGGGTCCCCGATCGGCGCGACCGATGCAATCGTTAAAGTCGATGTCCGAATTGGTCCCGGTCAGATTCATCGGAATTAATCGTGATCGTGATCGTGAAGAGGCTTGGCATTTGGATCGATCGAAATCGACGGTGGCAAATCAAACAGCACGGGTTCCCAAGACTGCTCGATCGGAGTGAGGGAAATCAACCAGCCCGCAGCGTTGACGTCCTTGGCGTGGGCGACTTGGGCGGCGACTTGTTCACTCGATACGTCCCAGCCTTGAAGTACCGCAATCAATCGATCCGGCGTGACTCCTGTTCCGTCTCTTCGTTGGGGCATGTCAGAAAACGATTCGATCGTAAATCTGACCCAGCTCGCGGGGTCGCCATACCGTGGTAGGTCGCGCTCGAAGGCGCGATAAAAACAGGCGACGCCGATCAACGGCGATTCCGTCGCCAGGGCATCCAGTTGCAACGTAAAATCCCGCCAACATTTTCCTTTGAAACAAGCTACACCGCAACAAATCGTATCTTGATCGTCCGCTTCGCATTCACCGACAAAAATCGGAATGACTTCTGACGACGTCGCCAACGATTTAATTGTCGCGACAAATTTAGCCGCCGCATCCTGCCCCAGCGGCGTTGCTGTTTTGATCGGGCCATAGTCGGCGGTCCAGCGACAGAGCGGATGTCCGCATCCACACGCCGACGGAGCGCCCTGTAAATCATTCAACCAGATTCGCTGCGCAGCAGGTTTGTTGGTCAACAGCTGTTTGATTCGGTCAGCCTGTGCCTCGAACGATTCCCGATACAACACCGGAACCCAAGGAGAGTTCTTGATCACTTGACGATCGGTCGGCTCGGGCACATCGGGAAACAATCGGCGCCATTCGGGGTGGCCTTGCAAACTGGCCATCCACTCGGGATGCGCGGCCGCCAACTCTGGGCAGCGTCCGACTTCAATAAAATAATCCAGCTTCAGCCCGGCCGCGAGAACATCATTGGCAGCAGTCGTTTCGGCGACTGAGTTTTTTTCGTCGGTCAACATCAAGGCCACGCTCACCCATTGCTGTTTCCAATCATCCAATGCCGCTGGCGTGATTTGTTCGGCAGTGACGATGACGCCGGTGATCAATTCGCCGCGAACGAGAGTAGCGGCATTTTTGGCGGAGCGCTGTTCAGTTTTTGTGCAACCCGTGTGGAACACGAGATTCGTCGCAACCAGCAACAACATCAGTCGGCGAAGTTTCAATCGTAGCATTTCGCGTTGTGCCCTACCGGGTTAACGGACATTTAGTAGTCATCATCCGATCATGTCGCCTCACGATCGAGCCGGATGAAGTGGCTCCAATCGAATAATTTCCCCATCGAATTCGACCGCGACTATTTAACGTCGCCATCGGCGTTGTTGCCGGAATAAAGTTTGGTCTTGGGATAGTCATGAGTCCAGGCATACCAGCGGCACGCCACGGAAGGCGCCCATTCCAGCTCGACGCCGCGCAGTTTTCCATCGATACCGCGCCCCGCCAACGTCCAGCGCGTGCCAGTTTCACGATCCTTAAAGGGGGCCGTTTCGGGGGAAATGCCGTCGGCGTAAAAGGTCAGCGGTTGTCCATCGTGTTCAGCATAAAAGGCGACGGCAGTTCGCGTTGGCGCATACCAAAACGCGGCAACTCGTCGCCCATTCACTGTTTCCATTCGGCAGTTGCGTTCTCCCAATCCATCGAGGGAAAAAGCCAGTTGTTCATTCGCGCCTTCGACACCCAACACATTGGTAAATTTTTCCAGACGCTCATCGACCGTCCCGATGGTTGCCAATGCATCGGCCGAAATTTCAGTCGGCAATTCGGCCAGCGGATATTTTTTTCCATCGAACAAATCATAAGCGGTCGATTCGGGATGCAGCATCAGCCAATGTTTCCAGGTCGTCAGCAAACTGGGGACCCGTTCCAACTTCGCGCCCAGTTGCGGGCCTTCGATGGCTCGGCCGGAAAGTGCCGACCACAATGTTCCATCACGTCCCTGAACCACCATGACACCGCCGCGCCATCCATAGAAATGATAACCGTAGTCTTTCTTAAACGAGGCAACGTAGCCGCCATCGGGATCGTAGAAGAACAATCCATAGGTGTCATTCACGACTCGCGGCGCGGCAATAAAATGTCGCAGCGGCATTGCCCCACCATTGTGGGCACCGCGAATCCACGCCAGTACCACATCGTCATCGCGAACGAGTTGTTTCAAATTCTGATTCACGCAATAGGAACACGGCGGCTCGGTCAACGGCTGGAATAAATCTGGCTTAACGATTTCTGCCGGCGTCGATTTCGCATCGCTTGGTATTTTGTCGGGTACTTGAACGCCACCAACATATCCATGATTCCAGGCCGTCAATACTAGAACAATCGAAAAAATGGCTGCAAGTCGGATACTATTTGACATTGATGTTACTCACTACCGGGGGCTGAAAGATTAGGGAGAGCATTATTAATCCGGCAAGAATTAGGATCGGCGATTGGCAATTTGGGATGGTGATGTTTCGAACCGACAACTAATTTCAGCTGGAATCCACTCCATGCGAGATAGTCTACTCGATCGAAAACGATATTACCATTTCGCGTACAAAATACCAAGCGAAACCCTGGTGCATTAGGTAGGTCTATGACCACGAAGATGACCCGGTTTGGTCCGCCGAACAAAAAATTGGGGCGTTTTCGATTTCACTGCACCGACATATTGATACCGACAGTGCGTCTAAAATCGATTGGAAATTTTCTGCAACGCCGAATTGGATCCAGCGACCATCAAGGTGTCAGAATCTTTTAGAACTTGATCCGGGTCGGGTGGTACCTTGAATTTATCCATCAAAATGTCGTGAACGGCGACAATGGTAACTTCAAACTCTTTTCTTAGCTGCAATTCGCGAATTGTTTTGCCGTTCCATTGGTCGGGAACGCCCATTTCCAAGATGCTGAATTGAGTTCCCAATTTGACGTAATTCAACAGCGCCGGGCCGCTAATCCGCATTGCCAAACCGATTGCAGAATCTCGTTCGGGAAATACGATATCGGTAACTCCGATGCGACTCATCACCCGGGCGTGTTCATTCGAAATGACTTTGACGTAGATGTCCTTGACCTTTAAATCACGCAACGCCATGGTGGCCAGAATACTGGAAGTAATATCATCACCGGTTGACACAACGGCGATGTCTGCTTCCGCAGCGCCGATTCGGCGTAGCGTCTCGATATCGGTTGCATCACCAACCGCAGCTTGAGAAACGAAGGCCGCCAAACGATCAACGACGTCGCCATCCAGATCTACCGCGATGACATCTTGGTCATTTTCAGCTAACGTTTTGGCGATCGTAAAACCGAAATTACCTAAACCAACAACTATGAATCGCAACATTTTAGTAACCTCGGAAACACAGAAATTTGATGAAATCAACCAACGATTACGTCCTCATAGGCCAGGCGATATCGGCTCTTGACTGAAGCTCGGATGATCAAGGCGGCCGCAATCGACAATGGACCTGTTCGTCCGATGAACATCAAAACAACCATCAACCATTTCCCGGGAGCAGTGAGTTCAGCAGTGATTCCCATCGAAAGCCCGACGGTATTGAAGGCGCTCACGACCTCGAACAATCGCTGGAGAAAGGTGTGGTCTTTATTCATGAAATCTCCAATCGATGACAACAACAGCACACCAATGACAACAATGCCGGTGGCAATGACGAACAATCCTGTCGCTCGTTGAATGGTTTCCTCAGGAATCGAGCGATTGGCGAAGGTTGCGGTGGGTTGCGATCGAAACCTCGACCAGGCCAACAAACCAAGCAGGACAAAGGTGGTGGTTTTGATACCGCCCGCAGTTGAACCGGGTGACCCACCGATCATCATCAAAATGATTGTCAAGAAGTTAGCGCTATCGGAAGCTTGGGCGTAATCAATGGAATTAAAACCAGCCGTTCGCGGCGTGACGCTCAAGAAAAAGGCATTGGAAAATTTGTCGATAACGGACATCTGGTCGAATACGCCGTTCCACTCAAAAAACAAAAAAAGAATCCAACCGCCGACCAACAAGTAAATGGTCGTAACAATTACTAATTTACTATGCACCGAAAGTCGTCGACGGCGTTTCAATTTGGAAGTGAATCGTTCATAGAGTTCTTCCATCGGAATAAAACCGAGCCCCCCTGCAATAATCAGCAGGGAAACAATCATAATTGTCGCTGGTGAATTCTGGTGCTCGACCAGTGACAAAGTGTTGGTTGAAAATCCCGCATTACAGAATGCACTGATCGAATGAAAGATCGCCGGCCAAACTGCCTCGCCCCAACCTTTTTGGGGTGCCCAGACAATGTATAACAACATTGCTCCCAAGGCCTCGATTACAAAAGTAAACTTGACGATGTCCAAAATCATTTGACGGGCCGGGACATGCGGAATAATACTCTGCGAATTCGCAGCGACTAGTTCGGTGCGCAGCGAATTTCGGCGACCCAATGCGGCAAAGAAAACGCTGGATAGCACCAATATTCCCAAGCCACCGAGTTGAATCAACAATAATACAAATGCTTGACCGGCCAACGTAAAATACGTGGCCGTGTCAACGACAATCAGTCCTGTAACGCAGACCGCACTGGTGGCCGTGAAAACCGCGTCATGCCAGCTCAATGGTTCTGACACATACAAACCGGGCAAGAATTTCAGGCCGAAAGAGCCAACAACAATCAGGATCAAGAACGATCCCACGAAAAGTTCCGCGGCGGAAAGCCTCCTGTGTTTTTTGGCATTGTCGAAGTTTGGCAAATCTTGCCGACGGAAAGATTTGTATTTTCCTATCCGTTTCGTAATCCGCTGTCTCACAAGTGGCTAGTCCTCAAAAAAAGTTGGACGAATCTTTCAAATTCGTTGCAGCAACGCAGATCTAGTCGTGTTGAATACGAGTACATTTAGTCTAATCTACAAACTTTGTTCAAGGAAAATTGGTGTCGAAAAGTCGCTGTTCGGTCCGCCCAATTCGGATTGTCAAAATCCAATTTCCACACGGTCGGAGGATAGTGTCGTACCATACAGAAACATCATAGGTCTTGTTCAGAGGAGTGGAAAGCCGAGCGTTGTCTGTTCGCATGTATGGCCTTCGAAATTCGCGAGCTGCACCCCTGGTTAATAGTTTAACCAGTTCACTTCCCCCGAAAAATTTCCGGTGAATGGGACTATTTTGGAAATTTTACTGAAATTGAGTAGTTTGTTCATTTATTTTTGACTCGTTAGTCACTGCTTAATAGCCAAACAAGAAAATCAAGGTAGGCCGTGAACATCAAGACCCATCCAACCACGATTCCGAAAACGACGGTGCCGAATCCTGTCAGCATGGATTCCAACCCACAGTCGGTTCCCAATGGCGGTGAATGCTTAAACGAATTGAACCAATCAGCATTGTCGGGTCGGATGTGTGACAACTGGAGCGATGCCGAATTGTTGAAGGCACATATAGAGTCCTGTTGTCCCGACGCCTTTCGGGAAATCGTTTTGCGTTACGGGCCGATGGTCCTTGGTGTTTGCCGTCGAATTCTGTTTCACAATGAACTGGTTGAGGATGCTTTTCAAGACACTTTCGTCATCCTTGCCAACAATGGGGGGCGGATTCGAGAGCCCGATTTGTTGGCGAGCTGGCTGTATGGCGTCGCACGTCGAACATGCATGGAATCGCAGCGAAAATTACGTAAGGAAACGGACCGAGTTGTTAGTCTTCCGAGTGAGATCATGTCGCAATACCCCGATCGAGAGGCGTCATCACAGGTAGCCGAAGCATCGATCGAGGTGGCCTTGCGAGATGCGATAGATCAATTGCCGGATGCCTACCGAGCGCCCCTGGTGCTGTGTTATTTCATGGGTGAGACACATGCATCGGCAGCCCAAGCGTTAGGGGTTCCGCCGGGTTCGATTTCAACAAAACTGCGCGTCGGACAAGAGAAATTAAGAGACAAGCTGAAACGGATGGGTTTCGTCGTTCCTTTGGTGGCTGTCACGTGGCTGTTATCCCAGATGCGTGTCGACGCCCAGGTTCCTGAGCAATTGATTTCGTCGACATTGGCCAAGACCACGTCACTGGTGGACCGAGTTGGACCAGCCGACTCGCTGGCTTCGCGGCTAGCCGACGGATGGTCGAAACAGCATCCCCTGTTGCGGTATCTTGTCGTGGCACTCTGTGTGCTGTCGGTAATTGCTACCGCTGAGGCCTGTTTCGTGTTGCCGGGTCTGGCGAGAAGACCGGCCAAAATTGAACAGGTTGATAATCCGGCGCTGGGAGGCGCACTTCGGATTGAGCCTTGCGGAGACGAGAAATAATTTGATTGATACTTTTTATTCCAATTTTTTTGGTAGTTGAGCAAGACGATCAAACATACGCGTCGACAATATTTTTTCTTTTTTTCCTGTTCGTCGCCGCGAATGTTTGTGTTCAAGGGCAGGCACAAGGACCGATTGCTGCTCCGATTGTTAGAGGCCTACTTTCAGTGCGTCAAATTTCTGGGGAACCGCTGGCGGGGACTTCAATGCCGTGGCCAGCTCGGGCATTCCGATCGGCGTCGTCGGAAGTCAAACTTGGGCTGCCAATGGCGGGACAATTTCGAGCGCTATGAATGCGCTGTTGTTTGCTGCGGAGGACGGAAAAGCCTATTTCAATATCCATTCAACTGCGTTCCCTGGCGGCGAAATTCGCGGTTTCCTAACCGCTGTCCCCGAACCTACAAGTATCTTTCTGACCGGCGGAGTCTTGGTCGGTATGGTCTTGCGTCGTCGACGATCCCAATTCATTCCCAATTGAATCGCAGTTAATTTCTCTTCGATTCAAATAACCCACTTGCCGACAACATCTCGCATCAAATCGCCACAACGGAGGATTTTGACGAGCTGCTTCAAGCAAAAAAAGTCGACGCGTGGCCCAGTGGTTGCTTTACCTATCGGGACCATCTGGATCTAAAAAGATCCCACCAAAAATTCTTCAAAGGACGGTCAATGTCGACTCCTGAAGTTTTCGGATTTTGGCAAGTCTAGCCGAGGGTTGGATTCGTATTTTCCAGGCCGTTTCTCAGCCTTTTGTTCTTCAATCCGTTGGACCGCTTAAAGGCAACGTCGTCCCAAGATTATTTGATACAATTAATGTTGTTGCCTGGTCATCGGCGCTGTGGGAAAACATGGAAACATCAGCAAAATCTTGGTTTATTTCGGATCTGCATCTGCTGGCGCGACGTTCTTCGGGCCCAGCTTTGGAGTCCAGAATTCATCAAGCGGCTCGACGAGCGCACACTTTTGTTTTGGGGGGTGATATCTTTGACTTTCGCTGGCGAACTCAGCGCTCGTTTCAAGCGGCAATTCACGAAAGTATAGGCTGGCTGAAAAGATTGATCGAAAACAATTCCGCATGTGAGTTTTACTACCTGTTGGGGAATCATGATTCGAGTCCCGAGTTTGTGGAACAACTAAATCGACTTTCGGCCGAAATGCCCCAGTTTGTCTGGCACCGGCACTGGTTGAGAATCGACAAGACGATTTTTCTCCATGGCGATATTGTCGATCTGCCCTTTCGACAGGGAGAAGCCTACCACGAGATGCTCGATGCTTGGCGATTGGCTGGCGAGCAGCGCCGAAGTCCATCGCCAATTTCTCATGCTCTCTACGATGCGGTCGTGGGCCTTAGATTGCATCGCGTGGCCGTTCACGTCGCCAAACGAAAGAATGTGGTGCTTCAGCGATTGACGGAATATCTACAGGCTCATGATTTGGGGGCCGCCTCAGGAATCGAAAATGTTTTTTTTGGACATACGCATCGCCGGCTAATCGGCGTTCCCTACGCGGGGATTCGTTTCAACAATCCGGGTGCCGCGATCAAGGGCTTGAGATTTGACATCCTCGATGCGGGTCTTGTTGATCCACAGAAATTGGTGCATCGTTAGTAGCGATGTGACTCTTACGGTATTCCAAGCAGGCCTGACCTAGCAAACGCGTTTCTTCCGTTCGATGTTGATCATCGAAGAGGATCGTATAGGTTTAAACTGGCTCCCCCTAACCCCAAAAATTCGGAGTGAGTTTGATTCGAATGGAGAATTCTATCGTCCGAATTTTTGGGGCGAGGGGGGGAATTTATTGTCTTATCGGGAGTCATTGTTGTATTGTTAGCGAGGACCGTAATGTCGCACTCGGACCATCCCTTTGGGCAAGACATCCAACGACCCACGCCAGACGAATTCCATGATCGGGATTTCAATCTTCACTTGCGGATGTCGTTCGCCCCGTTTCGGCTTGGTCAAACTGCGCGCCAAAGCGATGAAACTCTGACCCCGTTTCTTCCTCCTTCCTCTACATTCAGGAAAGTCTGATTGCGACACGGCAAATGAAAAAGCGAACCGGGTTCGCGCAGCGGAAGGACGCGATTGATTACTATTCGCAACGATCATCGCACAGCCCCGATCGGTCGACCAAACGAAACTCACCCACTACAGGTTCCGAACCTCTTTCATTTGCTGTTCGAAGCTTCGGTGGTTTTCGCGTCAGTCGCCTTTTTTTCCTCCCAAGCCTGCTTGTCCTGCGTGTATTTTTCTTTGAGGCTGGCGATTGTCGCTTCGGCTTCCTGGATGCGGCGTGCGGTATCGTCAAGTTCGAGTTCTTTCAGAATTGGGCCTCGCTGACTCCTGGCGACATCGTCGGCAGACATCCCGGACCGCATCGGGAACTTGATTGGAGTCTCTTCTAACAGCCAGTCATCGCTCCGTTGTGCGGGAAGTGGGACTTGCCGGTTGTTGGTGATGTTGGCCAGCGGGTTGCGAGCCCACGCATAGCGGTAATGAACTGGATTCGGAACGAACGGACTACTCAGGAGCACAACGTTCTTGACTGGTTTGCTACTGTTATCCCCTACCAATTCCGTCAACCAATTGACCTCGGCGGGGAAGAACCGCCGGTCACTACCTGCGATGGCAAAACCGTTCATCTGGTCTTCGCTTTCATCCTTCATCGTGACATCAGTGCTCATCGAGAGCTGGAGCACGTGATCGACAATTTTGACTTCATTGATCGACGGCGGCAACCAATGTTCTTCGCTTAACATCCCGTATTGAGTCGCTAACGCCCACTTCGCGGCCCGCTCGCCAACCGGAATCTTGATTTGCGGGTGATACCAGCTCTTGCGAAGATCGAAACTACTGGCGAAGCCGATATTTCTGTCGCCAGCTTTGCGGAAATCAACAAATGTCTGGTGTTGTGCTTCCCGAATATAGGCGCCGGCATCATACATTGACTTAAGGTAATTTTCTCGCGTCTGCGGTTCGCCCGCAGTGCAGAGCGAGAGGATGCAAAATGGCATTTGGGGGTCGTCGAACGTTTCGCGCCATGCAGTGATCATTTTGCCAAACACCTGATAGTACATCTTCGTCCCAGCGGAACCATTAAAACAGTTGTTGAAGCCTTGATGGAAAAGTGCGCCCTTGACCGCCAGACCGGCGAGCGGCTTGATTACTCCGGCATAACAACGACCGGGCCGGTTCATGTCCGCGACCGGACCGGGTCTTAAGTCAGTAGGCACGGGTTGTCCGCTGGGCTTGTTCTTTTCATGATTGTTGTACTGGGCAATTCGGCTCTCCAGATCGGCTTGTGGATCGAAGGCGTCGATTCTGTCAGCCCACTCCTTGAGCAGATCGCGAGTTTCCTGTCCGTCGATGGTCTGCAGTACGCTCTCCGGTGTCCAGGTTTCGACCGTCGTGCCGCCGATCGACGCGTCGATCAAACCGATGGGCACTTGGCTGGCCATGAAGACGCGGCGTCCGAAGATGTAGCCGATGCCTGAAAAATCACTGACCGATTCGGGCGAACAAACATCCCAGTCGCCTTTGCGATCATGTTTGCTGAAAAAACTGCCCCATTCATGCAGGCGTTCAAAGCTATGGACTGAGTCGAACCCTTTGCCGACGGGTATCGTCAGCAATCGAATCTGTGGGAAATTGGCCGAGGCAATCTCCAGTTCACCGTCGTCGACTGCGCTCAGACGGAATTCCATGTTGCTTTGGCCACCGAGGACCCAGACATCGCCCACCAAGATGTTTTCCAGCGTCAACGTTACCGATTTGCCTTTGACAGTCATGGATTGAGGCGTGGCATTGGCGGCTATCGGATTGAGCGTGACCTGCCAAGACCGATCGCCAGCGGCGGCGGTAATTGCCTGCTGGCCGGCGAAGGACACGATGACTTCCTCTCCGGCATCAGCCCAGCCCCAAATATTCAGCGACTTGTCGCGCTGCAAAACCATGTTGGTTTGAAAAGCGTTGCTCACGCACAATCCGTCGCCGATGGCAGGGACCAAGACCAAGTCCTGATTGGGCGTGAGAGTCTGAGCAGCCGAAGCGCTCGCGGAGGCCAAAGCGACGGTCAACGCACCAAGTATAACGAGCTGCTGAAGTCTCATAACGGTTGAATCCTGTTGAGGTTGATGTGCCTGATCCATTCGAGGCGATGTGCTGCAATTCCCAGTCGATTGTCTGGTAGCGCCTGGTTGCTGCAGAAGAAAGACCAGCCCGGTGAACCAACTTCGTAGTTGTAGCACTGGGGCGTGGCGTTCATACTGACCTTGGGCGGACCGTAACGGAAATGATTGCCTGCCCAGTGTCCCAGTCCACCCTCCACGGTTTGGAAAACGCTGTCCCAAGTCGGTCCTCGCTCCATCCATTTTCGCGCCGTCGTGCCTTCGGGAGCCAGTGGGCGGTCCCTGTTATCCGAGTTGTCCGGTGCAATCCACACACTCGGCAAGCCAATTTGGAAATCGGAAATCGGTTGATCCACCAGTGACCAAACCGCAGAACAAAAACCAATACCTAGGTTGAAACCATCATTGGGCGGCAGCTCATCATGCTCAAAGCTAAAGCTAATATAGCCGCTCAATCCTAGTGAGTGTAACGTCACCGCAGTTGGCTCAGACTGCGATCCGGGTTGAAGAGTTTGGCCTTGGCCCTTGCCAAATGAAGTTAGTAATGCGAACGTGAAAACAAACAAAAGACAGTTCTTCAGAGTTTTCGCCAGTTTCATGTGAGTTCATTTCTCGGTTGGCAATTTCGTCCCAGCGGAATCAAGTTTAGCCTCACGATGTACTAATCGCTAGGTTCAGTTCCCATCGAACCGAAGAATCGCGCACGGAAAGTCCCGAGGGTCGTTGCACTATTGGAATCGTTAAACCAATCAACACCGTTGTCGATGCGAGGCATACCGTACCCGTGAATGTTGATAACAGTCAAATCGAAGCGAATCTTCGCCTCCATGTTGATCGACTTGCCGGATTGGTCGGAGCGCGCACACTCAAAAAGCCCAAGTCCATCACAGCGACCATCGGATACATCGAAGGTCAGTGGTCGAACATGGGTTACGAGATCGAAAGGGAATCCTACGACGCACTGGGCGACGAAGCTACCAATCTGATTGTCGAACAAATCGGTGGGAAGAAAAATGACGAAATTGTCGTACTCGGCGCCCACTACGATACTGTGCAGACAACACCGGGCGCGGACGACAACGCCTCGGCCGTCGCTGTTTTACTCGAAGTGAGTCGATTGTTGAATCAACATCGGGGCAAACGCATCGCTCGCTACGTTGCATTCGCTTGTGAAGAACCGCCTTACTTCAACCTCGATGCAATGGGTAGTCAACATCATGCTCGTCAGTCGCGATTACGCGGCGACAAGATAGTGGGCATGTTGTGTTTGGAAATGGTCGGCTACTATCGCAGCGAAAAAGGATCTCAATTGATTCCTCTCCGGATTCCAAAATGGTTGCATCCCTTTTTCCCCAAGCGAGGCAACTTTCTGGCGGCGGTTGG
>JANNWZ010000235.1:0-2487 GCA_031409295.1 Mariniblastus sp.
TCCAATCGTCCTTATGATGTGTTGGTTCGTCGAATTCTAACTGCCAACGGTCTCTGGACTGACACGCCCGCCGTCAACTTTTACACGCGCACCATCGTCCAGGACAGCGACGACCCGCGACCCGATCAGGTCCAATTGGCAGGTCGGACGACGCGCGCGTTTTTAGGAATGCGAATTGATTGTTTGCAGTGTCACGACGATTTTTTGGGAAACGTAAATCTCGGTTCGACCGCTCAGCCGGCCGCCGGTACGCAACGCGATTTCCATTCCTTGGCGGCCTTTTTTCAGCAATCGGAAAACTCGTTGTTGGGAGTTCGCAACAATCCGAAGCGCGGTGCGTATGAAGTCAAATTATTGGATTCTAGCGCTGCCGAAACAATTGCACCGGCCGTACCTTTTCTACCTGAACTGCTCGATCAATCGGAACGGAACCTGCGTCTGCGATTGGCCAACTGGGTCACGCATCCTGAGAATCGGCCCTTTGCTCGCGCGACGGTGAATCGGGTCTGGGCGCTGTTGTTTGGACAATCGTTAGTGCAACCGATTGATGACATTCCGTTGGCCGGTCCCTTTCCGCCGGCGTTAGAAATTTTGGTCGATGATTTCATTGAAAATGGTTATGACTTGCAACGACTTATTCGGGTGATTACCTCAACCCGCGTGTTTTCATTGGACAGCGCAACGGAGTTTCCCGTGACGTCGGCACATGAGACGAATTGGGCGGTATTTCCGCTAGTACGTTTGCGTCCGGAACAGGTTGCCGGTGCCATTACGCAATCCACGAAATTGACCACCGTCGATGCAACCTCGCATATTCTGACTCGCGTCGTGCAATTCGGGCAACAAAATGATTTCGTGACTCGGTTTGGCGATTTGGGGGAAAACGAGTTTCAGGATCGAGGCGAAACGATTACCCAGCGATTGCTGTTATTAAACGGCGAAATGCTGGCCGAACGTTTGAATAGTCCCGTGGATGCCCCGTTGCATTTGAATCAGTTATCACCTGACTTGGCGAAGACAGTCGAGGTCATTTATTTGGCGACGTTAACTCGTCGCCCAAGCCTCAATGAACAGTCCCGATTTGTGGTGGCTTTGGAAAAGCAAGCGGCTGACCAACGCAACCTGAAAGCGGTCGATATCTATTGGGCGCTAATCAACAGCGCAGAGTTTCGTTGGAATCATTAGCTGGACAGCGCCACAATTAAGTTGAAAACACGTTTCCGCCGGGACAAGCCCGACGGGAAACAGGTAAATTTTGGAACAAGATCTACATTGTGGCGCTGTCCAGGCAGCTGGTTGAATAGCGATTGATCAACAAAAATTTGAATGGCATTACCAGGAGTCTTAAACCATGAATCACTTTCACTGCGGCGGTATTGAACACGTCAGCCGTCGATCTTTGTTGCAGCTGGCGGGGTTAAGTGGACTCTCGTGGCTGACTCCGCTGGCCAGTTGTTTGGCTCAATCCCATGAAGCCAACCCGCAGGCAAAAGCCAAATCGCTGATCGTGTTGTGGTTGGAAGGTGCTCCCAGTCAACTGGAGACCTTTGATCCCCATCCAGGCTCGGACATTGCTTACGGCAGCCTCGCTCGCCAAACCAACGCTCCCGGGATATTGCTGGGCGATGGGTTCGAACAATTGGCGGAACAAATGGATGCTGTTTCGTTGGTTCGAGCAGTGACCAGCAAGGAAGGCGATCACGAGCGAGCGCTTTACAATATCAAGACCGGCTATCGCCCCGATCCGACGTTGATCCACCCAGCGATTGGCAGCATTATTTGCCACGAGCTCAATACCGAGCAAGATCGTAACTTGGACATTCCGAGGCATATTTCCATTTTGCCTGGTTCAACGCCGGGTCGAGGTGGGTATCTTGGCGATCAATATGACGCGTTCAAGATCTTTGACCCACAACAAGCGATTCCCGACGTCAGTTCGCGAGTAGAGAAACAGCGGCAACTCGAGCGACTTGGCGACCTGGATTACGTTGATAAACAATTTATTCAACGTCGCTTGGCCGGACGCTTGAACATTGCGCCCGATTCGCTAAAAAACCAGAACATCGATGCTGCATTGCGCATGATGTCTTCGGAATTATTGCAGGCATTTGATATCAGCGGCGTGCCTCAGAAGGAACGAATTCAATTTGGTGACACGCCCTTTGGCCGAGGCTGTCTTTCAGCCATTCGATTAATCTCGGCTGGCGTCCGATGCGTCGAAGTTACGTTGTCGGGGTGGGATTCCCATGTTAACAATCACGAACTGCAGGCAGCGCGGATTGCGATTCTCGATCCGGCGTTTGCCATGTTGATCCGTGAACTGAAGCAACGGGAATTGCTGGATTCGACACTCGTTGTTTGCGGTGGGGAATTTGGTCGGACGCCGTGGCTAAACGCGTTGGGAGGGCGGGACCATTGGCCCAATGGATTCAGTCTGGCTCTCGCGGGGGGAGGAATTCAGGGGGGACGTGTGGTTGGTGAAACCTC
>JANNWZ010000236.1:0-8195 GCA_031409295.1 Mariniblastus sp.
CAATGAATCCATGCTGCTGCGGCGATAATACATTTTCATATTTGATTCGCGACGAAGTCCGATTAACCGACCACTGCCGGTAACATGTTCCAACTCAACACGACATTTTGTTCGTACCGACCTACGGCAGTCCTCCTGATGTTTGCCGCATTGTTTAGCGGTTGCGCAGGCTATCACGTTGGGAATCAGTACCTGTATCGCAGCGATATTCGTTCGGTGCATGTGGCGATATTCGAGTCGGATTCCTATCGGCGATTTTTGGGGCAACGATTGACGGAAGCCGTAGTCAAGCAAATCGAATTGAGTTCTCCGTTGACGATCACCGAGCCGCAACTCGCGCACAGTTTTATCCGAGGTCGAATTGTCAATGATTCGAAAACAATCGTCGGTGAAAACATCAACGATGACGCCAGGTCGCTCAAATTGGGTTGGCGGGTCGAGGTGAGTTGGGTCGATCGAGCCGGTGTGCCGCTGATGCAGCGTCAGATTTTGCAGATCAGTCGCGACGCCACGTTCATTCCCGAAGGCGGGCAATCATTATCGACTGCACAACAGGAAATCATCGAACGGTTGGCACGTGACATTGTCGGCCAAATGGAAATGCCACCGCTGTAGAACCGCAGCAGACTACTCTTACTACCGCTCCGCAGCAAAAAAAAATGGCCGCCTAGAACCCACATTGGTCTCGGCAGCCGCAAGTTTATTGCTTCTGAGAATTTAGTTTGATGGTCAGAACTTCGCCGTGATAGTCGATTGACAATCCCTAGCGGCGGTGTTCGTTGGCTTACGCCCGTACCCGACGTCGGAACATTCCAATCACGCCCGCCAAGCCTAGCAAAGCCACGGTCGATGGCTCGGGAATTGCAACGGTCCCATTGACCGTCACCATATCCAAACGCCAGGTGCCGGTTGCCGCAATCGGACCGAGGCCAGAAGTGGTTTGGACAAAACTTGTTCCAGCAGGATCAAATGCCGCGACGACTCGAAACGCGAATTGCGAATTGTTAGCAACGCCAGCAATGCCGCTCAAATCGACCGTGTTGCCATTGAGCCAACGATCGCCGAGGGAGCGGTTCAACAAGCCGCCAGCAGTGACAGAACCAAGAATTGGTGTCGGGGTCGTCGGATCAACACCAATCGTGATCAACGCCGGATTCGTCAGGGTCGTGAAATTGATACCATCTAGAGAATACTCGAAGGCCGAAAATCGGCTTGAGGTATTGCTTTGCCGTTGATCCCAGTTAACTTTAACATTGTCAAAGCCAACCGTGCTGGCCGAGAAAATTGCGCCCTGGCTCAAATTAAGACCGGTCGGATTCCAGGCGCCATTCAGGCTCCAACCCGAATCATCCCCGACAGCCGGGTCGCTCGAACCAAAATTGGCATCGCCGGAAGCAAACCCGGCGGTCACGCCACCAAATAATGACGCCACACCGGAACCTATCGACGGATTGGTGTCACCCGTTGCCGTGTTGGCGTCCGGAGTTACCGAATTAAAATTCCATTGCGTGACAACATCTGCGTTTGCCAGCGCCATGCTGGTGACAGCGATCGCGATCGCTCCAAAAAACTTTTTCAACATTGTAAACCCTTTTTTCGTAAAGCCTGCCGTTCGAACACGGCGAATTAACAGCCCATTCCAGGAAACGCTCCGAATGGCGCCCACCAAATTTGAAATCCGGCCCAACAAGAGGCTCGGTTACCTGTGAGACAGGGGCAGATAATAGTGCGGGTTAATGAAGAAATAACGCAATTTAGGTTAATAAATGGCAAATTTTTCGTTAAGAATTCTTCAACAACTATCGAATCGCCTGCAAAGATCGGAGTAGTACGTTTGCTGTTGAACCGTTTATCAATCCGCCGGCGATTCCAACAGTTGGGAATGAAATCAAGGGAGAAAGTCGATTTCAAGGTAGCTTGACATTTGGCGGTATCAATCCGAAGGTAACTTTAATGGGGCCCGGCGATGGAGAAGTGACATCGTTGGTCAGACTTAACGCGACGACATCCATTGGTGGAGTATTGTCAACGGGTACCAATACATACACCGGACCCGCTGCGATTCGCGGAAAATTCAGGATCAATGGGGATGCAGCATTGGGTAACGGCGAATCTGTCGATTTAGGCGCTTGGTCTGCCGGTCGCGCTCGCCTTAAATAGAAACTGGAATACAAATCGCCTCATCACGCGTTCGGGGAGCATCATCCTGGATCGTCCGTCGAAGACGAGCAATTTTTTGTTGTCCCGGCTCAAGTAATCAACTTTGCCGTCAATCCGTAGGCTTGCGTATATACTCGACGACGTGGCATTACAACTATCGCGCCCGTCTATCCCAGCAAAACGATGGGTGACGGTTCGGGAATGGAGCGATCCCATTGATCGTCACACTATCAATGCGCCAGGTTTGGGTTGCAGCAACTGCACCGACGCCAGAATCGGTTCGAACAAAATATGACCCAAGCGGATCGAGTACCGGGACGACTCGAAACGCAAATTGCGAACTTTTTGCGATGCCGCCAGTGCCACTCAAGTCGACCGTGTTGCCGTTGCGCCAACGATTACCCCCGGGGGGGGTCAACAAACCACCGTTTCGCCTCCCGACGCAAAGTTTTCGGCTATAATTTTGAACATGGACTCCAAACAATCGGCGAACCTGGTTCGCGAGCAAGGACTTGATGTATTCGAAAGGATGTTTCGCGCCGTGGAACTCGTTCAGGAACGATTGAATCGAGCGTGTGGGGCATTGCGCCAGGCCAAAGTACCCTACGCAGTGATCGGTGGAAATGCCGTCGCGGCTTGGGTGGCTACGATCGACGATGGCGCCGTGCGCAACACTCGAGATGTTGACCTGTTGCTTGCCGAGGAAGACCTGCCGCTAGCTACCGAGGCGTTGCAGGCCGTCGGGTTTGTCCCCAACAAAGTGATGGACGTGATTGTATTTCTCGACGGTCCCGAGGGGAAGCCAAGCCAGGGATTGCATATCCTGTTGGCAGGGCGCAAGGTCAAGCCCGAATACGCCAGCCCGACACCCGGGGTTGAACAGGCGGTCGAGATCAACGAAAAACGGGTCGTTGAATTGGAAGCGCTCGTCGAGATGAAGTTGAACAGCCACAGACGAAAGGATCAAACGCACCTACTCGACTTGATTCAGGTCGGCTTGATCGACGCCGCTTGGCCAGATCGATTTCCACCCCAACTCGGCCAACGCCTTCAAGCCCTGCTTGATGACCCTGAAGGGTAAGTCCGAACGTAGTGCGAGCCAATCCTATTTCTGAGAAGCCGCTGGATCTCTTGGTTCGGTGGAAACAAGGAAATCGGAACGGCACGCCGATTCGATTCGATCGGCGAACTTCTAAAACTCGTTTCCATTTCCCGGTCTAGTTGGTTTGCCATTCCATGCTTCGCGCCATCTTGCAAGCCTATCGAGAAGCCTACGGAGGCTTGTCTCACGAAGTCTGGATTCTCTCGATCGCGATGTTGATCAATCGCACCGGGAGTATGGTGTTGGCGTTTTTGGCATTGTACCTGACCAATCGGTTGGGATTCAGCATGTCTTCGGCCGGCCTGATCTTTAGTGTCTACGGGCTTGGCTCGATCGCCGGTGCCTATTTGGGGGGCCGACTGATCCGGCCATTGGGGGCTGTTCGGACTCAGATTGTCGGGTTGATTCTGGCGATGCCTTGTTGTTTGATGATCCCGTTTTTCAGCAGCTGGAGCGGGATCGCCATGGCTGTGTTTTTGACCAGTCTGTTTTCCGAAGCCGTTCGGCCAGCCAGCAATGTGGCAATCGCCCAGTTCACGCCGCCAGAATTACAAACCCGCGCTTTTGGATTGCAACGAATGGCGATCAATCTAGGCTTTTCGATTGGGCCAGCGATCGGTGGTTTCTTGGCGGAAATTGATTTCGTCTGGTTGTTTATTGTGGACGGAATATCCACCGGGCTGGGTGGGCTGTTTCTCATCAGTCAATTCGGCTTTCGTCGGTACTCGAAAAACTCCTCGGTGGCGGAAAAACAGCGGTCTGCCGAAATCAACCAAAACTTTGGATCACCTTTCGCTGACAAACATTTTTTGTGTTTTCTAGGTTTGATTATTCTAGTGATGCTGGTTTTTTTCCAGTTTACCGCCACCTATCCTAAATACATGCAAGACCATTACGGAATGACTAAGCCCCAGATTGGGGGTTTGTTCGCGGTCAATACCGTGATCATTGTGGTATTTGAAATGCTATTCCTCAATGTAGTACGCAGGTTTTCGTTGTTGCGAATGATTGGCTGGGGCTGTTTTTTGGTGTGCTTGGGTTTTGGAATCTTGCCCGGTGGAACATCGATTTGGTATGCCATATTAGCCATGGTTGTGATGACGTTTGGCGAGATGTTATTTCTTCCGTTAGCAACCGGCTACGTCGCCGAGCGTTCGGCGGGACGTGATCAAGGGTTGTACATGAGCTGGTATGCGATGACCTTTTCCATCGGAGCCGTGTTTGCACCGATGCTGGGCAGTTCCATTTACCAATTCAACCAGGATCTGATTTGGTACTTCGGAATCGCGATCGGCGTCGTCGTGTTGGCAGGTTTCTACTGTTTGCTCAAACGACTGAACGACGCCGAAAAACTTGCCTGAACGTTCGTCACTTAATCGCGATTGGCTTGCCTGTTTGCGCGGATTTATAACAGGCGTCGATGATTTGCATTAACGCCAACGCTTGTGCCGGTGTGTTGAGTGGTGGTTCGGTGCCGGCCAGGGTCGCCGCAAAATTCTGCGCAGAACGGATCCGCCCCATGTCCTCGCAAGCATCGACGGTGATGGTCCGATTAACGGATTTCCCGTCGACCTGCGTGTAAAGTTCACAACTATCGATCGCCGTCTCATCCAGTCCATCCGAGCCAAACAAACGCTCGACTTTGCCCCCGGCCTTTGAACCTTGGAAAACCACCGAGACCTCTTCTCGTTTCACCATCTCGGCCCAGGAAACTTGGAAGCTGAGCACTTGACCGGTATCAAATGTCACGAATCCGTGTGCGGCCGATTCGACATCGGTCACACCGGAGTTGTTGTCCGGAATTCCCCAAGGCCCTTTGAATTGGGAATCGTTAATGAAGTCGTTGAACGTATTTCCCAATACGTGCACGGGTCGCGGATTGCCCATGAAATACAATGCCAAATCGATCATGTGCAACAAATCGATCAGCGGCCCCCCGCCGGACAAAGCGCGATTGGTAAACCATCCGCCAAACCCGGGAATCCCGGTGCGACGAATCCATTTCGCTTGCGCGGAATTGATCGTTCCGACGGTACCCTGTTTGATTTCGTTCAGCATCGCGTACGACTCGGGCCGAGCGCGGTTGTTAAAATTGAACATCAAAGTTCTATTAGCTGCCTCAGCCGCGGAGATCATTTTTTTTACTTGGGCCGCATTGAGCGCAGGAGGCTTCTCACAAAACACATGCTTGCCAGCTTGCAACGCCTTGATCGCCAACGGCGCGTGAAATTTATTCGGCACAATGATACTAACCGCCTCAATGTCCGGATCGGCAAGCAGTTTTGCCACGCTTTTGGCCACGGTTGGAATGTGATACTTCCCAGCGGCGGTTTTGGCAGCCGCCAACGAAGCATCGGCAATTTGCACGACCTTGGCTCCAGCTTGCTGGAAGCCCGCGATATGATAACGAGCCATGCCACCCGCACCGATAATGCCAATTTTTGTCGCCATGTTTTACTTTATTCGGGTTACGGTAACGGAAAGATTTTCGGTCGCAGAATCAATACGAAAAAGAATAACTCAAAACAAAGCCCGTCGCAACGAGCGGAAAACCGGTGAGATCGCTTCCAGCCTGTCAGCGTTGTCCAGACAGGCTGGAAGCTAATCCCACCTATTGCCTGGCAAACTGACGTGGGGTGCATGGATCAATTCGGCAAACTCTGCCAGTCGATCACCAGGCCCTGCAGCGATCGCAATTGGACAGAACCGGAACAAACGTGTACAACGTCGAGGTCGAAATGGTGAATTTCGTTACTTGCATTCAATTGTGCTAGATCAAATTTTTAGGAAACCTATATGGATATTCTCGGCTTGGTTTTTCGTTGGCTGCATATCATTCCGGCCCTGGTGATGGTGGGCGGCATTTTCTTCCTGCGATTTTGTTTGCTGGAGACTGGATCGACCGATTCGTCGCTGTTTGATCGAAACGAAGCGGCGCGAAAACGCTGGATGAAATGGGTGATGCTGTCGACACTGCTGCTGCTGGTCAGCGGTCTTTACAACTCGGCGATGAAGGCGATGGGATACGAGCTGGACATGGTCTATAACGGATTGTTGCTGGTCAAGATCCTGCTGGCCTTGGTTGTATTTTATTTGTCGGCCGTCATGACGGGGCGCAGCGAAAAGGCCAAACGACTTCGTCAACAAGAAAAATATTGGTTAAATGTCTCGCTGGTTCTGATGATCGTGATCGTCTTAATCGGCGGATATATGAAGCTCAGTTCAGCGGAAGCAGTGAAAAAGGTTCGCCCCACCAAAGCAGCGATCCAACGCCAAGCTATTTTCGATCAACTTTCTGAAGTTCAATTTGATAAATCGTGGGACAGAGTTTGCCTGTAACCAACAGTTTTTTGGCTTCGGCGTCAAACGCAATTCCATTGAGTACTCCGTCCTGCGGCCTCTCGCGCATTGGCCACAAGCCCTCTAAATCGATCTCCGCCGTAACCTCCCCGGATTCTGGGTTGATTTCATAGATCAAATCCGTTTGGTAAACATTGGCGTAGATGTTTCCGTTGGCAAATTCCAACTCATTTAACTGCCCCGCACGAAAGTCTCCTCGACGAACGATAATCGAGCGTCGAACGGCGAAAGTCTCCGGATCGAGAAACCGCAGCTCGGAAGTCCCGTTACTGAAAATCAAATCGGTCCCATTGGAGGCTAACCCCCAACCTTCTCCTTCGAATTGAAACTCCTGGATTTTTTCCAATTCTCGGTTGTAAACCAGGGCGACATTGTTTTGCCATGTCAGCTGATAGAATTTGTCATTATGAAGTGCCAAGCCCTCGCCAAACAAATCAGCCGCGAGATCTTTTTTTACCAAGACTTTGCCGGTCTCCAATTCAACTTTTCGCACCGACGACTCACCCTTGCGTCCGGTGCTTTCCCACAGGAAACCTCCGTCGAGCAGTAATCCCTGGGTGAACGCTACTGGATCATGGGGAAATGTCTTAAGGATCTTGAAAGTGTATCGCGGCGAGGTGTTTTGCGGTCGCATCGTTATCGCCAAATAGGTTCCACCAAAGGTTATCACGAGAAATAGCAGGACCAACTCCCAACGAATTGGGCGCTGATTAGGGTCGCCGGCGCCTCGTGAAACAATGGGTTTTACGGGGCTGGGACCTGGGGGAAAGCCCACTTGCTGCTTGCGTTTGTTCTTTGCCATTACGAACCATGGAATGCTTGATGCGATTGGGACTGATTGCCACTAGTGCTCTGTTACACCATAAATTTCGGGTTGCCGAAATCAGCCGCCGCGGCGCTAGCCCCCGGTTTGTTTCAAAATAACCGGACGTTAGGGCGTTCCGGCTAATCCGAAATCCATGCTGTAACAAAGCACTTGAGAGTCACGATTTTAACGACTGAATTCGAATTAGGTAACGCGGGTGTTAGACAACCCGAGTGGCTGCCAGCGTGCAGTTCAGTGTAAACCGCGGTGATCGTCCGGGCAAAACCAACGAAATCAATCAAGCCACAAGTCTGGTTCGCTGGTACCTGCTTGAAAAACATCAAATTTTACACGAACATAGTGGCGAGTTCCCCTGCGTATGACCGCCCGGTTTGACCATGAAACAAATTACGGTTCCAGTCTTGGTCGCCGTTGCCAAAATCCTGAGCGGGGCAACCGTGCGCTGGGTCGATTGCGAACCGGACAGTTGCCAACGGGTTTATTTTGCGAATCATACCAGCCATTTGGATGCCTTGGTCTTGTGGTCATCGTTGCCAAAGTCAATTCGAAATTTGACTCGTCCCGTGGCGGCATCGGACTATTGGGATGGTGGTCCCGTGCGGCGTTACATGGCTTCGGTGTTTAACGCGTTGCTGATTGATCGAAAGAAAGTGAGAGTCCACAACAGTCCGATTGACATCATGTTGGCTGAAATCGGCGACACACACTCGTTGATCGTATTTCCGGAAGGGGGCCGAAATCCTACGG
>JANNWZ010000237.1:0-8407 GCA_031409295.1 Mariniblastus sp.
CTGACGTATCGCCGTCCATTGTTGCGTATCCAACGGCGGCCTCACTCCGATTGCTGGTCGACAACAACAGTGCATTGTTCAGGTTAGCCAACATCCAGACGCTCGGTGATCGAACACGGGACTGAATGTTCTGTAGCGTGATGTCGTGCTGTTTCCAATTGAGTTGTTGTCCGATCGCAGTGCTCACGATATTGACGTAATCTTTGACCAGTGAATCGACATCGAATTCATAGTGTGTCGCGCCAACGGCGGTCGCCACGTCGCGGGCCGCCGCGCGAGTCACTTCGCCACTGTTTTCGGTGGCCTGATAAACCGTGGTCAAGAGTCGTCGCACGAGGGCCAATGAGTCCTCGATCGGCTCCTTGTGCAACCACGAACCCAGTCGCTGACAGAGCGATTCAAATCCAAGTTCTGCTTCTGCAAGTTTCAACATGGTTCCGACCAGGACAATAACGCTCGCGGAATCACATCCTCCGCTCAACGAAACCACGAAACCGCGCGAATGGCTTTTTCGAAGGTAGTCAAACAGTCCAAGGCAAACAGCGCGCGTGAATTCTTCGTATTTGGCCGTTGTCCCTTCCGCCCAAGTCTCGTTTACCGGTCTGTTCTGTTCGAGTTCAATCTTGGGAAATATGCACGGCACGTCGATCACGTCGGTTACGTCACCGTCGACCTCGGGAGCAAAGCTGCCCGTGCGCGCCCGCGTCATTCGCGTCGAGTCTACGTTTACGATTGCCGTCGTCAAACAAAACGACTGGTATGAAAATCGCTTGCCGAGGGCCAGCAAATTTCCGCCCGAGGCAATCATCGTTTCGCCGTCAAAGATCGCGCGTCCCGATTCGTTGCCCAACAGATTCGAATAGATATACGTTACATTGAAAGCGCGACTGCCTTCCAATACAAATCTCAACCGCACGTCATGTTTCCGAAACGCGAAATGGCTGGCGCTCGGATTCAGAATCAGATCGGCTCCTTTAGCCGCCAGCAAACTACCTGGCCGTGTACCGACCCAAGCGTCCTCACAAATCTCAAAACCGATCTTGATGCCACCGACATTGAACAACACGTTGCCGATCGGATAGGTCTGGTCATCGAGTTCAATTTCACCGACGACTCCGGTTGGCCAGGCTTTGAACCAACGCGGTTCGTAGTGGATTCCATCACCCGCCAAATGCTGTTTGGCCGCGAAGCCGACGATCGCCCCGTCCACCAACAACGCTGCCGTGTTAAACAGTCCCCCCGCATACATCATCGGTAAGCCGACCGATACCACCATGCCTTTGGACGCCGGTACAATTGTCAGCAACATCTCGATGGCTGTGGAATGCAGGCCGGGCGCATGGAACGCATCTTCGCAACCGTAACCGGTAATGCAAAGTTCAGGCAGACACAACACGACAACATGTTGTGCGCGGGCCGCTTCGATGGCCAGCAAAATATTGTCACGATTGGCTTCCCAATCTAAAGGCGTTTGGTTCAAAGCTCCCGCAGCAACTTTCAACAATTTCATTAAGTAACTCGAATCGACGATTGACGATGTAACTGCTGGCGAAACCTGTGGTTCGCGCTGTTCTCAACCGATTATACACTTTCCCAAATGCAGCCGAAGTAGATAGCCACAATTGCTCGAATCGTGGGATTTGACCGACGCCGTTCTCGACGCCTTTTCAAGGGATCGTGAATCCCTAAACTGTTATCGGGCGATAACCTGAGCTATCGCTTCGGTTAGCGAAATGGTCGATGCTCGACCAACAATTGTCGCGCAATCGTCGCTTTCGAAACAGGTTCTTGGGGGATCCGCATGACGCCGAAGAGTTTTGAAACTATCGAATGGATCGGCGATGAAAACGGCCATCTGAGGTTAATCGATCAGACCAAGCTTCCGACCGAAATGCTATTCATCGATTGCCAGGATGTCGAAACGGTTTGGGCCGCGATCAAAATGCTGCGCGTCCGGGGAGCTCCCGCTATTGGCATTGCAGCGGCCTACGGCGTCGTGGTCGGCCTGCAAACCCTGGCAAACGATGACAGCGATGAATTTTTTGACCGTTTTGAATTTGTGCATGATTATCTGGCGTCATCTCGACCGACGGCCGTGAATCTATTTTGGGCGCTGGCTCGTTTAAAGGGGAAATGCCGATCATTGCGTGGAATCCGCACAGTGACCGAAATTCGCCGCGAGTTGCTCGCCGAGGCGAGACGAATTCACGCCGAAGATCGCGCGATGTGTCATGCCATTGGTCGATATGGAGCGCAACTTCTGCAGGGAGTAAGTGGCGTGTTAACGCATTGTAACGCTGGCGGGTTGGCAACGGCTGAGTATGGTACGGCGTTGAGCGTATTTTTCACGGCCCAGGATCAAGGCCACTCATTGCATATCTACGTCGATGAGACTCGACCGTTGTTGCAAGGGGCGCGGCTGACAGCCTGGGAGTTAATGCAGCGCGGGATCGAGACGACTTTGATTTGTGATTCCATGGCCGCCCAAGTCATGCGTGAAGGCCGTGTGCAAGCGGTGGTCACGGGGGCAGATCGCATTGCGGCCAATGGAGATTCGGCGAACAAAATTGGCACGTATTCGGTCGCGGTTCTCGCGCGGGCGCATGGCATCCCATTTTATATCGCGGCCCCTAGCAATACGTTTGATCTTTCCATTCAATCGGGCGATCAGATCCCGATTGAGGAACGTGGCAGCGAGGAGATCACACACGGATTCGGTCGACAAACTGCACCGGATGGAGTGCGAGTTTATAATCCAGCCTTTGACGTGACTCCCGCTGATTACATTGAAGCGATCATCACCGAACGCGGCGTGATCAAGCCCGTAACGGAAGCTGCGATCCGCAATCTACTCGGGATTGTTTAGAAACCTTTCGACTGCCGATTTTGCCAACCGTTATCGCAAAAAGTAAACTCCCCAACAGACTGCTCCCGCAATCAAGACTGCGAGCAGAATGCCGATCGTTTGCAAGCGGCGGTTATAAAACCCTCGTGTCGCCTGTTCGATGCGCAAATACCCAAACAAAACGAACAGCAACGCCAAGGTTCCCGATCCGAACAAGCCCGTCAAACGCAAACGATGGAGAATCGTCTGGCGCTGATATTGTTGGCTGATTTCGTCCAAAAACTTCGCGTCCAACTTGATTTTCGCAACCGCATGATACGACGTGACCTGGTCCGTACCATATCGTTTGGCCAATTCTTCCGTGTATTGTTCGTCTACGGAATAGACCAATCGGGAACCGGGCACAATCAATTTGGTATTGAGATCCGCGGCTGTGATTTCCAACGCTGGTAGGATACGACCAAGTTTCAATTCGAGATATCGCTGAATCGTCTCGCGAATCACAGGGTCGAGGGCTTCGTCGGCAGTCTGTCTCGATGGAAATGACTGGTCTGTTTTAGCAACTAGAAATGTCGCGTCACCGACAGTGTAGGGTTCTCGCTCGCCCCAATCAGGAATGGATGTCGATGCCTTTGTTGCTTTGGTTTCATCGAGTTTCGTGTCAATTTCGTTGGTGGGCTGTTGTTCGCTGGCAGCCATCGCTATCGCCGAAAAACCAGTGTTCGTCAACAACAAGGAAACGAATGCCAAGAGAGTTGTTTGAAGGAGGGTCATCATCGTCATAGTGCGCCGAGAAAAAACCGCAACACTCGTAACTTCGCTTCGGAAAGAGACGAGCTGCGCGTACCAACCAGGAAGGGATGCAGCCAACGTGTCACTAATTGGATCGAACGCAGATTGCCGACCGTTCAGCTGGTGGCAACCACGGTGCAGCCAGTTGAATTGAAATCGAAATCACAACCGCCAAGATGCAATTGGGTGTCATTGGCAATTCGAGTAAGTGACTGAAAACGCTGGCCCAGATCAAGCAGAGGCTCACGCTGAGGATACTTAAGCGGGTAGATCGAACGGGGTCTGTTTGGTTCCACCAGCGCAGGATACCGAACAAGCCAGTAAAGAAAATCAGATAGGCCGGCAACATCGGCATTCCCTTGATAACAAAATGTGAATCCGCAGCCGCGGCGAATTCGAATAACGAAGGATCGGTCAGATTGACGCTAAAGGTGGCAGCCGAAAAGAAGGCAACCAACCCGACCGCCAATCCAACGCCTGACATGGTCAGTCGTCGCAAAACATGCTCGCCGGCGCGGTCCTCCCAAAATTTGCTGATCATCAACAACAACCAGCAAGCTACCACACTGGTCGTCGTCAACCAAGCGTAAATGGCCCACGATTCAATGGTTGCTTTCAGCATGGAACCGCCCACCGCAAGTCCCAATAAATTAAACACCAGGCAAGCCATTGCAGCGACCAGCAATGATCCCAGCAGTTCCGTGGCTCGGTCGGTCGCGGGTCGTTTCCTCAATTCTTCTCGAATCCAGATCAGCGTCTGCTTTTTCAAATCACGTTTGGAAATCTTTTTGGGAACGGCGAGTTTGGTTTTTTCTACGGACGACGATTCATCCGGTTGCAGCCAACTTCGCAAGGCATAGTACATTAAATAAATCAAACCCAAGCCAAGACCCAGCGGCAATAACCATTGTGAGTTCTGGACGAAGACAATACTGGCGATTACCAACGCGAACAATTTCAAGGGCGTCGAGACACTGGCATTGTTCCACCAGAATCCAATCCCGGACATCCCGTTCCGCATCACGCGCGCAATCGGCTCCGTGGATTGCAATGGAATTGGGTTGGCGATCGTATAGATCGGTTCCGGAATTCGCTCAACGAATTGACCGGTGGCATTGCCATTGGAACTCGACGGGATTGAAATTCGATTCTGGTTTCTGTTGGCCGGCCCCGCCTGGCTGAGATCTTGTAAAGGGCCAAACACGATATCGGCGTCGCCGGTCAGTACCGGCGTCACGATTCGCACGTCCGCATGGCTAATAATCGAGGGCGGTAATTGCGAGGGATGCAATCGATTTTTCGGTCCGGCCCCGTTGTTTGTTTCGATAATAGTTACGGTCGCCGTGGATTTCGGTCTGCCGTTCCCATAATCGCCCGCACTTTCAGGCAGATAACTTGTGGCGTTGGGGGATTGCGTATGATCGTGAGTGATTTTTTCGGGATTCGCTGAAAGTGAATTTGCGTATTCTCGATCGCGCTCGACGGTAGGAAACAAAGGACCGACGGACTGAAGTGAGATGATGTTTTGACAATTTTCGGCCACTTCCGGCCAGGGCATATCCGCCAACATCTCCGGAACATCGTGATATCTCAGTTCCGGGTCTTTTTGCAGCGCCTTGCGAATCACGTCTCGAAATCCAGCCGGCACCCGATCGACATTGGGAGTGTCGGTCAGGTGTTTCATGATAATCTCCTGAGTGCTCTCGCCATCGAAGGGAACATCGCCGGTCAGGATTTCAAACAGGATGATCCCCAACGCATAGATATCGATTTCTTTGCCGTATACGCCGCGGCCAATTTCGGGGGCCATGTAGTGAAATGTGCCGACCGACTCGGTTTGCCCGCTTCGGCGTGACGTGGAGATAAATTTTGAGAGTCCGTAATCACCGATTTTGATAACCTGAGTGTCTTCATCCAAAAAAATGTTGCCAGGCTTCAAATCGCGATGCACAATGTCTTTTTGGTGGAGATAGGCTACTCCGGACGCGGTCGATAGGAACCAACGTTTGACGTCTTCTGCCGGTAAACCTTGTGGATGGGCTTGGACGACATCGCGCAGGCTGGGTCCGGGAACATATTCCATAACGACCCAATTTTCATCGTGTTCGTTGGTGCGAATATCCCACAGTGAAATCAAATTGACATGTTTGAGATTAATGCACTGCTTGACGCCGCGCAACTCGATATCCAAGTTGCGTTGAATTTTTTTCAAGGCGACTTTTTTTCCGGCCGTGCTGATGGCGTAATAGACTTCGCCAAATCCGCCAACGCCAATGCCCCGCTCGATTGTAAAACCGTCGAGAGGTGTGGATCCATTTGGATACGAAAATCTCATGCCCCGCCTCTCAGCCGTTTGGGCCGATTGTCCTGGATTGGATTGGTGAGGATCGTTTGCCCGCGAATGGTCAAAGCGAAAGGGGCCGTCGTGGATAGATGCAAGCGGGATAATTTTCCTCTCCTCTTAGAGTATCTACTATCGGGCCGATTTGTCTAGGTTTAAGGCACATAAGTCTGGCAAAAGCTGGCCGGATAACTGGCTAACTACATCCAATCAGAACCAACCCAACACAAAAAATGGGGCTTGAAGCCATGTTGACCTCAAACCCCAGGGGGAAGTTGCTATGATTCAGTTCACTGTCAGCCATCCGGGTTGACGCAAGGATTGAACCGATCGTTGCTGGTAACGCCTAGTTGACTACCAAATTTTCGTCCGATTCCGTTTGGTCAACATCGCTATCCTTGGATTCAGGCTTGGTTTTGTTGAAGTAGGCGTCCATATCATCCAGAATGTTGCCGTCGGATTCGACTTGTTCGGCATTTACAGGAATCTGGCCCGTATACTTCGGAATCAAATTCAACATTTCTTCCTGCGTTGCCAAGCGAGCGTCAATATCTTCCAACATTTGGCGAGTCTTGGTCAATTGGCTGTTGTCGATGTTGATTTGAGTCGCAGTTGCTACGACTTCATTCATGCGGTGACGAGCAGTCAAATTTTCAATCTGGATTTCCAATTCGCGTTGTTGCGATTTGGCTTCGTCGAGCTGGGTCAAAGCTGACTCCAGTGAAGTCTGACGAAGTTTCAAGATTTCGTTGGATTTTTCGCGAGTTTTTTCCGCAGTTTGATACATCGTAAACCGATGTCGCAGATCTTCTTGAACTCGATCGTTGGTGTAGGCTTTGCCGTTGGTGCCAACGTAAAATTTTTCGCCCGAGCCAACATGCTCCCGCAAGGTCATCATTTCGCCATACTGTTTTTTCAGTTCGACTTCTTGATTTTCAACCTGGGCGGCCAGCTTTTTGACTTGAGCTTTCTCTTTGGCGATCTGCCAAACCATGTTTTTGATTTCCGGATCAATTTTGGTCAATTGAGATTTGGCTGCTTCCAGTTGGAAGGCCACCGGAACTGCGTCGCCGGCCGTCGATCTTACTTTTTGGAAAGCAGTCTGAGCATAAGGAATTAGTTTGCCGCCAAACAGCAAGCCACCGATTACCACAGCCCCCACTAACCCGTACGTTGCTTTTTTGAACATCTTTTATTCCTCCTGGAATCGAAATTTGGTCGTTTTTCGGTTGAAAGTACCGATGTTTGCGTTGAAATTTGCAAATCAATCAACGGTAATTCGACAGCTTAAAGTGAATCTTTGGAAAAATTAGAAAAATATTTTGGTCGTACCGGTCACCGGCGGATTTTTCACGATAGTGAGAATTGGAGCAGTGGCTCGAAAATTACTTGATTTAGCGGTAGGACAGCTAAAGCGTCGTCGGGGGCAAGAAAATTACAGAACAACCGTAAATTCGGGAATCGAACGGGAATGTCAGGTTTGTTTCAATCCATCAGGCGTACCAAAGACTGGCCGGCGACCGTTTTCGTGGGTTTGGTTTTGTTGGTAGCAGGTTGGATCCTCTTGCTGCCAGTGAGCAGCGAGGTGCAACGAATTTTTTTGGCCCGATTTCATTTGGCATCGGCAAGCTATGGTGGTTGGAGCCTGCAGCAGTTGGTGCCGTCCATGTACAACTTCGAGAATCGCTATTGGGTCAGCGACCATCCAGTCTCTCAGGCCGAACTGGAGACCAGCGTCGCCCAAGCCAAGGCAAACGGTTTGCAAGCCGGGTATGTCAACCATTTCTCGGCTCGAGTTTTTACTTTCGGCGACGGGCGACTGATCTATTTACAAAACAAAGTCGCACCGCAGTACCTGTATTTGCAATCCCATTATCGAAATGAAACACTGACCACAATCTGGACCGCAATACCAATCACGACACCTCCAAAAAATGAATTTCGGTTGGTACGAAAGGGACCTCCGAATGAATAGTCGCTCAATTGAAAGTTGTCCAGCGTCGGTGCCAGTCACGCAAACAGATTCCGAATCCCTGGACAAGCTCCACGTCTACCGGATCGTGATTGGTTTTTTGTTCGCCTCGCTGGTTTGGAAATTTCGGATGTTTCCGATTCTGTTTGCGGTCTATCGAGCGGTACCGCTGCAAGACGATTTTTTTCCAGCACTGATGCGCAGTGTCGAATTTTTGGCAGTGCTGTATTTCGTCCCGCTGGTTCTCATCGCAAGTGTCTTGTTTGTGTCACATCGTGGGTGGATTCTGTTTCAGGCGATCATGACCTGTCTGGCGATGTTTGGTCTGTGCATACATCAACAGAGTTATAACGACGTGACGTTCGTGACGTGTTGGTGGACCTCCGCGTGGTGTGTCTGGTACGCCCTGCGCATGCGCGAACCCGCCCCACAGTTGTATTTCAAAGCGGGACGATTG
>JANNWZ010000238.1:0-62314 GCA_031409295.1 Mariniblastus sp.
GGAAGAGCAACGGAACATCGGCCGGAACCGTTTTGGTCAAGAATCTGCGGACCGGCGGGCTCAACTCAAATCCGACTTCGTTGACCAACGTCAACGGGATCCTGATGTTCGCGGCCCAAGAGGGCAACTTTATCAATACCGGTGGCAACGAACTATTTCGCAGTGACGGAACAATCGCCGGGACCACGCAATTGATTGACATTCAACCTGGAACAACCAGCTCCTCTCCCCAAAACCTGATCAACATCCGGGGTACGCTTTATTTCTCAGCCAATGACGGGACCAATGGCCGCGAGCTTTGGAAAAGCAATGGCACAACGGCGGGCACGATTTTAGTTAAAGATGCCAACCCCGGAATCAATGGCTCCGATCCGGCCAACTTGGTCAACTTGAACGGAGTCCTGTTCTTCTCCGCCAACGATGGCGTTAGTGGGGTGGAACTTTGGAAAAGCACCGGTATCGCCAGCAATACGCTGTTGGTCAAGGACCTCAATCCCGGGCCTAATTCTTCCAACCCCAGTTCCCTCGCCAACCTGAAGGGATCGCTGTTGTTCGCCGCTGACAATGGTACGATCGGCGTAGAACTTTGGACCAGCAATGGCGCTGCGGTCGGAACGACCCTGGTCAAGGATATCAATCCCGGCGCTGGCGGTTCGAATTTGGCCAATCTGACCAACCTCAATGGAACGATGATGTTTTCCGCCTTTGAGCCGTCCACCGGAATCGAATTGCACCGCAGTAACGGTTCGACGGTCGGCACGGTACTCGTCAAAGACATCCAACTGGGTGTCACCAGTTCGATTCCGCAAAACTTCTTCAATCACAACAGCACGCTGTACTTTTCGGCGGCCAATGCCACCAATGGCAGGGAAGTTTACAGCTCGGGAATTTTTAGCTTCACCACGCTGCTACTCAGCGATTTGGCGCCAGGAGTCGGCGGATCGAATCCGGCTGAATTCGCCAGTGCCGGAACTTCACTATTCTTTTCGGCCACCGATGGCACCAACGGCCGCGAGTTATGGGTCCTCGCTAATCCCGTCCCGGCATTGCGCGCCCCAAACCTGATTGTCAGCCACGGCAAAAACGCGATGCCGCCCAATTCCGGCAACCAGACTGTTTTTGGATCAAATTTATTGCAATCACCAACGACTCGGGCTAATAATAATTTAGACAGCCTCAATCGGGAACGATTCGCGGCTAACTGGTTCGAACAAGAAAATCGTTTCCGATTTAACATCGCCAACCAAAAATTCCTGAATCAGGAAGTTGGGCTGCGTTCGAATCGTCGATTCAGCCTAACGGACCAACCGTTTTCCGATGGTTATTCGCCAACCCAAGAATTTGTCAAATCAGGTAACCATCCATCGGCGAGTTCAATCGACAAAAATCTGGTGAGCGATTCGAAATTGGCGACGGCCACCATCGATCAGTCTCAGCCAATGAACTCGGTTGATCAATTCTTTGCAAATTGGTTCGTTTAGAAAACACTTCGGGCGCGTATTGGCACGCTTTGAATTGAATCGTTTGCTTCGTAGACCAGGCGCTTTCGTGGTAGAATCATTAACCGTCTGGAATGAAACAACACGCCCGTCAATTTGTAAGTACTCGCCATGACAGCAGGCTCCGTTGAACGCGAAGTCAAGTTCGAATACTCGCCGTACTTTCCTGAGATACTGAAACATTGCAATGCATCGTTGCTGGTTTCGACCTATCAGGCGGGTAAGCTGCTGGTAATTGGATGTCATGATGGGAAACTCGTGCCGACGTTTCAATCGTTCGAACAGGCCATGGGCGTGGCGGCGGGACCGGCGGGAATTGTGATCGGCTCGCGGGGATTGGTTTGGCACATGACGGCGGCCCATGAGTTGGCACCGCAGATCGAACCACTCGGCCAACACGATCGTTGCTGGTTGACTCGCGAGGCGCTGGCAACAGGAAACATCCAAATTCACGAAATGGCCTGGTGCGGTGAACAACTATGGGTCGTCAACACACTTTTTTCCTGTCTGAGTACGCTCCACCGGGAATTCAGTTTTGTTCCCCGCTGGCAACCGCGGTTTGTTTCCTCGCTCGCGGCTGAGGATCGTTGTCACCTGAACGGGATGGCGATGCGCGAGGGTCGCCCAGCGTTCGTCTCGGCGATGTCAGAGACCGATACACCGGCGGGTTGGCGTCCGACCAAAGCGCATAGTGGTGTCGTGTTGGATGTCGAATCAGGCGAGTCGGTCGCGCGGGGGTTTGCGATGCCCCACTCGCCGCGTTGGTTCAATGATCGACTGTGGGTCTTGAATTCGGGTCGAGGCGATTTATCAACCATCGATCCGGACAATGGAAAATTTGAGTCGATTGTGAGCATGCCGGGTTACACACGGGGTCTGGCGTTTCATGGACAGTTCGCGTTTGTCGGCCTGTCCAAAATCCGCGAAACAGTCATTTTCGGCGGGCTGCCGGTGCAGACCATGCACGACGATCTCAAATGCGGCATCGCGGTGATCGATCTGACCACGGGACTTAACGTGGCAGCGTTCCAGTTTCACTCCGGTGTTGAGGAAATTTTTGATGTCCAGATTCTGCCCGAGACGAAAAACCCGGTGCTATGTGGACCCGATCCTGTGAAGGACGAAACGCGTACCATTTGGTTGGTCCCGCCGCCGGCAGCTGTGCCCGGGATTGATGAGCGCAACGATCCGCCAGTTTTTTCGCGTGGTTCGATAAACCACAGCAGTCCATCGCAGAATAAGAGTCCGAATTCGACTGCCGGTGACGGAGTTCGCTTGGCCATTGGCGATCCGCCTCGGCTACTGCAGCAGGGGATCGCGTTGCATGAAGCGGGACAGCTGGTGGAAGCAGTCGCCGCGTTCCGTCAAGCGATCTCGATCGAACCGGGATATGCCGAGGCCTGGAACAATTTGGGAAATGTCTTTCAGGATCTGAGGCAACCGGATCAGGCACTGGACTGTTACCGCCATACCATTGGACTGCGATCCAATTTCGTACATGCTTGGCGCAATCTCGGCTATGTACTCAAGGAACAGGGTCAAATCGAAGAGGGAATCGGAATTCTGAAACAGGCTCAACAGATTGAGCCGAACGATGTCATTCGCTACGTGATCGCGACGTCATTGCCGCCGGTATATGAATCCATGACTGACCTGCACGCCCGGCGAACCCAACTGGAGTCCAATGTGGCAGAGCTGGTTTCCGATGGATTGGCCATCGACATCGAGCGCAATCCAGCCCCGACCAATTTTTATGCGGCTTACCAAGGGCTGAATGACCGCGACTTACAGCGACAACTGGCCAGCGTGTTGCGCGCGCCGCAACCAAAACTTCAACGTCGTAAGCGCACGACTGGCCAACGGATTCGGATTGGGATGATCTCGCGTCATTTCCGCAACCACACCATCGGCCGGTTGAATCTGGGTACCGTGCGGCACCTGCCACGTGATCGTTTCGAAGTCACCGTAATCTCAGTCGGCAATCATGACGACCTGTACGCGCGGGCCTTTCGCGATTCGGCCGATCATTACGTCGCCCTGCCGACAAACCTGTCCACGGTCCGCGCGCAAGTGGCAGCCCTCGAACTTGATCAACTCTATTTTACAGATGTCGGGATGGACACACTGACGTACAGTCTGTCGATGTCGCGGTTGGCGCCGGTACAGTGTTGTACGTGGGGACATCCGGTCACGACAGGCAGCCCGCAAATGGATTGGTTTATCAGCAGCCGACATCTGGAAAGCGTCGACGGTGCTAATCATTACACCGAGCGTCTGGTGCAAACCGAGCGATTGAATGTTTTCTACGAGCGACCGACTCCACCGCGGCCGCGCGATCGCGAATACTTTGGTCTCGATCCGCGACGGCATGTCTATCTTTGTTTCCAAACCTTGTTCAAATTCCATTCTGAGTTTGATGCCATCCTGTTCGGGATTCTGGATCGCGATCCATTAGCCGAAATCGTCCTCATGGAGGGACAACATCCCGCTTGGACGGAAATGTTGCGGCGTCGATTTTCGCAGTCGCTTAAAAATCACGCGAACCGGGTGAGATTTTTGCCGGGACAGTCGCACGAAGACTTTATGAGTTTGTATGGCGTCGCCGATGTATCGCTGGACCCAATTCACTTTGGCGGAGGAAATACGACCTATGAAGCCTTGGCGATCGGTTTGCCTGTGATCACGTGGCCATCCGAGTTCCTTCGCTGTCGTCTGTCGTATGCCATGTATCGCCAAATGGAACTTGCGGATTGCATCGTTGATTCAACTGCCGCGTACGTCGATCAGGCGGTGACGATCGCATCCAACCCGGAAGTCCGAGCTGAATTGTCGCGAAAAATCCTGGATCGATCACCAGCACTGTTCGAAGACCGGTTGGCGATTCAGCAATTGGCGGAACAACTTGAATCCATGGTTAACCAATCGTGACGGCGCGACGATGGTCGGCTAAAATCGTGGAAAACCAACCTCGCACAGGCGGCGACAAATGGATGTTTGAGACTCGGTTTTGATCAATGATTTTTTGACATTTTTTGAAATCCGTTTGTACAGAAGTAAATCACTTTCTTTAAATTCCATCGCCATGAATCCTGCCAAAGTAATTCGGAAAAATGTTGTCCAGTTCACTGACCTGCCGAATGTGGGCGCCGCCACGGCCGCCGACCTCCGAGTCCTTGGATTCCACAGCCCGGCCGACTTGATCGACCAAGACCCCTACGCGATGTACAATCGACTTTGCGAAGTAACGGGAGTTCGACACGACCCCTGCGTGATCGATGTGTTCATTTCAATCACCCATTTTATCGACGGCGGACGAGCCAAACCGTGGTGGGATTTCACGGACCAACGCAAAGCGTATTTGAAGAAAGCCAATTGATCAGTGAACGCATCGAACAAGCCATCCATTCCCGCCAACATTTCGACGGGGATTCGCTATCCCGCATTGGAAAAATCGCGAAGCCTTTGATTCTCGCGTTCCAACTCTACAATTCGTGATTTAAGAGATTCAACCACCGGTACGAACTCATCTTCGGTCCAGCGCGGAGTAATGTGCTGCGGACAATTGACATCCCAGGCCTGGATGTGAAGCAACATGGTCCGTTGCGGCTTTCCCCGGTATCCGCTGTTGGTCATTTGTTGCAACAAAGTTGTATTTCCTTCGACAATCTCGGAGGTGCCCCAAATCTTGATCCGCCGTTGGTTTGGATAGTCCATTAAAAATAGGAAGGCTTTATCATTTTCGCTTAAGTTACCGACCGAAATGTATTGAGCATTGCCACTCAAATCGGCAAAGCCAAGTGTTCGCTCATCAACGACTTTCAGGAATCCCACGGGGCCGCCGCGATGCTGGATATAGGGCTGTCCGTCACGGCTCGCAGTGCCAAAATAAAATGAGTCCCGCTGCGCGATAAAGGCCGACAATTCGGGCGTGACACGATCCTGCCAGCCTCCCTGCTGTTCCATTCGTTCGTAACTCTTGCGAGAACCCCGTTGTTGCTGAGCGGCTTTGACTGCCGGTGTGAAAGCGATATCGCTGACGATGTATGCCATTTCCGGTACTCCCATTGATGTAAACGAAAGTGAATATTCGTAAGGCCTGGTTGAGGAAATATTAAACGCCTCGCCAGTCGGTTTTGATTTTTTTGACCCGTCGAAAATTGCCGCCGCACCGAACCGATGCGGCGGCCAATCAATCTCATCGTTACGACACCACTGGACTTTTCGTCCAGGCAAATTTCTGAAACGGCGCATCGACGGGCGTTTCAGCCAGGTGGTTCGAATAGTTCGAGAGTACTTTGTGAGCGATGCCTACCAAAACCTCGAACACGTTTTCCTTGGTATAGCCCGAGGCGAGAAATGCATCGACTTCTTCGTTG
Organism: Mariniblastus sp.; assembly: GCA_031409295.1. Taxonomy (GTDB): domain Bacteria; phylum Planctomycetota; class Planctomycetia; order Pirellulales; family Pirellulaceae; genus Mariniblastus. Next base: position 5,876 of record JANNWZ010000238.1, read on the forward strand.
TCAATCCAGCCGCGATTCGCAACAATGCTACTGGTGAACGAGCGAAGTGCTTGAAGACGCGGGTTGTCAAGCGTCTCTCCCGTGCGCAGTGCAGCGATGATCTCGGCATCGACTTTCTCGCTATGAGCAATCAAGGTATGGGCTGCCATACAGTAGTGGCAGTCGTTTTCATAGTTGATTGTCAACCAGACGAGATTGCGTTCGGTGGGCGAGAAACTGGACTTCGTGAAGAGTTCGGAAAGCGTCAAATAGGTTTCGACGGCGACCGGCGACTCCGCGAGTAGCCCGATTAGATTGGGGACCATGCCGAATTGCTGTTGCGCCTGTTCAATAAACGGCTTGGAAGCTGCGGGCGCGGTCTTGGCGTTGTGGATTGTAAAAGACGTCATGAAATTCTCCTAAAGGTAAAAAAGGGAAACTGTTGAAGTTCGTTTTTGGAAGTTAGTGGACATGTGGTGTTAGAGTCGAGCCAACCGCCCGGCCCGTTACTTTGAGCCAGCCTGGCGTGAAGCGACAGACGTGTTTTTTTGCAGAAACTCCCGCATGTATTGGGCAATTGACGCGCCGTCTTCCTCCAGTGCGAAGTGCCCCGTATCGAGTAAATGAAATTCCAGGTTCTTCAGGTCGCGTTTGTAGGGCTCGGCACCCTCGGCAGGGAATATCTCATCGTTCTTTCCCCAAACAATCAGCGTCGGCGGCTGTTGTTCACGCAGGTACGCTTGCCATTTCGGATACAACCCAGGATTGCTTCCGTAGTCATAGAACATCGCCAATTGAATTTCCTGATTGCCGGCTCGATCAAGCAAGGGTTGTACATGGCTCCAGTTATCAGGACTGATTGTTTCGACGTCCCGAACTCCGTGGGTGTACTGCCATTTCGTCGCGTCGAGGGTCAGCAAACCACGAAGTGCTTTCTCGTTCTCCATTGATTTTTCTTTCCAATAGGCTTTCAAGGGGTTCCAGAAATCGCGCAGTCCTTCCTCGTAGCCGTTGCCGTTTTGAATAATCAGGGATTCAACACGTTCCGGATGTTTTGTTGCCAAACGGAACCCAATCGGTGCACCATAGTCCATCAGGTAGAGGCTATATTTCGTGACGCCAATTTTTTGAATGAGCTTGTCAACGATGTTCGTCATATTATCGAACGTGTATTCGAACTCATCGACGGATGGCATCGAGCTGTAGCCGTAACCGGGATAGTCCGGCGCGATCACATGGTACTTGTCCGCCAGTTGGGGAATGAGGTTTCGGAACATCTGTGAAGAAGTTGGAAAACCATGCAATAGCAGCACGGTCGGAGCGTCCTTAGGCCCTGCTTCTCGATAAAAAATATCGAGCCCGTCGATCTTCTCTGTCTTGTACTTCACGGCTTGGGTGTTACCGTCTGACGGGTTGTCTTGGCGGGCGAGCGACAACTTCGCAGAGACAAGTCCCATAATGACTATTAACGCAAATCTGATTGCCATGAAACGAGGATAGTGTCTTTTTTGAGTAAACATCGGTTGCTCCTGCGCGTATGAAATTAAGGGGTACTGAAATTTGAAATTGATCTCTTGTTTGCTAGAAGATACGTCGTTGAGTCTCGGCGATCGAAACATCGTTGGCGCTCATGTCACGAATTCGCATCAGGCCGTCGTCATCGAACTCCCAATGCTCGTTGCCATGAGTGCGGAACCATTGTCCTGCAGCGTCGTGCCATTCGTATTCGAAGCGCACAGAAATCCTGTTGTCGGTGAACGCCCACAGCTCTTTCTTAAGCCGGTAGTCCAACTCCCTTTCCCATTTGCCCTGTAAGAACGAAATGATCGCTTCACGTCCGGAGAAGAACCGGTCTCGGTTGCGCCACTGCGAATTCTTGGAGTAGGCGCGAGCCACCCTTTGAGGGTCTCGACTATTCCACGCGTTTTGTGCGGCTTGGACTTTTGCCAACGCGGTTTCTCGGGAAAAAGGCGGTTTCATGGCGATCGGCAAGTTCATTGCTCGCTCCTCGTTAAGTTACGGTGGGTCACAAATTCCTGCGACTCATAAAATCTATCGAACTAGCTCTTTGCACTTCCTGTGCCATTGATGTAGGCTGACAAAAACCAACCTTTTTAGCGAATTCAGGTCTCAGAAAATTGTGTTCCACAAAATTTCGAGACTATCAAACCCAAATTTTTGCGAGCAACCTATGCCGAAATCGAGCGATGCTTTAGTGCAATTGGTCCTCAACGCCGCAGGTGAAGGGATCTACGGCCTGGATAGTCAGGGTCGAATGACTTTCGCCAACCAAGCTTCGACCGACATTCTGGGCTGGAGTATCGAAGATTGCCTCGGCAAATCAGCACATGAAGTCCATCACCATTCCCACCTGGACCGCACGATTTATCGGCGACAAGACTGTCCGATTTATGCAGCGATCACCGACGGTAAAGTCCATCGTGTCGACAACGAAGTGTTTTGGCATGCCGATGGTCGAGCCATTCCCGTCGAATACACCAGCACCCCCATCGTTTGTGATGGCAAATTGAATGGCGCGGTAGTTGTCTTTCGCGATATCACCGAGCGTTTGCGGATTGAGAAACAGCGTGAGGATGCCTATCGCGAAATCAACATACTCAAAGAGCAACTCGAATTGGAACGGGATTATTTGCGCGACGAGATCAAAGTGGTGGCCAACTTTGGTGCAATCATAGGCGACAGCTTGGCACTCAAGCGAACACTCGAACAAGTCGAGGCCGTGGCCCAAACCAATGCGAATGTTCTGATTCTGGGTGAATCGGGCGTGGGCAAGGAACTAATTGCTCGAGCGATTCACGAAAACAGTTCCCGAGCTAAACGGCCACTGGTGAAAGTCAATTGCGCGTCTATTCCGAAAGAACTTTTCGAGAGCGAATTCTTTGGTCATGTAAAAGGCGCTTTTACCGGCGCTCATAAAGATCGCATCGGCAGAATGCAATTGGCAGATGGTGGTACTTTGTTTCTGGACGAAGTTGGTGAAATTCCGATTTCGCTGCAAAGCAAACTTCTTCGCGCACTGCAGGAACGCGAGTTCGAACGGGTAGGCGACGACAAAACTATCTCCGTAGACTTCCGGGTTGTCGCTGCAACAAATCGTGACCTGGTCGCGGAAATCCAAGCGGGACGATTCCGCGAAGATTTATTTTACCGCTTGGGTGTGTTCCCAATACAAGTTCCGCCACTGCGCGAAAGACCCGCAGACATTGTGCCATTGACTAGACACTTGATCGAGAACATCTGTCGATCCGTGGGCCGGGAACCGTTGAAATTTTCGCGGCAGCAGGGCGAGATGTTGCAGGAACTGGCCTGGCCGGGAAACATTCGGGAGTTGAGAAATGTCTTGGAGCGGGCGGTTATTCTAAGCAAGGGAGAGCGATTACGACTGGATCTTGCGTTGCCAGCCGTCCGTCCAACGGCAGTGCCTGCGAATTCCAACCAGACGTCTAGTTTCAGCGACAATTTTTTGACGGACGCCGAGTTTCGGGAGAAGGAAAAAACGAATGTGATTGCGGCGCTGCATCATACCGAATGGCGCATCGCGGGCCCCGGCGGTGCTGCTGAACTACTCGGAATCAAACCCTCGACGCTGGCCTACCGCATGAGAATTTTCGACATCGAAAAGCCGGTTGCGTGACGACAATCGATCTTTGATCCTCGTTCGTCGACCTTGCAACGAGTAATCGGATGAAATCTCACCTGGGCAACTGGTCTTCCAATTGTCGAATCTGCGAATCCACATCCGCGAAACGTGAGGGCCAGGCTGTCCGCCGAAGTGTTTGCAGGGACTGCCGGGCATCCGGGAATCGTTGCTCGTGAATTTGAGCCTCGGCAAGTTTCAACAAACCCTTCGGTTCCAGTTTGCGGTAACGCACAACTTGCTCCCAGTGCGGGATGGCTTCGGCCCAGCGGTTTTGGGTTTGCCGGACTTCTGCCATCGCAGCATGGGGTTCGGCTTCATTGGGAGACGATTCAACAATCGACGTCGCGGACCGTTCGGCTTCGAGTGGGTTGTCGTTCAGACGTTCCGCCAGTTGTTGATACAGCGTCAGATCGTGTTGCTGCAGTTCGATAAGTTTCAACAATTGCGAACTGGCAGCGGCTTTGTCGTCAACCGCGTCGTAATTCACAATCAGCGCCTGATGCGTTTCTTTGTCATTGGGCTGAAATTCCAACGCCAAATTGAATTGAGCAATCGCTTTGCGATGTTCATTGCGAGCCTGATAAGTTTGACCGATTGTTTTACGCAAGATCGGATTGTCCTGGCCCGACTCGGTGGACTCGCGATCCAGTTGCGCCACAAACTCATCCAGATTGTTGGCCGCATCGACCGCACTGCGAAGCGAGTTAATCGCGTTTTGTCGATTTTCATGGCGCGCGTCCCAACAGACGATCGAAGACATCGCCGCCATCACGGCTTCTTTGGAATTGCCCAACGCAGATTCTGAACTGGCCAAATTCTGGTAGTACTGCGACAGGGTATTGTCATTTAATCCACTGTTCGGGTTGGCTCGTTGGTGCAGGGCAATCGCTTCCGTAAAGTACTCCTGAGCTCGTTTCCAATCCGTAACGCCGACACAACCCGCCGCGAGCAGGGCCACATTGCCTTCCGTCCAACGTCCCCCCGCATGGAAGTGTTCGACGGTTTGGGCGAGCAGTGTTTGCAACTGTTCATGACGTTGAGTATGAAAATAGGCCGCCAACAAATCGCAACGATACTGCACGGAATCCGGTTGATATTTCACCAAGATTTCCAAAATCGGAATCATTTCGGCAAAACGATTTGCCTCCCGCAACCAGGTGACCAACGTGTACTGCTCGGATTCGTTCAACATGCCGTTGCCGTCGGCGATCTGTAAAATCTCGATCGCCCGCGGCAGCATTGCCAAGCCATTGCGAAAATACTTGGCCACATTCATCGCGCGACGTCCGGACGCACGTTTTTCGTTGAGCACTCTTTCTGCTGTTGCTGCAAACTCAGGTGCTTTTTCAGTCCAAAACTCGGAGTGCCCGTGATAAAAAATACTTAAGTAACTCGAGTCTTCTGTGCGCAGATAACTCTCCAAATGAGCGATTGCCAGCTTCAAGACCCGCTCATCCAATTCCGAACGGCCAACTTCCGCCCTCCGGCTTGCCAGTTCGGACCCAAATGCATTCCGAGAATTGTTATATTGCACTTCGAAACATTGGGGATATTGTTCCATCCGTTGGACAACATACTCCAGGCATAACTGGGCACCGAGTACCTCGCGAATTACCCGCAGCGGATGTGTGGCTGTGTTTTGATACTGCTGCTGTTGACGCGTCAAAACTTCGGGGAGCGTCTCAAACGCAAACTTCTGGACCGCCTCCTTCGTCCCGGCGAGCTGATGCCGGTGTGCCGTGTCAAAGGTACTGGTCAGTCGAGTCACCAGGATGTATCGCGAGTTTTCGTCCCGCGCAATGTCTATTTCAGCAAGGCCGAGTGCGACAATCGGAGCAAACATCTTTGCGCGTCCCGTGCCGAGTGACACGGCACTGTCGTTTTCCAAAGCAGCATTGTACAGCCCCAGTAACCGATCTTTCAGCCACGTTGTCTGCTCGTTGTTGGCCGGTCGTGGAATGAACCTCTGCAACAACTGCTCGCCAACAAGATGACGATTTGCCGATTCTAACAGTGTCACATAGCGACTGAGGATTTCGTCGTCCTGAAACGGCCACACTCCCTGGTGAGCTTGGGCATATTCCGCCACGACAACTTCCATGTGCCGCAACGCTGCATCGCGATCGCCATAGCCATTGAACTGAAGTTGACAAAAATCCATGGTGATCGACAAATGATCTCGCGATAACGACGGGACCAGTTTCTGCAATTCGAACAATTCTCGCAGTTGTTCCGCTTTGAGTTTCTCGTTCGGCAAAGCGCCTAACTGCGTCAAAAATGCCGCCATCATTTTAGGCTCACCCTCGGCCCAATCGTGTTGAAACGCCCGTTGCAGCGCAGCACGACAGGCATCGATATGCGGGCCGGGTTGATTCAACAACTCAGAAGATTTTCGTTCGACCAGAGCCTCCAGTAAATCGAGCGCTCGTCGGTCGATGGCGGTTCGTTTACCCATTCGCAATTTTCCAATTCGAATAAGAGTCTCATCTGCGGCCGCCTCATTTCTCAGTTCCACCAACACGTTGTTTTGTATGCTCTGCAGTATGCCGTAGACCTGCTGTGGTGAACGGCCGAGCATCGCGTCTGGCAATATTTGCAATAGTCGAAAATCGCGACAGGCGCCAAAAATCGAGCGAACGTAATAAAAGTAATTTTCCGGGGCTGCCGATTTTTCGAACAGCGCTCGCAGCGCGAACAGCGTGTCGTCCGGCAACTCGCTCGGCAACGGAATATCAGATCGCGACCAACGATAATCGGTCTGATACAGCAATTGCTGCAACGATTCTTCGGGCATTTGTTTGAAGGACTCAATCCGACTCCGCTCGTAGCCATCCCGGCGATTGGACACCAAATACCAATCCGACAAAACGCGATAATCCGATGCCTTCAACAGATCGTCTTTCTCGCATGCCTCCAATAATTGAATCGCCTCGTCGAGCTTGCCTCGTTCGGCCAGCAGCCGAGCCAGCATTTTGCGCCAGGGGGCCGTCGTGCTTTCAATTCGAACCCATTCCCGCAGTTCACGTTCCAAGTCGTCTGGTCGATCAAGGGCAATCAACAATCGGAATTTCGCCTTGCGCCAGGGACTTGCCGCTTCGCCACCGTTGGCAATCCCGGCGTCGACATATTTCAGCAGCCGGTCAATACTCTGCGCTGCTGCCTTCGGTCCCACAGCCAGCTTCATCACCGTCGTCAAGGCACGTCGTTTCAATTGCATATCGAAAAATAGTAGTCGTTGCTGGGCTACATCGGCAGGAGCGTCTTCGACCACGGGATCGGCTGGCTCCAAGTCGTCGGAATCGGTATCCGCATTTTGTTTCAGCGGCACATCACCCAGTACCTGCCAGCACACTGCTTCCGCTGAGTCCAAGTTCTGTCCCAATTGCACATCGAGCCAGATTTGCTCCATTCGAAACCAATTCGCTAACGGTTCACCCGAACCGCCGGCCATTTCCGCCAGACGGGCGGAAAGTTCGGTCCGCGCTACCGTTTTAATTTCTGTTTGCCGCGTTGCCAATTCCGGGCGAGTCAACTGATCCAGGTTGCCTTGGTCGTGCATACTTTTTTCGCCCACAGCGATCCGGTTGGCCAGTAACGAATCGACCAATCGATAGAGGGCTGGCAATTCAACCGTCAGCCGTTTCGAGACATCCGTCTCCGAGCTCAGTTGTTGCAGGATCGCGAACGCCTCCAATTCGATCTCATTGGACCACGACGCAGTCAGCAAGTTGTCAAATAGCACAGCCGTATACGCGATTTTGTTATCATCATCAGCGACAACGATTCGTTCCCGGAGAAATGGCAACAACTGAGTCTCACGAAAACGACTCGAATAGATCGCTACCAACGCATCGCTCAACAGACGTTTTTCAACTTTGTCATTCGTACCCAGCCAGCGATCTTTAAGTGTGGTGGCAATTTTTTCCCAAACGCTGTCGGGAACTTCATTGGCTTCGAGCTGTTTCCGACCATCGATTAGCTCCGTCAATTCAATACGCCCACTCAATGACCAGCCGATCAGCGAATTCAATTGCTTGGCAGACAGTGTCGCTGCTTCGTTGCGCAAGATAGTCAACCATTGACCACGCAGTTGATCGGCGGCGTCACTTTGATTGAAGTAATAATTCGATGAGCAGCGTGAAACGACGTCGAAGTGCTCCCGATGGCGCACAAAATACGTCGCCGTTTCGCTCAGCGGCGTAAACCAGCGTTCGTCGATTCGTTGGAAGTTCAGATTGGGAAGTTGTCCATTGGCAAAATTTAACGCGGCATCGAATCGCAGCTGCTGTAGCGTCGTCATCTTGCCCTCAACTCGGCCTTCGATTAGCCATTGATCAGCCAACGCATACGCGGCATCGAGTTGGTTGTTAAATATCAGCGCTGACAAATGTTGCGCGTAGGCCGAGTAATACGAGTAAGTTTCGGGGTTTCGGGCGATCCATGCAGTCGTCCATTGCTGTAACTCATCCCATTGAGCGTGATTGCGAAAGAGTTCTACGACGGCATTGCGGAGCAGATCATCATCGTCGGGACCACGCTCGGGACGAGCGAGTTCTTGCCGCAACCAGGCATGGGCTTCCTCGACCCGCCCAGCCTGATCGAGTTTCCCGGCATATTGCTGCTGAGCGCTGGCATTCCAGGGCATCGATTCGGCAATAGCGCGGCGAGACACCAAGACATCCTCGCTGCGTTCCATTCGCTCGAGACTGGAGGCTTCACGTTCATTCCAAATGCCCATGATCCGCTGCGACATGGATTCACGGAGTCGTTGTTCGGCGACGTTGTCATTCGGCCAACGCGGGAGCACAGCGGGCACGCGATCGGCAAACGGTCGGTCGTACACGGGTTTCAGCAGTTGATGCACGGCGTAAAACTCAGACGTGGCTGATACCGCATTTGCCTGGCCCAGAATGAACTCGGCCAAAAACACTTCATCTTGCCGTGCATTCTGTGCCAGCCGTTGAGCTTCGTCGATCAACCGTTGACGGGCTTCTTCATTGCGACGAATCGTAGCCAGCAGTACCGTGCGAATCCAGCGCACACCCGGCTTGTCCGCAGTGAGTTGCTCGGCAGCATCGACCTGTTTCCACATTTCTTCCCATTGTTGAAGGCGCGCCTGATGCAGGATCATCGCCAGTCGATCGTCAAACGTCGCGGTGCCCTGCGCTACTTTCTGTCGAGCGACTTTCAGTGTCACAAGAGGTTCGCGAACGAACTGTACCTGCGGTTTGTCGGCCAAAAACAACTGTAACCGCACATCGTATTCGGCTTTTGTTAACGACTGCAGTTCGAGCTGCGTATCGGAGACGGTTTGTCCTTGATCATTGGTGAGGATAATTCGGCGCGCCCACCAGGTGCCGGCCAGTTCGACGAAGTCTTCAAATGATGTCGTGTTTGTGACCTTACCGCCACGCAAAACCTCGTGTTTCAACAGTACATGTCGGGCCGTATCGATGGTAAAATTCGCGACGTTGGTTGTGTCGTGTAGCGACATGACCAGTCGGACTTGGTTATCACCTGCCGGTTCAACTACGACATCCCATTCGGCATACATTTGTTGCAGTGGCGATAGCGAAAAATCATTTAGACTCAGCGGGGGTGATTTAAGTTCGCTTTGTTGAGAGGCGCGGCTGCATCCCAATTGAAAAGCCAGTGAATACACGCCGCGTTCAGTGGCATCGCAATAATTGACGACCGTTTGTTCGGTTAAATCATTGCCCCGCGTGAGCCAAGCCGTCGGCGAATACAGGACTTGATCCGTACTGCGACCGGATGAGCGATCCCAGCGCGGATCGAAGTACTCCGTATCGCGGCGCATTTCAATCCCGCCATCCAGGGCCAACAAAGAATCGGTCCGCAACAAACTGTTCGCCAGCGAAATTGCTTCTGGCGACCATTTGGCCGGATCCTTCGGCGGCTCCAGCGCATCGTTTGTCGGCGCCGGGCCAAGTGCAGGAATTAACGAGTTGATCCAGGAAGTGTAATCCGGCTGATTGTAACCGTATGGTCTCGAGGACGATTGGCTGAGCCGACTTAGACGCATTGACGTCTTGTCTTTCCCCAGGTCTCCGAAGGCAAAAACATCTTCCAGCATTGAGTCGCGATCTAACGCACTGATTTCCGAAAAGTGCTCCGACTCGATCTTCATGCCGACCATCAATGTATCAGCCACCGACAATTTCGAGAGCGCTTCTTTCCGATCCGATTCATTGGGAAATTGGAAGTCTAAGTTTGACTGTTTTTCCTCAATCACATCGCCTGCACGACGCGTACGCTCACCAACGATTTGTCCTTCTGGAATTGTTTCAAGCATGAATCCATTTGTGGATTGGTCGAAAAATTCCTCGACAGCATCACCACCACCCATGCCGCCGCCCAAACGGCCGCCAAACCCACCGGAACCGCCAAGGCCATTGCCGAACCCTAACGTATTGAGGTTTGATCTACCTTCGAAATCGCCAAGCATGCCGAATTCAAACCAGCCCGAAACCGGATTTCCATTCGACATACCGAGTCGTTTCTCCAACACATCGAGCCGCTGAATATCCTGTTGAAACACGGCGGAATCGCGGCCTAAATTGGCGAGTCGGCTGAGAATCTGCCGCCGCATTCCCAATCTCCAGTCTCCTGCGCGCTTCATTTGTTGTTGCAACAGTTCGAAGTTGGCGTTGCCGCGGCCGTCGGCGAAATAGCGTTCGCCATCTCGCATTTCATATCGCCGCTGCACTCCGAATCGTTCGCGGTCCGCATCGGTTTCCAGAACCAACAGCGACGTGTACGGCGTGATAATATGAAATTCTTCTGACAACCGAATAATGTCATCCTGAATCGCTTGGCTGCCGCCTTGGGCCAACAACTGATCCAGATGAGCGCGAGCCCAAAGTCGTGGGACAAATGAATTTCCTTCTTCGGCACCCTTGAGAATCACGCTTGCCGAGTAGCGGACTTCTTCCGAGCCACGTTTTCCAGTCACGATGATCTCACCCTGCTGATCATCACTCTCGGGCAGGTAACGGCCGACCAGAATTTGTTGAGTCCCTGCGGCTACATTAGGCAATCGTTCCGGGTATACCGCCGCCACTTTCAAGCCACGGAATTCCACGTTCAGATCGCGCAAGCCGGGCTGAGCGATCTCGTTCAGCAACTCGAGCGCCGCAATCTGCGCGGTTTGCTCGCCGTTGATCGATCGCACCGATCCGCCACCAACATTGGCGATTCCTCGCATGACAATCGAATCATTGGAATTCCCCAACGTTATTGCGTGGAGCGAACGTCGAGCCGTCGTTTTAACCGATTTGCTGAACAGCACACTTAATCGTCGCACAAATGCTGCTGGATCCGTATCGCCCGCCGAAATTATTCCGTCGCCGATGTAAATGATCTGGGCGTTCGTCGCGGATTTGTCGAGCGTATCTTCGAACGCACGGTCGAGATTCGTCCAACCCAGCGAAACTCGATCGCTCAGGAATTTGGTTGCAGCGGCGATGTTGTCCGGGTTAGCGATTTGAGGCTCCCTTGAAGCCCAAGCGGTTGCCACATCCGTTGCGATCAACTGAAAACGATCTTCCGGTCCAAGAGATGCCAGTACGGCGCCCACGAACTCGGCCTGCTGCTTCCGTTTTTCGCTGTCCATCGACATCGACGTATCGCACAACAATACGATCTGCAAGGGCTCCCCGTCCGGCAGTATTTCTCGTTGCCAGTTGCCGTCGGTTCCCGGTGGTGTGAGTTGCATCAGGAAGTAGCCGTCCGCGCCACGTTGATGCGGCACCACGACGACATTCGGTCGCTGTTCACCGATCTCACAAACGACTTCGAAGTCTCGCGTGGGAGCATACTCCTGCGCTGAAAATTCAACTTGTGCAGCATGCTCGGTCTGCTGAGTTCTGACAGTATGTGTCGGGCAGGTCACGCTTTTTAAGGCTAGCGCCGAATTGATGGTGACCGACAACGACAGTTCGCGCAACGGCGTGGTGCGCAGCAATTCGCTGCGCAGACCGTAAGCGTAACGATACCGATTGGCACGCATCGGCAAGACTTGGGTATAAACAATCTTGATTCGCTTTTCGGACCGGGGTTCGATGGGAAACACACGCGCCTTGAAAATATTGCCACCGTTCCATTCGAGCAAACCCGGGTCACGTTTTTCACGCAGTATGGTTTCGTAGATTTCGCGCGCCCGTTGTTTTTCGACAACATCCGCTTCAATCAATTCGTCGCCAATCCACATCCCGAAACCACTGATCGATGCGTCTTGCGGTAACGGAAAATGAAATACTCCTTCCAGTCGACCAGGGGTGTGATTAACGAACGACTCTTCGATCGTCGTCCGCGCAATTTGATCGCGGATTTCGACGTTGACCTTGTGATAGCCGACGGTCAGCGGTTCGTTGCGTCCGTCGGGCAAAGTCACGATCAAGGAACCGAGCGATTCATTGTTCGACGTACCCTCAAAACCAGCCAGCCACTGCGGTGTTTGAGCGACATCGGCCAATTTTTCGTCTCGGTCCACTCGCACGAGTAGTTTCTGATTCGGCTCCATCAACCGTTTGGCAGCCCGTGGACCCAACAATGAAAATCGCCAAGTTTCTTCGATGGCATTCAGTTTGGGCGAAACGGCTTGGATCGTACCCGAGTGCAGCCTTACTTGCATCGGCGTAATGGTTTCGAGTAATGTGCCTGGACCGAGAGTCAATTCCACGTCGGACGACAATGTGACTTTGATCGCATTGGCGCCCCTCAATTCGGTGCGAATCCAATCACCCGGGCGAAGCAATGTCTCGCGGCAGATCGGCGTCCAGCGTTTGGCCAACATGGGCCGCAGCACGACGATTCCTTGTGCGTCGCTGATCTTGCCGATGCGTCCATCTTCGGTAAGTGAATTTGTTATTTCGAACTTTTCGTCGGGCACCGGCACGTTCATCGAGACCAATTGCAATTCGGCCAGCGGTGGCCCGTTCCGTTTGGTCCCAGATGTCCAAGCGAGAATCTCGATCAGTTGCAGACTCTCGGCGTCGGCGGTCGCCTCAATATCCACATGGCCATTATCTGAAGGCAAGGCCAGCCGATAGACCAGACAATCACGACCATCGCGTTTGACTTGTTCGACCGGCCGCGCTTCGAGCAGACCCGAGGCGTCGGTAACGTCTACATCCAACAAACTAATCAAGTCGATTTGTTGTTGGGGTCCAAGGAACCAGGGGGAATCTGATTCGACTCTCGTGTTGGCGGTTTCGTCGATCTTCCACAGCCGCGAGCCAGCGGCGATTTGATAGCGTTGCGGCGATTCCTCCCATCGAACCAAGCCTGGAGCACGGACCCAAACTTCCGCCGATCGGCCTGATTTGCTCACTTTGAGTTGTAAACTGCTCGCGCTGCGGAGTTCGTTGAGCACACTCGAAAACGGAGTTGTACTCAACGCAGAAGAACTTGAGATTACCGTGAGCCAAAGCACCACCGCCGATATTACGGCGACCATTCCTGCCAAACCTCTTGAAGCCAGTACCATCATCATTGATCTTTTTCCTTTGCCTAGGTTAGGTCCGTCAACGAAGCCGTCCTGACGCGCCCGATTATCAAGTGGCAGCGAGACGAAGGACTCCTCGAACCGGGCTGCCGCGAGTTGTTGGAGTGACTTCAGCAGCGTTTCATCGGGAGCCGGAACATTGAAATCTATCGTCCGCATCAAAGCGGCCAGTCGCTGTTCTTCGGGTTCGAATTGGTTTTCGGTATTTTCTGTTGTCATGACAGTCGGGCTCCCTGCACAGAGCCAACAAGAATTTCAAACGCCGCACGAAACTCCCGCCGTGCACGGGCCAATTTAGATTTTGTTGCTTCGACGGACCCTCCATGCTCAGCCGCCAATTCTTCCAGACTGTGCTCGTCCAGATATTTTGCGGTCAGCAGAATCGCGTAGTCCGTCGGAAGCTCGGCGAGGACTCGCCGCACCAGATCCGCGATTTCTGTTTGGTCATTCAAGTCGGATGGCGACTCAGTAGACTTGAGCAAGTCAACCGGATTAACTTTTCCGCTTTCCAGCAGCGTCCTCCACCGCTGGGCTCGTTCGGACTTTCGCCAGTAATTGGCCGCCTGTCGATGGACGATGCCAGCCAACCAGCCTCCGAGCGTGCCTTTCGCGGAGTCAAATCGTCGCGCCGAACTCGCCGCCGCCAGAAACACTTCCTGGACTACGTCGGCGATGCCCGCCAAATCTGAACCGACGAGTCTGGCTGTCGACCGCCAAACGGCATGGTTGTAGTGCTCATACAGCGCACTCCAAGCCTCCCGATCGCCTTCCCGCAAGCGGTCGCCAATTTCAAGTTGTTCCTCAGGACTGAGCACTGAATTGGCTCACGTTTGACAGTTAATCGTCTACATAGACATTGGCGCTGAAGCAACCCGAGGTGTCGCTGATTCTGTCCGGAAAGTGCCAAATGTTGAAAATCAATTTCTGCGACGAATTCGATCGCAGCGATGTTCTATTTCGGCCGGTGCTTTCCAATCACCTTGGTGGACGTCGTCGCCGACCAGCAGTTTATCTTGATTGGCGATTCAATATCAACCGATGGAAGAACAAATCGGCTTGGAGAGGGGTCGGGTCGAATCAAAGAACCGACATGAATTGGCGGCGAGGGATGAAGGTCTTGCCATCGAATTTTTTACGCGGGAGATAACATCCCTGATTCAATCCTCGCCGTGAACCGGAATTTTTGATAGCCCAGTATTCAGTATTAGCGCAGCGATCGTACAACAAACGCCGCGAATTGCGGTTTGCAATCGATTCTGCCTTTCGTGTCGGCGTTTGCGTGAAACGAAGAAAACCTCGAATAGAAGTTGGATTGAGATCGATGAGCCTCGAACGGATTGTTTTACGGGATGACTCCCAATCCCCGCTGGAGATCTTACATGACGCGATTCTGAAGGAATTAAATAAAGATTCAACATCACGTATTTTGGATGGATGGAAGTATCTTCGTTGAGCGTCAGGTCATTCCTTTTGCATGGTACAAGTGTCCGAAACCTGTAACGTGTTGCTGGCGAAACTCGCCGCAAATATCGCGACGCTCGAATAGGGCACGGCGACTGTAACTTCGACTAAATCTCCGCGAACCGCTTGTGAAAATGACGCCCGTGCTGTGCCATTGGGGGCAATTGCGGTACACGTGCAAGTAACATCACTGGTCGGAGTATCGAGCAATTGTGCGAGTTGTGAAACAGTCGAACTGATAATCTGACTCGCGTCCGCATTTGAATTGATGGCCAAGCGGGCTGCTTCTCGTGTCTCGTTAATCACCAGAGCCTTGTGCGTGTTCAAGTTGCACAATTCGATTGCTCCGACGATAACCAGTACGAAAACTGGCAACACCATCGCAAATTCAACTGCAGCTGTTCCCGCACGTTGAGACGTTTTTTTTCTTGGGGTGGATTTCATGGTCTGAGTCGTGGATTTGATTATTGGATATTGATGTACATAGGTTTGATGAAAACGGTTCCCAAGGCATTAGTTGGCATTTTCATGTTGGTCACCGCTTCATCGACGACGAAGTCGGTAGGCTGTAAAAGTACAGCCTTATGATTTAACGCACCTCGCAAGTCCGCCTTGACGACTTTAACTCCGACAAATTTGACAATCGAATAGGTCGCATTGGCACCGTTGCCGCTGACGGATGTAAAGATGGGTAGGATTCGGTCTTGGCCAATGATTTGAATTAAATCATTTTCAATTGCCGCACTTACTCCAGGATCTCCAGGTATGTTCATTGGCCCGTTGGCAACGCTAAAACCATTCGGATGAAAGGTCCAATCGTTTCCATTTAAGCCTTCACGAATTTGACGACTTAGTTTGGAGGTACTGTTGTTATTAGGCCCGAGTCTCAACGTTCCACGATTCCCAGATGGAAGATTTCGGTTGTTGCCAATCGGGAAAATCTTTACTTCTTTGATTCCATCGCCACCGGCGCTCACTGCATCCGTCTCTGGATTAACCGTAAAATCATCGGTTCCGACGCCATTTTCCAGTGCAATCCAAGTGTCAATATCTAATGCAAAAGGCAAAATTTCCAGATTTTGACCGCTGGATGTGGGTGCGTTGAATCCGGTGGCTGGCGAAAACACCACGTTCGATTCGGCTGACAATTCGACTGTTTCACGCCCCAGGAATCTGCTCATAACGGCATCGAGAGAATTGGATCGACTGTCAAATCTGGAAAGACGTGTTTGGACGATATTGGCTGGTGTAGCGCCCCAAAAAAGATCAAATGAACTCGATTGAGGGTTCCAAATATAGCGACCGACTTTGAAATCGTTGGTGGGATCCAATGTACCGTTGACTCCATAATTTCCCATCGAAGCCAGGGCCAATTTCGACGCTTCATTGGTCGCCAAAGTAGTTGCATCGTTTTTTCCGAAGCGATCCATCAATTTCCAGGCCGCCGCTCTGCAACTGGCATCACTGGCGGTTTGCAGTTTAGCCATTGAATTGGCCAGCGAGCCAACGTTTACGGAAAGTGCGATCACCGAGAGCAATGCCAGCAATAGAAACACGGACAACACGGTAATGTTGCCTTGACGAACGACCAAGTTTTTTCGCGAAAAATTCATATTATTGTCCTTTGATTCTTGAATGCAGTGTCGAAAACTTGATTACTAAAAGGCAATGAATTCATCAATAATTTCCTGATCGGTTTCCGGCTCCACAAAGGATTGGCCGTCTCGATACAAGTAAAAGCCAGTTCGATTTCGTTTCGCCAGACTATTACCGATGTAGTAGCGAATCTCTCGAACAAAGATGTGATCTACCATGTTATGACCATACTCAATCTCGGATTCACTCATGGTCAAATCGATAGAAAAACTAATTCTTCCGTTACCGGTCGTCCGACAAGTTTGAAATTCCGAGTCGGCGATGTTTCCCCATTGGTTACTGGACCAATTCTTCATTCGGTAAAGCGTGGAGTTGCCGTCAACTTCCGCCACCGTGGTGAATCGCAGATGATCATTGGGTTGATTTAAGGGAGGACGCGAAACGAAAGCTGACTCATCCAATTCTTGCGGTCCCCGCCAAGTGTCAATTTTGATTCCACCGATCGATCCTTCGTACTCGGGATTGATCCGAAACTCGGCAAAGTCACTGGTTAGATCGCCTCGGTTTGCCATAATCAAAGAAATCTGTGGCGCGACGGCCACTTCATCCGGTTCCAGAGTTCGAATCTCCCAATCGACCTCAACTCGGGTGACCTGCGAATTACTCGGTGACGTTAAAATCGTCACCAACAAAAAAGCACTGGCGGTCAGGAAATACCTCATTATTTTGCTCCTCCCCAAAAATTGGTCTTCAAAAAACAAGCGACACAAAAACCTATGTCAATTACTTGCCCGGATTTTGAGAAATTATTAAGAATACTTAGAAAGCCGTACGAATCCTTTGTAGTTGTCGAGTAGTACGGTTAGTGACGATTATCCGACTCGCATCCATGATTGAGTTCGTTACAGCGAGCGTGACCAAACAGCCTAATTCGACTGGCTTCGATGGCCGACGTGCCCCGTCACGACTGACGGTCCACTCTTCGCCGGTGGAATGGGCGGTAGATTTGGCGGTAGATTTAACGCGGGAGCAGCTGACAAAAAAGTCGTCCGAAAAAAATGGTTGTTGGGTGTTTTAGAAACATAGCCCAACAATTGCCCAGCCTATTTTAAAAGCGGTCCTGTCCCAAGTTGTTTAATTGGTCTTCAACGGATTGGAGTAATCACACTATCAAACAATCAAACTTGCTCCGACATGGGGTCCGCCAAGCCAACATGCGCCCTTTCAATACTCGGCGAGACGGTGTTCCACCTAATTGAGTTCCACTTCAATCCATCAATTGAAATTATTGGGAGTATTCCCCAAGAATGTATTGCCGGATTGAGTGGTAACACCAGCCAGATTGGTAAACCATGCTCCGCCGGAAAAGCTGGTTAGATTTGAGAAAAATCGCGAGTTGAGAATCTTGGCAACCTTGAAATTGTAGATTGCGCCGCCGCGCACGCCGGAAGCGTTTTGAATGAAGGAAGTGTTCTCGACTCTCAACTGACCGGTGGCACCATTAACAATCGCGCCCCCAATTTGCGCAGTCGAATTCATCGAAAAAACCGCATCCAACGCTGACAGGTAGCCAAGGTTGTAAACGCCACCACCCGTCGAAATCGAACCGGTCGTACTGTTCTTGGTGATGACTGCCCCATCGCGAATAAACAACGCCGAGCCGTTTTGGTTCCATAGTCCACCGCCTTCGTTGAAGGCCCGGTTGTTGGAAAACTCACCTCCCGAGACTACGACGAATGCCAGACTGCCCGTGACGTGCAAGCCACCACCATTTCCTGGCGCGGCAGTCAGAGTAACACCCGCATCATTGTTGGACACAGTCGAACCCACGAATCGCAGATTTCCGTTAATAATCTCAACTCCACCGCCCGCTCGCGCGGCAACATTTCCACTGAGAGTGGACGCGCTGACCAGTACCGTTCCGGCAGTCGAGAATATTCCTCCGCCGCTGCCATTGGAACCATTGGCTCGATTATTGACGATCGAACTAGTTGAGATGTAGACCGATCCGCCGTTGTTAAAGATTCCCCCGCCGCCGTCATCTGCTGCACTTCCGGCGGCAACATTATTGGAAATCAAGACATTGCTGCGGATGAACATCTTTGCACCAACCTCATTCCATAGCCCGCCACCTTCTCCGGCCGCAAAATTCCCGAAGAATCGGCCACCATTGATGGAAACCGTGGCAATTCCCGAGACGTGCAAGCCACCCCCATTTCCCGGATTCGCACTCCCGACCGGACCCGCACTGTTGCCGCGACCTCCGTCACCACCCACAATCACGTCGAATGCGTAAAAAGTACCGGCGACAACTTCAATCGCGCCTCCAGCGCGATTCGCAATGTTCACGACCATCGAACCACCGCGGACGGAGGTCAATCCTGACGCAGACAATATCGCGCCGCCGCTGCCCGCACCACCAGTCGCTTGGTTATTTTGAAACGTGGAGTCGAAGACATAAAGATTGCCCACTTCATGATAGATCGCACCGCCACCGAGCCCTGTCGCGACGTTAGCCCGAAACGTAGAACTGGTAACGATAACTGTTCCTCCTCCCACCGAGGCGATCGCTCCGCCGGCTGCGGCCGATCCTCGAATGAAAGTTAAACTGCCAAAACTGACTTGCTCGTTCGTAGTGATCCGAAAAATTCCGTTGCCATTGCCATCAATCGTGATGTTGCTGCCGGCACCTTGAATTAATAAATCGTCGGTAATCGGCATTTCTCCGCCAGTTAGCACTAAAGTCCGGCCAGCGATCGAGGGATCAAAACTAATCCGATCGCCACTCGTACCGGCAGGAGCATTGCCAAACGCAGCATTGGTATTGGCGGCGATAATCGCTTCTCGCAGGCTTATGCCAGTTAAGGTTCCGCCGACATCATCGGCAACGCTGTTAATGACATAGGTGGTCAAGGCCAACCGAGGTTCCAGCTGTCCATATTCGATGGATGTCGACGATCGATAGGCACTTCGATTAGCCGACTTGGAATGGCGATTTCGTTTTCGATTGATGCTTGACATTTGTGATCCTGTCGGGTGTTGATTAGCTCGGATTGACCAAGGCGAACGCTGTGAAATTGCAATAAAATCGAATTCAGCGCCCGAAGGTCGAAAAATGACGATGACAACTTCATGTTGCCTGCAAATTCCATACCGCTAGAATTTGTTTTGGATTGCGCTGTAACAACAATCCAAACAGCGCCTGATTATACTCAAACCGGATTCAAGTGCGTCCAAAATCATAATAATTCGTACTGGGAAAACTTGAAGGCATCGAAATCCAATCTCTTGGTATCAACAAAATCCATTCGATTCCGACCGCGAATTTACGAAAAACTGAAGTTCGCCCCAATCCAAGCTGACAATTCCGGCTGCTGGGATTTTCGCAGGAACTACAGTTGTCGCTCGCTCGATAAGGGTCAGCGAGATCGTGAAAACCGTTCCCCCAGGTCAGCCGAAAATCGCACGCTAGTCCGACGCTGACCATGTCGCGTTCAGCAATTCGCCTTGCCAATGATTTTCGGTAGCATCGCTTACGGTCAGGCCTTTTCCCTCCAGGAAGGGAAACAACGCGATGGTTGTGGGAGTCGCTTGCCGCATGGCCTCAAGAGACTTGGCTGGCTTAGCTCCGTTCCCTTGTTGAATCCTTAACGCTGCGATTGTCCCGCGAAAAAATCGCGTGCCCTGTTCGTCCGGTAGAATTCCTGGCGGAACACCGCCGACAAACAAGCCAACTGGTCCGGAATATAGATCATATTCAATGGGATGGACCGGCACCGTCTGTCCATTGATTTGCAACCCTAATTCACTTCCATCCCACGTGCCACCCACCAATGTCAATTCGCCAAAGCGAATGTGTTGATCGCTCACCACCAACCGTGAAGTTTGTCCATCAAAAAATGCGAATCCCCAGCGGCGATCCGACATGAACAGGGTCGCCGAACGCCGACCCGACCACGTGGCCAAATTGGCTGGCCCATTTTGCTCGAGGGCGATTGTCGCCAACTCCATTTGCAGGCGACCCTCAATCAACACGTCAAATTTTGGAACGGCCAGATAACTGTTGACACCATCAAATCGCAACCCAGCTACAGTTTCGCCGCGAGAATCTGGCGGCATATCCGCTCCAGGATTGCGTTCCTTCAAATCGGACGCGAGCGATTCCTCTTTGATCAACGGCTGTTCCCCAGACGAGAACGGCCCAGACTCGGTTGCATTTCCACTTTCACTCCACCAATTTTTTCCAATCCAGAATGCACTCAATAACAGGCCCACGATTCCTGCCCCGACGATCAACTTCCCAGTATTGTTTGATAACCACTTGGTGCGCACGTACTCCCAAGATCGGTGCAAGTAATCCGTCACCCAATTCCCGGATTCGACGATGGGAAGTTTCGACGACGGCGAACCGCCGCGCTGTTCCACTTTGATCAAGCCAGCCAGACGCGCGACTACATCATTCATCGATTGTGGACGGTCAACGGGATTTTTCGCCATCATCTGTTCGACCAACTGAATCAAACCTGTCGGTAGCAATCGAAAGTTCAGATCACTGGAAAGGTCCGGGACCGGTTGTTCGAAGTGGGCGAGAATCGTATCGAAATCGGTGGCGCCACGAAATGGGGGCCGACCGCGCAACAAAAAGTAGAGCGTACAACCTAAACCATAAATGTCCGAGCGTTCATCCGCTGAGAGTGCCGAGCGGGCTTGTTCGGGCGCCATGTAGGCCGCGGTTCCAATCAAATGATCGGGACTCGTCAATGAATGTTCGTCGGACTGGCGTGACAAATCCGGGACCTGCAAACGCGCCAGCCCTAGGTCGAGGACTTTGACGTTCTTCTTGCGATCCAATAACAGATTGCTGGGCTTGATGTCGCGATGCACAATCCCTTGTTGGTGGGCATATTGCAAACCCTTCGCGGCTTGCCAAACGAAATGCATGGCTTCCAGTGTCGGCAACGGTCCCTTGCGTTTGATTCGCCGGGATAAATCTTCACCGTCGACCAATTCAGTGACAAGATACAGCATCCCGTTCTCTTCGCGGGCATCAAAAGCAGTCACAATATTTGGATGCGACAGCCGAGCAATCGTGCGAAC
The DNA here is from genome assembly GCA_031409295.1 of Mariniblastus sp. Lineage (GTDB taxonomy): Bacteria > Planctomycetota > Planctomycetia > Pirellulales > Pirellulaceae > Mariniblastus. Next base: position 27,196 of record JANNWZ010000238.1, read on the forward strand.
TTCGCGCTCAAACCGTTGTCTCGACGCGGAATCGAACAAACGGTTCTCCCTGAGCACTTTGATCGCGACCACCCGACCCATCAATTTGTGTTCAGCCCGATAGACATGCCCCATGCCGCCCGACCCCAACGTATCACGAATCAAATAGTCGCCGAGTTGTGCGGGTACGGGCACTGGATTGTTCGTAGCACCCGACAGCGAATCGGCCGAGCGTTGACTTTCGGCTTGTCGGACCAACCAACGTCGATCCAACGTCGGAAATTTTGCCAGATACCACTCAGTGGAAACGGGCAAACTGAATTGTCGACGAAAGACCAGATCGATCAAAACTAATTCCGGCAAGGCGGCTGTTCGCGCAGGTTCGGCGAGACCTTCGACAAATGATTCCAACGACGCCGGCTGACTACGTTGCCACAGCGATTCAAACTCATCGCAATGAAGATTGACTTGAACCATCTCGGCGGGCTGTAACCGATCGAATCGAGTCGGTTCGTTTCCATCTTGATTCCCATCATGTGTCGACTGACTCATGGATTGCCGGCCTCCCAAATCGCTCGAATCGTTTTGAGCTTGCGCTGAATCGTGCGAACCGTACAACTGCCCAGTTGGGTGGCAATATCCGAAACTCGGTAGCCCTCGATGGTCCGCAAAGCAATCATTCGCAACGTCAAATCGCCGGTCGAATCCAGTGAGGTCAATAACGTCTCAAACGCCTCATCGGTCGCCAGTTGCAATTCGGGGGAAGGCTCCGAAGAAACCAGCTCATTCCAGACCTGTTCCGGCCGCAAACCTTGCTGGTCCATGCTCGCCGTTTTGCGTCCTCCGCGTTTGAGTCGGTTCTCGTGGCGCAGGTGGTCGATCGATTTGTTGATGGTCAGGGTCACCAACAACGGCCAAAGGTTGTCAGCGTCGGGCTGTCCCTGGAAGCGACCTTGTTGAAAACCCAAACAGAAACTCTTGAACGCGCTCAGGGCAACATCTTCTTCATCATGCATCGCCCGGTTGCCGCCAGCCAGTTTTCGCTTGGCGACTTGAACCATGCGTTCAAAATACAGTCGCCACAATTTCTCGGTGGCCTGGCTGCGACCTTCCCGTAAGGCCCCGTACCAATCCAACAACGAAGTTTCGGTAACTGCGGAATTCTCATCCATGGGCGGCCGAGCCAGTGTTGGCGATGAATGCCAAGGTCAATTGCCGTCGAGCCCAATTTCCCTTCGCGACTAATTTCCTGATTTTACCATCTTTGTGGTCCAAGTTCTATTGCGATGGCTGGTCATCCGCACCGGGCCAGCCAACGCTATTTCGCGCAACGGGAGCAATTCACTGTTCGATTCCTGGGCACACTGGAAGGGGTACCGCTTGGGTATCATGAAAAATCCGAAAATTACCCGCTAAATCCCTGTCACAACTTATTGCATTCCGACTTCCGCATCCTGAAATGAAAACTCGTTTTCTTGGACACGGATATTTTTTTGAAATCCTGTCGCGAGTGAGCGATGATCGAGGTGGCGGGATCGAGTGTTCTGGCATGGACTTGCTCAAATTTGGCATCAAACTCTCAGAAGGAAAAATAATTTCGGCGGCCAGTTTGAAAACAATGATCACCCGACCTGAACCGAGCGAATCATATGCATTGGGTTGCGTGCAAGCGGTTCAAAATGGGTTGGAAGTGTTCGCCAAAGACGGGGGCCAGTTGGGTGCCAGCTCTTACATCTGGTGCATCCCCGAGCGCCGGATGGTGATGTTAGTGTTGACCAATCGCCAGGAAAGTGGCGGGGCGTCCGAATTGGGTAAAGCACTTCGCGAGATCGTGCTGAATACGGCGGCGGCCGACAGCCAATCAGCTGATCTAATCGTCAAAAATCTCAACAAAACCAGCGGTCCGCAATACAAAGACGGGCATTGGGAAATTGGCATCGAATTCGATGTCTGTAACATCGGTCAAGGTCCTGTCAACAGTCAGTTTGTCAATGGAGTTCGCTATGGCGACAAATTTCGCTGGTCCAGTTTCATTGGGTCACTGGCTCCCAATGGAACCGAAAAATCGCTCGCAGGAAAAGTAAAAATTGCCGATCCGGGAAAACTTCTGGCTGGCCGTACAATTGACCTGATTGGAATGGCCGACGCGCCCATCGCGGCCGCCGATACTACGGTGGACCCAGATGGTCGCGTAGCAGAAGAACATGAGAACAACAACGAAGCCAAGTTGTCCATCAAAATTCCTGGAGGCATCGCCGACTTGCAGAATGATCGACCGGCTCCACCCTCGATATCTGAGCTCGACGGTAGCCAAGCACCGCCGAAACGCCTTGCGCCACCGAAACGAATCGCGACGCCCCACCAAGTCACACATCCCAATCGCGCAACGCCTCCGGACAGCTCCAGACCACCTCGTCGTAGAATCAAATAGCCATGCCAATTGCGCTGTCGATCAATATTTTCAACCGCTTTGGCAACTGGTGACAATTACCAGCAACATTCGAACAGTGGGATGGCTTTCGATTCCATTAAGGCACCATTCCATCCTACTCTTTTTGATCTTTTCTATTTTTGATGTCGCGTTTTCATTGCGACGTCGAGCCATTCTGTAAGGTCAGCGGAAGTGCGGACTATCCCAACCCTCTACAGGCAGAATTAGACATGAGCACTCAATCTTCCAGAAAAACTTTTGTATCGTTGGCAGTCATGATGATTCTTTCGCTTGATTGCCCGATCAACCATTCCTATTGTCGAGGTGATTTGATCACTGTACTTAATGCCGGATTCGAGAATGCATCGGTCGGCATTCGGTTCAACGAATTTACCTTTGGCGCTCCAGCTGGGTGGAATCGGTACGATCCAGGCAACTTGATCGGCAATGGAGTGGGCCCCAACTTTTACATTGGCACTGTTCTTCCTACACCGCCAGACTTTTTTTTGAATGGCGCGCCGGAAGGCGACCGGATTGGAATTGCCTTCAATTTTTTCGGTAGCGGCGGCTTGGGCGAATATGGAATTCGGCAGACACTATCCGACACTTTGCAGGCCAATTCACGCTACAACTTGAGCGTCGAAATCGGCAATATTGCGTCGGGAGTCTCACAAAGCGGTGCCTCGTTTAACCTCGATGGCTTTCCGGGTTATCGCATCGATTTGATGGCTGGCAATGTCGTTTTGGCGACTGACAATAATTCACTGGCCGGGGCCATCCCAGAGGGAGTCTTTGCAACCAGCAGTCTCGAATTTTCCACTGGTGGTGCGCATTCTCAATTGGGGCAATTGTTAAGCATTCGGTTGGTCAATCTCAATCGCATCGATGGAGCATTTCCCAATGCCGAACTGGAGGTAGACTTTGACAACGTTCGCCTGTTCGTAACGGCGATTCCCGAGCCATCGACCCTTGGGCTACTGGGATTGGCCGGCGGATTTTGTGTCTTTTATAGGCATCGCGCCGGTGGAATCAGGTCCAACAACCTTGGTCCTAAAACTTGAGCCAGTCAAAAATTGGAAACTGTTACACCGATTTGTGGTAACCGTGACCCCATCCACCACCCTAGCTTGACTCGGTCAAGGCGTCCCTTGAACGGCTTGCGCAACTGTCGTAGCTGTTCTCAAGCCGCGACTGACCGATTATTCCCTTAGAATTTAACTACACCTGCTATTTAGCAGGTTGAGTATCCCGCTGGGTTTGGATTACAATAATGGACTTGCGAATCGGGTTCGAGCCTTAAATACCAGGACACTAAACTAGGATTCCTGGCTCAGTCACCCAAGCAATTCCGTCCATTTTCTGTCAGACGATCCAATCGGTCTGACTAACATTCGTATCGAGGAGAGTGCAGTGGCTTCTGGTAAGTATTTGTTTACAAGTGAATCGGTTAGTATGGGACATCCGGACAAACTGGCTGACCAGATTTCCGACAGTATTTTGGACGCCATGTTGGCCCAAGACCCGTTTAGTCGCGTCGCTTGTGAAACGTTGGTCACGACGGAACTTGCCGTGATCGCTGGGGAGATCACTTCCTCGGCTAACGTCGACATCGAAAAAGTCGTTCGCAGCGTCATGCGTGAAGTCGGCTATACGGATGCTGCGACCGGAATTGGTTGCGACACGTGTCAGGTGATTGTCAAATTGGACAAACAGAGCCCCGACATTGCGATGGGTGTTGACCGTGATGGCGCGGGTGATCAAGGATTGATGTTTGGTTTTGCTTGCGATGATACACCGGAACTCATGCCGCTACCGATCGCGTTGTCGCACAAGATTTTGGCACGACTTAACAAAGCCCGATTCGGCAAAGAAGTTAATTGGCTGCGCCCGGACAGCAAGAGCCAGGTAACGGTTGAATACGATGGCTTCAAACCGATCCGTATCGATACGGTCGTAGTTTCAACTCAGCATGGCCCGAATGTCGATAATGCGACAATTCACGAATTCATTAAAAATAAAATTATTGATCCTTGCCTGCCCCCCGAGTTGAATAAGGGAGACATCACCTACCACATCAATCCAACTGGGAAATTCGAAGTCGGTGGCCCCCATGGAGATTGTGGTTTGACCGGTCGTAAGATCATCGTCGATACTTATGGCGGTTGGGGACGTCACGGTGGAGGAGCCTTCAGCGGTAAAGATGCGACCAAGGTCGATCGCAGCGCGGCCTATATGGCGCGACACGTGGCAAAAAATATTGTGGCCGCTGGTTTGGCAACTCGCTGCGAAGTCCAATTGGCGTATGCAATTGGTGTCGCGGATCCTGTCAGCGTGCATGTTGACACACAAGGTACGGGGACGGTCGATGACGCCTTGATTTGCGAAATCGTCAAAGAGCATTTCCCATTGTCGACAAAAGGCATCATCGAGTATTTGCAACTCCGCCGGCCAATCTTCAGAAAAACAGCCGAAGGCGGGCACTTTGGACGCAGCGAGCCGGAATTCACTTGGGAAAAAACCAACGCCGCAGCAGAATTGGCTGAAAAAGCGGCTGCGTCGGCTACTGCCTAGTTTTTCAAGGGGCGGCGGTTGAATGAAATCTTCATCCAACTGCCGTTTATTGTCGAGACCAAATCAATTATCTTTTGGGCAGCCTGGTTCGGCTGCCTTTTTTTCATTCACCCCCGAACTTCCATCGCGACTGACCGAGAACATCGACAATGGTTCGGTGATCGGTGTGTCAGTGAAATTTCCCGTGCGTTGATTTTCCATGGATATGCCTGCAGACAATCAAACATCAGATCGACTCGACTATGTCGCGGACGATAGCATCGTTGAACTCGATCCCGAGTTGATGCTGGCACAGATACTCGCCGATACGCACATAAAGCAACACTGGATCCGTACCCAACGGGATGGAGTCGATTCGATCGCCAGTTACAATCGCTGTGATTTTGTACCGGGACAACAGCGACACGTTTGGCATTTATCGTTTTTTCCACCGTTTAATTTTATACCTGAAATCGAAGCGCGGGCTGCCGAAGACGCTGATCTGCGAGTGCGCGTCACGGATCGACAAAAATTCGGCGCTCGCCTGGAAATCGTATTGCCACAACCAGCCGTCGCCAATCTGAGTGTCCTGATTGAGGCCACGGCGACCGCGAGTTCATAACACAACCCCTCTAGTCTCAAACGAATGCGCTCAACCGTTCATGAATGACGATTTGAAAATTGAACTTGAAGCCATCCTCGCTCCGTTCGACCAGACGCATCTGCTGCAATTCTGGAACGAGCTGACTGCTGCGGAAAGACTACTATTGGCTGCCCAGATTAGGGAGATCGATTTTGAGTTGGTAAGGTCGCTGCATAGTTCCAATCAATGTGGAATTGATTGGGGTGATTTGGCGGCCCGCGCGGAGGCTCCACCGGCGATTACATTGTCCGATTGTGCCGATCGAAGTTCGTATCAAGCGGCAATTGAAATCGGCAGCGAAGCCTTGTCTGCAGGGAATGTCGCGATGATTTTGGTCGCGGGAGGGCAGGGGAGTCGTTTGGGTTTCGAACATCCCAAAGGACTTTTCCCAATTGGTCCCATCAGCAATCGGACCCTTTACCAAATGCACATTGATCATATTCTGGCCCGGGCGGAACAGTTTCGCACCACCATTCCCCTCTACGTGATGAGCAGTCCACCCACCCACGACGAAACCACCAGGTTTTTGGCTGATCACCAAAATTTCGGATTGGCGATGCAGGACCTGAAGATCTTTTGTCAGGGAACAATGCCAGCGATAGATCGACAAGGCCAACTACTGCTGGAACATAAACACCAAATTTTCGTCAGCCCCGATGGCCATGGCGGTATGTTAGCTGCCTTGGCGAACAGTGGTTGTTTGGCGGACCTGCAACGACGCGGCGTTCAACACGTTTTTTATGGTCAAGTCGACAATCCGTTGATTCAAATTTGCCACCCAGCGTTGATCGGTTTTCATATTCAACAACAATCCGAAATGACGTCGCAGGTGGTTCGGAAAACTGACCCGCTGCAAAAAGTCGGCAATGTGGTGTGTGTCGATGGTCATGTCCGTATCATTGAGTATAGTGATCTTCCCGAACAGCAAGCCCGATTGAGGACCGCCGATGGTTCCCTTAAGTTATGGGCTGGCAGCATCGCAGTCCATGTATTTGACACTGATTTTCTGGTTCGCTCCCACCAGCGAAGTGAAACGCTGCCGTTCCATCGAGCTAACAAATGTGTCCCCTGCCTCGATCGGAACGGCAATCCGGTGCGCCCATCTCAACCGAATGCGATCAAATTCGAGAAATTTATTTTTGACTTGTTGCCCGCCGCGAAAAATTCGATCGTGTCTGAAGTTGATCCAGCGGATGGATTTTGCGCCGTGAAGAATTCAGCGCCGGCGCAAGCTGAAACGCCGCAACATGTCCGGCAGGCGATTATTGACTTGCATACCCGTTGGCTGAATCAAGCCGGAGTTACCGTTGCGCCGAACATCCCGGTTGAAATCAATCCCCGATTCGCGGTCGATGCCGAACAATTGGCAACTCGAATGATTGGCGCAACCACCATCGAACAACCGACCTATTTTGATATTGACCAGGTCGCACCCTTGCTGGCCATCAAATCAAATTCCCGATAATTTCCCCCCACAAGAAATCTGAAAATGCTGTACGCGACGATCATGGCGGGAGGCGCTGGAACCCGATTCTGGCCAGCCAGTCGAAAGAATAATCCCAAACAATTGTTGAATCTGGCCGGCCAGCGTTCGATGATCCAAGCCACCGTCGATCGCTTGGACGGACTGGTTGATCAACAGCATTTGTTGATCGTGACGAATCAGTCTCTCGTTGAACCAATTTCGCAACAACTGCCCGGCGTGCCGCGCGCGTCAATCATTGGGGAGCCAGCCAAGCGAGACACGGCCCCGTGTGTCGGCCTCGCTGCGGCATGGGTGGCAGCCCAAGACCCCGATGCGACGATGATCGTCATGCCAGCCGACCATGTAATCGAGCCCAATGAAGTATTCCAGTCGGCGCTGCAATTTGCCGCCGATTTAGTGGATGCCGACCCGCAACAGATCGTCACGTTTGGGATTCAACCCAGTTATCCGGCGGAGGCGTTTGGTTATATCGAAAGGGGTGATCGACCATTGGGCAAGGCCCAGTTCCCAACTTTCCCGGTCAAACGCTTCCGCGAAAAGCCCGATACGAAAACAGCCGCTGAGTTTCTGGCAGCCGGTTCGTTTTATTGGAACTCAGGGATTTTCGTCTGGAAAGCAAAAACCATTTTGGCGGCCTTGCAGGAATTTGAGCCGGAAATGTACGCCCACGTGGAAAAAATTGGGGCCGCCATTGGTACCGATCGTTTCGCGGAAGTGCTGCAGCGGGAATTTAGCGCCATCAAAAGCAAGTCCATCGATTTCGCGGTAATGGAACGGTACTCGCAAGTATTGGTAGTTGAAGCACCGTTTACATGGGATGATTTGGGTAATTGGTCAGCGGTGCCTCGATTGAAAGGTGTCGACGACAATGGCAACACCATCGATGGCACTCACTTGGGCCTTGGAACTTGCGGTTCGATTATCCGGGGCGCGCCGGGGCACTTGATTGTAACCATCGGCATGAAAGACTGTATTATCGTACAGACACCCAACGCGACGCTGATTGCAGACAAGCATCAGGAAAATGCCATAAAAGAAATTGTTGCCCAATTGGAACAAAACAACTGGGTGGAATTCTTGTAATCCCTGCCGAGTGCGAATAACACATGAACCGAATCCTGCTGCCAATCTCGATATTTTTTACGCTGTTGCTGGCGGCCGGGGGAAATTCCCAAACGACGAATCCGCCGCCACCCAACGAACCGGTCGGTTTTCCAAACTTGCGAACACCGACTTTGGGCGGAACTCAATTCTGGTCGGACGTCCGTTATGTCGGCGGTTGGCGGATTCAACGCAATGCCAACACCAAACTATATCGCCTGATCGACGAGCATGACGTCCGATGCGCTTGGGGAAATTTTGCGCATTGCGATCGGGAGCTCGATGTCCGTGTTGAAAATGGAACCGTCAAACGCGATACGGGCCGAGTTGTGGTCTTGCTGCATGGATTGGACCGAGCTCATGATTCCATGGAAACCATGGCTGACTATTTGAGGCAACAGGGTGGCTACACGGTCATTAACTTGCAGTATGCCAGTTCTTGTGAGACCGTTGATGTGCATGCCGCTGACCTGAGACAAATAATCGAGGGTTTGGGAAAACAGGTCACCGAAATCAATTTTGTCGGACATTCATTGGGAAACATTGTCGTCCGACACTACCTCGGCGATGACATACGGACCCAACGTGATCGCGACCCACGCATGAAGCGAATGGTCATGCTGGCGCCCCCCAATCACGGCTCGAAAATGGCGCGACTGTTAAAAAACAGCTTGCTATTCAATGGCATCGCTGGCAAGTGTGGAGCCCAATTGGGAGTCGGCTGGGAATCGCTGGAACCGAATTTGGCCACACCCGACTTTGAGTTTGCGATTATCGCTGGTGGTCAATTGACAGACGATGACCTTAACAATTTCGCGTTACATGGCCCGGATGATTTCACGATCAGTTTGGAGGAAGCGCGACTAGCCGGTGCCCATGACATTTTGGTGCGACCATTTTTGCATACCACCATCATGCTCCAACCGGAAGTGCTGGAGACTACATTGCGATTTTTGCAGGAAGGTTATCTTGTTTCCGCTGCTAGCCGTCGTTCCCAATAGTTCATCCAGAAAATTGTCGTTTCGTGCAAATACCAATTCTCAATTTCAAGAAAGCGGGCCGCGAATTTTGAAAGACCCTGGCCAGGAATTGGGAGGAATCAATCCCGTTACGGCAGCCGCGAGTGCAGCAGGGCCGATTCCCCACGCGGGCCGACTGGCTGGCGTCGATTTCGGAACGGTCCGTGTCGGCGTAGCCATCAGTGATCCTCGGCAGACAATTGCCAGTCCCCTGGAAGTGTACACGCGGCGCAGTGAAAAACTGGATGCGAAATTTTTTGTCGAACTCGTGGCGGCGGAACAAATCGTCGGATTCGTCGTTGGGCTGCCGGTGCACATGAGTGGCGAAGCCAGCGAAAAATCTCGCGAGGCGGTTGTTTTCGGAAACTGGTTGGCAATTGCCACGGGTGTACCAGTCACTTGGTTCGATGAAAGATACACCACTGCGATGGCGCGGGAAATCTTGAACCAAAGCAAACTTTCCGGAAAAAAACGAAAAGCCCAATTGGACAAATTAGCGGCCCAAGTTCTGCTAAGTGCGTTTCTGGAATCCAGCCGTTAGGAATCCCGACAAGTTGATCGGGCGACCGTCGGCGAAATGATGGGCCGGTTAACCTGTCAGTCGAGACTGCTTTTTCCGCCGCGCTCCGATGGGCAGCCACCATAAATAGACTCCGCTGATCCACAGACCAAGCAAGACCACACCGTTGGGCAGGAAAATCCAGAGTTTCACGGCGTCGGAAAAAAACGAACCGTCATGCAGTTGCTCAATCCAATCGGAACGGCGATACGCGAACTGTAGCACCTCCGCGGTGGCCGCATCGATTTGAATTTCCCAGTGATTGCGACACTGGATTTTGATCATCCCCTTGCTCGGCTGGACATCCAATCGTTCGATATCCACCCAATCGATCACGTTGGCGGACTCGATCGTTTTAGCGGCCTGCAGGATTTGCTGCCAATCGACAACTGGAATTTTTTCTCGGCCACGCTGTGTAGGAGGCTGCACCCAGGTAACTTGTTTTTTTACTTGCAACAATAATCCAGTAATAATCACCAAACACAATGGGATAGCGGCAATCAATGCGCCCCAACGATGAAGTTTTCTTGTCCAACGATTCATAGTCTCTTCCGTGTGGCAGCCGATTAGATTTAGCTTAATGATTATGGTAAGGTCCACCGCCGGACGTTGTTATCTTAGTGATTTTTTTGCAGGAGTGGGTTGGTGCGTCCACATGATAATCAAACCGAACGCCAGCGGGCATTGGGTTGGGATCGTTTAGCTTGGACGGATTCCAAGACGCGCAAGCAACTGCGTGGCTATCTCGCGTTGCATCTCGCTGCCAGCGGCTTAATATCCAGTCGCGACCTGTCGGAATTCGATCTCGAGCATTTCTCGCTGGGTTTGCTGGAAAATTGGCGCGGCAAAAACAGCCTGTTGGATGAACAAAAGGCACCGATTGATATCCGCGTCGAAGAATTCTTGAATCGCTATTTCGTCGATCAGGATTTGTCTCGGCCGCTGACCGTGCCCCAGCGGTCGTTGGTGTTGGATCTCCATGGGATGGCGCGAGAACTTAGCTTGCCAGTAGCTGGGGACACGTTTCAGAATCGGTATGTCGAAAGTTTTCGTTGTGCCAATGGAGTGCTCCACAATCCGGCGAGCGATCGGCGCACCACCAACGGCACGTTTCATGTCGTGGTCGGGGGGGCACCGATTCCCGGCGATAAACGTGAGGTGCCGAAATTGGCGTTTGTCCGCATGTTGCGGCATACGCTTAATCCGCCCCAGGAATTGATGCTCCTGCCTTATACTGCCGAACTGCAGAAACCGGCACGCACTTGGGTCTCGCTATTATTGCGGCCGTTGGTTTGTCCGGAAGTTGCCGGAAATTGTCGAGCCAAAACCATGGAGACACGATTCTTTGTGCCCGGCAGCCTGGTCAGCAATCTCGATTTTGTGGAATCAATTTTCGGAAACGCGGGCGATCCGCTCGTTCCGCAACAGGATGCAGCGCTGGATGTAGAGACTTGGAGCGGGCATACGGGATGTGTTATTTTGGCCCCGCATTTAACGGGACTGCGCAAGAAAGATCTCGGATTGCCGCACATCAGCGAAGCGACCGAGCGTCAAGTTGCCGACCGCATGTGTTGGTCCAATCACGACGAATGCTATAACGATGGCACGCCATTCAAGGTGACCTGCCGCGATGAAACGGGCGTGATCGTAACTTTGATTGCGGACAATTACTACGGCTACTGCAAAAAGGAAGTGAAAACCCAGATCAGTTACGCAGCCAATCTGATGGGCGGGGTCGAAGAAGAACATGCCGGTGGCGCGGTGGCATTTGCTTCCTATTCTTTGGGAGATGAGTTTCGGGTTAACAGTCGACGGTATAACGGTCGCACATTTGATGCCGTGGCGCGGGACTACGCGGAGTTTGTCGAGCGGCGGCCCGAGGGTTATGGAGTTGACAAACAGTATTCGACAGTAATCTACATTCCGGAAAATGCTTTTGTGTCGCTGACGGATCGTTGCGTGAAATGGAAATCGCCGAATCCGGCGGGTGAGATCGCCGAACAACGTATTCCGTTGTCGCCTGACAATATCTATATCGCTCCGAGCGGTTACCAGATTCGAATGGAAAAGCATCCTGCGGCACCGTCGTGGCGGTTGGTGGGAACCGTCGGAGAAGGGATTTTCTGTCACAAACCCTGTACTGTCAGTGGGGGAGGAAAGAGCGAAATCAGCAAAAGCCTGCGCGACTACATGCTGTACGGGCCAATTTTTGTTGCCAACCAGGAAACTGATTTTGCCAAACTCGACGAGATCTTCGCTTACGACTACCAAACGCGCTGGGATCCCGGCTACCACGCGATTCCGGACTATTCCCAGTTTCCCAGCCGCGCCTTGCTCGATCCTTTTCGTTCATTAGGCAGCACAATCAAAATGTTAACGCCATCCCCCGATTTCACTGTGGACTACAACCACTGGTTGAATTCCATTCCCAATCATATTTATGGATTGGCATTGATCATCAAACGATTTATTAAACCGGGTATGGAGAATTCCTGGCGGGAACACTTCGGCGTTGACATCGTCAACGGTGCACCCGGTCATGAATTAAAATTCAGCGAACGCAGCTTGGTCGGGACCTATCTGCGAGTCGGTTTAACGGATCACCGTTGGCGTACGTTCAAATTGCGACAGGATTTTGCGGCTGCGGTGAAAATTCAACGTGAAGATGATATTTCGTCCAGTGTCGTGTTGCCAGCGGACCGATTATCCAATGTAGGTCCTGGGATTGCGAAAGCTGGCAGCTACAAATTCGCCGAAAATTGTGAGTACCGTTTGTTCCAACGACCGGACGATGCCATTCATCGAGGACTAGATCGGCAAACGGAAATGGAATTGGCCATGCGCGGAAACTTCATGAGCAATTTTCAACCATTGTCGGCGGCCGACACGGCGGCGTTGGTAGACAATGTTATTGATTTCGAGTTGTTTTCCAAACCGATGAAGAAGCTATTAAAAAAGGTGGCCAAGAAAAAAATCGGGTTTGTCGTCAGCAGCGCTCATCCGCGCATCGTCGACGGTCAGCCGACCAAGAACCAACGATACTTGCAGGACCGACCGGACTTGGTGCAATCGCGCGCCACCTATGTAGCCGAGCGCGGTATGCGGCTCTTTCGAGCGATCCCCCTGCCGCAACCGGTCCACTTGCCGGTCGGCGCGATCCTCAGCGGTCGGCGAAATAATCCTCCGGATCTGGTCCACGGAATTCGTGCATTGGCAGTTTACAACCCGTTGCATTACCAAGAGCTGCCAGAACTGATGATGGATTACATCTGTTCGCTTACCGGCAAGAGCCCCAGTACGACTGGAGCCGGTAGTGAAGGGGCCTTAACGAAGGGACCCTTTAACTCACTGGTACCGACGATCGATTTGAATACTTCGCTGGTAAGTATGGTTTTGACGGGGCTTGGTGGATTCAGTACACCCGCCGGCCATATCGGCCCCCACTTGGAGGTCGGACACGATATCAGCCTGTTGATTCCGGAAGTCTGGTGCCGGATGGGACCGGAAGAACGGGATCCGCAAGCGCTGATCTCCAATCGAATGCTGGAAAAGATTGACGACTATGAACACCAGGGAAAGTTCATTCCGGCGAGTCGTTTGGGTTATCGGATGACCAAGCGATTTTTAAGTAACTATCTTTCGCGCGTCTTCGACAATCCGCAGAAAGTGTTCACCACGGAAATCCTGAAACCGGAACAACAAGACCCCGATTCGTTTGCCGATGGCGTGCTCCACATTGTGGAAGCTCAGCGAAGAGTCGCCCTGCAATATTTTGCGGATCAGAGTTTCAAACTGGCCGTTCCGCCGTTACAAGCCATTTTATCCATTATGGCGACTGGAAACTGGCATGGGTTTGATGCCCACAGCTCCGAAGTTCGGCGCATGTTCACGCGTGATTATTTGCTAAACAGCAGTTGGTATCGCGACCGCTTGTTTTGCAAACAAGGAGTTGACGTAAAATTCTGGCATCGCAACATCCAGTACCTGGAACAATACCTGTCCGAACCACGACGGGCTAAATCGGCGAAATCGCTCGGCTTGAATTCTCGACTGGAGTTTGCCCAACGCCAATTGGCACGCGTGAGTAACGAGTCGTTCCTGGCAGAGCTGGTCGGCACGCTGGGCACCGATCCGATGAATCCAATTGAAGAAATTTCGCCGCCGAATTCACCAACGCAAAAATCGTCGATGGGCGCGGAGAAAGCGGTGAATTAGGCCGTCGGCACAGTTACAATTAGCGCACGCCGGTCGAAAGTTGTTTGCGATCGGCTTCGAGTCGTTGACGTGCTTTTTCGCTTGTTTTCAATTCGTCTTTTACGGAGTCAAGTTCGGTCCCGAAGTTTTTCGACTTCAGGTCAATGACTTTTAATCGATCTTGGACATCTTTGAGAATTTTTTCCAGTTCTTCCTGTTTGGCTTTCTCAACTTGATATTGAGTTTCCAACGCACTTTTTTTGGCGGGGAGTCCTGCAATTTTTGTGGTCAGTTCTGCCAATTCCTTGTCAATTTCGGCCAAGCGAGCTTGATTGACCAAAGCTGGAACCAACTCACCGGTCTTTAAGAGCGCGATGACGGGAAGTACCGTTTGGACCGGAAGTGCCAAGCTATCGACTCGACCTGCCCGCGCGATGTTGACGCCGACGACTTGGCCATCGAGATTAATCACTGGTCCGCCACATGAGGAAGAATTCAGCATGGAGTCATGTTGAAAGGCATTGGGAAAATCCTTGCGACGGCGACTGAGAACACTGCCCATGCTGTTTTGTTGATTGCTCCGATCATTTTGCGGGGAGATTTTGTCTCGTTCCGCCAACGTCAGTTTGATTTTCAATTCCTTACCGGCGCGCAACAGGGTCAACGTGATTCGATCGTCGGCATCGTATTGTTTCAAAGTTTTTTGGAGCCCTGGCCAGTCGATTATCTCGACATCGTCGATCCGCGTAATCAGATCGCCGACCATTAAGTCAGCGTCATCGGCGGGGGAACCTGCCACGACCATATTGATTTTGGCGCCCGCAACTTTTTCGACGGCGTCCTCGCCAACCAAGGCTGGTCCGATTCCAATGAATGGATCGGATGGTGGAATGACGCGTTCATTGACGCCAACAATTCCCACATCCAGGGTGGACTTTTGAAGGTTCGGCGTCACCAACCAATGTCCAACCGCCGGCGTTGGGTCAGTACTCCATTGAATTGGGCTCAGATTTTTCATATCAATTTTCAACATTGCCAAGTCAGTTTCGGGATGAACACCGAAAACCGTCGCAGTTGCGGAACGACCGTCGGGAAAATTACAGGTCAATTCGCCTTTGAGTTCGCTGGCTTTGGTCAGGATGAATCCATCGGAATCCACGACAATTCCCAGGGCCAATTGCCGCTTGCCAGACATGATCTTGACCGTTGATGCTTCCGCGGAAACGATCAATGGTTTGAACACGGCTACGAATTCCCCAGCCCGTTTGGAATACGCGACTTCATCTTCGGAGCCATTGCCAAAAATATTGCGCCGCGGGTCAACACTTCGCGGAGCCTCGGCAGTTTTTGATTTTTCTGCTTCCGGTTCCGTTGGCTGACCATCAGCTGGTGCCCCTTCAGCCTGTTTCTCGTCAGCCTGTTTCTCGTCAGATTTTTTTTCTTCCGCTTGAGGATCTTGCGTGGGTTCTTCGACCGCTTGTTTTGGCGCGGGTTCAGTTTGAGGACTATCGCCCGAAGGTGGGGAATCCTGAGCAACTGCAAGCATACCGTTGGCGGCCAAAACAAGGCCTAAGGTCAAGGCAAAAACGGTTTTTTTCATTTGAAATCAAGCCTGTAAATCAAGTCACTGTTGAATTGCAACGGGGTGCGGTAAGGGAGCAAACGTTGAGCACGAATCTACCAGTCCCCGACAACGAGTTCGAACGACTGTTCAACGCCGTCGCGTTCGACAACGATTTTCACTTTCATGTTGGGTCGCAGGTCCTTCGTGGCTGCTTTGATTCCATCGCGATCCTTGACTTCCAGCAAACCAATTTTCTTAATGAGATCGCCGACTTTGATTCCAACTTTATCCGCAGCCCCCTTCTCGACAACCGATTCAATCTTATTTGTGGAATCGGCCACACTAAATCCCAGATTGGCCCGACCATCGAGGACGAGGCCTTCCTTCAATCCGTCCCAATTTTCGGAATAGACATCGATTGGAACATGGATGTTGTTCCACAATTGCGAGCCAATTCTGCTGTGAATACCGATCAAGCTACCTTCCATATCAACGAGTGGACCACCGGAATCCCCGCCCACCAAAGTACAATCGGTGCGTAAAATCCGATTTGATTCCAGCAGGATCCTTCCGACGCGAACGACCAAGCCACGCGCTTCATCCAGCCCGCCAGGATGACCGACGGCCATCACCCACTGCCCCTCTTTTAGTTCATTGGACAGTCCGATTTCCAGATAAGGAAAATCTTCGCCTTGCCCTTCGTCAATTTTCAACATGCCAGAATCGAGTCGAGTGTCGATACCCAAGGTGGTCGCTGTGACTTTTCGATTATCGGCAAAGGTCACGTCGGCTTTACCACCAGGACGACCAATCACGTGGGCCGCCGTCAAGATATACCCGTCACTCGTTACGATAACTCCCGAACCTTGACCACCGCCCAGCTGAATATTTACGGTCGCCGGTTTAACGATTTCTGCGACTTCGGCAAATTTATCCTCCATCGCCCGCAGCTCTTCCAATGTTTGGGGCACGTTGCCGTCAAACAGGGAGGCGGTTGATTTCGAGACGGTCTCAGTAGCAGGCGCGCTACCGGCTGATTCTAACTCCGCAGTCTTATCGGGTTGATTTCCCAATTCAGATTTCTGTTGAGCCCGTCCGGTCGAGCCCAACAACACCAGAAACACCAGAAATCCGAGCACAAGGTGACAACGGTAAAACGAATGGGGCATGGTTGGAATCCCAGTGTCGGTTGAAAAATTGTAGAATGTGGAGTCATCACATCCACCTGGATTAGGGTGCCTAAATGAATGTCGTCGAACACGCAAATCAAACCCCTTACAATTGGCATATTCTATTGTAACACCGTAATTGTGTTAAAGCAGTTGCGGTGATTCAAAAGAGCGTTTTTTGTGACCACTGGAATCAAACCGGGAATGGTCAAACTTGCTCAAACGATCGTGCCGTTAAAATCCGCTCCAATAATTGGCATAATCGCTAGAAAGATCGTATGAAACGCTTGATTTTTGGCTGTGGATATTTGGGGCTACCGACTGCGAAACGATGGGTCGCGGCTGGCGATCAGGTCTGGGCTGTGACTCGCGGGTCGGGACGAATCTCCGAGTTGTTGGCGGCTGGTATTGAACCGTTGCTTGGCGATGTGACACAACCGGACACTCTGCCTGCATTGCCCGCGGTCGACTCTGTGTTATTCGCCATCGGGATGGACCGTTCAAAGTACTCCGATATTCGCACGGTTTATGTTGACGGATTGCAACATGTTCTCGAGCGGTTGCCCGCCGAGACAGGACAGTTAATTTATGTCAGTTCCACCGGAGTGTATGGAGATTCTGCGGGCCAATGGCTAGACGAAAATTCGGAGGCCCGGCCGAACCGCGCCGGAGGTCACGCTTGTCTGGAAGCAGAGTCCTTGATTCGCAACAGTCAATTTGCGAATCGAGCGACAATTCTCCGGTTCGCCGGCATCTATGGGGGTGATCGAATTCCCTTTCGTCACGCGATTGAGAACCGGGACTGGAGTCAACTGTCGGGCAACGGTTTTCTGAATTTGATACACGTTGCCGATGGAGCCCGTATCATTCAGTCCGTCGCGGAACAAAAGTTATTCGGGGAGACGTTTTTGGTCAGCGATGGCAATCCAGTATTGCGAAAAGACTTTTACGATGCCCTGGCCGCCGGCTTGGGTACAGGTCCTATCCCTTGGCTCGATTTCGTGACAGAAGCTGAGGCAGCCACCCGAAATCGCGGCGACAAACGGATTAGCAATCTGAAATTGCGACAGCGCGTCGGCGATGATTTTCTGGTTCCGGATTATTTGGCTGGATTACGGGCTACGTTGAATCCGGATTAAACCCCGTATCGACGCTTCCTGCGGATTTCAACTCGCTTGCTGTCGATGGTAGCGAAGTCTAAAATCATGGCTCTTAACGCCGTAGTTCTTTTGAGGATATTGTCTACCGATGCTTGAACGTAAGCCAGTGTTCCCCCACGTAATTGAAGTTAACCATCAACTCGGTTACGTACTCGGCTGCAATGTTTACGTGGTTTACGACGGCGATCAGTGGGTGATGATTGATATTGGCTACGAAGATGTTGTCGATGATATCATTCAGATGATTCGTGAAATCGATCTGCCTTTTTCCGGCTGTCAGTCGTTAATCGCGACCCATGCGGATGTCGACCATATTCAAGGCCTGGCCAAAGCAAAATCGATTCTGCGGTGCAGCGTTTCGGCCCATCGTTTGGCAGCTGAACCGTTGCGAACGGGTGATCGGCTGAAGACCTTCGCTTTAATTGAAGCGCAAGGGATCGACATGTCGATGCCTCAAGTAGAAGTTGACAATTTGATCGACGACGGCGATGTGATCGATGTCGGCAACCTGAAATTGGAAGTTTGGCTGACACCGGGCCATACGGACAGTCAGTTGGCGTTTCGATTGGGAGACTTGTTGTTCAGCGGCGACAACATTTATCGCGACGGCTGTATCGGGGCGATTGATGCCCACCATGGCAGCGATCTGTTAGCGTTCATTGGCTCGCTCAAACGAATTCGCGAGAGTGATGTGAAATGGCTATTACCCAGTCATGGACCGATCTTTAAGAAAAATGACGGGTTGCTTGATGCCGCAATCAAGCGTGTCGAGGGCTATCTACATATGGCTGATTTTGGAACTTGTGCTATCGATTGGCCGATGATGGATGAATTCGAAGAGGAAATCGCCGCTGGCAAAATGCCCGGTTGAGAGTGTGTTGGACTTTGCCAATTGCGCAACTTGCCGGTACTACCAGATATTCTATCAATTCCGATTGTCCGAATTGCCGATGTAACGGGTGTACGAGACCCAAAACACTCGGTTGCGACTGGCTCGCGCCGTCCTTTAGGAGGAAAGACTCCATGATTCGTTGTTTTTTTATACTTGCCGCTGCTAGTTTTGCCGTGGCGGTCATGTGCCCAACTGAATCCGTTCAAGCTCAAGAACCCATGGCATTTGCGCAATCCAGCGCTGGCCAAGGTGCCTATGGAGCCAATTGGGGCAGCCAGTACGGCTCTCGAAACATGGACCGGTTTTACCATTACCCCTATGTGACCTATCCCCAGAACTACTGGGGCAACGAGTACTTTCGCAGCGCCGATAGTTTGTATTATCGTTATCCCGCCGAAATGCGAGTTCCTGTGTACAACAAAAGCTGGTACAACGAATACCCCACACCACGGCGTTACCATTGGGGACACCAGTTCATCACCGATGTGTTTTAGTTCGGCTGCTGAGATCGGTCGAATAATCTAAATTAAGTCCGAGAAACTCGAAACCCAATTAGCTGTTGTTTCCAAATTGGAAATGGCGAACTGCGATCCACTGATCGAAATACACAGCTGGAACTGAATCAACTTCAAAAAAGCCATCCAATTCTTGGGTGGCTTTTTTTTGGACCGATTTTACTTGATTGACACTCACGTGTGAAACATTTGATTTACGATTTCTAACAATCTCCGTACTTTATCCGATTCGCATCCGAGCATTGGCGAATGTGTTCAAGCTTTTTTCGCGCCTTTGGCCGGGATAAAGCCATACAAAAAACAGGCCAACATCGTCATCCAGAATACCCAAAATGCGGGATTGGAAAGGCTATGAAAATCCAATCGATGTGGATGATCCGGCGAATTGAAGTACCAATCCAGGCACAATTTTAACCCGATCGTCAACACCAGCAAGTAAGCCGAGTACTCGAAGCGTGGGAATCGATCCAACAGGCCGATGAACATAGATGCCGCAAATCGCATCAGAATCACGCCGAGCATTCCCCCAGTAAAAACCAGCCAGAGCTTGGGATGGAATCCAACATGCCCTATCGGTGTTGGCCCCACCATGGCAATCGCCGCCAGAATCGAATCGACGGCAAATGCAAGGTCCGTCAATTCAATCACGACGACGGTTGGCCAGAATCGCGCATAGCCTCCGGGAGGTGCCCCTTCATCCGGCGACGAAACACTCCGCTGACTGGACGGCAGGAGATCGGTGGATTCGATTTCTTGTCGTTCTGGAATCGTGACGGGCGTCCGTGCTTGGGCTTCTTCGTCAATGGATTCGAAATCGAGTGGTTTACCAGATTCGCGATCAACCAATTCGGGTTGCCCCTGAGAGTCCGAAACTATTTTTTCCGTCGACCGACTCGCAAGCACGGACCAAAAATAGTGAATCGCCACGTAAGCCAAATAGCCCCCACCCAACAGCTTGACAATTTGCCAGTTAAGCAGGAACTGGGCACAGCCAATCGCCACCAGTCGGATAAAAAACGCTCCGACCAATCCATACGACAAGGCGCGTGCCTGTTGGTGTTTGGGAAGTCGGCGCGCCAACAAACCTAAAACTAAAGCGTTGTCGAGTGAAAGAATTCCCTCCAGCAGAATCAACAAGAATATGACAATGATGTCATGTGTTTCAATGACCTGTCCAAAAACATCAAACATTGCGTCCAGGGGATAAAAATTCTGTTCGGGAAATCCCCCGACTTGTTTATTTTTAGAAGCGCCGAGCCCAGGGGCGGATCTTGGATTGTATCAACGAAATGAGACCAACCCAATAGGCTGAGGTATTGTCGAGAAATTTGAATTGAACTGCTAATGCATTCCCTCCACGAAGAAGGTACCCTAGCTGTTTTTCATCGTTGGTCGTGGCCGGCATGTCAATTGTCGTAAAAACGTGGGAGGCATTCGGTTGATCGAAAATCGTACCCCTGCAAATTCCTGGAAGCGGTACCTGCCGTGGTTGGTGATTGTTGGTATCTGGCTGTGGTTGTGTTGGCCGATGGTCTCAGGTCAAACGGTCGTTGGTTTTCGCGATTCGGCCTATCTGTATTACCCTCTGTTTGAGTGGATCGACGAGCAATGGAAATCCGGTGAAATTCCGCTTTGGAATCCCTATTGCAATTTAGGAATGCCCATCGTCGGCGACGGAACACCCAGTTTGCTATATCCTGGCAAGCTGATTTTTTGGTGTCGTTTTTTGTCGTTCCCGTCCCGGTATGGAATTTACTTGGCGGTCCATTTGCTGTTGGCCGGGGTGGGAACCTATGGATTGGCACGAATCCTTCGAGCCAATACTGCTGGAGCGACCTTGGCGGCGATCTCTTATGCATTTGGTGGAGTTGTACTGTTTCAAGTGACCAACGTAATTTACCTGGTCAGCGCCGCTTGGCTACCGCTGGCATTGGGGTGCGTCTGGCGGATGAACAAAACGAGCAATCCAATCTGGTCGATCGGTACCGGAATTTGTTGCGCAATGACGATCCTCGGCGGTGACCCCCAAATGGTTTACCATGTTGGTTTGATTGCGGCCGCCACCGGCGCCCGTCAGTTCTTTAGGCGGTTTCGACGGAAGACGCGACTCCACCAGAGCCCGGAAAATAAATCGACCAATCACCTAACCAATCAACCGGGTGCGCCTTCCGGGCTTCGTCATTCCCGCGAGGGCGAAAACCCATTGCGAGACCAACCCAACCGCTCGAGTGCGTTCCGCTGGGCGGGAATGCAATTGATACTATTAGTGTTGATGGTGTTGGTGACTATCGCGTTGTCCTTGGTACAACTCCTCCCGTCCTACCAATGGGCACAGTTGAGCGAACGCACTAGTTCCAAACAGCCCCTGAACATTTACCAAGTGGTAGGCCAGTTGGAATTTGATTCGGACGGATTGCTGGCGGCACGTCGGGCGCTGCTTGGGCCAGCGCCACCCGACACAATTGCCGACCATGCTTATCAGTTCAGTCTACCACCATGGTCCCTGGCGGAATTATTCTGGTCGAATTCGTCCGGCAAAATTTGCCCGACTCACCAACGGTGGGCGGATGTCTTTCCAGGGGCCGAACGCGTCTGGTTTCCTTCGTTGTACCTCGGTCTGTTAACCGTTTGGTTGGCGATTGGTGGATTCCGATTGACTGGTTGGAACCGAAATTCCTGGTTGACGCGCATCGCAATATTCTTTGCGTTGGCTTCATTTGGTTGGTACGGAATCGTTTGGTTGGTGAATGAAATACTGCCCGCTGAGCAGCGGTTGACCGAGCTCGGTCCTCAGGTCGGGGGAATTTACTGGTTGATGTTGATCGGACTGCCAAAGTATTTCTCGTTTCGGTATCCGGCCAAACTATTTCTAGTGGCAAGTCTCTGTATCTGTTTGCTCGCGGGGCTGCGATTGAGAAGTTGGCGCGAGAATATCTCCGGCGCCTGGTCGGTATTTTTCGGCGGGTTCACGACATTTGGATTTGTTTTCTTCCTGATGGGCTTGCACGACGATTTCTTCGCGCGAATCCCCGCCGACGGGTTGTTCGGCCCATTCGATGCCATCGGTGCAACGCGAGGAATTTTGGCTAGCTTGGCGCAAGCCGGACTCGTGATTGGAACCGCCGCCTTGCTGTGCCGATGGGCAATGAACCGCCCTAAATCGGCTACCACGCCACGCCAATTTGCGATGTGGGCGATCGTCGCCATTACGGCGATTGATTTGGTAGTGGCAAATCGTTGGCTGTTGGTTGAGATTCCAGCGGTTGCCGTCACAACAGTAACGGACCGACAACAAGTCCTCGATCAAGAATTACTCGATCGAATGACGGCGCGCCAGACGTCCTCGAAACGGATGGGGCCAGTAACGATGTATCGGCCGCGAGGCGCCGTTTTTCTGCCCGGCGACTGGAGTAAATTAGGGTCGTCCACGCGGCTGGTTGAGATTCTCAATTGGCAACGTGAGACCTTTTACCCAAAACACCATTTAGGGCGCAACGTGCGGCTGGTCGGGAGTTTCAGTTCGATTTGGCCCCAAGAATTTGAAGCTTTGTTGGAAGAAATCGAGAATTTTGACGCCGCCAAAAAAACGTTGTTGAAACAAATATCAACCGAACAAGCCGCCGAGCGGCAAGAAACGCCCGATTGGAAGCAGGCCCTTTGCGATGTCGAAGTGGTCGATTCCAAATTACGTGGCGGGCCCTCGGTCGGTTTGAATTGGTTGGCCGCCGAACCCGAACTCGTGTTCCTGGCAGGCATCGACTGGCCTGGGCCGGTAGCACAGTCTTCGGAAATCACGGTCAGCGGCCGATCGCCGATCAAGCCGTCTGCACAGTCCATCGAAAACTGCCAGTTGACGCGATTTGGGATCAACTCGCTGGACTTACAAGTTGTCGTCAATGACCGACAGTGGATCATTCACAATTCGATCTGCGATGGTAACTGGCAGGCCCGGGTACGAAACTTGGCGACCGAAGAAGTTCGAACGCTGCCCTTGGTAGCATTGCAACCGGGCTACCAAGGGTTTCAGTTGGAACCCGGCAATTACCAAATTACGTTGGCATATCAGCCTCAACAATTTTGGCTGGCGGCCTGGGTGAGTGGGATTTGCTGGGCCCTGGTCGTCGGCGGTGGGCTGACAATCTTTGTAAAAAGAGCCAGAGTAACTGCAGTCGATCGGCTCACCGATCGTTCGACATGAGTTGCTCAATTACCCGTTGCACCCTTATGTTAGATGACGTCGCGAGTTCAATCGAGCCGACTTCGCGGAGATCCACATGGTGAATTATTTGATTCGAGTCATGATGTTGAAAAAAGTCTTGGTTGCGGTTTTGATGCTGGTGGCGTATCAACCGAAGTTGAAAGCTCAAGAGGATTCGAAATCGCTCGACGCTGAGAAACAGCTGGTTGGTCGCATCGAGCAACTTGATCCCGCCCTGTCCGAGCTGATCGATGTCGATGCGAAAATGGAGATCTTGGCCTCGGGACACCTGTGGACCGAGGGACCGGTTTGGGACCCGGCGGCGAACCATCTGTTATTTTCTGATGTTCCGCAAAACAAAATCTACTGTTGGAGCGCCAAACTGGGAAATTCTGTTTTCATGGATCCCAGTGGGTCCACCGGCGAGGACAATGCGACTGAACCCGGTTCCAATGGTTTGGACCTCGATCAGAAAGGCCGTTTGTTGGTCTGTGATCATGGCAATCGTCGCGTCTATCGGGTGGAAACCGATGGAACCAAAACCAGTTTGGCGGATCGATATGCTGGCCAGCGGTTCAACAGCCCCAACGATTTGGTGAGTAACTCAGCGGGAGAAATCTACTTCACCGATCCCCCCTATGGCCTGCGAGAACGATCCAAACGTGAGCTCGATTTTTGCGGAGTGTTTCGAATTGGAATCGACGGGAGTGTTTCCCTGGTGACCAAGGAATTGGAGCTTCCCAATGGTGTCGCCCTTTCGCCTGATGAAAAAACGCTCTACGTCGCGCAGTCACACGGTCCGGCTCCGATTTATCAAGCCTATTCGATTTCCGCAGATGGAAAAATTGATCCGGCTGGCAAACTGTTTTATGACGCCACTCAATTGGTAGCCGCCGGCGATCCGGGTTTGCCGGATGGCATGGCTGTCGATGTGCATGGCAATCTTTGGGCGACTGGGCCTGGCGGTGTATTGATTATATCTCCGGCCGGAAAGCTATTTGGACGAATCATGTTGGGCAAAGCGACCGCAAATTGCTGCTTTGGCGGAACCGCGGGTTCCACGTTATTTATCACCTCGACCGATCGGGTTGGACGGATTGAAACCAAGACCAAGGGCCTTAGTTTTTTAAAAATTCTTGGCCAATCCGCTCGATAGCGTCCACCACGATGGCTTGCAGGTGCGGGCCAGCAGCTTTGGCCGCTGCGATGACTTCCTGTCCCGACGTCGAACTCAAGACATCTGGCTTGGCAACATTGCAGATGATGGACAAACCCAGAATTCGCATGCCATATTGGCCAGCGACCGTGACTTCCGGCACGGTCGACATGCCCGCCACATCCCCGCCAATCTTTTTGATGAAACGATACTCCGCTCGCGTTTCAAAATTGGGCCCTAACATGGCCGTATAAACGCCTCGGTGAACTGGGAAATTGTGTTGGCGACCACATCGAATGGCTTGTTCGATCAGTTGTTGATCGTATTGATCGTTGCGGACAATCGCACGTCCGTGGACCACATTATTGGAAAATACTCGTGAGGTTTGAAACATCAAATCGATGTGGCTGTCGATCAACATGATTTCGCCACTGGCAAAGTTGGGATTGATTCCACCGCAAGCGTTGCTAACAAATAGCACTTCAACACCCATTCGATGCATGACATGGATTGGCAGCGTCGCCACGTCAAACGCGTAACCTTCGTATAAATGAAATCGGCCTTGCATGGCCAAAACCGGTTGACCTGCCAATTGGCCACAGACGAGCTCACCTTTGTGACCCAACGCCGTACTACGTGGAAAGTGCGGAATCTCCGCGTAGGGGATGGTCACATCCACCGCTATTTTTTCAGCGAGATCGCCAGCCCCGGTACCGAGAATAATTGCGAACTTCGGGGCGTGATTCCATCGTTGGCGGATGAACTCAGCGGATTCGAGACTGGCGTCATCGTTGCTGGAATGCGGATTCATGGGAAACGGGTCTGCCTAAGCGTTGTTTTCCTGCGCCAACACACCGAGCACGAGTTTCGAAAGATTTGGTTCGGCTGCGTTGGCGATTTTCACGATTTCATGTGCGTCAGCCGGTTTGAGCGCATCGGCCAGACACATATCAGTAATCACAGAAAACCCGACGACTCTCATTCCGGAGTGGACCGCGACGATGACTTCGGGAACGGTTGACATCCCAACCACATCGGCGCCGATCGTGCGCAAGAAGCGATACTCGGCGCGCGTTTCCAAATTGGGTCCGGCGACCGCGACGAACACGCCTTTGTGAGCCACGATGTTTTCTCGCCGGGCAACTTCCAAGGCGCGATCGATCAGGGCCTGAGAATAGGGTTCGCACATGTCCGGGAATCGAAGGCCCAGTCGCTCGTCATTGATTCCGATTAGTGGGTTGTCACCCATCAGATTGATTTGGTCTTCGATGAGCATGATTTCGCCTGAGCGAAAGTTCGGGTTCAGCCCACCGCAAGCGTTTGAGACGACGAGCAAGTTCGCCCCCAACGCCTTCATCACCCGCACCGGAAGCGTGATGAGTTTTAGCGGATAACCCTCGTACATGTGCAGCCGGCCTTCCATCGCCATCACTGGCAATCCGTTCAGCGTCCCGCACACCAACCGCCCCTTGTGAGAGAGAGCAGTGGATCTGGGGAAATTTGGAATGTCGCCGTAATCGATTGAAGCCGCAACGTCAATTTTCTCAACCAGCGGTCCTAGCCCGGTTCCCAGTATGATACCGGCGTGTGGGACCTGACTCCAATGACTGCGGATAAACTGAACGGATTCCTGAATTTTGTCGAAAAGGTCGAGCATCGGCGTAGCCTGTGAGTGAGCGAAACAACTCAGGCAAAGTTACCGACGGAAAGGCTATCGCTCAAGTAGGGCACTAAAACTAGCGGATAGGATCGCTGGCCGCTTTCGCGTCATGAGATTTAGGCTCTTCCGATTGCGGACCAGACTTCACATTCGATTTTTCGCTATGGAACACAAAACCGTCGACGATTTTCTTGGCTGCCAGCTCGACACGACCAGCGATCGCCTCTTCGAGCGTGAATACGAAGGTTACTTGGCGTCCGTCGGAACTCGCAACATTGTAGTAAACCCAGTTCAGCGGAACGTCTTCTTCGACCCCCTTCACGGTGACTCGCAAAGCTTTCAACCCAACAACGGACGTCGTTTGTTCAGCGCCGATGACGTGCGAAGTCGGGTCTTTCGAAATGATAGTGGTAACTTCTTTTTCAAAATCCGCCAACGAGAGGGGCTTATCAGCGGGTCGAGATGCCAACCGAACGATATTGCATTGGGCCAACAGATCGCCGATTTCGACATACCGCAATACTGCAGCTTCATCTTCGGCGGCAATAATTTTCCAAGCTGGGTCGTATTTCAAAACAAATTTTCCGGAATCCGAACGCCATTTTAGTAAATTTCGAATGGATTTTGATTCCGCGATCGATTTTAGTGCGTCGTTTGATAATTGTGGAATTCCTTCATGCAACGCGATACGCAAATCGACTTTTGTTTTTCCTTCGAATCCCGGAGCAATTTGGCCTGGCTGTCGATCTTCGATGACATTCAAACGCAATCCCGTCACCAGTTTGGCAGCAAGGTCAATTTGCAGGATGCCGGTAATGGTCATTTCCGTAAGTGCGTCGTCCACCTCGGCTTTGGTTCGACCTGTAATGTAGACCTTGGCCACATTGTCCCCGACTTCCTTGAGAGTCAATTTCACGTCGGAGGCGATGATGTGATCGACAAACAGAAACCGTGCCAGGTTGTCCCGCGAGGGTTCCCATTCCGCGCCGATTTTGACTTGTTCTTTGTTCAACAACCCAGCCAAACTCAGCGGATCTGCCGGATTTTTCAGCAACTCCAATTCGCGTTGTTGCAGCGTATCTTCGACGGAAGCAATTTGGTAACAGTTGTCAGATTCTGAATTGATGCGAGCAACGATCAGTTGATTGCAGTCCAACAATTCGGATACCGTACTGGCTTTGTCGAGCTGGATATCGGCATGGGATTGACTGTAATAGCGAATTGCTTGTGGTTTCGCAGCCGAACCCACAAAACGCTCGTGATAATCCAGCCTGGCTTTGACGTCGATTTCTAGGTGTTGCGGTGGCGTGTCTTTTTCTGCGTAGTCAACTGTTACGGTCCCCGCATGTTCAATCTGTGATTGAACTCGATATTGCTGGCCCTTTTCGTAGTTGACGTTGATGTCAATGGCGTCTTGAGCGGTCGCAATATTGACGAAAAAGGGGGCAGAAACCAAAGCAAGCCGAAAAGACCTGTTCAATGCAGAAATAATCTGTCGAGTCATCATTTTTTTATTCCAAGATCCAATCTCGTTCAGCCAATAGCAAGAGAGCCGTTTCCATCGCCCGTTTCGGTCGGCCTAAATCCTCCAACCTTTTGAAACTGTGATCAAAGATCGGCAGACAAGTGTCTCAAATCGAAAAAACCCGTCTCATTCCGTATCATTTGACAACACTTGCTGGCAGTTTGATGACAGCTTGGGAAGTCAAAAAAGCCCGTATGGTCACTGAAATCCACAATTTAGGCTAATTTTGCGAACATGGAACGGGTTTTGCACCACTTATTAGAGTCGACCGTCGGTTCGTCAGGCAAGCTTTTGGTGGGTCGTTCGCGACTTAAGGAAAACGGGCGTGGACGTCGGGATTGGACGGCAACTTCGGTTACTTGGGAGAGCCAAATCACAGTTAATGTTGCTGACTGGAAAAGGTGGAGCAAGGGTCAAACCGTTGGCGACCTACACGGCCGTTTCCGTGACCCGAAAGGGGCATCGAAACAATTTCCGTTTGTCAGAAAACCAATGGGACGGAGGCGGTAATTCAAGCAGAACCAACTTGAGTTAAACAGCGTACTGGAACCGAACTAACACGAGGTTGGCTTGGTGACAACAGATCAGGAAGATCGACATGGGGAACTTAATCCGTTTGAGTGCTGTCTAGTTATAATTGCTGGTTGCACGCCAAGCGGAATGGGAAAGAGAGAAAGTTATGCACATCGACTACAAATGCGATTCTATCCGTCAGCTGCGAGACCAGCAGGTTCGGTTTGCACCTCGAGAAAAAAAGCTTGAGCAAGTCGAAAATACGGAGCGATTCCTGCGCGAGATCCAAACGGACCGCGACTATAACTTCGAGTTCGTGTGTTTCAAGATCACTTCCTTTCGTCCCGAAAAATCATTAATCGTGCGAATCGGCGGCGAGGATCTGCGAAACGACCTGCTCAATTTCATCGAAGACCTCTCCGATTCCGCGAATGTCAATGCGGAAGAAATCCCCCAGCCCGTCCACACGGTGGAAGACCTGAGCAAAATGTTCAATGTCTCGACCAAGACCATTTCGCGTTGGCGTCAACAGGGGTTGGTAAGTCGCAAATTCATTTTCGACGGTGGTCGAAAACGAGTCGGATTTTTGCACACCAGCGTCGACCAATTCATCAAAAACAATCGTGACAAAGTTAAACGTGGCGAGCGTTTCAGCCAACTGACCGACGGCGATCGAGACGAAATCATCGAACGGGCGCGTCGGTTAGTACGCGTCGGCGGTTGTCCAGCCGAAGTCACTCGTCGGATCGCCAAGCATATGGAACGCAGTGTCGAGACCATTCGCTACACGATCAAGCGGTTCGATCAGGAACACCCCGAAATGGCTATTTTCCCGGACCAGACCGGCCCCTTGAATTTGGAAATGAAAGAACGCATCTATGCTGACTTTGCCGGAGGCAAGTCGGCCGAAACGATTGCCAACCGCTATTGCCGGACCAAGACTACTGTTTACCGCGTGATCAACGAGATGCGGGCCCAAATGGTAATGGCGTTGCCGCTCGATTTTATGGACAGCCCCGAGTTTCATCGCAAGGCTGCCGAGAAAAAAATCGTCTTGGCCGAAATGCCGGAAGCGGAAACGGTCACTCGACGAACCAAGCCTCCGGCTGGTTTGCCGCGCTATTTGGCTTCGTTGTATGAAACCCCACTGTTGACTCGAGAACAGGAACAATACTTGTTCCGCAAGTACAACTTCCTGAAGTTTCAAGCGGCAAAGTTGCGTGAACAACTCGACCCGGTCCATGCTCGGTCTTCCGTCATGGACGATATCGAAAAACTGTACGAGCAGGCGATCAAAATCAAAAATCGGATTGTTCAAGCCAACTTGCGATTGGTCGTGGCGATTGCGAAACGACACGTCAATGCCAGCGAAGACTTTTTCCAATTGGTTAGCGACGGAAATATGTCCTTGATCCGGGCAGCCGAAAAGTTTGATTATTCTCGAGGCAACAAGTTCAGCACGTATGCGAGCTGGGCCATTATGAAGAATTTTGCCCGCACAATTCCTGGTGAATTCAAACAACGGGATCGATTCCGCCCGACTTCCGAAGAGGTCTTTTTGGCCAAGGCGGATGAGCGATCGGATCGGTATACCGAAGAAGCCGAACAACGCCGCCGAACGTTGCAAGTCAATCGGATTTTGGAAACCCTGGATGACCGCGAGCAAAAGATTATTATCAGCCGCTTTGGTTTGGACTATCGCCAAGAGCCATTGACTTTGAAAGAAGTCGGTGAGGAGATGGGAGTAACCAAGGAACGCATTCGTCAAATCCAAACACGGGCTTTGAATAAACTGCGAATCGCCGCCCGAGAAGACAATATCGACATGCCGGCAGATTTTTTTGAATCGGAAGATTAAGCGGAATCGACCAATCGGTTTGCTGGTCGCTAAGTTCATGGCAGTTAGTTAAGACAACCCAAGCCGCTCCAATCGGGGCGGCTTTTTTTGTTTGCCAAGCGAGCATGGCGCACCAACCGATGGCCGGCAGGGAAAATCGTGGCGCAAATTTTGGGCTATTCAAGTTGGTTTGAAACCTGTCTTCAGAAACGAATCGACGAATGTCTTGACGAAAAATGTCCTGGCATGGCCCGAACGTTAGTCTTTTGAAAGACAAATCAAAGACACCTGAGAAACCGGTTGAGTCGTGGCAATCACGGTAGTGGCGTCCGTTTCGTAACCCAGGGTGTCAATCGTGGGAAGAAAGAAAACAATATCAACAAAGCCCCGGATTGGGGCGGTAGTAAACTCGCAAAATCTGTCGCCCCTACCCGGGGCTTAAGGAAAATTCCGGGGAACCGAACCCATGGCTCACGCCCAATGGCACTCACATTCGAGTAATTGTTAGCGGAGTCGGCGCAAGCCGCCCGGTTTTCATCCGTAATTCCGACACAACTACCGGACGGCTCGCGCCGTTCCTCAACAAAGTGAGTGGCATTGGGCCCACGCTCGTTGGGTCATCAGCGGTATCCGGCCCGGGTCAAATGGTGTCAATGAACTCCGAAAAGAGTCGATCCGTCAGGACATCACTACCCGCCCTCGCGAAGAACCAGTCCAGATCGCCTCCGCCAATCAGTTTGTCAACCGCACCATCATTTCCAACGTTCACCAACGCCCTCAGGGTTTCGGCATTGGTGCCCTGGGTTCTGAGCGCAAAGATTCTTTGCAAATATTGGCCTCCGGAAGTCCACTTTGTTCGAATCGAGTCCAGATTGATGACAGGCGTTATTTGACCGCCAATAAGAATGTCTTCGCCCGATCCGCCATTGAGGATATCCGCACCAGAGCCGCCAATCAGGAAGTCCCGTCCCGCTCCTCCCAACAGCTGGTCATTGCCGGAGTTGCCAAACACGATGTCGTTGCCCGCATTGCCCGACATGATGTTGTCCAATGTGTTGCCAAGCAGCCTGTCATGGCCTGAACCACCCAAGGCATTTTCAACCGTGATCCCGGAATTCAGACTGAGCGTGCGATTGACATGCACGTTCTGGATCCCGGAGAGATGCAGACCGAAATTGACGTCGGTCGTCAGCTGGCCAAAGTCGATCGTATCGTTCCCGCCGTTCTCATTCTCGGTCACCGTGTCCGCTTCGGGAGTCGATGCCGTCGCAAACACATAGTAGTCATTGCCCGAGCCGCCGATCAGTGAGTCATTGCCCGCGCGCCCCGTCAGTGTGTCGTGGCCGCTTGAACCGCGCAAGGTGTTTGCCACCGAATTTCCTGTCAGAAAATCGCCGGCTGAACCACCCGTGGCATTTTCAAAATTGACAGATGAATTGAGTCTGAGTACGCGATTGACGTGCACGGTCTGGTTCGCTGCAGAACCCAAGTTCAGGTTGACCGGAGTCGTCAGCGAGTCAAACGTCAGCAAGTCAATCCCCCCACCAGGAAGCTCTGTCAGGGAGTCCGCTTCAGCAGCAGTTGCCGTCCCAAACACATAGATGTCATTGCCCGGTCCGCCAGTCAGCGAATCACTGCCGGTACCACCCGTCAGGATGTCGTGGCCTGCCAAACCCAGCAGCGCGTTGCCAACCGAGTTGCCCGTCAATACATCATTGCCTGAGCCACCAATCGCATTTTCAAACGCGGTGGCGGAGTTTAGCAAGAGCGTGCGGTTGGCGTGCACACTCTGGAGCGCTGTGGAGCCCAGATTCAAAGAGACTGCTGTCGCCACGCCGCCAAAGTGCAGCGTGTCATTTCCGGCGTTGGCGTTTTCCGTAAGCGTGTCGCGTTCGGCAGTGGAAGCTGTCGCAAACACGTACATGTCATTGCCCGGGCCGCCAAGCAGTGAATCCAGTCCGGCACCACCCTCCAGCTGGTCATCGCTCCCATTGCCAGTCAGCGTGTCGTTGCCCGCGTTGCCAATCAGGATGTTGGGCAGCGCATTGCCGATGATCGTGTCGTTTCGAGCCCCGCCAACCGCGTTTTCAAAGGTGTTGGCGGACTTCAGATTCAAGCTCAAATTCGAATTCACCACCTGCTTTGTCGTGACATTCATGTTGAGCGAAATCGCCTGTGAAGTCGTCGGCGAGAAATCGAGCGTATCGGTCCCGCTGGCAGCTTCGTCAAGTGTAATGAAACCCAGCGGGCTGTCTGCGTCAAACCGGTAGGTGTCGCTTCCGGAACCACCCTGCAGCAACAGGCTTTCCGTGTTGCTCAAGGTGAGCGAAAAGCCGTTGATCAGGATTCCTGAACTGGAAACGTCGGTCAGATAGCTGCCATTGGTCAAACGGACTTTCACCGAATCTGCGCCAGCCTGACCGTTTACCGTGACAGCCACGTTGATCGGGAACGTACCCAGGTTGGTTTCCGTTCCACCATTGGTGGCAATGGCGATCGCGACAGTACCGGCAGTCATCGAATAGGTCAGGGAAAACGCGTCATTCCCGCTCGTCCCGACAACATTCGCCAACAGTTGGCGGTCTTCCAGTCGTTCGAACTGCAAGGCGGATCTAGCCGACTTGGCTCTAGTCTTCACGGACCCCTTCCCCACCGGGCGATTCAATCCCTCCGATCCCTGAGAAAACCAACCACGACGACCGAAACGTGATAAATGAAACATGCTGGTAGCCCCTAAAAAAGTACTTTATGGTGAAAAATTTTAAGCAAATGCGATTCTGTTTTGCCCGCTCCACTAACCCCATCGAGATCGGTAGCCAGCAGCGGCCAGAATTTTGGGAAGTTTCCAGAATTTCCGAGCAGTCCCCAAAGCAAAACGAACGGGGCAGAGAAAAGAAAGCTGGGCCGGAAACGAGCGGGGCCAAGGGCGAAACGAGCAGGCCACGAGCAGAACCTGAAGTTCCCCAGAGTTGGTAGACGGGAAACGAGCGGGGAAAGGCAACTGCGGGAAACGAGCGGTGACAGGCAACTGCGGGAAACGAGCGTAGGAAACGAGCGGGGCCAGGCAACTGCAAATAACAATAGTCGTTGCATGCTAACAGTTTAGCTAATGCATTTGCCCCGATAGTAGAAACGAATCGAAAAATGCCTCAACTCAAATTGTCTTGGTGTGGCCCGAATGTCACCTTTTGCTTCAGATCTTTCCAATGCATCCGCGTCTACCACAAACCCTGTGGATTGGGATGGTCAATCAGATCAATCGCCGAGTTCGCTTGGCGGCAGCGTGGCCGAGACCCTGGCAGCCCAACTGCCTCCGGAAGAAAGCGAAGCCAAACCCGTCGGGGCGGTTTATCATTGTCCGAAGTGTCAGCAGGTCATGATCTGCACCGAAGCGAATCGTCGGCCCAGTTGGGCCGACACCATGAAGGGTCCGCATCGACCGCATTGGTATCCCCGCTCAGCGAAGTCACCGAGATCGAATCCGTCGCCAGGGCATCCTCCATGATCACCTTGAGAAAAACTTCAACTCATCACGGGCCAATCCGACTCAAAATCAATCGCCGCAATCAGCGGACTTGTTCGCTGCTGCGCGACCTGCGACTGTGGAATCGAAAACCGACAAAATCGTGTCGAACTGGGCTAACAATCGGCTGGTCCGAAGTCACTTTCGCGACCTGTCTGCCAGACATACCCTCTCGCATTCGCTCTGGGCCCCGATCGCACCTCGTGCAGTCGATTATCGCGATCAATTAAAAACCTGATTGAATTCGCATACTCCCAAAAATCAAAACGGCCTCAATTCTCGGCCACAACTTTCAATGAATGCAATTTGTTGGACGACAATTTACACAACAAATCAACCACCAACCTACCTGTTTCGCCAAAACGGTACTTGACACCTTAAAATTGTTCCGCAAAAACCGACAAAATCGTGTCCGACTGGGCTAACAATCGGCTGGTCCAAAGTCACTTTCGCGACCTGTCTGCCAGGCATTCCCTCTCGCATTCGCTCTGGGCAACGATCGCCCCTCGTGCCGTCGATTATCGCGATCAATTGAAAACCTTATTGAAATCGAATACTCCCAAAAATCAAAACGGTCTCAATTCTCGGCCATAACTTTCAATGAATGCAATCTGTTTCTGTTAGACTACAATTTACACAACAAATCAATCGCCAACCTACCTGTTTCGCCAAAACGGTACTTGACACCTTTTATTTGTCCGCGGGTCTTCAAAGCTGAACTGGCGGTCAACAATTTCGAATCCAATTTTCGTTGAATCTTCGGACGTCAAACCAACCCACTTTATGAATTCATCCCTTGAAAGATTTGGCGATGCCGAACAAACACGCTCTCGTAACTGTTCCAATCGCGTTTTTTGTTTCCACCACACCGAGTAAAACAAAGCAACAACTGAAACAATGGCCACAAGCAAAAAGAGTGAACCTAATCGATATTTCATCTTATGTCCTTTTGCTTACTTAATGGGCCATGGGAAAGTTTTTCGGCATGTTTGGGAAATCATATTGGACCATACTTGTTTAGTTCCATATTCATCACCGCGAAAATCGCTGATACTTTGACGGGAGCTAGCGGAAACTTCCATATCGACCGAAACGATTTGGGCCTGAAACATGCCAAATTATTTTTCAATTATCTCCAGGCAGCGTGGCCGGGACCCTGGCAGCCCAACTGCCTCCGGAAGAAAGCGAAGCCAAACCCGTCGGGGCGGTTTATCATTGTCCGAAGTGTTAGCAGGTCATGATCTGCACCGAAGCGAATCGTCGTCCGAGTTGGGCCGATACCATGAAAGGCCCGCATCGACCGCAGTGGTATCCCCGCTCAGCGAAGTCACCGAGATCGAATCCGTCGCCAGGGCATCCTCCATGACCACCTTGAGAAAAACTCCAACTCATCACGGGCCAATCCGACTCAAAATCAAACGTCGCAATCAGCGGACTTGTTCGCT
>JANNWZ010000239.1:0-40676 GCA_031409295.1 Mariniblastus sp.
GCCAAGCAAGTGTTCCCGGATAATCGCTATTTTCTGTTCAGGTGTTAAAATCTTGCGCTTCGACATTTTGCGTTTCCTTCATTGGAATCGCTAAACTTTAGCACACAATTAGCAACACGCTTCCAACTGGGGCAAAACAAAATGACCGGGTTAACTCTTAATGGCAATACGTTGAACATACTTGATACCAGTTTGTTTGATTTGCAGTTCGATGCGAATGTTAATCCTGGATTGGACTGGGCATTTCGTTGGTTGAATCCAGTCGTGGGTGACCGTACGGCGGCGATCAACGCATGGATCGGCAGTGGTCGAATCACATTTTCTGCACCGTCGGCCGTCTCAGTATTCGACAATGGTGACGGGTATACGTATGTCGGGTATGCCACGGCAATTCCCGAGCCTGCGGCGGGATTGTTATCGGTAGTAGTGTTTGTTTTGGGACTATTTCGTAGAAGACGAAAAATGCCAACTCCGGCTTAAGTTATGGCCAGCACCACATCATTCGACGCGTACACCACTTAACAACTTCTCGACGAAACCAACGGAACCAACTTCCCGCAGGGTGGCAAAGTCGGGACCATTTAAGAGATCTTCCCGCGCCGACTTTTCCGTTGCAAACCACCCGGCTTCGGCGAGGTCGGCCAGAAGCTGAACAATCGGTTTCATACATTTTTCCTGATTCGTCGATTGCGTCGGAGCGTTCGGGTTGTGGTTTAAGTTGTCGGCGTTAAGAATCACTCCCCAAGCAGCAGTCACTTGAAACTTCTGATCATTTGGCAGCCCTGTGCAATCAATTCGGCTGGCCTCGGCGATCGCGGATTCAATCCTCGACAAATTAGCTAGCTCCCGGACCAAATTTACTTGGCAGACGAAACGGGTCTTTGCATCCACACTGAATTGGATAGCCAACTCCCAGTCGCCAATTGCGTCGACAGCTTGGTGGTTTTGTGATTTGAATAAGGCACGATTGCCGAAGAGCATGCTCTGGTATGATTTCGCGGAAAAATTGTCTGGTTCGGCATTCAACGCACCCTGCAGCAGTTCGATTCCCTCGGTGCAAAGAGCGATCGCGCCGTCCAGATTTCCATTATGGGCGAGGATGTTACTGCGGTTCAGCAAAGCGACCGCAGTTGAAATGATCGCTGGCATGTCGTGTGGGTGGCGCTGTCGAATCAGGTTCAGCGATTCAATGGCATGTTGAAACGTTGCTTCCGCTTTCGTACCGTCGGTGTTCATTTGGCACCTGCCGAGGCAAATCTGGGACTCGGCGAGGAACCTGAGCAACTCGTCATTATCCGGACTGTTACGAAGCTCTTGTTCACGAAGTCCGATCGCTGCTTCGTAGGCGGCCGCTGCTCGCTCGTATCGTTCTTTGGCCACCAGCGAATTGCCCAGACTGTGTTGCGTCCAAGCCACCAAGTCGGTGTTGGGTAAGTCCGGGTTTTTTTGTTCGGACAACTGTGTGGCGAGTGTCAAGGTAGATTCGAGTACCTGGATCGACTCATCGACATTTCCGGCAGCATTGAGCGAATAGGCTAACTTGACTTGATTGACCACCAGCAGGCCCATGGCACTTTGGTCTTCCGGCGACAATTTGGCCCGTTGCTGGAAATGGTCCAGCGATTGTTCTAACAGTTTTCTGCCGTCGTCAAAGTTTCCGCCAGCCACCAGGCTCGTTCCATAAAGCATCTGGATTTTAGCTAGATCGAACTTCGACTGTTCGGTCCCCTCCTGCTGCGCCAACGATTCAAACAACTTCAAGGCCTCGCTCATTTGGCGCACTTGCATTTGCTGGAGGCGGGGAATGTCAAATGCCGATTCGTTACCGCTGGCTTCCAACATCTGCCAGACCGTGGCGCGGGCCGATTGATAGTTGGACTGAACAGTGTCGCGCTCCTGAGAGAGTCGGTTTTGAAAGATCTGCTGTCCAACAATGGTTGAAACGATTGCCGACACCAAGAGCAGGATTGCGGCGATCGGCCAGGGGTTTCTTCGAGCCCATCTCAACCCACGTTCAAGTCGAGAGACAGCGCGCGATTGAATCGGTTCGCCGTTGAGGAAACGCTGCAAGTCCGCTGCCAGTTCGGCGGCACTCGTAAATCGTGCGGCCGGACTTTTCTCCAAACATCGGTGGCAGATAATTGCCAAATCACTTGGTACGCCCGGCCGCAATTCCTGGACGGGAACCGGTTCGTGATTAGCAACTAATTGCATCGTCTCCAGAGGAGAATTGCTATGAAACGGCGGCCGTCCGGCAAGACATTCATACAGGATCGCCCCCAAGCCATAGACGTCAGTGGCTGGCTGGATTTGCATGGGATCTCCGGCGATCTGTTCGGGAGCCATGTACGCGGGCGTACCTAAAGTTTCACCGGTTCGGGTATGGAATCCATCTTCGTCACAAAACCGGGCCAAACCAAAATCGATGATTTTCAGTCGAACGGCAATTTGATCGGCAGATGTTGTTCCAGAAGAGTCTCCGGCATCATGATTGGCAACCAATACGTTTTGCGGTTTCAAATCGCGGTGCAAAACTCGATGACCATGAGCATGGCTAATCCCGCAGGCCAGGGCGGCCACAATCTCAGCTGCTTGTCGCGAACTAACCGGAACTAGGTGTAAATATTCGGCCAGTGAATTTCCATCGATCCACTCCATCGCCAGAAAAGGTACGCCGTCCTGCTCGCCGATATCAAAAACTCGCACCACGTGCGGATGATTCATGCGGGCCAAGGCTTCTGATTCGCGTTGGAAACGAACCAATTCCGAAGGCTTGGCTCGAGCCCCCGAGACTAACACTTTCAGAGCCACGGTCCGATCCAGTGCCCGGTCGATCGCTCGATAAACGATTCCCGAAGCGCCGCGTCCAATTTCTTCGACGATTTCATACCCGTTACCCAATTTGGGCAATTGCCTGAATTTCGAACCGGCATTCTGTTGAATCAACCGTTCGAGCTCTCCCGGCTGCACTTCGCTGGCTGAATGTTG
The DNA here is from genome assembly GCA_031409295.1 of Mariniblastus sp. Classification (GTDB taxonomy): domain Bacteria; phylum Planctomycetota; class Planctomycetia; order Pirellulales; family Pirellulaceae; genus Mariniblastus. The sequence goes on from JANNWZ010000239.1 coordinate 2,989, forward strand.
GCAGGCAACACAATCCATCAAGTGTTGTTCGATCCAGGAAACCAACCCGGCTTCCAACGGCTCGCCACCGAACAACGCTTGAAGCTGTTTTGGAGTGGGATGAGTTGCGGCTGTTTCGGGCTTAGAGTTCAGCATTCGACTAACCCCCGTCCGACTACCCTGAGGCGCCGCAAGACCCGCGACTTGCAGATCAACACCGCGTTAGAGGAGCAGCCCAAAACCGTGGCAACTTCAGCCGCTCGTCGATCCTGAACCACATGCATCTCAAACGCGGTCCAAGTTGACGTCGTAAACTCAGGCCGAATCAACTCCAGCAGTTGATTCACCACATGTTCGTCATGCTCGCGATCCCACAGTTCTTCAAACGAATTTCCAAACTGTTCGGGTAGTTGAGCTAGTTCGATTCCCATTTGTGGAGCCTTTTTTCTTCGTTGCAGAAACCGCTGGGCTCGTCGTACGACCAGGGTCCGCAACCAATTGCGAAAGGCACCGATGTTTCCATTGTGCTGAAAACGGGGTAACTCGACGTAGAGTGACGCAAAAGAATCTTGCAGCAAATCTTCGATGTCGGAAGACGCAATGCCGACACGTTCCAAGGTGCGGGCGATGAATGGCCGATAGATTAAAACCAGAGTTTCCCAAGCGAGATTCTTATCTGGGCCTTGCAGGCGGTCCAACATGGAAATCGAAGTGAGCTGGTTCGTCGACACTCGAGTGATTCCTTGACCGAGAAATAAGTTGACTGAACTTGAGCCAAGTAATGTCCAGCTGATTTCTTTGGATACCGGCCGCATTCAACGTTAACGGTATCTAATTTTCTAGTTGCGTTCGAGATTGAGCATCCTGACTCTAATTCTATCCTACTCAAAACGTCATGCAACAAAATGCGCTAAACAGGATCAAAAATTCGATTCTGCCTCTGCACCGGGTTGGGTTTAATGTTGCAGGCTGGGAAGCAGATTACCGCTGAGTCAAGTGGTTTTTGCAAGGGAATCAGCGGTTGTAAGGGTTCTAACAGGCGGTTTTCAAAACAAGCCACCCGGACACTCTCCAATGGAAAAAAGATTAGACTGATTTATGGTTTCAACTTCAATCATTCCTGGGTAATTCAACATGAGTTTTCAATTTTTGTCTTTCGCCAAAAAATTCTGGACGGGCGGTAACACGACGCTTCACGGTGGGAAACACGGGGTTGGGGCGGTGGCAGTTATTGCGTTGACCTGTGGGTTGCTCGCGGCAAGTCTTCAAGGCCAAGAAGTTCAGCTAAAATTTCGGCCAAAATTGCTGACGGTCGATGCCAATGAGGGAATTGATTTAGCGGATCTCAATGGTGATGGAAAAATTGACGTAGTCGCCGGTCGCAATTGGTATCCGGCTCCGGAATTTGCGCCCCGTCCGCTGCGTTCGATTGAGGATTGGAATGGTTACGTCGAATCGAACGGAGATTTTGCCTTTGACGTCAATCAGGATGGAAGAACGGATGTGATTGCTGGATCATTTCTTCCCACGATGGTTCATTGGTTTGAGAATCCAGGAGATGCCGGGTTGGGACTGGGCCAGCACTGGAAAAAGCATGTCTTGGTCGATACCGCGATCAGTGAAAACGAAGCGAGTTTTTTGCGCGACCTCGATGGCGACGGCCGACCAGAATGGATTTCCAATAGCTGGAACCGCGACAACGGAGTCGTCGCCTGGAAATTTTCTACCAACACGGCGACTCCCGAAAACGGAACTGCTTCGACGGGCACTATCGATCTCATCCCGGCCCTGACAAAAATCGTGATCGGGGTCAATGAAAACTCACACGGCATGGGTTTCGGCGACATCAATAGCGACGGACGGGAAGATATTCTGACGGGCAGTGGTTGGTACGAAAGACCCGAGCGAGATCAGTGGGTCAAGGCATGGAAATTTCATGGGGATTGGGAGAATCTTCAGGCCAGCGTTCCGATGTTGGTTCGCGATGTTGATGGAGACGGACTCAACGATTTGATCTGGGGTAAAGGTCACGACTATGGACTGTTTTGGTGGCAGGGAGCCGGTATCGACGAGCAAGGAAAACTGAAATTCAAATCTCACACCATCGATGACCAGTTTTCGCAAGTCCATGTACTCCACTGGGCGGATCTGGATGGAGACGGAACCGACGAGCTGATTGCGGGCAAGCGCGTGCGGGCCCACAACGAGGGTGATCCAGGCGCCGCCGAGCCGGCTTGTTTGTACTATTATCGGTGGGATCAGTCGCAGAGATTGTTTTCGCGATTTGTCATCGACGAAGGGCATGTGGGTACAGGTTTGCAAATTCGTACCGCCGACCTGAATCAAGATGGCCGATTGGATATCGCCGTCGCTGGCAAAGGGGGCACGTGGATTTTGTTTAACGAAAATTGACTTTGGCGAATTTGCCTGCATTCGGCGTCCATTAGTGGTTGCGGATAACACCGGACTTGTCAGACAATAGGAAGCACGGGACGCATTGATTGAATTTGCCTACCAGCGAACGCGAATTGATTTCCAAACCACTTTGCACGTTGCGATGTTCCCAAGCCGTTTCCAACCATTCTCTGCCCCTTTGAACGCAGGAGTTATTTCATGAGCGACAAAAATGAACTCGATCGTCGTCAGTTCGTAACCACATCAGCCGCAGTGTTGGCCAGCGGAGCGTTGCCCGGGTTGTTGGGAGCAACGCCGCCAAGCCCCGCCGGGAACGGACTGCTGTTCCAGGAGCCGCAGGATGAATCGTGTTGCCGCACTTACGCGACGGTGGCCGATGCAATTGCTTCGCCGCGCGAGACCGTGGCTTATGTTCCGGCGATTCGAGTCGGAACCACTTCTTCGGCTAAACCCGATTTTCTCGCGACGATTGACCTCAATCCAACATCAAAAACTTTCGGTCAAATCGTTCATCGATTGGAAATGCCCAATGTCGGCGACGAGCTCCATCACTTCGGCTGGAATTCGTGTAGCAGCTGTCACGGTGATGCTACACCGGCGTTACGTCGGTTTATGATCTTGCCTGGTTTGAAATCGAGCCGAATCTATATCATTGATACAGAAAATCCGCTGGTCCCGAAAATTCACAAAATCGTCGAACCGGAAACGATCAAATCAAAGACTGGACTTTCGACGCCGCATACCGTGCATTGCTTGGCCGGAGGCGACATCATGATATCGATGCTGGGTGATGCGGAAGGCAATGCTCCGGGCGGATTCATGTTGTTGGACAATCAGTTCAACGTTAAGGGCCGCTGGACGGAAGACATCGGCGCAATGAATTTCAACTATGATTTTTGGTATCAGCCGCGACACAACGTGATGGTCAGCAGCGAGTGGGCAGCACCCAAAACGGTGGCCGGTGGATTCAAGCCAGACGAAGTCGCAGCCGGCAAGTACGGTCGCCACATTCATTTTTGGAATTGGTCCGAACGTAAAATGATCCAGTCATTGGATCTGGGTGAAACAGGCATGATTCCGCTGGAAGTCCGATTTCATCACGACCCGGCCAGTACCCACGGGTTCGTGGGTGCGGCCCTCAGCAGTACGATCTGGCATTGGCAAAAACCGGAGAGTTCCGATCAGTGGACCGCCGAAACAGTGGTCAAGGTTGAGGGGGTCGAGGTTGACGGTTGGCCTTTCCCCGTACCGGGCTTGATTACCGACCTCGTGCTATCGATGGACGATCGGTTTCTCTATTTTTCCAATTGGCTGCATGGTGACTTACGGCAATACGACGTTAGCGATCCGGCCCACCCCAAACTTACTGCACAAATCTGGTTGGGAGGCGTAATTGGCAAGGAGTTTCTGTTTCGCGGAAACAAGATGGGGGGCGGACCTCAAATGTTACAGCTCAGTCTCGATGGAAAACGTTTGTACGTTACCAATTCTCTGTACAGTCCCTGGGATGATCAGTTTTATCCTGACATGAAGAATGCCGGCTCGTGGTTGCTACAGGTTGACTGCGACACGCAGCGGGGCGGCATGAAATTAAATGAAAAATTCCTGGTCGATTTTGGTGCCGATCCGGGCGGACCCGCCCGCGCGCACGAAATTCGCTTTCCGACCGGCGATTCGACCAGTGATATCTGGAGTTAGCCCGACCGGTTTAAGTTATTGCCTTCCCGGTATTGAGATCTACTCTCGGTGATCTCCGTGACCTCGGTGGCAGAGATTTAGCCACCGAGTACACCGAGCACACGGAGTTTTATTCGAACGAATTAATGTCGGTGGCCGTTCTCTAGGGAAAATTACTCAAGGGACTTTGGGTTAGTAAACATGAAAGATGAATTGACTGAGAGAATTATTGGGGCCGCGATTGAGGCGCATCGCATTCTTGGACCGGGGAATTAGAGCAAGTCGGGCCGAACGATGGATTCGCTTTCGCCTTTCGTGGCGTCAGCTAGGATACGCTGTCGTTTTTGTTGAAAGCGAGCGGCTTTGCCGTGGAACTAATTGGCGACGCGTTTGCACCACGATCATTGCAGCATGCAATATTAGAAGGCCGTCAATTTCCGCGAGAAGTGTGATTGCCCGAAACATCGGCTAAGTACTAGGCTAGCGATCGCTTGACTGGTGGAACTGGTGCGACGAAACCAAACGATTCCCTTTCGGTCTCGTTGGTTGTTTCGCCCGCGCGCAGGACTCGGTCAATTTCAGTTGCCGAAAAACCGCGATCAATCATGCGTTCTTTCAGACCCAGATTGCACCGTGTCTTGTATAGACTGTCGATTGTGGCGGTGATGACCCAAGTGGTCAAAAATGCAAACGATCCCAAAATTGCCAACACTGGAATCAGGCTATCGCCAAGTTCACGTATCATTTTGATAGCTCCCGACGAAACACTGAAACAAGACCGAGTTGCATTATCTGAAACATATCAGATTCGCAAAGGAATGGAAAAACTTGGGAAAAAGTTCGAGAGAATTTGGATAATTTTTTTCGTTCGGTTGATTTGTCGGGCAGCTTGAGGAATCGAAACTGGGTAGGTTCGCCTACGGCTTGCCGTTAAACGTTTTATAGCTCGCCTACGGCTGGCCGTTAAACGTTTTTTTTTGGTTCGCCTACGGCTTGCCGTTAAACGATTTTTTGGTTCGTCTGCGGATTGCCATAAAACGTTTTTTTGGCTCGTCTCCGGTTGGTGTTAGACATCGATTTCGTCGGCTTCCTCGGCGCGTTCCATGATGAAATTAAAACGAGCCGAGGCGTCACGTCCCATCAGGTCACTGATCACACGATCGGTTTCCAATTGATCATCGACCTCCACCTTGAGCATCCGGCGGGATTGGGGATTGAGTGTGGTTTCCCATAGCACTTTGGGCATCATTTCACCGAGTCCCTTGAATCGGGTGATTTCGGGTTTGGAGCGCCCATCGCCATGTTCTTTCAAGATTTTCACGCGGGCCTCTTCATCCGCCGCCCAGTAGGTTTGTTTGCCAATGTCGATCCGAAACAGCGGAGGCAGGGCAATATACAGGCGACCATCGGCAATCAATTGCGGCATGTGCCGATAGAAGAAGGTCAGCAACAGCGTCGTGATATGATGGCCGTCGGAGTCGGCATCGGCGAGCAAGATAATGCGTTCGTATCGCAGGCCCGACAAATCAAGTTTGGGACCGATCCCACAACCGATGGCGACGACCAGATCTTGCAACTCTTTGTTCTCCATCATCTTTTTCAATGACGCGCTTTCGGTATTCAGAACTTTGCCGCGCAACGGCAAGATCGCTTGGTAGTTTCGATCCCGTCCCTGTTTCGCACTTCCGCCTGCCGAATCACCTTCGACGATGAACAACTCGGAACGGCCTCGGCCCGAATTCAAGCAGTCACTCAATTTGCCCGGCAACATGGATCGTTTACCGCCCGTTTTTCGCGAGACGGCTTCGCTGGCCGCGCGCGACGCGGCTCGCGCGCGAGCGGCGGCAATCACGCGGGCGACGACATTATCGGCGACACTTCGATTGTTGTTCATCCATTGTTCAACGGCTGGACGCAAAGCACTTTCGACCGAGTTGTGAACCTCCGGATTGTTCAAACGATCTTTCGTTTGACCTTGAAATTGCGGCTCCGCGATGAAGATTGAAACAATAGCAACGAGTCCCTCACGAATATCTTCGTGCGTGACTTTGACGCCCCGCGGAATCAAGTTGTGCATGTCAATGTAGTTGCGAACGGCTTTGACCAAGCCCGATCGAAAACCGTTCTCGTGGGTTCCGCCATTGGCGGTGGGAATTCCATTGACGTAAGACCGGACATGTTCGTCGGTCGATTCCGTCCACTGCATGACCATTTCGATTCGTTCATCGTCCGCTTTACGAAAGACAAACGGTGTTTCGTGGATGGGGCGCGCGGATCGCTCAGTCAGTACTTTTCCCAGATAATCGACGATGCCGTTTTCATGGTGAAACGCCTCTTTGGTCTTATTTACATCGTCGATGAAAGTCAGCTTGACGCCGCGATGGATGAAGCTGCTGGTTTCAATCCGACTGCGAATGATCGCCGGGTTGAAGTCGGTCTTGGGGAAAATGGTGGGATCCGGCGTAAAGGTGATCGAAGTACCGGTTCCGCGAATGGCTCCTTTGAGCTTTTGCAAGCCGGTTTTGGGGACGCCTTTGGAAAACTCCATCCGATATTGAGCGCCATCACGACGGACAATCGCGACCAGTTTTTTGGAAAGTGCATTGACGACCGAGGCCCCCACGCCGTGCAAACCGCCAGCGGTCTTGTAACTGTTGCCGTCGAATTTGCCGCCCGCATGCAAGACGGTGAGCACCACTTCGAGCGCCGGTTTTTTCGTCTTGGCATGTTTGTCGACCGGGATGCCACGACCATTGTCCGTGACGGTTACCGTCTCGCCATCATCGTGCAGTTGGACCGTGATTTCCGTGGCGTGTCCATTCATCGCTTCGTCGATGGAATTGTCCATGATCTCCCAGACGAGATGATGCAAGCCAGCGCTGCTAACCCCGCCGATGTACATGCCAGGGCGCTTGCGAACGGGTTCGAGTCCTTCGAGCGCAACGATATCTTTGGCATCGTATGTCTTGGTCGTCATAGGAAGATAACTGTGGGATAGATGGGGTTAGTGGATGTTGGAAGCAGTAGTGCTGACTGGGTGAAGTTGGTTGAGAGAATGCTGGTTCAACGGGCTGCGGTCTTTTTTTGCAGCACCTGTGGCTTGCCGTTAAACGTTTTGCAGCGCCTGCGGCTTGCCGCTAAACGTTTTATCATTCTTTCAGTGGTTTTAATTCCGGGGGTGCTTCCACGGGCGGTGAAATGATTCTGGAAATCTTGCCGTTCTTTTGAATTTCCGTTCCGCGGCCTCCCCGTGCGGTCGTGCGGTACTTGGTGGTTGAAATGGTTTTCTTCGCCCCGCGATTGGTTTCCACAACCAACAAATCACGATCGCCCCTCGACGGTTTGAATCCAACCAAGCGATCGGTCTTGGCGAGTTTGATCAACATCACGCCTTTGCCAGCACCAGACAAGTAATTAATTTCTGCGGCCGGACAGATAATAGCGCGGCAATCACCCGAAATCGCCAACACGATTTCGCTGCCATCAATGGAATATACGCCGATAATCTCCGCCCCCGTTGCGACGCGGGCATAGCGGCGACCGCTTCGGGTAGAGACTTCGGCAAAGGTCTGCAAGCCAAATCGGGAAGCGAAACCATTGCTGGCGGCGGCGAAACCATGTGTGGCTGGACAAAGATCGGGTTTTTTCGGGTCCTCAAGAATGTCACCGATCACACGCGTATCAAACGACAGCGCCGCCACGATTTTTTCGCCGTCTTTCAGTTTAAATAATTTCTGGATCGGCTCACCAAATCCAGTTGATGCTGGAATATCTATCATTCGCGCCGTGTAACAGACGCCAGTCGACGAAAAGAAACCTATCGTGGCGCGCGTGGAACCGCCGACCACCGTCAGCACTGAATCTCCCTGTCGCAAACGACTCTTGTCGGGATCGAGAATCTGCTTTTGCCGTTTCACCCAGCCATCGGTGGTGATCAAGACGTGACAGTCTTCGGCGACGATAAAGTCTTCGGCCGTATACTCCGTTTCGTTTTCGACCGCTTGAATCATGGTTCGACGTTTGGAATTATCATCCTGGCAATAATCTCGGTCGAGTGATTCGATCTCAGTGCGGACAATTTGCCAACGTCCGGAGTTGTTGGTGTCGGCGGTATCCTCGTCCAGCAATTTGCGAATTTCGCGAGCGCGTTTTTCCTTGTTTTTCAGTTCTTCCTGGATCAAGTTGATTTCCAAGCGGGCCAGCCGATACAGTTTCAGCTCGAGAATCGCGTCGGTCTGTTCGGCATCGAGGCCTTCCGATTTTCCGGCCCGTCCAGGCTTGGACGGAAACCGCTTCATGATCTTATCGGCCGCATCCGCTTTGCCTTCACTCTTGCGAATGATGCGAATGATCTCATCCAGCGCATCAAAAATCGTCATGAACCCCGACAGGATATGGATTCGTTTTTCTAGCGCCGCGAGTTCGTTCTCCAATCGCCGCGTCACCACATCCAACCGGAAATGCAAAAAGTGCCAGAGGATTTCCTTCAATCCCAGCCGGTCGGGGGCACCGACTTCTGGATTTTCGGTGGGCACAAGACAAGTCATATTGACATTGAAGTTTGTTTGCAGCGGTGTATTTTTGTAAAGATACGCCAATACTTTTTCTTCGTCGGCTCCCTTTTTCAAAATCAAATCGATGCGGATGTCGTCCGTCGAAACATCGCGGACTTCGTTGACCAACGGCATCTTGCCGGTGAACACCAATTCCGAAATCCTCTCAACCAGCGTCGCCTTGTTGACACCAAAGGGAATCGAGATGATTTGCAAAATGCGATCACCGGTTTTCGAATTACCTACCGTTTTGGACGTGCCGCGGAGCTTGACGGATCCTTGTCCGGTCGCATAAATGTCGCGCAATTCGTCTTTGGTGTTGATGATTTGACCGCCCGTCGGAAAGTCAGGGCCTTGAACCGCATCGTTGGCAACCAGTTGGTAAGGTTTGATCTCGGGATCTTTGAGCAGTTTCAATAATGCCCGGCAGAGTTCTTTTAGATTGTGAGGCGGAATATTGGTCGCCATTCCCACGGCGATGCCGGTCGCACCGTTGAGCAACAAATTGGGAACTCGACTGGGAAGCACAATCGGCTCGTCACGGCTGCCATCGTAATTGGGTTTGAAATGAACGGTACGCGTGCCCAGGTCGTCCAGGAGTTGACCCGCAAGCTGGGTCAACTTGCATTCGGTGTATCGCATCGCGGCTGCATTATCACCATCGATCGAACCGAAATTTCCGCTACCGTCGACCAACGGCATGCGCAACGAGAATGATTGAGCCATTCGCACGAGCGCGTCGTAGATCGAGCTATCTCCATGCGGGTGGTACTTGCCCATCACTTCACCGACGACCGTGGCGGATTTTCGGTGTTTGGCAGTGTGGCTCAAACCCTGTTGGTCCATCGTATACAGAATTCGGCGTTGAACCGGCTTCAGGCCATCCCGCACATCGGGCAAAGCGCGACTGGTAATAACGGAGAGGGAGTAGTTCAGGTAACGAGTTTGGGCGGCCAGTCGCAACGGGACGGTGAACAATTGCTCCTGAAACAGTTCGCCATCGCCGGCCTTGTCGGTTTGGCCCTGTTTCCCGCTTCGTTTTTTGCCGGAAGCGTTGGATCCAGCGGATGATGGACGGGTTGACGTTCGGTCGGACTCAGGGATCGCTTTCTTTTTCACAGAACGACGTTTTGCCAATGGTGTTTCCTGTTTTAGATTATTCCGAGTCGCGGTCGGGCTGGATGGTCGGCAGGCTGTAAAGCCGGGGTATTTGGGTTGAGTATACCAATTAAGCGACTTTGCTTACAGACGGTTTTTCCGGTTGTAGTTTCTCATGTTTCGGCTTTGGTGGCGGTGGGCATGAATTTTCTGCGAAGTGAATTCATGGTTGGTCGAAAAGATTGCGGAGGCGGTTTACATGACGTGAACTGTGCTCCGTTAAAAAGATTTTTGGTCGCGCGATGATGCGCGCGATGTTCGCAATTCAAAGGAATGAAATTTGATGGTCCGAAATTTTCTATTTGCGACGGCTGTAATCGCCGTCCTGTCCGTTTCCGGCGCACCGGTTTCGGCCCAGTTTGGTGAAGGCAACTCCCCCAACAACCTGTTCTCGCAATATTCGACCCAACCCGGTGCGAGTATGACCCAAGCCGGCATGTACCCAGCCCCGCACTATGTACCGCAAAACGTGGGTCATTCGTACAACACTTATCAGCCGTTGATGCCGCATGAAATGATGTATCAACACTCGCGCAACTACTACAACTATTACAATACTGGTGGTTATTACGGTGGTTACGATGCGTTAAACAAAACCCAAGTCCGTTGGCAAAGTGGAACCAACCACATGGGGCCGCTGCCGTTCTCGGGTGGTTTTGCTCAGGGTCTACAGTGGCGTTGGAACAAGGGACGCTATTGCCTGGGCGGAAATTGTGGTGGAACTACCGCGGGTTGTGCGACGGGAGATTGTGGCGGATACAGCTCCGGTTACGAAGGTACCTCGTATCAAAGCGAAAACACGACCGGTGGTTGCGCCAGCGGCAATTGTGCATCGAATCCAAACACTAAAGTAAACCGATAATTTTTCCAAAATTCGTTGGCAATTGCAGCCATTAACATCGAGTCAATTCCATGAAAAAACTAACTTTCGCCCTGACTGCGGTCATGGCAGCAACGCTATTTATCTCGGCGTCAGACACGCAGGCCCAAGGCTTGCTTCGAGCTCGTCGTGCGGGCCCGATCTATTACGGACAAGATGCCGAAGGAATGGTACAAACCCATGATGTCGGGTTTGTCAGTCCCGTTCGCACAGCCAAAATGGCGGCGCATGATCCGTTCAGCCCGCATCCATATTATGCCTACAGCAATCGCGGCATTAATGCTGGATTGACCCACCAATGGAATCAAAGCGAAGCCGCTGGCCGACCTTGGCACGGTGATTATAACAATTGGCGCTGGGCGGAACCGACTGCGTTGGTGGTGCCACCGACCGCAGCCTACCATTCAACGTACGCTTGGGGTGTTGGGCAGGTTCGCAGTACACCAATCCATCATCAGTATGGTCGCGGTGGTGCTGGCATGATTGGTGGCGGAGCAGGGGATGGAATGTTCTCCAATACTCCCTATTGGCCATCGAGCACGGAACAGTTCGGCATTTATCCCGTTCGGGCGCCTTGGTAATTGTGCACAATGGTTTGAAGTCAACGAGCTGATTTCAACTTCAAAAAAATCAAATTGAATACGGCAAATCAGTTTGAGTACGCCAATTGAGTCCGCAATTTGATTGCTGGCAAACATTAATACGATGAAATTGGGCCTGTTTTTACAGGCCCAATTTTATTTCGCGATCCGGCGCGGTAAGTGCTTTTTAATCCCTTGTTCTCAATCAGAAGATCAAGGAAGAAAAAGCCGTGTTTCTCGTTCAAGCCTTATTATTCGTCGGTGGTTTCGCCACAACAATATTTGCCATCTCGGCAATCTGTCCCATCCGCCATGATAATCCGTTCAGCGGATTCTAACTTGGTCGGGTGCGTTTTCCGGGCAAGAAAACATCGTTGCTGCCCCCGCAAGAACGCGGCAAGCCCACAGGCCGGCGGTTGTTCCGACCGGTCGATTGGGACGTGACAAATGCGGGCGGGTGACTCGGTGATAACTTTAGGTTTCTTGCAAAATTTCCGCCTCGGCGAATTGTCCTGAATCAGGATCTTTCAATCCGAAAATCGGCTCGGATTTCTGGGGCAAGTTTCTTGTGCTTCATCAATCGTGAAGTAACTTTTGGTGAGGAAAAGTTTTTTAGTTTAAAACTTAACAAGCATTACGGAGATATTACATGAACCACACCATTCAAAAGTTTACCATCGGGACAATCGCTTGGGGTTTCGCGACTCTCAGTACAATCGCCGTCGAAGCACAACAATGGATGTCCAAACCGACAGCAGCAGCCAAGCAGACTATTTACAATTCTCAGGACGCGCCAGCGAAACCAGACAATCGATCCAGCGTGTTGGCGCAGTCGATTTCCCACAGCGGTGCAACAACCCAACGATCTCACTTGATTGCACTCAACGCTAATGGAGCAGTCCAGGGGCGTATCGCAGCGATCGGCGAAAACAATCAATCTCCCAATGGATTCGCCAATCTAAGTGTGTACTTGATCAATAACGGTACCGTGAAATACCAAACTCAGGCCAACGCCGATGGCACATTCAAACTACCGGGCGTCGCTGAAGGAGCCTATTCATTCGTGGCCACGGGTTCGACTGGTTTTGCCACCTATGGCGTGTTTGTGACTGCCAACCAGGCTCAATCCACTGACAATCTCATGGAAGCCGCCACGGTGTCGCCGCGAATCGCCGGCATCAAAAAGATACTTGCCGAAAATTTGCCTCCCCAAGTCATTCAGGAAATCATGCGAGAACCGTCCGCCGGAATTGTCAAGCCGACCAATGTTGCTGGCTCTAATCAGGTCCGTTTGATCGACGGTCAATTGAGCGGGCAGGTCCATAGTTTGTATGAGGATGGTAAATCAGTTCGCGGTACCATGGTCAATCTGATTCAAGACGGAAGGCGCATCGCGGACGTGGAAGTTGATGAACAGGGGCGGTATTCAATCAATGATTTGCAACCAGGTGTCTATGACTTCATTGCCGTGGGCTACAAGGGGTTGGCCGCGATCCGCTTCGAAGCGGTTGGTCAAGACTCCCCGATGACAAAAGTTTCGTATGGTCGCACGCCGAAACTGGTGGCTATGTCGTTGGATGTCTGTCTAACTTTCCAACAAGACAATACCATCATTAGTGACTCGGTCGATTATTCGATGGGACAAGGAACCTATCCTCAAACGACCTATGAATCTACTCCGATCGAGTACGCTGGTCAGTCCGTGAGCTATGGTGGAGCGGAAGGTGGTTCGTTCAGCGGCGCCGGAAACTACTCCAACTTCAGTAATTCCTATGGCGGAGGTGGCGGCGGCGGAGGCTACCTTCGCGGGGGTCGGTTCGGCGGAGGAATAGGCGGCGGGCGGCTGTTGTTACTCGGTGGAATCGCCGGTGGTATCACTGCCATCGCCAATGATCCACCCGCTTCGTCACCCAGCCAATAGATCAGCGAGTTTGTTTGGTAAAGATCAAGCTCAACAATTTCTCGAATGTTTAGTCAACAGCCCGCTGGCAATCAAGTCACTGGGCTGTTGTTGTTTTCCAGAGCACATCCCACGGTTCGAATACGACAACCAACTCTTACGCTCATCGACCGGGGTTTACTGCAGCCGCTTTAATAACGCTTCAAACTCCTGTCGCAACTCCGAATTTTCCCAGCCCGGTGGAATCGCTTGCAGATATTCCAACATCTTGCGCGCGTCGGCAGGTCGGCCAGATTGTGCCAACAAGTTCGCCACCTGATACTTGGCTTCGTACCAAGCTGCCGAATGCGGTTTTAGTTGCGTCGCTAACAAGCGCCATTTCGCGAGTGGTTTCGCGGGCTCTTTCGCCCCATCGATTTGTGTCACCAAGCGGGCGATTCGCAACTGAATACTGGCGTCGTTGGTCAGCTCGCGTTCCAATTTTAACAAGACGTCCAACGCTTCCTGGTCACGTTTCAAAGCGGCCAGGGCATCCGATTTTCGATACAACCAGGCGGTCGTTTCACGGGGACTTAATTCATTGGCAAATTTGGTCAATGCTGTTTCAATCACTTGCAATCGGCACGCCAGCGATTGGGTCGAAATCCAATCTGGATGTTGACCCGCAATGGCTGTGATCTCTTGCTCTGCCAAGGCCAGCCATTTTTTGTCGTCCGCAAATTGTTCCAGCAAGGCATCGGCGGAATCAGTTGGACCGTCATCAAAGGCTTGAATCGAATACAGGCAGGCCTGTCCACGCCGCTGAACCAACACATCGTTCGAGGCGGCAATCAATTGCGCGAGTGCTACTGTCAGTGAACGGGGGTCAACCGCACCGGTTCGTAAACCAAATTCAGTCACGACCAACATCGCCTGGGCGTTCGCTGGCGATCCAGGTTGAGTGGATTCCAATATCGACTGTAGTTGTTGGAAGACCGCGGTGGCGACGGTCTTTTGTTCCGTTGTTGGAGTTTCATCGAACCACTGGTTGGCACAATAGGTCGCTCGAGTAAGCGCATCGCCGAAGGATGTGCTGGTCGTTGGGACGGCCCGATAGGTTTCATACGCCAATTGCCATTGCGGCGCGGTGGTCGCAACCGCTTGTTGTTGTCCGCCTAACCACACTCGGATTTGACCGGTGCTATCGGCGGTTGGCCAGGCTCGCAAATGTTCGGTCAAGAGTTCTGTAAAGCGAAGTTTCTTTTCCGCATCATCGCCGATCACCTGCGCCCAATTCCAACAGCCTCGCAAATGAGCCGCGCTCGCCAATTCATAGCTGGTGTTTTGATTGGCCAGCTCAATCAAGCGTTGGGCGGCTAATTCATGCAGCTGTTGTTTTTCCAGGGCTTGACTGGCACGCACGGAAAAAGAAAACGCTTGCGGTTGCGCTCCCAACTGCGACGCGGCGGCGGCGGCCCGATCATACGCTTTTACAGCATCATCAAATCGCCCGTTTCGTTCGGCTTGTTCGGCCAACCCGATCAACAAATCCAGTTCCGCGGAACTACTTCCAGTTGTCGATGATTGTCCAGCAGAATTCATTTCCAAGTTCACTCCGCTGGCGCTAATCAACGCCAGTTTCGCGCGTCGGCCCCAGTATCCTCCATGTTGGGTTTCGATTTCGCGCGCCAATTGGGCCGCTCGATTAAGCCACTGCGACTTTTCGGCAGTGTTGGATCGATTTGACAAATCCATCAACACATTTAGTCTCGCGAGATCAAGCTGAGGTGTACGATTGGCCGCGTTTTCCGTTTGCTGCAAAGTCTTCGCAGCTGACTCGACGTCCCCGGAGTCTAGCGAAAGCAGCAATTGTTGTTCCAACAACGAGGTTGGAAACACGTTGTCTTCGATTGTCGCGGCGAGTTGATCCGCCAGCTCATGGGCTTTCGGATATTGGTCCAACAGCCGCAAGCATTCGAGTTGCAAAACCTGGCTATCCCACCACAGCGGTTGACCGGCGGCCGTTTCACGTTGAATCTCTTCCAATCGCTCTAACACGTTGGATAGTGCGTCCACACGATTCAGTCGGTCATCGGCTGCATACATTTGCGCTCGATTGACATTGGTGATCGCTAGTTGGAAACGAACATTATTGTTCAACGCCATCAGTTCTTCGACGCGCAAATCGTCAATCTGCAGTGATCGCCCGCGTTGTTCCGCAATCAATTTGGTAATCCCGCGCTGAATTTCACTTAATTGCGAGTTCGCTTGGCGCAGTACTTCAAGGGCCGTTTCGCGCGACGACTCGGGCACCATTTCCGCAGCTAATTCCTGTCGAATCAACTGTCCCTGTGATAGTTTACCCAACGCGGATTGGACTTGAACCAGCACTGTCCGGGGATTGTGCGGATGGTCCACGAGAAACTGGGCGGCGGTTTGTTCAGCCGCTTGCCAAGCCAGTTCGCGATCCGTTCCGGAGGATAAAATCGCTTTGGCCGTTTGTGTTTTGATCAGTTCGATCGTCAGACTCGCCGATTCGGTGAGTGTCAAATCAGTACGCGTCAACAGCTTGTGACAGTGAAGTTCGGCCAACGCAAACAACCTTCGTTCGCGCAAACCAATGACAAGTTGGGCGTCCTCATCCTGAATCATTGATGCGGTACGCCGGGATATGAACCGGGGTTTCGTCAGGAAAATCGCGTTGATCACATGGCGACTTGATTCCCTATTGGGTATTCGTATTTCGCCGGTGATAGGCGTGGATGCAGTCAGCCAAATCGCCAGAGAAATGGCCGAACAGGTTTTCCAATGCGACATTGTTTTGGTTGGCCGCCAGAAACTATCGCTTCGTTTCGAAACCAGCGCCCGGATTGAATTCCCGTTCATGACTACCGCCCTGGCGGATTGACTGCAAAGGCGACCTGCTTAAAACCCGCAACTTTCGCCACATCATAGGTCTCAATCACGTGACCCAAGGGAACCGACGACTGCGGATGCAAAATGACCGGAGCCCCGGCCTGAATTCCAGAAATTGTTTTCAACTGTTGTCCGACTAGTTCCAGTGAGGCAACCGGTTGATCATTGATCGACCAATTGGGAGCCGTCCCATCCCAACCAATTCGGATGACGACGTCTTCAAAATCTTTCTCGGGAGGTGGTTCCGCAGTATCAATTGGCTCGGCACCCATTTGAGTCGACATTTCGGATGGCAAGATTTGCTCAATGATCTCAAAACCAGCCGTCCAGACAAAAAAGATCAATAACAAGAACACGACATCGATCATCGGCGTCATCGCTGATTCCAGATCGATCTCATTTCCGCGTCGCACCAAAGGGCTGGACCGTCTCATTGTCGATCCTCGCGGTACACGGCATACGTCACATTCCAGATTTGAGCTTTGGTGCAGGCCAACATGATCGGTTCGACGGACGAATAGGGTGCCGTGCGACTGCCACGAATTCGAACTTCCAAATCGTCTCCCTCTTTTTTGCGGGCCAGTTGAAAGTTGTCCACCAATTGTCCCGCACCGATTGGTCGGCCAGCCAGCCAGAGCGAGCCATCCGCTTCGACATTGATCGTGATTCGGGGTGTCTGTTGGTCGAGATCATCGGCTCCCGTCGAGGCCACCGGAAGCTGCAGTTCCAAGTTTGATTCCTGTTTAGACAAATGGCTACTGACCAGGAAAAAAATGAGCAGCAAAAACACGACATCGATCATCGGTGTCATGTTGAATCCGAATCGGTGATTAGCTTGTTGGGGGGTCTTCATGCGGCGAATTCAGTATTCCGTATTCGGTTTTCCATCTTCAAAATTAAGCACAAGAATTACTTCTTTTTATTGCGGCGGAGTGGGCCGAAAACGTGGAGTGCCAAATAGGCGGCTTCACCGACGTACTGATCGACTCGATTGCGGAAAATCGCAAACATTCCAATCGACGGGATGGCGATCATCAATCCGGCGACCGTCGTGACCAATGCTTGGTAAATCCCTTCGGCCAATTGCGGAGCACTTGCTGTGCCTTGAGTGGAAGCCACACTTTGAAACGCGATGATCATCCCGGTCACCGTCCCCAGCAAGCCCACCATGGGAGCAATGTTGCCAATCACAGACAAGTATTCAATTTTTCTAAATAGTTGTGCTGATTGCTCGGCCAAGGCGTCTTCGAGTGCTTTCTCCACGGCACTCCAACCGAATTCCAGTTCGGCGATCCCGTGCATCAGCACGAAAGACAGAAAACTGGGTCGGGCATGGCAGGCAGCCTGGGCCCCCGATACGTCACCTGCCACCAAGCATTGTCGCACTTGCTCGCTCAATCCTTCGGGTATTAAGTCTTTGCGGCGAATCGTCAACAAGTGATGAAAAACCAGATAAGCCGCCGTGATCGACAGGGCAATCAGCGTCAACATTAAAAACACGCCCACGGGGCCGCCCGAGAAAATAATTTCCATGGTACTGGGCGGTGCGGGAGCCGTTTCGCTTTCTTGGGCGACAGCCGCTGAGGCCAGCCAAACAACGAAACCGATAACCAAGACTGGCGCAAGCATGCGAGTCAAAGGGAGGGATTTCCAAACAAAGGATTTGCTGGATTTCATAGCGCGCTGGGTTTCAAAATTAGGAAAGTACATTAATGGACCACGGTGACAGGTAAGGAATTAACGTTGGGATGCCCAGACGGATTGAGGATATTTCAGCTTAAGTTCATCTACGACCGCCAGAGCCTCTTCTGCACGCGATGCATTGTGCAACAAAAGACTGGTTTGATACAACGCCGCTGCAGACAAACTCAGTTGTTCTGGATAAAGAATCGGAATACGCAGCCAATTGATGGCGGCATCATCCGTTTTTCCCATTCGCGATTGCGCCTCGGCAACCAGATACCAAGGACCCGCGCGCAGATTCGATGGCATTTCCGCAATTCGCGCCTCCCAAACTTGCACCTGTCGGGCGTTCATCGAACCAAGGTTCAACAGACGCAATCGCCAGAGTTGGGCGATAGCCAGAGATTGAATCCGCGGATCGATGTCGCTGGCAAGAGTCTCCAGGACTTGGGTCGCTTTTTCACGATCGCTTCCCCCGAGTAACCAGCTCGCCCCCACCAAACGCTCGACCGGGTTGGTCGTATCGATGAGGGTTTGGGATTCGGATTGAGGAATTTGACTGGTAGCGATCCATTGCAACGGACACAAATAAAAATGCCGAGTCTGGGGGTCTTCTTTTAGGATCATCAGGAATTGCCGAATTGCTGTGTCATGTTGTTCCGTGGCGGACAAGATTCGCACCAAATCAGCGCGTATCGCTCGTCGTGCCCAGGGCCGCGTTTCAATGGCTAGCGCTGTTTGCAATTGCTTGTTCGCGGATTCCCAATCCCCCAATTCCAATGACGCGAGCGCCTGGGAGTATTCTGTTGGCCAGGTTGTCTGAATTTCCACGATCTCCGCGTTGGCAATTTTTCGTTCGCGGCCGTCCGAGTCCAGCGTTAGTTCCGACCCGCGCCATTCCGTAATGGTTCCGCGCCGTTTCACCGTCTCGTCGGAAGGAGCGCGTCGCGTCAGAACCAAGTCGACGGTTTGCGCGACGGTGCAATTCAGTTGGACCAGTGTCCCCAACAACATCGGCAACACGATCCAAGGGCTGCGCAACAGGCCGGTTCGAAAAACACGTTTTAGCAAATAGAAGGGAAACTCAAGTGGCGCCGTCATTTCAGCTCCGGCTGTTTGTCGACCAGAAAACCGAGAATATCCAGCGACGACAGAATTCCGACCGGGTGCTGAACCTCGTCCAGGATCAACAAATGTTGGACATGTTTACGGCACATTTTCCGAGCCGCCTCGGCCAGCGAATCCTGAGGGGAGATTACTTGAAAGTCACCGGTCATTTGTCGTTCGACTGCATCGAACGGAGTTGTTTCGCGGCGGGACGGGGACTCATTTCCGTAGCGGGCCAAGTCAAAATTGCGGCCATGTTCTAACTGATTTTCCAACTCAATCCGCGAGGCCTCGTATTTTACCAAATCGTGACTCGTAATAATTCCCACACAGACGCGATCCGCATTGACCACAGGTGCCGCATTAATCGCCTGTTCTTGAAACAATTTCGCGACAATTTCGATTTTGTCGTGAGCGCGAACCAAAACGGTCACGACTCGCATCGCCTCGGCAACGCAATGATTCTGGAGCTCGAGCGTCATCGTATTCATTTCGGGAAGGGAACCACTCAACAATGCTCGTCTATTCTACGATATTATTCCTTCACAAAAAGAGAGCCATATTCGCGTCGGCTTGGATTACAATAGATCGCATAACTTGGCGAATCCCACCGGTGAGACATTTAGATGCCCGCTGTGCAATTCCTTAAAGACCTTGTCCGCATGGCCATTCTGTTTGGCCTGATCAAGGGTTTGTGTTTGACAGGCATACTCCATGGCCAGGAAGCGAACACATCATTGTCGGAAACCAAAGTTGTGGACTCGTTCGTTTCGATCTCGGGAATGGTTACCGAGCGGAAAAAGTACTCGATAACTGTTGACGACCATGGCAAGCGGTGGTCCGTCCGTTTGGCTGCCGGAGCCCCCGTCGCGCTGCGATTGGACCTGCCGTGGTTTGACTGGGATAACCGCAGAGTCGTGGTGGAGGCTGTGCCGACGGATGACGCACGTTCCACAACCCAAACGAGCCGGGTGGCTTACGATTTTCCCGCGGAGGCTCTATTTGTCATTTCGCGATTTGAATCACCCGAATCGCTGCAGGAATTTCTGAAGGATCAGGAAGGACGGTTAAGTTTTTATTTGGTCACTCCGGACGATGTAGGTCGACATTTCCCGTCTGTCCATGAACCCTTTCTGGCCGGGCAATTAACACCCGACGGAGAACAGAACGGCATCGCAATACAATTGGAAAACCAGGCACTGAAGGCCAAACTGGGTTTTCGTAAAGGAGCCATGAATGGATTTTCAATCGCCGACCTGCGGCCCCAGACAACTTTTGTTACGCTGTCCGGAACGACCACCGCGAACGGCGAAATCGTCGCCGAACGAGTCGTCTTTTATCCGCTTCGAAAGCGAACGGATTGAGCACCGATTTGTCTGGCAAGTCGTCAATTTTCAATTGACGACTGGTTGTCGGCACATAATGTTGGCGTGTAAAGTCTTACTGTGGAATTGCAGTAGCCTTTTGGCTGCGAGGTTCCCCTTGCATTGGATGTTTGGGAAGCCATTGATGGTGCCGATACCAGAGGGCAGTTTGTTGCAATCTCTCGGCCAAGGTTGCCGCTGGAGACCAGCCCAGGTCGCGCTTGATTTTTTCGTTGGAACACGTCCAGGAACCGCCGGTAACTTCGCGCGCTTTGTCGCGATTGAGAAAAATCTGTCGTTTCAACAACGAGTTGATCATTGAATTGACCGTCGCCACTCCCCAAACCAACTCAGTGGGGACACGGATTGCGCGAATCCGTGGTCGGCCCACAGCTAGTCCGATCAATTCACCCAACTCACGAAAGCTCGGCATTTCATCGGCCGCCGGAAAATAGAGGCCTGTGCCGGTTGAAAGATCACCAAGGCGTTCACCCGACTGAGCGACCGAAATCAGTGCCTCCACCAAATCAGCGGAGTGGATAACGGAATAGCGATGGTCGGAAAACCCAGGGATCAGATGCACACCCAATCGATTGATCGACTTGAACATGACCAGCCCTTCTCGGTCGCCCGGCCCCAGCACAATGGGTGGACGCAAGATCGAAATTGGCACGCGATCGGCAAAACGTTGGGCGACTTGTTCGGCCAATAGTTTGCTGCGCCCGTAATTGGAAATCGGTTGGCAGATGTCGGACTCGACGTGGGGTCGTTGAACCGAACTGGGGCCGACCGCCGCTAACGAAGACACCAGCAGGCAAATGGGCGGACTCGTTACACGGGAGGCTGCCACCAACAAATTTTCCCAGCCATTGACGTTGACTTGAATCTGGCGATGGCGGTTGGACGCGTTGGTCAGGGCAGCCAAATGGAACACCATGTCCTGGCCCTCGATCGCCGGTATGAGGGCGTGGGCATCCACCGGAATTTCTGCGAAAACAAATCGACAACCCAACTTGTTGAGTTCACCGATCTGCGACGATTTTCGAACCAAACAGCTTACCTGGGCGCCGCGTTCAACCAATATTCGAACTAAATTCAATCCGATGAATCCACTGGCACCGGTGACGAGAATGCGTTTGCCCAACATGAAATCTGGCCTCCACCAAGGTGTTAACTGATTTGGTTGATTAATTCCCGATCTGCAAGGATCGAATGTCTTTAAACAAGTATTGACCACCACTTTGCTTGGCAAGATTTTCCAGCGAATGATCTCCGCCCCGGCGTTCGCCAAACTCGACCGCGTTGATGATCGCGGCGGATCGATTCAACTCGGAAGCCTCGCGAAGTTCGGCAGTGGTGAATCCACCTTCAGCATCGGTCAACAAAAAAATCACATCGGGCCCCAATCGAAACGCATATTTCAACGCGTTCAAATGATCCGTACCGCGATCCCCCTGCATGCCATTGACGAACCCCACCGCGTCCGCTTTGTTTGCTTCGTCCGCATAGTACATCGAGTTTAAATTATCGGGTTTGAATACGGTTATTCCGTCATTGTAAAACACGATTTGAAATTGATGGTTGTTGGTCAGCGATTGAAGACTCTTGATCAACTCCTGCTTGGCTGCGAGCAATGGACGTGCCGAGAATCCTTCCATGCTCTTGGAACGATCAAACACATAGACGAATTTCGACCCGGTCCCCTTGATGCCAAACACTTCGGTGGTGATTTTACCGCCGATCTGACGGTTGGGAGCGGGGCCGTCGACCAAAGAGTCTGCCCCAGGCAAGGACTCAGCCAACGCGTCCCCAACTCCGGTGATGGGCAACGCGCTGGAATCGAGGCCCGGCAAATCGGGCGGAAGTTCATTAACCGCTGCCAGCGGCGGCGGGCTCTGTTCTGTGTTAGCAGTGCTGCTGTTGTCGTTGACTTCGCCTTCTGACAAATACTCGGTGGACGATGCAGTTATGTCTACCAACACGATCCCGCCCGCTCGGTTCTCAACTTCACTCGCCCCGCGCTGCACGGCCTGAAACGCAAACAACATTCCCAAGAACAGCAGCGTGTGCAGACACACCGACAGCAACCAAGCCGGGATACGTCGGTTGGGAAGAATTTGAGCTGGCGCGTAGAGCGGCATTGCAACGGTATCCACCAGCGAAGAATTGATTTCGGTTGGCATGGTGCGAGCAATCCGTGAAATGTAACCCTTCTATCTTAGGTGGGCTGTAAATCGTGGTCAACGCAGCCATTTTGGGCCAGGTTCGGTACGTCATTTATCGAACAAATCGGGCCAATGGAATAATAATTATTTTTTTTAGGGGGGCGTGACCAAACGTGTCACACAGGTGGCCAATCATTGTTCCAGACAACGCAATTCATGCTTTCGAAAAGGAACCTGGCCATGATCATGCCCCGAAACACCCCCCAATTATCCAGTGCTAAGCCGCGCTGTGGCTTGCAAAGCGTTTCTGAATTGTTGCCACGACTAATTCGGCAATACGAAATGCAAGCCGAAATGATGCAACGCCACCTGCAACCATCGTGCGCTCTGGGGTTGCCTTCGGCATCTGAAAAATCTCCGCCACAACAAGCGAAGTTTGCCTGGTATGAATGATTTCGGGAGCCGCTCAGTGAGTGTAGGAACTAGGGAAATTTTGTGTGTTTCGTAGAGATTCAAAAGCGCAGATTGGATCGAGTGAAAGCCATTCCAATTGCTAGCAGGCAATGCATGTACTGTAACAAAGTATAGTAAGTTGTCTTGACGGATTTTTTCAAATGTTGATAACAGAAAGTACATCGGAAAGTTTCACTTGTTCTCCTTAGGAGTTTAGTCATGTTAGTTTTATCGCGACGCGAGTCAGAAAAAATTGTGGTCCCGGAATTGGGAATTATTTTGGAAGTCCTTTCGATCAAAGGCAACGTCGTCCGGTTGGGAATTGAGGCCCCGCCGGAAATCCGCATCTTGCGGAGCGAGGTGTTGGAGCGGAATTTGGCCCCGCCGGTCGAAGTAACGTGTTGTACTAAACCAGACGATTCGACTACGGAGCCCCAGCGTTCGGGCCGGTCGCAGCCGTTGTTGGCCTATGTGCGAAAAAGTCAAATCGAAGCAGTGCCAAACTCCAGCGGCTTCCCCTTATCCGAGCCCCGGACTTCAGTGCGCGAACAGCGATCAGCTTACGAGGTTTGTACGTAGGTTAATTGCATTTAGCCTTTGTATCCGGCGAAGACCAACAGCGATTAGGCTGAGCGGCGGCGATAGAATTTCCGGCAACGGACCCACGGGTCCGTCTGTTGTTGGTTGAAGACCCGCCTAACCGCCTCGATTGGGGCGGGAGTACGTACAGCAATCGGTTGGGCAGACATCCCAATTGGGTGGCAGTTGGCCAATCGCTCGTCTCTCCCTTCCCTCCGTGCGTTCTTGAATCAACTCGCGGATCATCGAAATAAATTTTGGGTGTACTCCGACTGTCTTTGCTCGAACCATTCGAATGCCCAGTTCTTCGCAAAGGACTTTGGCTTCGGTGTCGAGATCGAACAGGACTTCCATGTGGTCAGACACGAAACCGACCGGCATAATTACCACATTGGCAATGTCGGAATCGGATTTAAGTTCTGTAAGGTAATCGCATACGTCGGGTTCTAGCCAAGGCTGATTCGGCGGCCCGGAGCGGCTTTGATAGACCAAGTTCCACGGATTTTCCCCGATTTGATCGATGATTAGCCGGCAACTTTCGAGAAGTTGAATTTCGTACTTACAATTTTCGGCCATCCCCATCGGAATGCTGTGAGCCGTGAACAAGATTCGAGTTTGCGATTGCAATTCGCCAGGGAATGTGGCGAGTGCAGACTTGACTCGCTCTACGGACGCGTCGATGTAAAGTGGATGATTGAAGGACATGCGAACCTTGTGAACACCCGGCGCTGCAGCGCCCAAGCCGGCTTGCGCGTCGGCGATGTTTTCCCGATACTGCCGACAGCCGGAATAACAACTGTAGATCGACGTGAAAAATGCGATCGCGTTCTGGATTCCATCCTCCTGCATTTGACGCAGTGTATCGGACAACATGGGATGCCAATTGCGATTCCCCCAGTACACGGGCAAATCGATGCCGTGCTCCAGCAACTCGGTTTTCAGCGCGGCAATCAATTGACGATTCTGTTCGTTGATCGGGCTGACGCCATTGAACTGTTTGTAATGTTCGAAAACTTCCAACATTCGCTCACGCGGAACATTTTTTCCGCGCAAGACATTTTCGAGAAACGGCATTACGTCATTCATCCCCTCCGGGCCACCAAAGGAAACCACAAGAATCGCGTCAAAATTGGAATCGGCCATCGGTTTAACTTTTTGAAATGTGCGTGGATTACTTGACGGCAGTCAGCGCCTCTTGGACCTCAGCGGGAATCAGCACTGCATAAGGAGGTTCGCTAACGGGAAATCGGCAGAAGGCGACCACGAATGTACCAGTAATCGCTGCGATTTGAGCGTCTGTTAAAATCTCGAAATCGTATACAATTTGCTTCCCGTCGATTTTGAACAAACTCAAGCTGACTTCGACCTGCTGTCCAAATCGCAAGGGCTGGTTGATTTTCATCGACGCCGACAATCGTGGGAAACCCAGGATCCCACGCTGATCGTGCAGCACCACAGACAATCCGCGCGACCGCAAAAAAGCGTACTCGGTCTCTTCCATCATTTTGACATAACTGGAAAAATGTGCGAATCCGCTTGCGTCAGTGTCCACAAAACGGACTAGCCAAGGGTGTTTAAAAGTTGCGATCGGCGGCATGCGATAGACGGCTGGACTTGAGCGAATGGGGTGAACTGGAATCTGTTCGTGGGCAAGCAAAATAGGGCGTGAGATGATTATGCGGTCCGCACGACCGAAACTGGGACTTAATTTTTTACTCGAACATAACCATGAAACCGTTTGACCCCGTTCAGCACAACCGGGCAGCCTGGAATCTGTTGGCAAAACAACAGAATCGGTTGACTCGCCCGGCGCGAGACGAAGATTTTGACAATCCGTTGCAATCCGTAGATGGATCCGGTTGGTTAGGAACGGATATTTCCCACCAAAGTGTGCTTTGTCTGGCCGCCGGTGGTGGTCGCCAAGGACCGATCTATGCGGCGGCTGGTGCCAATGTCACAGTCGTGGACATCAGCCCAATCATGCTGGAATTGGACAACGCCGTCGCGGCCAAACGGAATTTACGATTGCGGACGATCGAAACTTCGATGGCCGATCTTTCGATGTTAGGCGATGCGACGTTTGATATTGTAATTCATCCGGTTAGCACCTGTTATGTCCCCGACGTGCTCCCCGTTTATGCAGAAGTTGCCCGTGTACTGAAAAACGGTGGCTTGTATATCAGCCAACATAAACAGCCCACAAGTTTGCAGACCGGTTTGGAATCAATACACGGTTGCTATCCGATTCAGCATCGGTATTTTTTGCACGAGCCGCTGCCAATCGAACCGAAACCAAACTTGATTCGCGAGTCTGGAACTTGCGAGTATCTACACCGTTGGGAAGTGTTGATTGGCGGAATGTGTCGTGCTGGTTTAGTGATTGAAGACTTGAGCGAGCCATTACACGCTCAGGCCGACGCGGCGTTGGATTCTTTTGCTCATCGGGCCCAGTTCGTGCCGCCGTACGTCCGCATCAAAGCCCGTCGGGTAGTGAGAATTGACTCGATTGCAACAAGCCGAGTTTGGATACCAAGCTAATAGAATCCTTCACTGGTCACCCTGTTTGATCCGAATAGTTACCAAGATCGCTTGGAAAGTTTCGAATTGGGGGATCTTACACAAAGACAAGCGGTTTTGTTTGTACTAAACTATCGACTTCTGCACCCTAAATCGGATCAAACGAGGTTCCCGGAAATGCAACTTAGTAGTTTATTTTTTCGCCGTCCAAATTGGCAACGATTCCTCGCGGGAATGGTTTGCGTTTCTTCGATCGGGATTGCTCAGGCGAGTGTATTTCTTGGCCCGGTTTCGGCTCAGAGTTCGTCT
This sequence comes from Mariniblastus sp., assembly GCA_031409295.1. Lineage (GTDB taxonomy): Bacteria > Planctomycetota > Planctomycetia > Pirellulales > Pirellulaceae > Mariniblastus. The sequence continues at coordinate 29,204 of JANNWZ010000239.1, forward strand.
CCGCCCGCGACGCCGGCTCGCCAATCGACTACCGACGAAGTAGGCCCCGACCAAAGTTCCGACGCCACTAAGCACGTTGCCGAAGAGTTCAATTTAGCGGCGAACTTGGCCTCCTTTGATCAAGTCTGGTCGACGATCGATACGACTCATTGGGATGAAGACATTGTCGGTCAGACCTGGGACGATGCCAAAGCGAAATATCGACCGCAAGTTGAAGCGGCCAAATCAATCGACGAGGTCCGTACCATTCTTGGTTCCATGATCGATGACATGGGGTTGTCCCATTTCGGAATCATTCCCGCATCGTCCTATGACGTCGTAGGTGAAATGGGTGGGAGTGGTGAAGCGGATTCAGGATTAACATTTCGGGCAACAGACAAGGGGGTGGTTGTCTCGGAAGTCCGACCCGACTCTCCCGCGAGTCGGGCCGACGTAAAACCAGGTTGGCTGGTCGAGACGATTGGCGACAAATCGGTCGCCGAGCTTTCAGAAAAAATACGTAGCGCCGCACATGGTCCCATGCGGTTTGAGACTCTCGCGGGATTGGCCTTGGCAAAAATTGCGGGTGGTACCGTTGGTGCAAAAACTAAATTTGTGTTTCGCGACGGTGACGATCAGACGAAAGAACTCGATTTGGAGTTGGAAGCCAGTCCCGGTCAGTCCGTTCAATTCGGCCATCTGCCGCCGATCCGAGTGCATACGACTTCTGAAACTTTGCCGGGTAATATTGGGTACTACCGGTTCAATGCTTTCCTCGACCCCGTACGAGTGATGGCTGAATTTCGGGAAAGCGTGCATGATACGAAACACCATGGCGGAATTGTCATCGACCTGCGAGGCAACATTGGTGGGCTGGGTGGAATGACGATGGGCATGGCATCCGAGTTTTCCGATCGGCAAACTTCGCTGGGGTTGATGACGATGAAAGGGGCTGAATTGAAGTTCTTCGTCAACGCCAACTTGGATCCAGTCAGCGGACCGGTCGCGGTGTTGATCGACGAATGTTCCATTTCGTCCGCCGAAATTTTTTCAGGTGGCTTGCAGGATTTGAAATTGGCTCGATTGTTTGGTGCTCGTACGGCGGGCCTGGCTTTGCCGTCGATCGTAGTGAAACTACCTAATGGCGACGGTTTTCAATATGCGATCGCCAATTACCATTCGGCTTCGGGGAAATCTCTGGAAATGGACGGAGTCACTCCCGACGAGATCATTCCCCTGTCGCGAGAATTGTTGCTCAATGATCCAGACCCAGTTTTGACCCGGGCGTTGGAGTGGATTAAACAACAACCAATCAAAAAATAATCGGCTACTCCCGAGGATAAACAGTTTCGTTTCCGGGCCAGACTCTCTAAAATTTTCCAAAAACTATGTCGAGCCTGTTGCTCGGCGTTCACCGTTTAACGAACGGCGGTATTCGTTTGCTGACCGTAATTACAACTTCAAAACTTTCTACTCAAAAAGGACAAGTATGAGAACCAATTCTCAACAATTTAGTTTGCGATTGCTGTTGGCCGCGCTGTGCCTCTCAACCACCGGCGCGACAATGTGCCGTGCTCAGGACGATAAACCTGCCAAATTGCCGACGGCGGCCGAGGTTATTTCCAAATACGTCGAAGTGACGGGCGGCTTGGAAAAATACAAAGCTGTAAAATCTCTAAAACAGACCGGTACCCTTTCGATTCCTGCCGCCGGCATCAATGGAACCATGGAAGTCAAAGTGGCATCGCCCGACAAAGTGCTGGTGGCGGTGGAATTGCCCGGCGCGGGCAACGAGTCGTCGGGTTCCGATGGTACAACGGTTTGGTCCGATTCAACCATGAGCGGTACTCGATTGCTGGTCGACAAAGAAGCCGAACAAACGAAACGGGAAGCCGATTTCCGCCGAATGTATGATCCGGCCAGCGTCTACAAATCTCTGGAAGTGACGGGAGTTGAAGAGGTCGAGGGCGAAAAATGCTATGAACTCAAGATCACCAAGGACGATGGTGATACCCAAATGGAGTACTATTCGATCAAATCCGGCCTGCAAACCAAGTCGATTTCGACCGCTCAATCGGCGATGGGTCCGATGGAAATTGAATCCATGGCTGGTGAATACAAGGAGTTCGGGGGCATCAAGTTTCCAACCAAAATGACTCAAAAACTGCCCAACGGTATGGAAATGGTTGTCGAGTTTTCAGAAATTGTCGTCAATCCGGAGTTGCCGGCCGATACTTTTGCCCTGCCCGAGAAAATCAAAAAATTGGTAGAAAAAGAAAAGGAAAAAACACCTGCCGCCGAAGGTGGCGACAAGGCCAAGAAAGCCGAAGGGGGCCGATAACCGCAACCGATAATGGCAGCAGTAGTGAGAGGATTTGCCTGCTAATTTGGCAAATAGCCAGTCCTGATTTTTACTACTCTTGAAAATTATTGAACGATTCGATGGAATCGTTTGAACACCAGTTAAGCCGGGGTTTAGGCGAGCGGCAGGAAAAATAATACCCGTACAATGGACGTCCTTGTCCGTTGAAAAGCGATCGACGGACGAGGACGTCCATTGTTCGGCGGGTAACTTTTCAACTGCCGATCGCCTTAATGCCCGGCTTATTTTTTCGGGAGGTGCTAATTTGGGTGGCAAACTCTTTTGCGAGGTAAACCATTTGAACGAACGGTGCTGATTTTCTCTTCGGAGTATTGCCCCGCACACTCCTTGAGATCGCGAACCGTCTGGCATTTTTGAGATCGCGAACCGTCTGGCATTTTTTAAAAACGAAAACTGAGAGAACTACTTGTTCGCTGCCGGTTGTTGCTGGGTTAGACAATGAAACGAACCCAGTCCCACCGACAAATTGACAGAGTCTAGCGCTATCAATTGGTAATGCGGAAATAAATCCGTTAACGTGTCCAAAGCGATACGGTCGTGAGCTGGGCAGCCGAACTGAGGCACGATGACCAGTCCATTGCAAATCAGGAAATTGCAATAGCTGGCTGGCACGCGACGATCGTGCAAAACGATTTCCGGAGGGATCGGGAGCGGGAACAAACGGTAATCTGCGCAGCCAATATCGGCGAGCCCTGATTTTAAATCCTGCAAATTTTTCGCGAGTCCCGCAGACTGCGGATCGCCTTCACGATCACACCACGAATAGACAATCGTATGATCATCGGTGAATCGAGCGAGTTGATCGATATGGCCATCGGTGTCGTCGCCGGCGATTGCGTCCCCTGACAACCAGACGATTTTTTCGACTCCGAGAAATTGCCGGAAAATCGATTCGATTTCGCCAAGCGACTTTCCGGGGTTGCGTTGGGGATCCAACGCACACGACAGGGTACACAACATCACACGAGAATCATTGACTTCGATCGCGCCTCCTTCAAAACACAGGTCCGGAGAAAACACCTGCAATCCCAAATGGTTTCCGATGCGCGGTGCCACTTGTTGGTCTTCGTCAAAGGGTGGATACTTGCCACCCCAAGCGTTGTAATGCCAATTGATCACCGCCAATTCACCGTTGGTTTGATCTTTGACAAACGTCGGAGCATAATCCCGCGCCCAAGCATCGTTGGTGGGAATGTTGATCAGCTCGACGTTGTTCGTCTGGCCGAGCGACTGCGCGGCTGGCTGGTAGGCTTGACCGGCGGCAAGAACTTTGACGGGTTGAACCCCAGCGATCGCGTGGACCAAGGCAATAAATTCGGCTTGCGCTGCGGCGAGATTTTCCGGCCACGTTTCGACATTGTGCGGCCAACTGAGCCAGGTGGCGGCTTGGGGTTGCCATTCGGCTGGCATGTACAATTGTGGTTTCGACATGATGGTCACTGTCTCAATCAATAAACCGCTTGGTCAAATCTCCGTAAGCATCAATGCGACGGTCCCGCAAGAAAGGCCAATGGGTACGGGCGGTTTCAATCAAACTCAGATCGCATTCGGCAATTAATGTTTGCGGTGCCGTACTCTCCGCGACGCAGAGCATGTTGCCGTAGGGGTCGGCGATAAACGACGATCCCCAAAATTCGATATGGTCTTCGACTCCCACCCGATTCGGGGCTACGAGGAACACACCGTTGGCAATCGCATGGGATCGCATCATCGTTTGCCATGCGTTTCGTTGAGCCTCGCCATACTCCGCTTTCTCGGGCGCTTGCCAACCGATCGCCGTTGGATACACGAGGATCTCGGCGCCACGCAAGGCTGTCAATCGAGCAGCTTCGGGGAACCATTGGTCCCAACAAATACACACGCCAACTTTGCCGATCGATGTATCGAAGCATTTAAAACCGAGGTCGCCGGGCGTGAAATAAAATTTTTCATAAAAGTAGGGATCGTCGGGGATGTGCATTTTCCGATAGATACCCAGGATGCTCCCATCCGCTTCGATGATAGCCGCGGAGTTGTGATACAGTCCAGCCGCGCGACGTTCGAAAATTCCAGCCACGATGACGACCTTGTTTTGGGCGGCGACGTCACACAGGCGATTGATAATCGGGCCGGGGATGGGTTCGGCCAGTTTGAACTGTTCGTGATCTTCGGATTGGCAAAAATACAATCCGGCAAATAATTCCTGCAAACAAATCAACTGCGCACCGGCTTTCGCAGCGGCTTCGATCTGCTGGACTGTGCGTTCGACATTTTTCTGAACGTTGGCGGTACAAGTCGACTGGATGGCGGCGATCGAGACTTTTTTCATAGGTTCGGCGAGCAAATACAGGAACGATTTTTGATTGGGGATTTTAGAACGGATTTGAATTTAGCCAACCCCGTTGGACGGGCCGGAATTGGGATGTTAATCTAATCTGATGTTAAAGAAACCACCACTTGGGCTGTTTGTTACCGGAACCGATACCGAGGTCGGCAAAACGTATGTCGCGGCTGCAATCGCCCGCTCGTTAGTTGGGGCGGGACACCGGGTTGGCGTTTACAAACCTGTTGCCAGCGATTGCGTTTCCGATGGACACCAGCTAGTTTCCGAAGATGCATTTGCCTTGTGGGAAGCGGCCAGCCAACCGCTCAGTTTGGACTTGGTTTGCCCCCAACGATTTCAGGCTCCCTTGGCTCCGCATTTGTCGGCTCGTACCGAGGGACGAGAACTGGACACACAATTGTTGCGCACCGGTATTTCCGCTTGGGCCGATGCTTGTGAAATCATCATTGTCGAAGGCGCCGGTGGACTGATGTCGCCGATCAGCGACGAGGAATACATTGCGGATTTGGCCTACGATTTCGGCTATCCAATCGTAATCGTGGCCCCGAATATGATTGGTGCCATCAACCAGGCGTTGCAGACTTTGATTACGGCGGCTTGCTTTCGCGACGGCTTGAATGTGGCCGGCGTGGTACTCAACGATGCCCGACGATTCGACGGCGATGCCAGTATGGAAAGCAATCGCGGACAGATTGCCAGTCGATCGCTGTCGCCTGTCATCAGTCGACTCCGGTACAACAGTGATACATTCGATGACGATGTCGATTGGTTTGAGATGGCCAAGACGGTCAAGGCCGTTGTCGAACCGAGTTCGGGAAAAGTCAAATCGCTATGACACGACGCGTCGTGATGACAGGCTACCGTTGAAATAACGGGAACAGTGGTTTGTCCGACGAGTACATTGGTTCTAGCTGCTGCGCCGAACGGACTTCCTGTTGCCGGACTTCCTGCAGCCGCGTTTGCAAACGGGCGATTTGTTGCTGCAGATCCTGTTCGATGTCATGTTGGGCCGACGCCGCGGATTCGCGCAGCGGTGTGAGTACGGTATTGAACTTCGAAGTTGGCGGTGTTTCCCGGAAAAGTGGGTTGGCGATAACCTGCGATGGAATCGCGTTGGCTCGATCAGAATTTGCCTGCAACTGTTTCAGACTCTCCTGGAACATAGCCTGTTGATTGGCGATGATAGCCAGTCGTGCTTCCGCGTTTGTTACTTTCGCCAATATTGGGGTCAAATATTGTTGCCACGAAATTGTCGCGGGTTGATGGTCGGCAACGGCGAACTGGCCAAGACGCGGATGAGAACTGAATTGCAAGGCGGCAATTCTACCGGCGTGTTCGGCCTTGAGTGCAGCAATTCTTGCCTCAGCCTGTGCTGACGTCGTTTCTGCTACCAACAACAATGCTGCCTCGATCGCCTGCTGGATTGAATCCGAATTAGCGGATGCGTCGTTGTGGCCCGAACGAAGCGTAATGGTCAGCAGTTTAGCTGTCTGTCGGCAATAGTTTTTGGTCGTGTCCGCTAACGAGCAAGTTTCCGCAACGGTTTCCATGGATAGTCCGGCTGCATCGCGAATCGCATCGAGTTCACCAGCACGGGACTGTTGACTGGCCCACAACCGATCGGGGGTGGTTGCGGAATGAACGGCGTGATCGACAGCGAGCGATTTGTAATTGTCAGATTGCAAATCGGGCGATTGGCAATCGCATTTTTCGACCACCGGGCATTTGTCGGTGTCGGTCGAGGCACATTTGGCAGTTGCTGTTGTGGCGTCGCTTGAATGCGCAGCAAATTTTGGCTCGACCCGATCCAAGCTCTGAAAAACCTGTCTTCCGTTGGCCGATCCGGTGAAGTTCCAACTAACAATGCCGAAACATCCGAGAACTAATAAATTAACCGTAGTGGGACACTTCATTGACATTTCAGATTCCTTCCAAAACTAGTACCACGCCATTTCGACGACTCTAAAGTGATAATCGAGATGCCAATTCCCAACAATACTGATTTTGCGGATCCCGATTCCGGAATCAAGATCTTTGTTTTCGGGGCAATAGCACTAGAAATGCGGTGATTGTCGCGGCAAATCTCTTGGAATTTAAGTAGAATGAGCCCGAATAATCCATACTCAAATACTGTCACAAACATGCTCAGGATTGCCGCACCGACCACCATCGTCGTATTTTGTGGTAGCGCGATCTGGCTGCTTGCGACCTGGCTGTACGGCAACCGGACGAAAGATTGGACTCCGCTACCAGCGGTTGTCCTTAGCGAAAATATTAAGCTGGGGAGAGGCAGAAGTTTTTGGGGTTGGGACTGCACTGTCAGCTATTCTTGCAACGGCGATACGTATACCAAGGTCATCGATAGATTTCCGTTTGGAGCAACCGAGGTTTATGTCGATCCTGATCATCCGTCGTCGGCGGTTGGTCGGCGTGGGGCAACCATCCAATTACTGTTTATTCCCTTGATAGCAGTGGTCGGCTCCGGATTGTTCGGACTGGTACTGGCGTTAATTGCGTTTAGTCCGGTGGATGATTAGCTTAAACCCATGAACGAGTTTTTATAGAGAAGCTGCCAAACGCAGACGGTAGTGGAAGCCGAGGTTTTTGACTCCGCTCATCAGATGTTGCTAGAATCACGATGTTGCCAGAATTTCGGCCCATCATTTCAATATTTTCAAGTCCACGGAGTAACCAATGAATTACATTCGCATCGTCCGTATTCTGTTTTGGTCGGTCGTCGTGCTGCAACTGGAGACCCAAGTAGCCCCCACGGTTAACGGCCAACAGGTCGTCATTGGGCGCGCCGGCAAGGCAATCGCGGCACAGGGATTCGGTGTTGCAGTCGCCGACGATGACTTCAAAGCTCACATGGAAGAACAGCTCGTCCAACAAAAAGGTCTGATGGAATCACGCATGGCGGTGCGCATCGATGACTTGAATCAAGTTTGTGTGTTGACGCCGGAACAACTCCAAAAACTGAAAATTGCGGCCAAAGGCGCGATCGAAAAATCACTGACCGATTTCCGCAAGGAAATGGAAACCACCATCGGACAATTCGCTGCTCCGTTGGGTCCCCAAGGTTTTGACGATGCCGACGGAGCCGAAAATGAACCCTCCGAAGAAGACCTGGAGGGAGATTCCGCAACAAAAAATGCAGAGGCTATCGACGAACCGGCAGTGGAAGCAGCTCCTCAGGCTCAAGCCGTTCTCGAAGTCAAAATGAACATCCAACCCATGCGACAATTGGTCATGGCCCAGCCCGTTTTCGGGTCAAGTACCGAACACCAAAAACCCGAAATGCAAACCATTTGGAAATCGACAGTCGAAAAAACTCTGACTTCCGACCAGTCCGAAAAACTGTCCAGTGTTTTAGCCGAACGAACCAAACAGCAGATTTCAGCCGCTGTCGAAAATTTTATCACCAAGGTTGATATGGAACTTTTTCTACAACCGACGCAACGTGAAAAACTGACCGCTTGGGTCCAAGAGGGTTATGGTGAGTTGCTTCGTTCGAGCATTGAAAACCCAATGCCCGGCTTCTTTTTCGACATGGGATCGGCGAGCGATGATGGAGAGAATCAGGCGGTCTCAGCCATTTTGACTCCAGCCCAACTGGGAATCTGGAACTCCAAGTATAAAAACGAACTCGAAATGCTAAAAAATAATAATGTTAACGCAGCCGGCGGCGCGATCAGGATTTTCCGCAATTGAATTGTGGAACCAATGTGAAGATCTTGATCGCTTTCGCATCCGAGAAGACGTCCGGAATATTTTCGGCAATGAGCCCAAAAGTAAGTCGTTTTCTTGGTCCAACTCAAGAACATTTCGAACGGCTTCGCGAACGCCTGCGCCATCTGGAAAAAAAGAGAGCCGGGGCCAGACAGACGAGAATGTCCAATCCACTTGCGGTATCGGAAAGAGTGCAAGCAGTCATTATCAAATTCTGTTTCAAATTCTGTTTTCGGAAAATAGTTGATCCTCGCTCTGGCTGTGCTCACCAATTGTCATAGCGCGGCAATTGGGACGGGGTTGGTTACCGGAATCGAAGTGGGCTACGATAAACAAGGAATTCGTTCATGATAGAATCGACTCAACAATCGATGGGGATCCGGGTCTGTTTGATTATTTTGTTCCTCGGGACGGGCTCGACCTCGGTGGCATTCGGACAATCGCCGGGGCAGCGTTACGCAGTGATCGTGGGAATTGAAGACTACGAGCACGAAAATCTCCGGACACCGCCACTGCAATACGCCGTTGACGACGCGCATGCGTTGTATGACATTCTGACGAAAGCTGGATACGACGCGAGTCTGCTGACTGACACGACCGGCCAGAATGACGAAAATCAGATCCCCAACAAAAAGAACATCGAGGCGTGTATTTCTCGGGTACTGAAGAAGTGTCAACGGGAGGACACCGTCATTATTGCATTTTCCGGACACGGGATGCAATTCGATCGCCAAGCCGAATCGTACCTTTGTCCCAGGGATGCGAGGCCCTTCAAGGAAAGCACGGCCTCCCTGGTGTCGATGACCGGCATCTACCAGCAGCTGGAATCGAGCCTCGCCCGCGTCCGGGTTGTCTTGATCGATGCCAGCCGATACGATTCCGATCCCGCTCTTGGGATAGTTGGCTTCAATTCCGACTATGCCGAAGACCCGCCAAACGGCGTAGCGGCCTTGTTCAGCTCGAGCGCTGGCCAGCGCTCGTTTGAACATCAAGACCTCCAACACGGCGTGTTCTTTTTCTGTGTTTTGGAGGGACTCGTTCCAAAGGCCGCTGAGCGAAACGGTCAGGTGACGTTTGATTCTATCTCGACGTTTGTGCGCATCGAAGTCCCCCGACGAATGAACTCGCTGAAAATTGGTCGCGGCCAATTTCCCAACGTGAAAGCCGATTTGGTCGGCGTGCCAATACTTATGGAGACAACGGTTGTGGAATCCAGCACTCCAATCGAGCCAAACGACAATGTAGCGCCTACGGAAAAAAACCAAGTTCCCGCATCAACCCGGTTGGATGCTCCCTTTGATGGGGACGCGATCGCGGTGGCGCGCAGTGAATTGGTGAAACTAAGTGGGCGCGAAGTGGAATTTTCGAACAGTGTTGGGATGAAGTTTGCGTTAATCCCTCCAGGGAAATTCGAGATGGGTTCTCCAAAGAGCGAATCGGGGCGATTTAACGTTGAGTCTCAACACGTTGTGGAAATCACCGATTCGTTTTATCTAGGAATTTATGAAGTAACGCAGGCACAATATGAAAAAGTGGTCGGGAGTAACCCGTCAATTTTTTCTGTAACTGGCTTCGGCACCGAAAGAGTTACTGGAATGGAAACGGATAAATTTCCGGTCGAGATGGTCTCGTGGAACGACGCGCAGGAGTTTATTCGATTATTGAATGCGGACGAAGAGGAACAGCGTGCTGGCCGGCGGTACCGGCTTCCGACAGAGTCCGAGTGGGAATACGCATGTCGCGCGGGTACAACTGGGCCGTACTCGTTTGGTTTATCGCTTAATGGCGACCGAGCGAACTGCAAAGGTGACGAACCGTATGGTACCGAGCAGAAGGGGGAAAGACTGGATCGAAGTTGTACTGTGGGTCGCTATTCGCCGAATGGATTTGGCTTGTATGACATGCACGGTAACGTCTTTGAATGGTGCGAAGATCGGTATGAACATGATTATCCCCCGATACCACCGTCCGAAGTTCCATTCCCAGCAAGGTGGTCTCGAGTTGTGCGCGGCGGCTCGTGGGCATTCGGTGCGTCGGAAAGTCGTTCCGCTTGCCGTGGCCCATTAGCACCCACAGACGTCTGCGCATACACCGGTTTTCGGATTATATGTTGTGCGGAGTAGTCCAACAGATTGCATTCATGGAAAGTTGTGGCCGAGGATTGATGCTGTTTTAGTTTATGCGAGTATGCTTTTTCAATTGAGTTTTCAATTGACCGCGATGAAGCGCGATGCGAAAGAAATTCGCTGATGTGGTTGGCTGCGATTGGCTTGAGTTGGACTGGGTAGCTCAGCTAAGGCCTTGGAGCGGTGGTTTGTTAGGCCGAATCGACGGGGTTTTGAGCGTTTACGAATCGGCAATTGAATGTCGCGCAGCGGTGCACAAATCCGACGTTGGCGGCGTTTGATTTTGAGTCGGGTTGGCCCGATATGGGTTGATGATTCTGCGATGCTGATCATGGAGGAACATCGAAGAGGTTTACTCTGGCTCCCCCCTCGCCTCGTAAATTCGGACGAAAAAACTTTGCAAGTCGGTCGAGCGTACTCCGAATTTATGAGGAGAGGGGGCTGGGGGGTGAGGAGCAGTCAACTATGGATGAACGATTGAGCGCCGTCGAATTTGCGCGAAAATCGGCGTCACCGGTCGGATGAGTTTGAACGATCGTTATGGCAACTCTTGAGGAACCAACAGCGTTGTCAACATAAATTTCGCCGTGAAAAACCGTTGGGAATTTATGTTGCAGATTTTTATTGTGCTGCTGCAAAATTGACCGTCGAGGTTGATGGTCAAAGCCACCAGTCTACTGAAGCGCGGCAATTTGATTCGGTGCGGGATCAATGTATTCAGATTTATTTGCGCTCAAGTTTCCAATGAAACTCAAAGCGTGCTGTCGGCGATCGAGTCCGCGTTAATGAAAATCCCCTCACCCCCCGACCCCCTAGTATGACAGAAAAGTTGACAGGAACACCTTGCTGGTTTCTGATTTTCTTTTTTAACGGTTTCGGTGTTTGCCTGCAGCAGACCTCGAAATGCTGTTGTAGATCGTTTTGCCCCCTGGT
>JANNWZ010000240.1:0-2001 GCA_031409295.1 Mariniblastus sp.
TCAGCAACAAGCACGTGAAATCATCGAACGCCAAACGGGACAACTGCGGCACCTTGTCGATGATCTACTCGAAGTCTCCCGCATCACGACCGGCAGAGTCCAACTTCGTCCCGAGCGCATCGCTATCGCCAGTGTCATCACAGGTGCTATCGAAACCGCTCGACCTGTCGTCGAACAACGTCGACATGAACTCACCGTCTCACTTACAGATCAGACAATTTGGTTACATGCGGACGCGTCGCGGCTGGAGCAGGTCATCGTCAACTTGCTGACCAACGCGGCAAAGTATACCGACGAAGGTGGCCATATTTGGTTGACCGTGAAACAGGAAGGCGACCATTGTGTGATCCGAGTCCGCGATAACGGTGTCGGAATTTCTCCTGGCTTACTTCCGCGAATTTTTGATTTATTCACGCAAGCAGAACGATCACTGGACCGTTCGCAGGGCGGCCTAGGCATCGGCCTCGCCTTAGTCAAGCGTTTGACCGAACTGCATGGTGGAACGGTTGAAGTATCGAGCGTCGTGGGACAGGGAAGCGAGTTTGTCATTCGACTTCCTGTCATATCATCAGAAGAGCCGAGGGACTCGTCCGAGTGTAAGCAACCCGGAGTCGTTTTGAAGCGATTGCGAATTCTCGTCGTCGACGACAACGCAGACACCACGTTTAGTTTCTCAATTCTACTGCGAGCACTCGGCCACGATGTACGGACGGCCAACGATGGCGTAAAGGCGGTTCAAGCGACCGTCGATTTTCACCCCGATGTAGTATTACTTGACATCGGGTTGCCCGGAATGTCAGGGTACGAAGTCGCCAAACGAATAAGGCAACATCCATCGCACAAAGACATTGTACTGATCGCGTTGACCGGATACGGACAAGACTCTGACCGCCAATCTTCGTTGCAAGCTGGATTCAATCACCATCTCGTAAAGCCCGCGCGCATCGAGCAGGTGAAACAGATTTTGGCCAGCGTGACACCGCAACCTGTGTAGTCGAGTGGCCCAAACTTGACAGGCCCGACAACCTCAAAAAAAATCAGGTTCGGAAGGCGACAACAGGAGTGCCGCAACGGCCAACCTTCTTACACGCGATTAATCCGAAAGCACTGGTAGGTTGGCGGAAGGGGTTGTAGCAGCCGTGCCTTGGCAGATACGCATACGGAAAGATGGCGCCAATGAATTTCTGATCGCCGCCGTCTGTCAAAATTCGTCCATCGGCTAAAAATCACAACCGCGTACGAACAACAGAATCAAGACAATTGGAATCGGCAAGCCAATCAGCCATCCCAGCAACGCATATTTGATTTTGCCATTGGGTTGAATTGTTATTTTCGACATGATTGAATTCCGTTCTTTCGTGGTTTAAGTTGCGAGTTTGTTTGGCAGAATAGGCTGTCTGCTGCGAATTACAGATTACAGGTATCCCTGGTGGTTATTTGTTATCGTCGCAAGTTTCATGCCAGCATGGGAATTGGAACGCCGTCGGGTGGTCAACGTCCAGCATCTTGTGCCATCGGGGCAGTGGGAAGTGGTTCTTTTTTTCCCAACAGAAATATTGGTACAACGTTTGCGAGCTTGACGTTGTGTGTCGATATTGCGAGCGCCTCAATTTTGAATTGGCCCTTAATAAATTCGCAACGAACGCAGGCGATAAAATTCGATTGGAAATTTTTTCCAGTGATTTTTCGTCACCAACCAACAAGGAAAGCAAATTTACAATGGCACTGGAAACGAAATCAAATCTGAACAAGGAAACAATCGTCGGACTTCAAGAGCTGATTCGAATCAACATTGATTCGGTTAAGGGCTTTAACGAAGTGGCTAACGAAACAAAAGACAAGACAATTGCGGTAATTTTTCTCGAAATCGGGAAAGAACGAGCAAATCATGGAACGGAACTTCAGTCCTTTGTCGCAAAGAATAGTGACCAACCCGTGCAAACCGGATCGCTACTTGGAACAATGCACCGGACGTGGATCAACCTGCGTGCACTAATCAAC
>JANNWZ010000241.1:0-12235 GCA_031409295.1 Mariniblastus sp.
ACGCCCCTCGGACCGGATCCCCCAATTGACCAACGTCGGCAATCAACGAATCCGGGGACTCTTTGAGTAACGATTCAGCCAGCCCCTGACCAAAGGCTGCCCCATGGGAGGCCAGCGTCAGAAGACACACCATCAGGCCGCCCATCCAATTCTTCATCATCGCAAACATCATCTGAAACTCTCCGTGCTTTCCAATCGACCAAAACAACAACGGCTAAGCACAAATTTAGGAGTGCCCTGGCTGAACCAACTCTTGCATCACAACAATCCGGCTCGCATGAGCGAGTCGCAAATCTCGGAACGAACCAGTGACCAAGCCGGAATCGCGGCCAGTATTATGCTCGTTCGACAAGTAAAATTCAATGTTGCGAAATCGCGATGGGCCTGTCCGTCACGCGATGAACGTTTTTCCACTCAAGCAATTTGTTACTGATGCGAGTCGTGCAATTTGTGTGATTCGTGGACAGCTCTGGTTCTTTAGCATACGAATTTTATGGGGCCTTGAATTTCTAAAGAACCTATAGATTGCGCTGTGTGATCAATCTCAGGTTCCCGATTAACACTGCGCCGGACTATAGTCGCCGCAGCGCCTCAATTGGATCAAGTGATGCCGCGCGTTTGGCAGGGTAGATTCCAAAAATCAGACCCGTCGCTAACGCCACCATGACGGCGACCAATGGACCCCAGAACGTAATTACGGTTTCCCGTCCCGAGGCCCAACTGATGATCGGTGGTGCGGACAACCCGACGACAGCCCCAATCAGCGCGCCCGTCGCCGACAACACCAATGTCTCGACCAGAAATTGCAAAATGATATCGGACTGCGTCGCCCCTAACGCGCGACGAATTCCAATTTCGCCGGTTCGTTCACTGACGGTCGCCAGCATGATGTTCATGATTCCAATACCTCCGACCAATAATGAGATCGCCGCGATGCCCCCCAGCACAAAATTAAAAATTCGCTGGGTCGCAAGACGTTGCTCCAGCAGGTCCAAGGGTATGGTGATTTCAAAGTCGCGTTTGTCATGCGTGCTGGCGAGCAAGCTCTCAATCGCGGCGGCGGAACTCTTCACCTGATGAGCCTCCTTGACGCGAACCGTCAACTGGCTGAGCTCCAACTTTTCTGCCTTAAGCGAGCCCTCGCTCATTTGAATCAGAATTTTACCAATTCGTTTCTGGTCAGTTGCCAACGGAATGTACAGGTCTTTGTTAAAGTCTTGGGCGGACAAACTCGAACCAATTCCGGCCGATGACATTTTCGGAGCAATGACACCGACGACTTTAAACCGAAACTGGTTGGCGACCTGAATCGATTTTCCTAAAGGGGATTCGAACTGAAACAACTTTCGTGCCAGGCTGGAACCAATCACGCAAACGTTGGTTTGCAGTTTCAAATCGAGGTCTTCGATGAAACGCCCGGCCGCCATTTCCAGACGATTGGTCTCGGCATATTCGGGCTGCAATCCCACAACGCGCGATTCGGATACGCGATCGAGAAAACGAACTTCATAGCGAAACTCGCGAAAGGGTGCCAGTTGGTCGATCGTATCGATCGTTTCAGAAATTCGCTGGAGATCACGAAACGTCAAACCATATTCCAGGATCCCAAATTGCTGTTGTTGTTTATCTTCCGATGGCTTGATGCTGCGGACAATAATGTTCTTGATGCCCAGCGATTCAATTTGCCGCTGGGCGTCTTGACCCGCCCCTTCGGCTATCGCCAACATGATGATGACTGACGCGACACCAAACACTAAACCCAAAATCGTCAGTAGCGATCGAAGTTTGTGCAACATTAACGACCGTAGAGACATTTTTACCATCGCCGAAATCTTGTTCCAGCGATCAAACATGGCAAGTTTCCTGAAGATAGCATGCTAACCACCTTCGCCCAGGCAGCGACCGGCGAACTGAGATGCCCGTTACTTTATTGGACGACTGGTTTACGGGTGGCTCGGCAGATGGGGACTCAACGGGTTCTGGTTCGTTGCCAATCGGTTTCACCGTCGATGGCTCTTTCGCCGTCGGTTCAATCGAGGTCGGCGCAACCGTCCCAGGTTCGATCACGGATGGTTCAGCCGTCGTTGTCGGTTCGACCTGTTGATCTTCCGTCGGAACAGCATTCTTTCCCGCGTCGATTTCCGTTGGCGTTGATTCGGCCGAGGTCTTGCCAATTTCCGTTGCGGGAGTTGCCAACGAATTGTCGATTTTCGGTACGGGTTCCAGCAACTCATCTGGGCCGGACTGATCTGTGCCAAACTCAGTGATGCCTCGCTGATAGGCATCCAGTGCCACAACATCATTTTCATCCAAACCCGTTGTGACTTCGACAAACGACGTGGTTGTTTTTCCAGTGCCAATTTCCTGTGCGACAAAAACGCTGGCAGGATTTTTGACGAAAACAAATTTTTTGTTCCCGAAGCTGGTTACTGCTTGAATGGGCACGGCCAGGACATTGGCGTATTCCCCAACCCGGATTTCGACCTCGGCGGACATCCCTGGTTTCAATTTCATGTCACTCGGAAAACTGTCAATATTTACCATCACTTGGTAATTATTGGATGGTTCCCAACGATTGGAGGCCGACAGCGGGGAAACACTCAATACTGTACCGGTCAGGTTTTGCCCTGGAAAGGCATCGACCCGAATCACTGCTCGCTGTTGCGCTTTGACTTTGCCGACCAGCGATTCATGAATACCAACTTTGACTTGCATCCGTTCCATGTCGGGCAGCAAAAACACCGGTTGATTCTCGAACACCACGGACCCTTCGTGAATTTTTTCCCCATTGCCTCGCCAGTTGTCTTGAGCAAACGCCAGAGTTCCCTCCTGAGGTGCCTTCATGACATGTTTTTCGAGACCCTCCTGTAACTTTTTCAGACGTTTTTTCTGCAGCTCCAAACCGCGTTCAGCGTTTTTCAGGTTGTCCGTTGTTTTGGCAAGTTTCGCAGCTGCGGTGTTCTTGACAATCTCCAGTTGGTGTTCCGTTTCTACCGCCTTCCCCTTGAACTCGGCGAGACTTTTGATGTGTTCAAACCGCTCCAACAAATCAAGTTTTTGTTTGTTATTGGTAAGTCGCAGCTCGGTACTCTTAACGACTTGTTGCGCCTCCCGCAATTGTTCAAATTCACGAAAGCCCCGTTTAACTAGTGCTCGCATGTTCTCGAGATCACGATTCGCCTTGTCAACCGAAGTCTGAGACTCCGAGATAAGTCCTTCGATATCGAATTTCTTGACGAGATAGTCTCCTTCGATATATTTCTTCAGATCGAGTTCGGCGAGTTCGTGATCCTGTTTGGCTTTACGAGTCAGAGTGACGTTCTCGTCCTCCTGAACTCGTAGTTCCTGACGGGCCGACTCAACCAATGTGATGGCTGCATTTACTTGCGTCTCACGTTCGGAAATTTTTTCGGTTACCTCGGCCGTGTCGAACTTGACGACTACGTCACCTTTCTTGACCAGTGAACCTTCGGCAGCCAGGAAAATTATTTTGTTTTCGTTGTTGCTGATTTCACAGTTACCATTGACCGTACTTTGACTCTCCAGTTGGCCTTGCTCGATGACTTTGTCCGTCAAGGTGGTCCGCGCGACAACTGCCGTGGGAATCGCACTGGTATCTGAGCCAATTCGGTGGCTGAGGCTGGCAATCAACAAATAGATTCCGTACGCAACCGCCGCGATCAACAGACTGAACATCAATCGGCCTGTCCATCGCCAAATGATTGATTTTCGAACATCTCGGGAGCGGTTACTTTGTTGCGGGTCGATCCGTTTCGGATCGTTCCGGATCCCTTCGTTCTGGAGTGGGGCGTTCGACTCCGGAATCATTGTCGTTGGCAGCGTCGTTGGAGCTGGAATCTGCATCGGCGCCGCCTGAACCGGCGTTGGCGTTTGGAATGGAGTTACCGTCGGTCGCATCGGCGACGCTAGTGTCGGCGGGTCGACTCGCGTTAAACCCCTCGAAGTTTTCTTGTTCATTGATCCAAACACCTTGCTCATCGAGATTCAGTAATTCTAGATCAACGAACAATGCAATGCGAGAAGTCTCATAGCCGATCCAGTTCGAAATCAGTCGATTTTTCGTATCCCGCAGCGTCTGCAGGGCTTGTAGCAAGTCCTGCGTCAGGCTCGAGTCACCCGCCGTCGCCGTGCGCAAATTGAATTGAGCCTGTTCGACTTGGCGAGTTGCTGTGATCAACTGCTGGCGGGCAATCTGAAAGTTGAATCGGCTGTTCTGCAATTGTCGCAGATTCAGCCGCACACTGTTTACAATCGCATCCTCATCCGCCATGTAGGACCGACGTTGTTGTTGATACGCGATTTGCGATGCGCGATAGGCGTTTCGTTCGCCAAACCGATTCAAGGGCCCATCAAAACCCAAGCCTACATTGTACTGATTCTCTTTTCCGTCGAACCGAAAAGCATTGTCATGAGTCGGATCGGTGCGCAAATTGGCGGAGGTCGAAACGGACAAATCACTCTTCAATCGGTTGGCCGCGATTTCGACCTGGCGATAGGAATCTACTACCGAGGCGCGGCTGTTCATCAAATCAAGTCGGCCCTTGAGGGCAATATCGATGGCCGTTTCCTG
Organism: Mariniblastus sp.; assembly: GCA_031409295.1. Lineage (GTDB taxonomy): Bacteria > Planctomycetota > Planctomycetia > Pirellulales > Pirellulaceae > Mariniblastus. The sequence goes on from JANNWZ010000241.1 coordinate 4,592, forward strand.
TTCCAGTTCAAGTCGCTTGATCTCAATTAAGAACAGCCGAATCTGGGTTTGAACAAGGAACAGGGTGTCAATGCGATCACGCAATCCGCCTGGTCGAGCGATCAGTTGCTGCAATGCCTCCCACTGGCGGATTGCCGGTTTTTTCTCGTCGTCGGGCTCGTCCGTATCGGGTTGCGGTTGCTCTTCCGGTTGCGGTTGCTCAATGCCAAGGATCAATTTCGACAGCGGTTGGCTGTACAATTTCTTCGCCGCAACCATCTGGACATTCAGATCCTCGAGTAGCTTTTCGAGTCGATCCGCCACCGCGACTTGTTGTTCGTAGTCGACCGTTTCGGCTTCTTCGGCCTCAGCATCCGGTTTGGATTTGGCCAGCGCTTCACGAAACTGCTTCAACTCGGCGTCGACCTGCGGTTTCAAACTCTCGATTTCTTTGGCAGCCGTCTTGATTTGCTCGTACGTCTGTTTTAGAAACTCGTCGGAAGCCTGGTCGGGTGGCAAGTATTTCATCATCGATTGCAAGAGCTCCTCCGACTGGACCTGTAATTCCTCAATAGCCGTTGAGTTAAGCTCGAAAGAAGCCAATAGCGCCGTGTCGAGCTTGAGCGTAACTCGCGCTGGCAATCCCAATTGAAACTTGAAACGATCCATCGATGTTTGAAACGCCTGTTGTGAGTTGATCAGTGACAGACGACCGGTCTGATAACTCTGAAAAACTTGATCCACCTGAATCGGCGATACCAGACCGCGACTCAGCAACACTTTGTGCTCTTCCAGATTCAATTCGAGATTGCGCAAGTTTCCTTCTTCGATTCGCACCGATTGAGATTGACTTAACAGCGCGAGATATTGACCCACAATTTCAAAATAGAATTGCCTGCGAAAACGCGCGAACGCTCGGACTTCGTACAACAAATCTCGTTCCGCTTGGGTTAATGATTCCGTTCGGACGTGACGAAATGCACCGCGGAGAAGCGGTTGAGTCAATCCGACCAGAAGATTGCCGGCAGCAAAGTCGGAATTTCCACCGCCGAATTGCCAAGTGAATGAGTTGACCAGCGTCGAAAAAAATTGTCCGCCCGCAGCAAAGTTGCGCGTGAGTCCCAATTGATTGGTCGTCCCCAAACTGCGATTTCCAGTTGTCCCATCGCCGGATGCAGCAAAGGCCGTATCGCTGCCGCCGAGCCAATTTACGCGGTACTCAAATCGGTTTTGCGACAGTCGCAACGCTGAAGAATACAGCTGTTCAACCCGCGTTTGAAATTCGCGGCTATGTAACAACGCCAGTTCGATTGCCAACTGTTTATCGAGTTCGACTTCGCCGGCGGGGTTGCGCGGCAGGCTGTCGAGCCAGCTCTGATCGTCAAGCGAATCGAGCATGCCGCGGTTGTCCCAGAACTCAATTTCTTTTCTTGATCGAAACGGCTGCTTCATGTAGCCGTGCGCGGCGGGATCATCGGGAGGGAGTGGCCCGCAGTCTGGATTTTGCGCATCGGCCAATCGGGATTGTGGCGCCGCTTCAAGCGTTCGTCTCGGCAACGCCCAACGAGTATCAAACTGGCGCGACCGGACCAAACCGTAGGCGTCCCGGTCGGCCCATTCTCGATATGCCCTGCGACTACAACCCGCGCAACAGGCCAGCCACAGGCAAACGAGGAATATCCCGCGCACGATTGACGTCCGAATTGAACCTTGCGTTTCGCTCAATTGATCCATCGAGATATTCGGAATTGAAGATCACCCCAGCGCATGGACCGCCAACCAAATCAGGGAAAAACTTTGGTGCTACATAATGGAACCCTTGTTTAATCGACAAGTCTCAAGTCGCACGCTATTAGGATGTCAAAATCTCTGCGATCGACGCGACCCGGATAGCCCGCAGACTTTTCCCAAACCACCAAGCTCTCTGCTAAACAACCGCGAGCGCTGTTGTTGCTAGCATCACAGTACCCCAGTCTCGGAATAAAGAGTTCTCTAGTCGAATGTGTTGTTGGACGGAATTTTCTTGAAGTCAGTATGGAATTGTGCCGGCGAATTGTGAACAAGAATGTCTCATCGCGAAAAGACAGCCGAGCGACTGGTGAAACCGCAGTTAACCTGACACGGCGCAGGCCACCAAACACGAACTGGAAATTTGACGAAAGGATTTGTCTGTCAGATACCGAAGTGTTGCACCCAATCATCGGCAGAAACAGCGAGTGTTCGGTTTCAACTCTTTGTAAAGACTATCCGTTGACTAAGAGTAGGCCGTCACAAGTTCCGATTGCGACGCCGTCTCGGAATCGCGCAGTCGTTCGAAGTCATTAACGATTCCAATCAAGCTTACAATTGATCGGCAATTTTTTGCAGCACTTCGGCGTGCTCGGGAAATCGACCTTGCTGTTTTTTTGAAAAAATTAGCTGGCCGTCAGCGACCACTTCAAACTTGCCTCCCGACGATTTAATCAACTCCGGATTGATCTGGAATTGGGATTGGATCTCGGCCGCCAAACGGGTGGCCTGGGGCAAATAGTTTCACATGCCGCAGTATTCAATGGATATTTTCATTCGTTACTTTCAAAGCCCAGACGGGGTTGTTCCAAGATTTTAGTGCCCGCGAAAGTCGAACAACAGGCCATGCAGCAAAGGGGCTCGATTTCATTCAGCAACTCTAAACGATGTTTGACTTAGTCGGTTTTTTCGCTCCGCTTTACGAACTTGTGGCATTGCCCTGACTTTTCGGTAACAATCATACTCGCGAGAAAATGCAATTGTGTCGATTGACAGTCCATTACACACTGAGGAGTTCAGGCGATGAAAATTAACAAACGATTCAACGTGGGACAAATATGGCGAGCGCACGCGGGAATGATATTGCTGTTGGGATTGAGCTGGTCTGGAATCGGCATCGATTCCAAGAGCAACGCGGCATTGACACTTTTTCAAGATAAGGAAAAACCAGCCGCCCCAGCAGCCGCAGACCAGGATGAAGCGACTGAGACCAAGGCCAGCGCCAAACCTAAACGCAAAAACATCTACGATGAAAATGCCGACGCGGCGGCACAAATCGACGCGGCCCTGGCAAAAGCGAAAAAAGAAAATCGTCGCGTGCTGATTCAATGGGGAGCCAACTGGTGCGGTTGGTGTCACTTGCTTCACGACTGTTTCAAAACCAATGGCGAAGTGCGGCAAAAAATGCTGTACGAATACGATCTCGTGCTGGTCGATGTTGGGCAATCGGACAAGAATCTGGAACTCGCCAAAAAATACAAAGCGGATTTTGCCAATCAAGGCCTGCCATTCCTGACGGTCTTAGACGCCTCTGGCGACGTGATTGCCAATCAGGAAACCGAGGCGTTGGAAGAAAAAGACACAACCAAGCAAGCTCACAATCCCGCAGCGGTGCTCGAATTCTTAACATCGCATCAAGCAACGCCGCAAATTGCCGCCGATGCCTTCAAGGCTGGACTCGAACAGGCTCGCCAGTCGAAGCGAATGGTGTTTCTGCATTTTGGCGCACCGTGGTGCGGTTGGTGTCACCGCCTGGAAGACTGGATGGCGCGCCCCGAAGTCAAATCGATTATGGACACCGCGTTTGTTGATCTGAAAATTGACACCGATCGGATGGAAGGTGGTCAGGAAATGTTGGACAAGTTTTCGGGAGGCGAAAGTGGTGGTATTCCGTGGTTTGTGATCGTCGATCCAGCCACTGAAAAAGGTGTCGCCAATAGTACCGGCCCCGACGGCAATTGCGGTTTCCCTTTCGCGGAAGAAGAAGTTGCCTGGTTCGGCAAAATGCTCGAATCAACCGGCAAACTCCTATCACCGGAAGCCCGTAAAAGTTTGATCGATTCGTTGAATGCCAATCGCGTGCGGACCGAAGCCGAACAGGCCAAGGCGGCCGAAGCAGCCAACGCCGCCAAAGAAAGTTCCGACAAAGACGACTAAACGTGGATCGGCCCAAAAAAATCGGGTTCGCGAATTGCCACGTGTTGTAACGTTAAACCGAAACGGATTCCGCTCACCAAACGAGTGGTTTCCGTTAATTTGTTCAGGAATTTTTTCTGAACTGAATCAGGTTTTTTGAGCAACCGGCATGGCCCGAGATTAGGATGTTAGCGACGGAAGGCCACAATACTTCGTTTCAGCGAAAAACTTGAAAGTGACACCATGAGCCGCAAATACTGTTGGATTGTTTTGGGACTATTAAGCGGTTTGGTTGCAACCGAGCGGGCTGAGGCGCAGGACTCGGCCAACACGCGAATGCTGGCTCAACCGGCCATTAGTGCCGAACATATTGCTTTCGTATACGACGGCGACTTGTGGCTAGCCAATCGCGACGGCAGCCACTCGCATCGCTTGAGTTCGCATGAAGGAGCCGAAGCGTCTCCTCATTTTTCGCCAGATGGCAAGACAATTGCCTTTAGCGCCGAGTACGAGGGGAATCTCGACGTTTATGTGATGCCGATTACCGGTGGCACACCGACGCGGTTGACTTGGCATCCGGCGGCAGACTTTGTCGAGTCGTTCACGATCGATGGCGCCGGAGTTTTGTTTTCATCGATGCGGAATACGTTTACATCGCGGTATCGAAAACTGTTTACGGTGTCGGTTCAAGGCGGATTCCCAACGGAGTTGCCGATTCCCAATGGTCTGAACGCGACCTATTCACCGGACGGTAGGAGGATTGCCTACAATCCGATTGGCGAACGATTTAGCCAGTGGAAAAATTATCGCGGCGGCACAGCGTCGCGGATCTGGATTTACAAATCGGCGGATCACGCGGTACAAATGATTCGTCAACCGGAGGGTCGTTGCAATGATACTGATCCGGTCTTTATCGGCGATCGTGTTTATTTCCGCTCCGATCGAAACGGCGAATTCAACTTGTTCTCGTTCGATCCGATAACCGAAGCGGTCGAACAATTGACGCAATTCGCGGATTTTCCGATCAATCGCCTGACCGCGGGAAGTGACGCGATTATTTTTGAACAGAACGGATACCTCCATACTTACACGCCCGCCACGCGAGCGACATCGCAATTGCAAATCGGCGTCACCAGCGACTTGAATGAGCGGCGCCCGCGTTTTGCATCAGATGCTAAATGGATCCGTAACGCTGACATATCTCCCTCCGGTGCGCGGGCCGTCATCGAATATCGTGGTGAAATCGTGACGCTGCCGGCCAGTAAGGGGGACATGCGAAATCTGACCAATACGCCAGGAGTTCACGAACGATCGCCGGTTTGGTCCCCCGACGGCAAAACGATCGCCTGGTTTTCAGATGCTGGCGGCGAGTATCGTTTGCATCTCGCGCCGCAGGACGGCAAAGGGGAAGTCCAGCAATTCGCCTTGGAAGGGCATGGCTTTTTCGAAGAACCCAAATGGTCGCCCGATGGGACTAAGATCAGCTACCGCGACAATTCATGGAGCCTGTATTTTTTTGACGTGGCGAAAAAAACTTCCACGAAAATTTGTAGCGCACCGTTTTACGGCCCACCGGACGTGCGCGGGCTAAGCCATCAATGGTCTCCCGACTCGCGCTGGATCGTCTACACGAATAACACCACCGCGATGGTTCAACAGGCGTTTGTCTACAACATCGATTCTGCCGAGTCGAAACCGATTACGGACGGCCTGAGCGAAGTCGCTGAACCGGTGTTTGATCGCACTGGCAAATACATTTATTTTCTCGCATCAACGGATGCAGGTCCGATCAAAGACTGGTTCTCCATGTCCAATAACGACATGGAGTTGTCCAATCAGATTTATCTGGTGGTGCTGCGAGATACCGATGAGAACCCACTTAAGGCAGAAAACGACGAAGAAAAAGCAACTGAGGAGAAGCCGGCGAAGGACGACGGGTCGTCTGCCAAAGAGGTAGCAAAATCTACCGACCAGAAAAAAACCGACGACGCCGACAAATCCAAAGTCGAAAAAGTCGAAATCGACTTTGAAGGACTCGACCAGCGCATTGTCGCGATCCCGGTAGAGGCCGCCGTCTACTCCAACCTCCAATCCGGAGACGAACAAACAATCTACTTCATCAAGCGGAATCGTGATGGGAAATCGGAACTGGGTAATTATTCGATCAAAGCGCGTGAAGCCAACACGGTACTGAGCAGCGCGACCGGTTTTACACTGTCCAACGACGGCAAGAAAGTGCTGTATTCCGTGGGCTCGACCCTCGGCATTGCAGCAGCGGGAAACAAGATCGAAGCGGGTAAAGGTAATCTGCCGGTCGATAAAATTTCGGTGAGGATCGATCCAGTCGCCGAATGGAACCAGATTTTTGAAGAAGTCTGGCGAATCAATCGCGACTTTTTCTATGATCCCAACATGCATGGATCGAACTGGGACGCGATGCGGGAAAAATACCGACCCTTCGTCGCGCATTGCGCAACCCGTGAAGATTTGAATCGCGTGTTGAAATGGATGTGCAGCGAACTCGCCGTTGGACATCACCGCGTCGGAGGAGGTGACGATCGGATGGAAACCAAAACCGTGCCCGGCGGTTTGCTCGGTGCGGATTTCGAAATCGCGGAAGGTCGTTATCGTTTCAAAAAAGTTCTAGGTGGCTTGAATTACAACGGATCCTTGCGGGCGCCGTTGACCGAACCGGGAGTCCGTGTTCGCAATGGGGAATTTCTGCTGGCGGTCAACGGAATCGAATTACTGGCCAGCGATAGTGTCTACCGTCATTTCGAAAATACGGCGGGCCGAATCGTCGAGTTGAAAGTCGGACCGAAAGCCGACGGCACCGATTCCAGGCTGGTCAACGTGGTTCCGATCGAAAATGAAAGTGAATTGCGCAACCGCGATTGGGTCGAAGGAAATCTGCGCAAGGTTACCGAGGCGACCGATGGTCGGGTGGCCTATGTTTATGTTCCCGATACGGCCGGTGGCGGACATACGTATTTCAAACGCTATTTCTTTCCCCAAGCGGATCGCGAGGCGATTATCATCGATGAACGCTTCAACGGTGGCGGACAAATTGCCGACTACAATATCGACCATCTTCGTCGTCCGTATGTTAGTCATTGGGCCACTCGTTATGGAGGTGACCTTCAAACACCCTCAAGTGCGATTCCGGGACCGAAGATCATGCTGATCGACGAGACGGCTGGCTCGGGCGGAGATATGTTGCCTTGGATGTTTCACAAACTTGAAATCGGCACGCTGGTTGGGCGTCGTACCTGGGGCGGGCTGGTTGGTATTCTCGGTTTTCCCGAGTTGATGGATGGCGGTTCGGTCACCGCACCCAATATTGCTATTTGGACCGAGGATGGCTTCGTGGTTGAAAACGTTGGTGTGCCGCCCGATGTCGAAGTCGAACAACTACCAGCCGAGGTGATTGCCGGACACGATCCCCAACTGGAAAAAGCGATCGAGATCGCGTTGAAACAGTTAGCCGAGAGTCCGCCCAAGAAGTATCAAAAACCACCGTTCCCGATTCGTTCACGGAATTCGAAATAGAACATTATTGTGTCGGAACTTTTGGTAGGCATCCCTTCGGCGAAGTACTTCCGCGCCCGTTATTACGATTCACTCTCCGGTGAGTTTATCTCGACTGATCCGTTGGAATATGTGGACGGGATGAGTTTGTTTAGAGGGTATTTTGGGTTGGATGGTGTTGATCCATTTGGACTTGCCATTTGCAAATGCACA